>CAZLLP010000019.1:0-69275 GCA_964560345.1 uncultured Gemmatimonadaceae bacterium
ATCGATCCCGCGCTGGGATGGATGTCGAGCCACGGATGGCGCGCCCCGCGCCAGCTCAGGTTCTCCTGCAGGATGCGATGCATCACGAACGGATCGCCCGGCGTTAGGCGGAACGTGACGGCGAGGGCCACATCCTTCGTGTGGTGCAGCCGCGAGGTGTCGTAGCCGAACTGCATCGCCGCGTTGTCGAGCGTCACGCGGTCCCCTGCCTCGGTGAGCAGTTCCACCGATTCCACCACTTCGGCGATGAACATCGTGCGCTCGCGCTCGGGGGCGGGCGACAGGAAGTGGAGGTTCTGCCAGACGGCGCCGCCCACGGTGCTGGGGATCCCGATGTAGTGCTCGAGCCCCGAGAGTCCGCGATCGATCGTGGCGAAGATCAGGTCGCGAATGGTCGCCCCGCTCTCGGCGCGCAGCCCGGTGTCGTCAATGAAGTGGTGGCCGCGGGCCGCGTTCCGAATCACCACGCCGCGAAAGCCCCTGTCACCCACGAGGATGTTGGCGCCCAACCCCAGGACGAAGTGGTTCGTCCCCGTCGCACGCGCCAGGCGCACCGCCTCTGCCAGATCGTCGGCCGAGGTGGCATCGTACAGCACGTCGGCCGGACCGCCGATCTTGAACGTGGTGTATGCAGCAAGCGGCTCGTGGGCGCGCAGGCGCTCGGCCGCGAGCGTCCCGCGCGCCGCCTCGATGAACGCAGCGACGGTGGCAGGCGTTTGTGTCATAGTGGATCGAAAGAAAGCCGCACGGGGAGATCCTCGCCAGCGGAACAGCAGGTCTCAGGAGTCTCATGCCTCGTCTTCTCGCCTTCCCGTCGTTGTTCACCCGGGCGTTCGTCTGCGCCCTGCTCGCCGTGTCCTCGTTCGCGCCAGAGGCGCGAGGACAGCGGGCGAACCTGGAGAAGTTCATCCACCAGAAGGTGCTGGCCAACGGCATGCAGCTGATCGTGGCCGAGAATCACAGCGTCCCGCTGGCCACCGTCGAGATCAACGTGCGCAACGGGTCGTTCACGCAGCCGCCGGGCTACGAAGGGCTCGCGCACATGTACGAGCACATGTTCTTCAAGGCCAACGCGCAGTTGCCGCTCCCGGACCAGTTCATCGAGCGCGCGTCGGAACTGGGGGCGGTCTTCAACGGCACCACGCAGGAAGAGCGCGTTAACTACTACATGACGCTCCCCAAGGACTCCCTCGAGGGGGCGATGCGGCTCATCGCGGCGGCGCTGCGCGAGCCCAAGTTCCTGCGCGAGGAACTGGAGCGCGAGCGTCAGGTGGTGCTTGGCGAATATGACCGCAACGAGGCGTCGCCCTTCTTCGCGTTGCAGGAAGCGATCGGGAAGCGCGTGTATCCCGGTCAGTGGAGCCGCAAGAACATCATCGGCGAGCGCACGGTGCTGCAGACCGTTGGCCCCGAGAAGATGCGCGAGATCCAGAAGAAGTACTACGTCCCCAACAACTCGGCGCTCCTCGTGGCCGGCGATGTCGATCCGCAGCGCGTCTTTCAGCTGGCGGAGGCGGTCTTCGGCGACTGGAAGAAGGGGGACGATCCCTTCGTGAAGGACCCGATCCCAGCGATCCCCGCTCTCACGGCCAATGAGGCGGTGATTGTCGAACAACCGGTGAACGCAGTGACCGTGATGCTGGAGTGGCAAGGGCCGAGTGTGCGCCAGGATCCGACGGCGACGTATGCGGCCGACGTCTTTTCCGATGCGCTCAACCAGGCCGTGTCGGTGATGCAGCAGCGCCTGGTCGACTCGGGGCTCTTCCAGTCGATCGGCGTGAACTATTACACGCTGGACCAGAAGGGGCCGATCTCGATCGTCGGGCAGACGACGCCGGAGCGCCTCAAGGAGGCGGTGGTGGCACTCGACCGCGAGATCGCGAAGTTCGCCGACCCCGGATACATCACGCAGGAGCAACTGGTGAACGTGAAGGCCGAGCGGGCCGTGAGCACGGCCTACGGCGAGGACCGCGCGAGCGGGTTTGCGCACACGTTAGGCTTCTGGTGGGCGGTGTCGGGGATCGACTACTACATGGGGTACATCGACGGCATGGCGAAGCAGACGTTGGCCGACCTGCAGGGCTATGCGCGGAAGTACATCGTAGGCAAGCCACGCGTGGTGGGTGTGCTGATCGACCCGGAGGCGCGCAAGCGCATCGGGCTCAAGGAGAGCGATCTGCTGCCGAAGGTGGTGCAATGAAGCGGACGGGAGACGGGAGACGGGAGACGGGAGTGCGCGCGGGGCGCGCCAGGTGGTGCGCGGTTGCCAGCTTTGGTTCCCTGCTCTCTTTTGCGCTGATCGCTCATGCGATCGCACCGCGTTCGCTCCCGGCGCAGGCGGCGCCGCGCGTTGCGGCTGCCGGGAGTGCGGCGGCGGATACGGGAACCGTGACGTATGAGAGCGGCGGGATCCGGGTGATCCAGCGGCAGATTGCCGGTGACATCGCCGTGGCGAACCTGTACCTGCTGGGCGGCGTGCGGCAGGTGACGTGGGCCAACGCGGGGATCGAGCCGTTCTTTCTCGAGGCGACGGAACGCGGGACGCGCGCCTATTCCAAGGACCGTCTGCGCCGCGCCATGTCGCGCCTCGGCACGGGGATCGTCACCGACGCCGATCCCGATTGGTCGGTCTTCGGCATCCGGGCGACGCGGGCGACGTTCGATAGCACGTGGGCGATCTTTGCCTCGCGCCTCATGCAGCCGACGCTCGATTCGAGCGAGGTCGAACTCGTGCGGCAGCAGTTCCTGCTGGGCGTGAGCCAGCGACAGGATTCGCCCGATGCCCTGCTCGAGTACCTCGCCGATTCGATCGCCTTCGACGGACACCCGTACGCCATCCCGACCACGGGGACCGAGGCCTCGCTCTCGCGCATCACCCTGGCCGACCTGCGCGCCTTCCAGCGCGAGCAGATCGTGAAGTCGCGCATGCTGCTGGTCGTGGCGGGCGACATTCCGCGCGCGCGCATCGAGCGCCTGGTCGCGCTCACGCTGGCCAGGCTCCCGGCCGGCAGCTACAAGTGGACGCTGCCTGACACGCTGCCGCGCACCAAGGCGACGGCGTTCAGCGTCGATCGACCGCTTCCCACCAACTACATCATGGGGCGCTACGCCGGCCCCAAGGCGGGGACCAAGGACTACTACGCGCTGCGCATCACGTCCGCGGTGCTCGCAGGACAGCTCTTCGGGGAGATTCGGTCGCGGCGCAACCTGACGTATGCGGTGGATGCTCCCTTCATCGAGCGGGCCGTTGCGGCTGGCGGATTCTATGTGACGACGGTGCAGCCCGAGCTCACCGTGGACATCATGCGCCAGCAACTGGCGGCGGTGCGCACCGGGATGATCAACGAGGATGCGCTGGGGCGCCTGATCCAGCAGTTCCTCACACAGTTCTATCTGGATAACGAGACCAACGCCAACCAGGCCGACTTTCTCGCCCGCTCCTACCTGTTCGAGGGCGACATTCGGGCGGTGGCAAAGTTCGAGGAGCAATTGCGGAGCGTCACTCCGCTGGACATCCAGCGCATGGCGCAACGATTCATCCGCGACGTGCGCTGGGTGTATCTCGGGGACGGCAAGCGCGCGCCGGTGAAGTCATTTGAGAAGTTCTGAAGACGAGAGGACGAGAGGACGAGAAGACGCGTGACCGCAACGACACAGCGCCTGACGAGAACGGTTCGTCAGGCGCTGTGTCATCTCGTCTTCCCGTCTTCCCGCCTTCCCCTCATCCGCCCTTAGTTGCCCGGCTTCGTGATCTCGACGTCGAGCGTGATCTTCACGTCCTGGGCGACGACGAAGCCACCGGTCTCGAGCGCGGCGTTCCAGTTGAGGCCGTAGTCGAGGCGGTTGATCTTCCCCGTGGCGCTGAAGCCGGCGCGGTCGAGCCCCCACGGGTCACGGAGCGAGCCATGCGACTCACCGGCCAGCGTGATTTCCTTGGTGGTGCCGCGAATGGTGAGGTCGCCGACGATCGTGAACTCGTTGCCGTCGGTCGGGGTGATCTTCTTGCTGACGAAGGTGATGGTCGGGTGGCCGGCGGCGTCGAAGAAGTCGGGCGACTTGAGGTGGTTGTCGCGGTCGACGTTCTTGCTGTCGATCGAATCGACGGCGATCTCGACGTTGATCTTGGCAGTCGCCAAGTTGGAGCCATCGAATTCGACGGTTCCCTTGACGTCGTTGAAGGTCCCCTTGGCGGTGGCGACCATCATGTGGCGCACCGCGAACTCGACGTGCGAGTGCGACGCGTCGAGTGTCCAGGTGGAGAGTTGAGTGGTGGCGGGAGCGGTCATGGCAGTGGTCCTTGAGGCTTGGTGGGATCGTTTGGGGTATGGCTCTTCGAATCCTGCAGCCGACTGGGTCATTTGAGGGATTGCGCTCGCGACTCAGTAGCTTACTTTCTGTGAGTAACAGTAAGTATCGTCAGTTCGTCTGTCAAGTAACTTCTTTTTCATAAGTGAGGGGTCATGTCGGACCATCATCCGATTGCCCTGTGCCCGCGGTTTCACCGCGCGGTTGAGCTCATCGGTAAACGCTGGACCGGGGCGATCTTGCGCATTCTCCAGAGTGGACGGACGCGCTTCAACGCCATCGCGGCCGCCATCCCCGACATGAGCGACCGGATGCTGTCCGAGCGCCTGCGCGAGCTCGAGCACGAGGGACTCATCGCGCGATTCGTCGTCCCCGACACCCCCGTGCGGGTCGAGTACGAGCTGACCGAAAAGGGTCAGGCCCTGGACGAGGCCTTCTGCGCCTTGGCTCGCTGGGCAGAAAAGTTCGGCGACTCCCCTAATGTTCCAGCCGCCGAGGTGGCCGCGGGGGCGGAGCGCTGAAGGGCGGACGGGAGACGGGAGACGGGAGAGAAAATCGGCGTGGGATCGAGTGGTGCTGCACCATTTCGCCCTCGCACCCTCTCGCGATCCCGACCTCCGAGATGACAAACGCCCGCCGCAGCGACGCTGCCGGCGGGCGTTCGTACCTTCGCCCTTCACTCGTCTTCCCGTCTTCCCGTCCTCCCCTAACGAACCCTCGGCGACACCTGATAATTCACCGTCACCGACGTCGTGCGCCCATCTCCTCCAACGCCGAAGACCCACGCCTCGGCCAGCTTGCCGTCGGAGCGCACGCGGCGAAACGTGTGCTCACCAACCTTCCGCAGCTTGGTCATGCCGCGCACCGGATTGTCGCTGGGCAACGCGACGACGACCAGCCCGCCTTCCCACGCCACGACTTCCGTTTCACCACGCCAGGCGCTGGCGTACGTGCCGAGGTAGCGCTCGAGCGACGGATCGAGTGCCGGGAGCTTGCGCGCCGAATCGCCTAACGCGGCCTTGAGCGCGGGAGCGATGATGTCGTAGATGCCGCGGGAGAGTGCGCCGGCGTTGACGTCCATCCCGTTCGACATCGCGACCGCGGCAATCCTCTCGTCGGTCTGCATCGAGAGCTGCGTCTGGAACCCCGGGCAGCTCCCGCCATGACCCACGAAGGTCTTGTTGTCCGGTGTGCGGCTGACGGAGAAGCCGAGTCCCCAGGTAGTTTCCCATGAGGGATCGACGAAATGCACGCGCTGCATCTCGCGCAGGGTGTTGGCGTCAAGCACCTCGGTGCCCCCCTTGGCCAGCAAGCGGAAGTTCCAGGAGGCAAAGCGGGCGAGGTCGAGCGCGCTCGACGCGTAGCCGGCCGCCGGCGCGATTCCCTTGGTGGTAAAGAGCGGCAGCAGGGCGCGCGTCCCATCGCGCGTGAGCGGGCCGTACCCTGCGGCCATGCGCTTCCCCTTTTCCTCCACCGGGATCTCCGGATAGGTGCTCGACATGCCTAACGGCATGAGCACGTTGCGGCGCACGTAGTCGCCGTACGCTTCCTTGCTGGCCGCACTGACAATCTCCCCGGCCAGCGAGAGCCCCAAGTTGGAGTACTGGAAGAAGGTCTCGCTGGGGTACAGCGTTTCCTCGCTCGAAACGGCATCGATGATCTGCTGTCGCGTGGGAAACTCGAAGTTGGGAGCCGACCAGTACGGGAAGGCCGCTTCGCGCGGGAGTCCCGACGCGTGCGTGAGCAATCCCTCAACGGTGATGGCCCCCGACTGCGGGTGCGTGCGCTTGATGTTGAACCAGGGCAGGTGCTTCTCCACCGGATCATCGAGCCGTACGAGGCCGCGATCGCGGAGCTGCATCACGCTGATCGATGTGAAGAGCTTGGAGATCGAGCAGATGCTGTAGAGCGTTTGAGGCGATGCGGGAATCCTCCGTTCCACATCGGCCATCCCCGACGCGCCCTGCCACAGGACTTCCTGATCGTGCACCGCCGCGCCCGCGAGCCCGGGAATGCGCTGGTAGGCGCGCTGCGCGTCGAGCCACTTGTCCAGCAGCGCGGTCGCTTCGCGAATCCGCGGATGTGACCCGATGGACTGCCCCTGACCCTCGGCGCGTCGCGCGGACGCAGACACCGCGACGGCGGCAAGCAGGATCGTGGCAACGGGGCGAGAGGCGCGCATCGACATGGCGTGGCCGGTAGAGGGTGACGATGGGGGCGGGGAGGCGCATCGTCCGCGGGGACGTCACGCCTCTGCACCCCTTTGTCCGTCAACCTGCGCCACCAAGCGCTACCGAAGCAAGGATCACAGCCTCGATCGGCGCGAGCATGACGTGCCTGCTCGTGCTATGCGCTCACCTCGACCGCCTCGGCGACACGTGGCGGCGCGGAGGCCAGGCTCCCACGCTTGAGCGCCTCACGCCGCAGCAGCCACAGGGCGAATGCGGCGTGCACGGTGGACGCGGCCACCGACACGAACCAGAGCTGCCAGAGCGCGAACCCCGCGCGCTGCGATACGAACAACGCCGGTGTCACGAAGAGCAGGAGTCGCACCGCGCTGCTGATCACCGTGGGCACGGTGTTTCCCATGGCTTGAAACATCCCCGAGCAGGTGAAGACGATGCCCGACGCCACGAAGTTGAACGAGATGATGCGCAGGAACTCCGCCCCGGTCGCCACGACCACCGGATCGGCTGCGAACCAGAGCACCAGCCAGTCGGGGCGCCATTGGCACAGCAGGGTAAGCGCGATCATGATCACGCTGCTCAGCCTGACCGAATCGAAGAAGGTGCGGCGCGCGCGCTCCGGATGTCCGGCGGCCAGGTTCTGTCCGGCGATCGGCGCCGCCGCGAAGGCAACGGCCATCCCGGGGAGGAGCACCGCCTGCAGGACGCGCGAGCCTACGCCATACCCCGCCTGTGCGGCCGAACCGAAGCTGCGGATAATCCAGTAGTTCACCGCCATCGACAGGAACATCAGGAAGAACTCCGCGCCGGCCGGCACGCCGATGCGCAAGAGTCGTCCCCACACGTCCAGGCGCGGGCGCAGGAGCGACCGGTCAAAGCGCACGAACTTCTCGACGCGCTGGAAGTAGGCGAAGAGCAGGGCAACACCCACCGCCACGCTGACGGTGCTCGAGAGCCCGGCACCCAGCACGCCTAACGGGCGCCCCGTCCCCCATCCGGCAATGAAGATCGGCGCCAGGATCGCGTTGAGGACGACGGTGAGCATCTGCACGACCATCATCGGCTTGGTGATCCCGCTCCCGCGCAGCGCCGATCCCATGGAGATGAGGGCAAACTGCAGCGAGAGTGCGGGGAGGAAGCCATACAGGTACGCCGTCCCGCTGCGCACCGTTTGTTCATCGGCGGCAACGGTGCGCAGGTAGGCACTGGAAAAGGCGAATCCGCCACCGAGCGTCACGACCGCCGCCAGCAGGGCGAGCAGGACGCTCTGGTTGAAGACGAGGTTGGCGTCGTCGCGATCCTTGCGGCCGGCGGCGTGCGAGATCAGTACCATGGTGCCGACGCCGAGCACCTGCGTGAGGGCCACCACGATGAATTGCAGGTTGCCTGCGGCACCAACACCGGCGATGGCGGCGTCGCCAAGCCGCCCCACGAAGTAGAGGTCGACGAAGTAGTACGCCGTCTGGAAGAGCATCCCGATGGCCAGTGGCGCGGCCATGCGCAGGATGTGTCGGGGGATCGATCCCTGGGTCAGGTCATGCATCGGCGGCTGAGCCGGTCGGGGACGCAGCATCGGCCAGCCGTCGCGCATGATCGCGGGGATCGGTCGGCCAGGAGTCGGACAGGGCGGTGAAGCGTTCGCGATCGCCGGCGAAGAGCGCGCGCGTCGCTTCCTCGAAATGCGGCTGATTCCCCAGCATGGCCGACATGAAGCGATAGGCCGATTCCTGTGCACGCCGCACGCGATCGCGCGCGACATTGGCGCTCCGGGCCTGCTCCACCAATCGACGCAAAGCCGCCGACGCCCCCCCGGGCTGCGTCGCCAGCCAGTCCCAGTGGCGGGGAAGGAGCGTGACCTCGCGTGCGACGACGCCAAGCTTGGGGCGGCCGGGCCCTCGCGGCGAATCGACGCCGTCCGGTGCCTCGAGAGTATCCGGAGCACCCGCCGCGGGCGCATGGCCAGCGACGCGCGGGTCGACGTCCACCAGCTCGCTCGTCACGGCGTCGAAGACCAGCACCCTCGCGGTCGCATCCTGCGCCTGTACGGCGCGCGCGGCCCCGGCGACCTCGTCGAAGGTGCCTGCGGCGATTAGGTGGTCTGCCGCAAAGGCAATGAGCGGATTGGCTGGGGCGGGGGGCAACATGGCGCGCAACTCGATGGGAAACGATGCGAGCATATTATCCGGGTAATTTTATAAGTCAATATCACCCGGGCGAAATCCTCGAAACACGGCCTCCGCGAGAGCATCGGGATCCATTCATTCACGAGGTCACCCGTCGCCGATGCTGACTGCCCCGCCCAGCGCAGCGGAGGCGGTACCGGAGTGACGCGGAACCGACGGGTCGACGAAACGCGTTCGACCAGTTGCAGCTGCCATTCGCGGCGCATGGCCTCAATCACGAACGCGTGCCTCTCTCGGCGTCCTCCTGGTCTCACGTCGCGTTCGCCGCGGCGCTGCTCGTAGCTTCTCCTGCCGCGCTCCACGCGACCCTGGGGGGCCAAGAACCCGCGACGGTGAGCCGCCCTGCCGAACCCGGCGTGATCTCGGGACGGGCGTTCGATGCGGTGACGGAGCAGCCCATCGTCGGCGTCACGATTCGCGTCATCGGCCAGGACGCGGCGACGCAGACCGACGATGCGGGGCGCTTCACGTTGACCAACGTGCGCCCCGGCATCGTGCAGATCGAGGCGCGGCGCCTGGGATATGCGCCCCTCCTCAAGAGCGATGTCGCGGTGAGCGCCGGCAAGCCGGTGGCGGTAAGCCTGGCCATGACGCGGCTCACGGTGCAGCTCGATGCCGTCACGGTGCGACCGAGCGCCTTTCCCAGCCAGCCGCCAGCCGCAACGCCGGTGTCGAGCACCACGCTCGCCTCGGAAGAACTGCGCCGCACCCCCGGCGCCTCCGAGGATGTCCTGCAGGCGCTGTCAGTGGCGCCGGGGATCGCCACCACCACCGCCGGGCGCAACGACCTCTTTGTACGCGGAGGCGCTGCGTACGAAAACCTCTTCGTCGTCGACAACGTCGAAGTGCCGAACATCAATCACTTCGGGACGCAGGGCAACACCGGCGGACCGCTGTCGCTCATCAACATCCGCTTCATCGACAATGCCACGCTCTCCGGGGGCGGATTTGGCGTGCGCTACGGCGACCGCCTCTCGTCGTCCACCGTGCTCACATTGCGCGACGGCAACCGCGAACGCATGTCGGGAGAGGTGAACCTCGCGGCCTCGCAATACGGAGCCATCGTCGAAGGGCCGTTAGGCGAACGCGCGTCCTTCCTGCTCAACGTACGGCAGAGTTACCTCGACCTCCTCTTCAAGGCGCTGGGGCAGTCATTCATCCCGCGTTACACCGACGCCATCTTCAAGGTGACGTGGCGCCCCAGCACGCGCGACGCGATCTCGTTCCTCACCATAGGCGCGAACGACAAGGTCTCCTTCACCAACGACGACGCCGACCAGCGCGTCGACAACTCGCGCATCCTCTCGCCCTCGCAGCGCCAGTACTTCTCCGGCCTCACCTGGAAGCGGCTGTTCGGCAACGGTGTCGCGACCACCACCCTCGGGCGCACGTACACGCGCTATCGCACGGCGCAGTTCGACTCGCTGTCGCCGCCGAACAAGATCTTCGAGGCGAATACCGGAGAAGGAGAAAACTCGCTGCGCAGCGACATCACCTGGCAGTTGCGTCCCACGTTCGCCCTCGACGCCGGGAACATCGCGAAGCTGGCCAGCACACTGCGCTATGACGTCACCCTTCCCGGCTACCTGCGACGCGACGCGGGGGGCGATCCACGCCCGCTGCGGGTGGACACCAGCTTCACCGCTTTCCGCAACGCGACGTACGTGCAGGGGACCTGGCAGGCGACACCGGCGTTGCGGCTGTCGGCTGGGGTACGCGGCGATTTCTACGACTTTCTGGCCGAGTCGTATGTGGTGTCCCCGCGAGCGAGCCTGTCGCTGGCACTCGACGACGCCACCACGCTGACGCTGGCGCTCGGACGGTATCACCAACCGCCTCCCTTCATCTGGCTCATCGGCGACGCCTCCAACGGCAAGGCGCTTGCCCCGCTGCGGGCCGATCAGGCCATCGTGGGGATCCAGCGTCTGGTCGGGAGCGAGTGGCGCTGGCAGGTGGAGGGATTCGTGAAGGAGTACGCCGAGTACGCGGCGCGCATCTTTCGCCCCAATGCCGTGTTGCAGCCGTCGGGGTTTGACGACGCGTTCACCGACATCCCGTTCGGGCTGGAACCGCTGGCCTCGCGCGGCACGGGACGCGTGTGGGGGGCCGAGGCGCTGGTGCAGAAGAAGCTGGGGGCGCTCCCGGTGTATGGGGTCGCCAGCGTGAGCTTCAACCGGACCTCGTTCTCCTCGCTGGACGGCAGCTCCTCGCGCGGCGCCTTCGACACGCCGATCGTGGCCAATGTGGTGGCCGGGTGGCGTCCGAGCGCGCGGTGGGAGTTCAGTGGGCGCCTGCGCGCCGCGACCGGTCTCCCCGTCACGCCGTACGTCGAGCGCGGCGCCGAGGCCGGCACGCTCGACTTCACGCGCTACAACGCCGAGCGTCTGCCGTCGTTCTTTTCGGTGGATGCGCGCGTCGACCGCCGCTGGCGCATCGGGCGCACGCAGCTCGTGACGTTCATGGACATCCAGAACGTGAATGCCCGCGAGAATGTCACGGGGCTCCAGTGGGACGTGCGCGAACAGCGCGTCGATCGCTCCGTGGGACTGAAGGTCCTCCCGACCATCGGCATCAACTGGGAGTTCTGACGATCAGACCCGAGCGGGAGTGCGCCGAGCCTAACGCGCGAGGAGCCTAACGGGCGACGAAGCGCCTGCTCGAGGCATCCCAGGTGAAACGCTCCTGCACCGCTGCAAAGGCGCGCACCACCGCCTCGCGACGGGTCGACTCGGTGTAGTTCACCCCGGCGAGCGCCCGCGACTGCAGGTCGTGCGACGCGGTGTATGCCATGTCACGCACGATGCGACCGGCACTGCCGCCCAATGCCCCGCTCAGCGCGCGCATGAACGCCGCGGCGATCTCCTGCACCACGCTTCGCTTGGCCTGTGCCTTCACCCGCGCCGCCAGCGACATATCCACGGACATCAGGGCCGACGACTCGCCCATTGGCGCGCCGGTGAGCGGGTTCTTCCAGTGGACGCGCACATCGGCCCCGTGCACGGTCACGGCGGCGATGCTTGCGGCGATGCGCTCGTAGGTGACGGGCGCGTCGTCGGCGTCGCCGCCATGCAGGGCGGCGGAACCAATGGAGGGGATGATGGTGGTCGACATGACATTCGCTCGGCGCTGGGAGATGATCCGAGGTTACGCCGCAACCTGGGTCGCCGAATGGGAAGAGTGACCCATCGCCATGTCCATGTCTTGCGACCGTCAGCGTGCGCCTGGCGACGCGGGCGCGAGGAGGAACGACAGGCCGACACGAACGGCGCCGTCGGCCGCAGGCGCGACACGAACCGGAAGGAGCCAGCGATCGACGCGGCTATTGGGGTGCGCTCGCCCCCAGCGTGCCACCACGCGGCCGGACAGCGTGCCTAACGCCGCGCCAGCCATCACGTCGCTCGCCCAGTGCTTGTCATTGTAGATGCGAGACAGTCCCACCAGGCTTGCACCCGTATAGAGCAACGGCACGGCCATCCGTGCACTCCCGGGCCACGATGCGCGCCACTCGACAGCGAGCGCGCTCGCGGCGGCAAAGGCGGCGGAGGTATGTCCCGACGGCATCGAGGTGAAGCCTTCCCGTCGCCCGCGCCACCACTGGAAGTCGGATGGATTGACACCCGCGGTGACAAATGGACGCGAACGTCCTGCCGCCACTTTGCCGATCCCGGTGAGTGTCCCCGCCATGACGATCGCTTCGGTCACGCGCAGCCCGGCGGAGGCCAGTGCAGGCCGATGCGTGACGCGACCGACGGCATATGCCGAGAGTCCGCCCAACAGCACGCCAGGCTGACCGGTGTTGCGAAAGACTGCCGCCGTGTTGCGAAGCGCCGTGTTGTCCTGCACATCGACGCGCTGGAAGGCGCGCGCGATCCCACGATCGTTGTGGTAGGCGACCACGCCACCCAACGCGAACGCGCCGAGCATCACGGCGTCCCGCGCGCCGAAGATGTCGCCGCCAGATGCAACCCCACGCGCGCTGTCACTCTTCTCCTGCGCGATGGCAGGGAAGGGGAGGGCGGCGGCAAGCGCAGCCGCGAACCCGAGCGCACCGAGACGGCAACGGAGCAAGGCAAGAGGGATGGGCGTCACCTCAGCACAATGTCACGCGCTGCTCCTGCGCGCCATTAGTTTGCATACCCATGATCCGACTCCTTTGCGCCGACGTCGACGGCACGCTGGTCGGCGCCAACGGCGTCGTGCACCCTGATGTGTGGCCCGCGGTCGAAGCGGCGCGCGCCGCGGGCATTCGCCTCGCCCTCTGCTCGGGACGCCCCGCCTTCGGCATCACCCGCGAGTACGCCGAGCGCATGGCTCCGGACGGGTGGCACATCTTCCAGAACGGGGCGAGCGTCGTGCACTTCCCCGATGGCCGCACGCACTCGGTACGCATCGAGCGCGACCGGATCGCGGCGCTCATCGCACGATCACGCGAAACCGGTCACACGCTGGAGCTCTACAGCGACCTGGACTACGTGGTGGAGGAAGTCTCCGAGCGCACGCGCCAGCACGCCGAGCTGCTCGGCGTCCCCTTCACGCCGCGTTCGCTCGACAGCTTTCAGGAGGGGATCGTGCGGGCGCAGTGGATGGTGTCGCGCGAACTGCACGACGAGATGCTCGCCCAGTCGCACCCCGGGATCGACATCTGGCCGTCGACCTCGCCGCTCATGCCCGACACGCTCTTCGTTGCCTTGCTCCCCACCGGAGTGAACAAGGGGACGGGGGTGCAGGCGCTGGCTGAGGAATACGACATCCCGCCGAGCGAGATCATGTTCGTGGGCGACGCCTGGAACGACATGCCGGCGCTGCAGGTGGTGGGGCATCCGGTCGCGATGGCCAACGCCGAGTCGGAGGCGCTGGCCGTGGCGCGACACGTGGTGGGACACGTGGACAATGGCGGGTTGGCTGAGGCGCTGATGCTGGCGGTGCGCATCCGGGAGGAGGGATGACTCGGGCGCCATGGCTGGCGCGCACGGTAGCGGGGCTGGCGTTGCTGCTGACGATGACGGCCTGCACCCAGTCGAGGGAATCAACGCCGATACGATCGACTCGCGTGGAGTCGTGGCTCACGACCCCCGATCGCTCGCAGCTCCTCGCGCGCCAACCCGACCTCGCGATCGACCGCATCACGGACGCTGCCCCGAGCGACACCGCTCGCCGCAGCGTGACCCGGATCGAGATCGACTCGACGCAGTCCTTTCAGTCGATGGTCGGATTTGGCGCCGCACTCACCGACGCCTCGGCGTGGCTCATCCAAACGCGTCTGACCCCGGCGCAGCGCGAGGCGTTGTTGCGCGAGCTGTTCTCCCCCGACAGCGGCATCGCGCTCAGCGTGGTGCGACTGACGATCGGGGGCTCTGACTTCTCCCGATCGCACTACACGCTCGATGACGTGCCCGCTGGTGCGCGCGACGATTCGCTGGTGCACTTCTCGATTGCGCCCAACCGCGCCGATGTGCTGCCGGTGGTGAAGGCGATGCGGGCGATCAATCCGCAGCTCTGGGTGATGGCCACCCCATGGAGCGCGCCGGCGTGGATGAAGTCCAACGGCTCGCTCTACAAGGGGACGCTGCGACGCGACGCGTATGCGCCCTTTGCTGAATACCTGCGGCGGTACGTCGAGGCGTATGCCGCCGAGGGAGTACCGATTGCGCTGCTCAGCGTGCAGAACGAACCGCACAACGAGCCGGACGACTACCCCGGGATGCACCTCACCGCGCTGCAGCGTGCCGAGTTTGTCGGGAGCCACCTCGGCCCGCTATTCGCCAGCCGCAACGTGACCACGCAGATCGTGGACTGGGACCACAACTGGGATGCGCCGGAATCGCCGTTAGGCGTTCTGGGCGACACGCTCGCCCAGCGCTACGTGAGCGGCGTCGCGTGGCACTGCTACGCCGGTGACGTGTCGGCGCAGTCGCGCGTGCACGACGCGCATCCCGACAAGGACACCTGGTTCACCGAATGCTCGGGTGGGGCGTGGGCCCCGACCTTCGGCGACAACCTGCGCTGGAACGTGCGCACGCTGGTGATTGGCGCCACGCGACACTGGGCGCGCGGGGTGATGCTGTGGAACTTGGCCCTCGACGAGCGCCACGGGCCGCATGCCGGCGGCTGCAACGACTGCCGCGGCATCGTCACCCTGGACTCGGCCACCGGCGCGGTGACGCGCAACGAGGAATACTACGCACTGGCGCATGCGTCGCGGTTTGTGCGTGCTGGGGCGCGGCGGATTGCCTCGACCAGCGGCGTCGACGACGTGGAGACGGTCGCCTTCCGCAATGCGGACGGCTCCACCGTGCTGCTCGCCGTCAACTCGGCGACTGTCCCGCGCGATCTGGCCGTGCGGGGAGGGGGGCGAGGGTTTCGCGCGACCATCCCGGCAGGAAGCGTGGTCACCTACCGCTGGTAGGGGTCGCACGGTCGACCGTCGCCGCCCCTGAGGGCGGCGTTCGAGGCATGGAGCGGAATCGGCGAACGCCCCCCCAACGCCTTGGACACGAATGGTGTCCAACCTCGCGAGCTCATGACCTCAGCCGCGATCGCACGTTCCGACGAACACCCGAGCCACGAACGTCACCTGGTCGACCGCGCCCGCCGCGGTGACCGGGAGGCCGAGTACGCCCTGTATCGCCAGCACGCGCCTCGCATTCACCACCTCGTCTATCGCCTGTGCGGTGACGAGGAGCTGACCAATGAACTCACGCAGGACGCCTTCGTTCGTGCCTTCCAGCGCCTCAGCGACTTCAGGGGCGACGCCGCGTTTGGGACCTGGCTGCACCGCATTGCGGTCAACCTCACGCTCAATGCGCGGCGCGGCATCGATCGACGGAAGAAGTGGCACGGCACGCTCGACGACGACACACCGGCTCCCGCGCAGGAGGCGCTCGATCCCGACCTGCAGCAGTCGCTGCACGCGGCGATCGACGCACTCACCGCAGGACAGCGCGAGGTGTTCGTGATGCACTCGCTCGAAGGCTACACGCACGTGGAGATCGCCGAGATCCTCGGCATCTCCGAAGGGACCAGCAAGGGGCGCCTGTTTCACGCCCGGGCCAGGCTACGCCAGCTGCTCTCTCGCTTTGCACCGGAGTCAGACCGATGAACGACGACCAGCTTCACAACAATCAGCATCACAGCGATCACGGCGCGCACGACGCCCTGCCTGACGAGGCGCTCGATCGCCTCATTGTCAGCGCTCGTGCGTCGTACCATGTGCCACCGGCCCCGGACCTCGACGCGCTCTGGCGCGGGGTCGAGGCACAGCGTGGGCGGCGCGGCTCGCAGACCATCGCGACGCGTTGGTGGCGTGTGGCTGGGATCGCAGCGGCCATCGTACTTGCCTTCACGTTAGGGCGGGTGAGCGTGCGCTCCGCGGGAGTCGAGTTGCCGATGGTGGCATCGGCGCCGGGTACTGGTGCCAACACCGCCAGCATCCCCCCCAGCAACACTCCCGGCAACACCCCCGTCACCACGACCACGAGCGAACTCCTGGGGCAGACGGCGGTGCTGCTCGCCGCGCTCCCGGCCGATGGCGCCGACCCGGCCTCCGATCGGCGCTTTGCGCAACAGGCGGGGGAGCTGCTCACGACCACGCGACTGCTCCTCAGCTCGCGCGCCACGGAAAGCGATCCGGCGCTGCGCAGGTTGCTCGAGGATCTCGAATTGATGCTCGCCCAGGTCGCGCGACTGCGCGCCGGCGAGACCCGCACCGAACGCGAACTGATCACCGAGGCGCTGCAGCAGCAGAACCTCGTCCCGCGCATTCGCACCATTGCCGCCGGGCTTGGCGCCGGCGCCGACTAGGAGATGACCGTGAGCTTCCGACGCTGCGCGCTCGCGCTACTGTTGCTCCCCTTCCTGACGCTCGACGCGCAGCGCACGACGGCGCCGCGTCCCGCGCCGACGCCGCGCCCAGCCGTGGCACCACGCTCGGCCGTGAAGCCGCGGCCACGCGCCGAACCTCGACACGCGATCACGCTCGACGATGATCGCATGCACGCCGAATGGGACGCGTTCGACGCCGACTTCGCGTTGAAGTTCGACGAATCGCATTGGCGTGACCTCGCGAGCACGATGCGCAGTGAGGCATTGGCCAAGATCGATGCGTCGGCGATCGAACTCGAGGCGCTGGCGCAGGTGGATGCAATCTCGCCCCGTCTCAGTACGACCATCGATACCAAGATCTCGTCGGCAATCGCGCTCGACTTCGCCATCGACAAGTCGCAAGCATGGGCGTCTGCCCGCGCCTATTCGCCGACGCTGAGCTCGACCGAATGGGAGGGAGCGCCGCTCCTCACCCGCGCACGTGCCCCCTGGCTCCAGGGCGATCCTGCCGACTCGCTCTATCGTCAGGCGCGCGAGCTGCTCAACAATGGCGAGTATCGCCGCGCCGCCGCGGCCTTCCGTGACCTCGCCTCGCGCATGCCGAACAGCGGCTACGCGGCCGACGCGCTCTATTGGCAGGCCTTCGCGCTCTATCGCATGGGCGGCACCACCGAGCTTCGCAGCGCCATCGAGTCGCTGGAGCAGCAGAAGGACAAGTATCCCGGCGCACGGCTCAAGGCGGAGAGCGAGGCGCTCTCGCTGCGCATTCGCGGCGCGCTGGCTGCCCGCGGCGACGCGGCGGCCGCCGCGACGATCCGCACCGCCGCCGGCGACTCCGCGCTGCGCTGCGATCGTGAGGAGCAGGCGGTGCGTGTGGAAGCGCTCAACGCGCTCACGCAATCCGACCCTGACGGCGCGATGCCGGTACTGCAGAAGACGCTCACGCGTCGCGATTCCTGCTCAGCGCTCCTGCGGCGCACCGCGGTCTTCCTCATCGGAAGCCGCCGCCGCGATGGCTCGGGGGTGCCGTTGCTGGCCCAGGTGGCCAAGACCGATCCGTCGGTCGAGGTGCGTGCCTCCGCACTCGAATGGCTGGCCCGTTCGCCCGGCGACGAAGCACTCAACACCATCGAACAGCTCACGCGCGACGATTCCGACGAACGCGTACAGCGCGCCGCGATGCGGGCGCTGGTGAGCAACCAGAGCCCGCGGGCCCGCCAGCTCGTGCGTGGCATCGTCGAGCGCAACGAAACGCCGGAGAAGCTGCGCCTCGAAGCGTTAGGCGCCTTCGACAAGGAACGCGCCACCAGCGAGGATGTGAACTGGATGCGCACGCTCTACACGCGCACCGACAACGCCCGCATCAAGGCGCGCATCGTCAACACGCTATCGAACATCGGCGGCCCCGAGGTGGACCAGTGGCTCCTCACCATGGCCCGCAACGCCGATGAAAGCTCCGACACCAGGCGCTACGCCCTGCGCCGCGTGGGGCGCACGCTCCCCATCGCCGAACTGGCCAAGCTCTACGACAGCGCCTCCGAGCGCCCCATCCGCGAGATGCTGATCGAGACGTTGGCGCAGCGCGCCGAGGGGGAGGCCACCGACAAGCTGCTGGAGATCGTGAAGACGGGGACCGATCCGCAGCTTCGCAGCCGCGCCATATCAGCCCTCACCAGCAAGAAGGATCCGCGCACGCTTCGCCTTCTCATGGAGATCATCGACAAATGATGCCCCCCTCCTCAGGCCGGCTCCTGCTGGCCACGCTGCTGGTGGTGAGCGGAACATCGGAGTGCCGCGCCCAGGCGCTGGAGCGGCGCATCGCCAGCGCTGCCGGAAGCGCGGTGCAGTTCACCTTCGCCGCACGCGAAGGGGTCTGTGGCGACGGGCGCAGCTACCTGCGTCTCGATCCCGACTCGTGGTTCGGGACGATGAACGACTACACGCGCGCGCAGCCGTGCGAAGCCGGCCCGGCACGCGTGGTGGTGGTGAAGAGCGGGACGGAGACGATTCGCCTCGAGACGTACGCCGGCCCGCCGGCGTCGGCCGTCGATGCGGTCGACCTGGGGCGCGTATCGGCCGGCGACGCGGTCGCCTACCTCGGGGCGCTCGCTACGCGCGGCGAAGGTCGCGTGGCGCGCGACGCCCTCCTCCCGTTAGGCATCGCCGATTCGGCCAGCGTGTCGCCCACGTTCCTTGCCCTCGTGCGCGATGGCGAACGCCCGCGCGAAGTGCGGCGGTCGGCGCTGGGGTGGCTGGTGCGCCGTCGCACGGCCAGCGACGCGATCCCCATGCGCGAACTGCTCGCGCTCGTAAGCGGCATTGCCCGCAACGACAGCGAGCAGGGAAACTTTCGGCAGTCGGCGGTCGGCATGCTGGGGCGCATGGAGCGCGGCGAGGGAATTCCGATGCTCATCGAGATGAGTCGCGTGAACGGCGACCCGTGGCTCGCGCGCCAGTCCACCGAGGTGCTCTCACGCAACGGCGACCCGCGCGCGCGGCGTGCCATCCGCGAGATCGTGGCCGACGAGAAGAGCACCGTCGAAGTGCGCGCCGTCGCGATGTCAGGACTGGCCGGTGAGTATGCCTCGAGCGAGGACGCGGAAACGCTCATGCGTCTGTATCCCACGCTCACTGGCGACCGAATGAAGGACGCGGCCTTGTCTGGCATCGGCAGCATTGGCGGACAGGCAAGCCGTCGCTTCCTGCTGGGCATCGTCAAGGATGAACAGCACCCGGCGCGACAGCGACGCAAGGCCGCGTCGCTCCTCGAACGCGCGGGCGTCCCGGTCCGCGAGGTGATCGCCAGCTACGATGCCGTCTCGGACGGCGAGGTGCGCGTGCAGCTGATCGAGCTGCTAGCCCTGGCCGGGACGCGCGATGCCACCGCCAAGTTGGTCGACATCGCGAAGAGCGACACGCAGCCCAACGCGCGGCGCCGCGCGATCGCGGTCCTGGGGCGCAGCGAGGACGCGAGCGCGCGCGAGGCGCTGCGAGGACTCATCGGCCAGTAGGGGGAGCGCCCGTAGTGACCGGCCATCTCCGGTCACGGCGAGCACGGTACACGGGAAGCACGACCGAATGGGGGAAGCGCGGCCGCCGCTCTGGCGCCCGCCTTCCCCCTGGTCATCTTCCACCACATGTCGCCACTCACGCTCCCCACACCGCTGGTCTCCACCACCTGGCTTGCCGCGCACCTCGGCGCCCCCGGCCTCAAGGTCGTCGACGCCAGCACGTACCTCGCCTCCGCCGGGCGCAACGCGCGCGCCGAGTACGAAACGCAGCACATCCCCGGCGCTGTCTTCGCCGACATCGACTGGCTGAGTGACGAGTCCTCGCCGCTCCCGCACACGTTTCCTTCGGCCGAGATGTTCGCCGAGCGCATCGGCGCACTCGGCATCGGCACTGACGACGCGGTCGTCGTGTACGATGGCTCTGGGCAGAACTTCAGCGCCCCGCGCCTCTGGTTCATGCTGCGCGCCTTTGGACGCGAGCGCGTCGCGGTGCTCGACGGCGGATTGAAGCGATGGACGCTCGATGGACACGCCGTCACCAATGACCAGACGGTGGTGTCACCCGCGCACTTCGCGGCGACGCTCGATCCCCGGCGGCTGCGCGACGCGGCTACGATCCAGGCGAACATCGCCAGCGCGGCCGAGCAGGTGGTCGACGCCCGCTCGGCAGGGCGCTTTGAAGGGACAGAGCCCGAGCCGCGCCCCGGCGTGCGTGGCGGGCACATTCCCGGCAGCCGCAACCTCCACTACGCCCGCCTCGTGCGCGAGGACGGGACCATGCGTCCGGTCGAGGAGTTGCGCGCGATCGTGCACGACGCCGGCCTCGATACCGCGCGCCCGGTGGTGTGCAGTTGCGGCTCGGGGATCACGGCGTGCGCCGTGCTGCTGGCACTCGAGGTGCTGGGGGCCACGGAGACCGCGGTGTACGATGGCAGCTGGACCGAGTGGGGCGGGCGTCGCGACACGCCCGTCGACACCGGCCCGGCGCGTTAGGCATCTCCCCTCCTCCCCTGCTGCGACTTCACGATGCCTATCGCCCTCTCCCAACGCCTGCGTCACGAGACGTCGACGTTGCACCGTCTCGCCGAGCGATCGGGGATCATGCACGGCTTGTTGCGCGGCCGACTCGATCGGAACGAGTACATCGCGCTGCTGCGCGCCCTGCACCATGTGTACACGGCGCTCGAGGAGCGGCTCGACGCCACCGCCTCGTTTCCCGACGTGCGTCCGTTCTATGACCAGCGGCTGCATCGCACCGCGGCGATCGTCGCGGACCTCACCTACTTGCATGGCGAGGGTTGGGCTCGCGACGTGACGCCGGGATCGGCGGCGGAGGAGTACGCCGAACGCGTGCTTTGTGCCACGCCGTTGCAGCTGGTGGCCCACGCCTACGTGCGCTACCTGGGCGACCTCTCCGGCGGGCAGGCGTTGGGGCAGGTCGTCGCGCGTGCCCTGGCACTGCGCGACGACGAAGGGACACGCTTCTATCGTTTTCCTGAGATCGCCGACGCCGAGCAGTACAAGGGCGCGTTTCGCGCCGCGCTCGACGCTTGGCCACTGTCCACCACCGAGGCCGATGGCGTGGTGCTCGAGGCGCAGGAAGCGTTCAGGCTGAACGTCAGGGTGTTCGAGGCGGTTGCGACGCGAACTGCACCATCTGACGCGCCACCTCTGCCGCCCGTCGCGTGAGCGTCTCGATGCTGCGCAGCGTCACCGGCTGAATCGCCTCGGCCACCGGACCGCTCAGGCTCATCACCGCCGTTCGGGCGTTGGCCAGTACGGCCGCCATCATCTCGTCCAGCTCTGCGACGCCGGAGAGCGAGACGAATGTTCCGGTCCCACCGCCCCCCTGCAACGCGTCGCTCAACCGCTCGCGAGCCGCTTCGGCCGCGCGCCGCGCGCTCAAATCGGTGAAGATCAGCATCGTACCAAGGATCCCCCCTTCGGTGCTGGGGACGGCATCGGCGCGCACCGCCAACGCGATTGGTCCGTCGACCCCGCGCACCGTCAGTTCGCCGACCCACGGTTGCAGCTCGCGGCGCAACCGGCGTACCGCGTCGACCAGGTCGGCAGGGTTCACGAAGTGCGATGCCAGCGACTCGAACGTCTCTGGCGAATAGGACTCCATCCCCAGCAGTCGGCGCAGCGGTTGGTTGAGCAGGAGGATATGGTCGCGCTCATCGAGGATCACCATCGGCTCCCCCGACCGTTCGACCATCCGGCTCACGGACGCGAGCTGGCGCGCCACGATGAGGACACGAATCGCTTGCACCTGCTGGATCGTGTCGAACACCGACACCTGCAGCAGCTGGGCGATCGCCAGCTCCTGCTCGGTCCATGGACGGGCGGTGTTGCGCACCTGCTCGGTCCACACGGCAAAGGAGCGGCGTGGCGACAGGTGGTTGGGGTCGTCGCCCAGTACCGCCTTGTTGGGATTGCCGGCCCAGCGCACCGTTTGCACCTGCTCGCGCCGGAACCAGAGCAAGTAGTCGAGGCGCGTCGGGGTAATGCGGAGCGCGAGCACGCCGCTCGCCACGCCCGACAAGCGTGCGAATGCCGGCTCACGCTTGGCCAGTGCCGCCGAGTGGTACATCGGGCCCGACGAGTGTTCGGCGATCCAGGCCGCCAGCCGGCTCAGGTCTTCGCTGCCGGGGACCGCGCCGGTCGTCATCACCTGCCCCTCGTACAAGAGCGCGCCGCCGGTCGCGTTGAGCGTGGGGAGGAGTGAGCGCAGGACGCCGTACAATGCTTCGTGCCAGTCGCCCGAGATGGACGCGGTGTCGACCATCTGCTTTTCCACGCGCGGCACCATCAGGATCGAGTGCGCGACTGCGCTGGCGTCGAGCGCGGCAAGGCGAGTGGAGAAGACGTCGGAGAGGAGCTCGCACGCCGCGCGCATTTCGTACGGGAGTCGGCGCGGCGAGTAGTGATGGCAGGAGATCAGCCCCCAGAGCTGTCCGTCCTTCACCAACGAAGTGACCAACGTCCCGGTCACCCCCATGTTGCGCAGGTACTCGATGTGAATCGGCGAGAGCGAGCGCAGGTACGCCATCGACATGTCGAGGTCGTCTCCGGTCGCTGGCGAGACGCGCGGCACGACCGGGACGGGGACGTACCCGGTGTCGGCGAGCACGCGCACGCGGTTACGCAGGTACAGCTCGCGCGCCCGCTGCGGAATGTCCGACGCGGGGTAGTGCAGCCCGAGGTATGGCTCCAGCGACTCGTCGCGCGCCTCGGCCACCACCTCCCCGTGTCCATCCGGGTCAAAGCGGTAGACCATGACGCGATCGTAGCCAATGAGTGGACGCAGCTCGCGCGCCAACACCTGACAGAGACCCTCGACCGATCCGGCCGCGGCGATGCGAGCGATGATCCCCTGCAACTGGCGGGGGAGGGCGCCGGCGTCGCGCCCGTCCTGCGGGAACTCGACCTGCTCGAGCTCGAGGACGAGACCGTGCGCGGGGACGCGGTGAAGCATCCCTTCCACCTCGATTGTCCCTGACGGCAGGACGAGCCGGGACCGCAGCGGCAGCGGGCGTTCGACCAGATCGGGCGACAGCCCTTGGCGTACGGCGTGCGCCAACGGTGGGCTCACGAGCTCCAGCGGAGCACCCAGCATCTGGTCGATGGTTCCGCCGAGGAGCTTGGGCGCGTTGGCGCTGACCTGCTGAATGACGAGCGACCCTTCCGACAGGACGAGCAGGATGCCGTGCGGCTGGATCGACCCTGCGAGATGGATCAGCTCCCGCTCGCAGTTGGTCAGGTCCGCCGTCCCGAAGGCGGGATGGTTCAAGGAATCGCTCATGCGGGCGTCTCACTCACGAGGGATTCGAACACCGAGGGACAATAGGCTGGCGGACGGCGAGGGGAAACTACACGGGGGGCAGGGGCGGGCTAGGGCCGCGATCGAGCACTCCAATTGCTGAATGTTTCACTCGACATTTCGCCCAACGCGGCTCTGCAGGAGCACTCGCGCCGCCGATTCGTTCCGGCGGCTCACGCCCATGCTGCGAGGTCCACGGAGGGGGCGGCAGGGACGCGGCATCCCGGCGGCCCACGATGCGGATCGTCCCGGCACGTGACCGACGTAAACGGGATCGACCGTTAGGCGTTAGCGCGCGCGCGACTCCAGGGTCTGCGCCACGTCGTCGACCGACACGCCAATGGCCGCCAGTGCGACGAGCGTGTGATAGATGATGTCGCCCCCTTCCTCGACGGCACGCACGCGGTCGCCGTCGGCGCAGGCGACGGCCAGCTCGGCGGCCTCCTCCCCCAGCTTCTTGAGGCGGAGATTGCGGTCGGTGAGGAGCCGCTGCGTGTAGCTGGGCTTGGTCCCCTCGGGGACCGGAAGTGCCGCCTGACGCTCGGCGATGGTGGTCGCGAGGCGCGAGAAGGTGCCGTGTGCCGCGGAATTGGTAAGGGCGGGAATGGAATGATGCGGGGGCGACGAGGAAGAAGGGGGAGATTCTGTATTCGGGGGGGGCCCCCCGCTCGCCACGTCGCTCGTCATCCCATCTGCCTGCGCTTCCGTCGCCCCCTGATCCCCTCCCACGTCAAAACAACTCACCGCCCCCGTGTGGCACGCCGGCCCCGCCGGCCGCACCTGCGCGAGTACCGCATCGGCATCGCAGTCTGCGCGCAGCGAGACCACCCGCTGCACGTTGCCGCTGGTCGCCCCCTTGTGCCACAAGCCACGCGACCGCGAGTGATAGTGCATCTCCCCCGTCGCCACCGTGCGCTCCAGCGCCTCGCGATCGGCGCGCGCCACCATCAGCACCGCCAGCGACTCGGCGTCCTGGCAGACCACCGTGACAAAGCCGCCTCCCTTGGCGAAATCGAGCGTATCGAGATCGAGCATCGTCCAGTCCGTCCTATTTCTCGGGTACGCCTAACGCTTCGCGCAACGGGCGCGACAGCACCGCATTGCTCGCCACCCCGTCGCCGCCATCCACATCGTGCCCGCCCCGCCAGTCGGTGTACACGCCGCCGGCCTCGCGAATGATCGGGATGAGTGACGCGGCATCCCACGGCGACAGCCTGTCGTCGACCATCAGCTCCGCGCGCCCAGTCGCCACCTGCACATAGCCGTAGCAGTCGCCCCACGTGCGCGCGACCGCCACTTGCGCGCCTAACGCCTTCCACCGCTCGGCGCGGTGCGGGTTGTAGGGAAAGCGCGCGTCGGTCACCAGGATCGTCGCCTCGTCGAGCGTCGAGACCTTCGACACTTCGCAGCGCGCTCCGTTGAACCAGCATCCGCACCCCACGGCGGCCGCTACCAGCTCGTCGACCGCCGGGCAGTAGATCGCCCCGGCAATCACGAGGTCATCCTGCGCCACCGCGATCATCGTCCCCCACAGCGGCACGCCCCGCACGAACGTCTTGGTCCCGTCGATCGGGTCGATGAACCAGCGTCGCTTTCGCGTGTCCCCGCTGAAGCCGTACTCCTCGCCAAGCACGGCATCGCCGGGAAAGCGCGCCGCGATCCACTCGCGTGCCTCGTGCTCAGCGGTGCGATCCGCCACCGTCACCGGCGACCCATCGCCCTTCGTGTCCACAGTGAGCCCGGTCTTGAAGTAGCGCAGGGCGATATCCCCAGCCACGCGCGCCACGTCCGTCACCGCCTCGAGCAACAACGCCGGCGTCGTCACAAGTCGTTCCTCGTCTGCTCGTCTTCTCGTCCTCTCGTCTTCCCCGCGACCGCGCGCACCGGAATCCCCTCCGCTCCCATCGCATCCTTGAGCGCCGCCACCGTGGTGACCCCGTCGTGCAGGATGCCGGCGACCAGCGCCGCATCGGCGCCACCGCTCGTGAGGGCCTCGCACACGTGCCTCGCATTTCCGGCGCCGCCAGATGCAATCACCGGAACCGACACCGCGTCGCTGATGGCGCGCGTCAGCCCCAGGTCGTATCCGGTTCGCACACCATCTCGGTCGATGCTGGTGAGCAGGATCTCGCCCGCGCCCTGACGTTCGCACTCCTGCGCCCAGGCAATCGCCTCGAGCTCGGTCGGGACCTTCCCCCCCTTCACGAAGACACGATAAGCTCCGTCGATCATCGCGGCATCGATGCTGGCCACCACGCACTGCGCCCCGAACCGATGCGAGGCCTCGGCCAGCACCTCGGGACGTTCGACCGCCGACGTGTTGAGGCTCACCTTGTCGGCCCCCGCGCGCAGCGCGCGCGCGACATCGTCCGCCGAGCGAATGCCGCCGCCGATCGTGAGCGGGATGAAGAGTCGCTCCGCCGTGCGCCGTGCGAGGTCGAGCAGCGTCGCGCGCTCCTCGGCGCTCGCCGAGATGTCGAGGTAGACGATCTCGTCGGCCCCTTCCTGTTCATAGCGCTCGGCCAGCGCCACCGGATCGCCCACGTCCCGCAGTGCTTCGAAGTTCACCCCCTTCACCACGCGTCCCCCCTTCACGTCGAGGCAGACGATGAGGCGTCGCGTGAGCATCAGCGCCCTCCTCGGGCGTGGCTGCGCTTGGGCGACTCCGCATCGGCCGCATCCGGACGGCGCAACGACACGCTCCCCTTGGTGGAGAAGACGGCCCCACTGTCGACCAGCGCGTCGCGAATGGCGAGGCCCAGCGCCTTGAACGCCCCCTCGATGATGTGGTGACGATCGGTGCCGCGCAGGACGCGTAGGTGCAACGTGCTCCCCGAGTGCTCGGCAAACGATCGCATGAAGTGATCGTAAAGCGAGCTGGGGACCGGCCCTTCGTAGAAGAAGCGCCCGCCAATATCGATCGCGCACTCCACCAGCGCCTCGTCCATCGGGATTGTCCGGTGACCGTATCGCGCCGCCGTTGCCGGCACGGTGTCCTTGAACGCCGCGCCTAACGCGATGGCCACGTCCTCGATGAGGTGATGGCGCAGGTCGCCGCGCGCCTTCACGTCCAGTCCGAGCCCGGCGTAGCGCGCCCAGGTGAGCAGCATGTGATCGAGAAAGGGGACCGACGTGTCGACCTCGACGTCCCCGCCCCCCAGCGTCAGCGTCACCGTGATGCTCGTTTCGCGCGTCTCGCGTTCGATGGTGCTCATGCGATCCTCGTCAGCCGTTGGATGTGGCGTGTGTTCAGGCGGAAAACTCGTCCACGATGGCGCGCGGGTCGATCGCCCCGGTGTACAGCGCCATCCCGATCACGGCGCCCGCCACGCCGCGATCCTGCAGCGCGTGCAGGTCGCCCACACCGCCCACGCCTCCAGCGGCGTAGACCGGAAAGGCCGCCGCATCCACGACGTCCTCCATCAACGGAAGATCGGTCCCTTGCAGCTGCCCCTCGCGGTGCACCGCGGTCACCAGCAGCGCCGCCAACGGCAGGGCGCTCAACTCCTCGACCATGTCGATGATGTCGCGCGGGAGCGTCCGCTGCCAACCGCGGGTCACGACCTTCCGGTCACGCACGTCGGCCGCGACGATGATCTCCCCGGGATTGTCATGCGCCAACTCGGCAAGCCAGTCGAGGTCCTCCAGCGCGCGCGTCCCGACGATGGCATAGCGCGCCCCCTCGTCCAGGATGTCGTCCACCGCCTCGGTGGTGCGAAGCCCGCCCCCCACCTGCACCTCGGCCCCGCCCTCGCGCAGGATGTCGCGCACGACGGACAGGTTGTTCCCCTTGCCTAACGCCGCGTCGAGGTCGACCACGTGCAGGCGGGCGAACCCCAGGCGCACCCACTCGCGCGCCACGCCGACCGGGTCGTCGAGGCGCACGCGCTCCTGTGCGTACTCGCCGCCCACCAACTGAACGCACGCCCCTTCACGAAGGTCGACTGCCGGTATGGCGATCATGCGAGCATCTCCCGCAGGAAGGCATGAACGAACGCCACGCCGGCGCTCGACGATTTCTCTGGATGGAACTGCACCCCGAC
The DNA here is from genome assembly GCA_964560345.1 of uncultured Gemmatimonadaceae bacterium. Taxonomy (GTDB): domain Bacteria; phylum Gemmatimonadota; class Gemmatimonadetes; order Gemmatimonadales; family Gemmatimonadaceae; genus SCN-70-22. Next base: position 27,373 of record CAZLLP010000019.1, read on the forward strand.
CGTCCTCCCCGCCCGCACCGACGCCGGGAAGCGATCGCCCTCATGTGTGCTCCACGACGTCACGTGCGACACGTCCGTCGGGCGGCAGATGAACGAATTGGCGTAGTACACGTCGCGCAGCCCCGATTCGGCAAACAGGTGATCGTTCGCGTCGTCCGCCGAGTTCCAGCCGATCTGCGGCAGGCGCTCGGCGGCGATGCGTTCCACGTGCCCGGCGATGAGCCCCAGTCCCGCCCCGGGGCCTTCGTCGCTCGCATCGAACAGCAACTGCATCCCCAGGCAGATGCCGAGGCAGGGAAGTCCCCCGGCGAGCGCGGCGCGCATCTCGCGCAGCCCGGGGGCGAGCCGCTCCGCCGCTGGCGTGAACGCTCCAACACCGGGCAGCAGGAGGACATCCGTGTCGATCGCGCGCACCGGATCCACCTCGATCACCGGCTCGGTACCGAACGACGCGACGGCCTTGGCCAGCGAGTGCAGGTTCCCGGCGCCGTAGTCGAAGATGGTGATGCGCGGCGCGCGCGCACCGCGACGCGACTCAGGCATCGGCGCGCTCCCCGGCGCCTAACGGACGCGCGTCGTGACGGAGCACGTCGAGAACGGCGGCGAGCACGCGCTCCATCACGCCCCAATCGGCGATGCTGATGCGAAGTGCGTCGCCAATGCTCGGGAGGTCAACGAAGTGCCGCACCAGGATACCCCGGTCGCGTAGCGCGCCCTGCGCGGTACGCGAGTCGCTGACCGGGAGAAGGACGAAATTGGCCGCGCTGTCGAGGGGGGCCAGGCCGGCGCCGCGCAACGCGGCAATGAATCGCTCCCGCGCGCTCACGATGCGGGCAACCCCCTCGCGCACCCAGCCGAGATCCTCGGTGACGGCGGCCAGGGCGGCCCGCTCGCCCAACGCCGTCACGGTGAACGGACCGCGCGCCTTCTCGAGTTCGGCGATGAGCGGTCGCGCACCCACCGCGAAGCCGATGCGCATCCCCGCCAACCCGAACGCCTTCGAGAAGGTCCGGAAGACGAGCGAACGCCCATGGGCCGGCGCCGCCCCCGCGAGGTTGCTCCCGGCAAACTCGGCGTAGGCTTCATCGACAAAGACCAAGCCGGCCGCGCCGCGCAGCACCTGCTCCAGGGTCGATGCCGCCATCGGCAGCCCGGTCGGGTTGTTCGGCGTGCAGACGTACGTGATCGGGGCGCGCGCGGCGACCAGCGCATCGGGATCGGCATCGCACCGCGCGGTCAGCGGGACGGCAACCGGGACGAGCGAGTTGCTGGTGGCAAATACCTTCGCCATCACGAACGTCGGATCCATGTACGCCACCCGGTCGCCAGGCTCGCCCAGCGCACGAAAGGCGCAGCTCATGATCTCGTCCGACCCGCACCCGACCATGATCTCGTCAGGCGCAACACCCACGTAGTCGGCGATCCCTTCACGCAGTTCGCGCGAATAGGTACTGGGATACGCGGCCAGTCGGTCACCCACCGCCGCGGCGATCGCCCGCAGTGCAGCTGGCGGTGCGCCGAACGGCGAGGTGTTGTCGGCCAACGTGATGTCGCAGGGCGTGGGATCCACGTCGTACGCGCGCAGCTCGCGGTACGCCGCGCGTGGCGTCCACGCCAGGCGGTCGCGATCGGCGCTCGCCCCCCCGCCTTCCGCCCCGCCGCTCACGCCCCGCCCCCGGGGATGCCGGCCGAGATGCTCCACGCGCGTGCCGCACGCGCGTGGCCATCCAACCCTTCGGCGTCGGCAAAGTTGCCCACGTCGGCGGCCAGGCGTGCCGCGGCGTCTGGCGTCACGCGCTGGTACGTCGTCCAGCGGATGAAGTCGAGCGTCGACAACCCGGAGTAGGAGCGCGCCAGCCCGTTGGTGGGAAGCGTGTGATTCGCCCCGGTCATATAGTCGCCAAACGATACAGAAGCGGTCGTGCCGACAAAGATCGTCCCGGCGTTGCGCAGCTCGCCCAGGATGGCATCGGGATGGGCGACCGCCAGCAGCAAATGCTCGGGCGCATATGCGTTGGAGAGCGTCACCGCCGCGCCTAACGTGTCGACCGAGATCACCCCGCCGTTGGCCTCAAGGGCCTGCTTGATGATGCTCGCGCGCCCGTAACCGCCCACCATCGTCTCCAGCGCCGTTTCGATCTTCGCCGCTACGTCGTCGCCGATGGCCACGGCGACCACACAGGCAAGCGGATCGTGCTCGGCCTGCGCCAGGATCTCACGCGCCACCTGCGCGGTGTCGCACGAGCTGTCGGCAATCACCAGCAGTTCGCTCGGCCCCGCGGGCGAGTCGATCGCGCATGCCTTGGCCACCTGCACCTTGGCTTCGGTCACCCACGCGTTGCCCGGGCCGACGATGCGATCCACGCGCGGCACGCTCTCCGTCCCGTACGCCATGGCCGCAATGGCCCCGGCGCCGCCTAACGCGAAGACCTTGTCGACCTTCGCAATCGCGCAGGCCGCCAGCACCGCCGGCGACGGGAGTCCGTTCCGTCCCGGCGGCGAACACAGGATCACCTCGCCCACCCCTGCGACGCGAGCCGGGATCACCCCCATCAGCACCGACGACGGATAGGCCGCCCGGCCGCCCGGGGCGTACACCCCGACACGCCCTAACGCGTCCGGTCGGCGCCCGATCGTGATCCCTGGCTCAGTCTCGACTTCGGTGGCCGTCGGGAGAAACGCACGATGCGCCGCTTCGATGTTGCGCGCCGAGCGCTCCATCGCCGTTCGCACCTTGGGGTCGATCGACTCGAGCGCCTTGGTCCACTCGGCCTTGGGGACGTCCAGGCGCTTGAGCGACACCTGGTCGTACTCGCGCGCCAGTGACTTGAGGACGATGTCGCCCTGCTGGCGCACCGCGTCGATCGTCGCGCTCACCGTGTCGCGCAACACGTCGTCGTCGGTCGTCGAGCGATCGACCAGCGCCTTGAGCCCTTCCGCGCCTAACGCCGCGGCGGCGCCGCGAAAGCGCAGCTTGAGTGTGCTCTTGGTCTCGCTCACGGCATCAACCTCTCGATTCGGGTCACCAGGATTCCCTCGGCCCCGAGCGTCTTGAGCGAGGCGATGGTGCGATAGATGGTGGCAGCGGGGACCACCGCGTGCACCGCGACGTGGCTCCCCCCGTTCATGATGTCGATCACCGTCGGGCCGTTGAGTCCGGGGATCACTTCCTTCACCTGCGGCAACGCTTCACGCGGCACGTTGGCCATGAGGTAGCGCTGCCCGCGAGCCCGCAGCACCGATTCCAGCGCCGAGCTGAGCTCCGACAGCGCCTGCCCCTTGGCGGGATTCCGTTCGGCGGCCCCGGGAGCGGCAATCAACCGCGCCGTGGACGTCATGACGGTCTGCACTTCGCGCAGCCCGTTCACCTTCAGCGTCGATCCGGTCGAGGTGAGGTCGACGACGACATCCGCGATGCCGAGGTGCGGGGCGATCTCCGCCGCGCCGCTCACCGGCACCACTTCCACCCCCACGGCGTGCCGCTCGAAGAAGGCGCGGGTGATGCGCGGGAAGACCGTCGCCACTCGCGTCCCGGGCTTCAGGTCGCTCACCGAGCGCACCGGCGATTCGTCGCGCACCGCCACCACCAGCCGGCATTTCCCGAAGCCGAGGTCGAGCCGCGAGTCGAGCGGGCGCTCGGATTCGGAGACCAGGTCCCACCCGGTCACGCCGGCATCGGCGGCCCCGTCGGCCACGAATTCCGGGATGTCCTGGGCGCGAACGAAGATCGCTTCGAATTCGCCGCCAAGTGATGCGGTCAGCGCGCGTTCACCCGAGGAGCGAACCTCGAGTCCGGCGTCAGTGAAGAGCTCGCGCGCTTCTTCGCTGAGCCGCCCTTTGTTGGGCAAGGCAATCTTGAGCATGGAGCGATTGGGGGTCGATCGAGAAAGTCGGACAAACAAAAAGGCCCGTCCATGGTGGACGGGCCTCGGCACTCATTCGGGCGCCGCTGGCGTTCGAGCTGCCAACTACCGCACGCGAACTACGCCCAGACCCGTCGGGGTATGGCCGTGATGCGCATGATGGTGGTGGGTCGCCGAGCGAAGCATGAGCGGGAACGTAGCCGTAGTGACCGGGGGCGTCAACTCGATCGTCCCCTACTCGCCGCATTTCGCGCATTCTAGCTTGGGAGTCATGAGACCCATGCGCCCGTACATCTATCTCGCCCTCACGTTCTCGCTTGCCGCCTGCGGCAACAGCGAAACGAGGGAAGCCGACAGCGTCCTGGCAGCAGCCCCCAACGCCGCGGCCGCTCCGAGCGACCAATCCGGCGCCGCCGACGCGGCAGCCACACCTATCCCCGCCGCGTCCGCCGCCCCGATCACCGGGACCATCATCGAGGTCAAGTTGATTGGCGACGCCAAGGGGTATCGCTTCGAGCCGCAGCACCTCGTCGCAAAGGTTGGCGACGGCGTGAAGTTCGTCGTCATGTCGGGCGGCCCGCACGAGATCGCGTTCGACCTCGATCAGGTACCCGCCGAGACCAAGCTCCAGCTTCTCGCGAACATGCCAAACGGGAGCAACGGACGGTCCCCGCTGCTGTCCGTGCCGCAGGAAACCTGGACGCTCTCACTCGGGGCGCTCAAGCCAGGGAAGTATCCGTTCGTCTCGACCCCGCGACTCCCGCAGGGGATGAAGGGAGAGCTCGAAGTCCAGTAACGCCTGGCGACGCCACCAAACGCAGATGCCGCCGACAGGCACCTACTCGCGCACGGCTCTCGCCACGCGCCGCTTCCGCTTCATTCCGCGGGCGGCGTGGTTGGGGGCGCGTGCGCGCAACGTCTTGCAGCGCCCCTGGCGCCTGCTGGCCGTCGGTGTGGCGATCTTTGTCGGCGTGTTGCTCTCCTACCTCTTCCTTCCGGCAGGGGCGCAGGGCGTCATCAATCTCCTGAGCTCCGACCGAATCGAGTGGCGTGATACGACGCTCCTGATCGCCCGCGAAAAAGCGATGCGCACTCGGTTGGCCTCGGCGGAGCAAGCGCTGGCGCAGTTGCGCGCCTCGCGTGCCGCCTTGATGGCTTCAGTTTCTCCGGCGTCGATGAACCCGACGCAAGCTGCCACGCGCGATTCCCTGATCGCCACGATGGGATCGTTGGGCGCGCTCCTCCAGCGGGCTGAGGGGGCGCCGCTCCCCGAGTCCTTCCGCGCGCTCGCCAACGCGCCGGTCATGCGCGGCGATCCGCGCGTGCGCGCGATGGTTGATTCGCTCAATGAAGTCGAGCGCGAGCGCGACGACCTCGGCGCGGGTGCCACCGTCGATCCGGTGTTCGTTGCGCTCACCACCCAGGCCAATGAGCTCGGTCGTCGGATCACCGCCCTTGGACAGTCGCGTCTCGCCGCCTTGTCGAGCGAGGTGCAACTGCTGCAGTCGCCATCAACCCCAACCGCGGTCGATTCAGCCTCGGTCACCCTCCCCACCTTCCCCGATTCGCAGCCAGTGCTCGCGGCGCGGCAGTCCGCCTGGGTTGCGTACGAGGGGGCGCGTCGCTCGCTGAGCAGCGCACGACTCGCCAACCTGCGGGCGGACTCGGTCGCCGCGCGCGAGCGCGCGCGCAACCAACTGGCCCCCATCACGGTGCTGGTCATCGGCGCGCTGATCATCGCCGCCGCCGTCACATTCGCGCTCGCGATGTTCGACGAGATGCGGAGCCCGCGTGTGGCCGACGCCGTCGAGGCGGAGCGTCTCACCTCACTCCGCGTGCTCGGCGTGGCGCGATTGCGTGCGGTCCCCCCCGATCGCACGCGGCGCGCGGCCGATCGCCTCGTTCCTCCGATCCTCGACCCCACGTTCGACGCCTATCGTGTCCTCGCCTGGCACCTCTCGTCGCAGTGGCCCAAGGACGGGATCGTGACGGTGACCGGCGACAACTCGTTGGTCGCGGCCACCGTGGCGGCCAATCTTGCGGCGGTCCTGGCCAACGACGCGCGCGTCACCCTGCTCATCGACGCCGACCTCGCGGCAGAACCGGTGCGCGCGATCCTGTCGCTACCGCGGTCGCCCGGGCTCGTCGCGGTGGTGGAGAATCGGCGCAAGTGGTCCGAAACGCTCGTCCCGGTGGCGGTGGGGCGCGGGCGTACGATCGACGTCCTCCCCGCCGGTGGTCGAGAGGCTCCACTGGGTCCCGCCGAATCGCAGGCACTGGTCGCCGAGGTGCAACGCGCGGCGCGCCGGCATGACGCGACGATCGTGGTCACGTCGCTGGCCGGTGCCAAACGATTCCGTGCAGGTGACGACGTGGTGGTGTGCGCCACGCAGACGCGCACGCGCCTGGCCACGCTGGCGCGCACGGTGGCCTCGATGATCGACGAAGGGGCGCGCGTGCGCGGTGTGGTCCTCTGGGATGGCCCGCTGCCGGCGGTCCCCAAGGCGCCTCGCTCGGCAGCCGCGCCCGCGGCGGCCTAGGAGACGACAGCATGTTTGCCGATACGCTGCTCGCCGCCGAGCGCGGGCACCTGCTGCGGCTGGCGATGTGGGGCGCCATGAGCGTGGTGGCGGGGACGGCGGTGTGGGCGCTGCTGTTGACGCGGCGTGCGCGCTCGCCGCTGCTGCAACACTTCGCCATCCAGACCGCCGCGTGGGGGGCGATCGACCTCGCCATCTGTGCCGCCGCGTGGCGAGGGCTCACGTTGCGCGACCTCACGGGCGCCATCGCCCTCGACCGCTTCATCTGGTTCAACATCGGGCTCGATGCGGGGTACGTGGCGGTGGGCGTCACTTTGGCAATTGTCGGATGGCGCCTCACCCGTTCCCTGGCGCTGGTCGGGGCAGGCATCGGGGTCGTCGTGCAGGGCATCGCGCTCGCGGTGCTCGACCTCGTCCTCGCATCGATGATCGCCCGCGGCTAGCTTTCTCCCCCCAGCGTCCAAGCCTCCCGAGGTTCCACCGGTCGTCCCTGCATGACAGTCATCGGCTACTCCGACCGCATCAACCACGCGCTGGCCTTCGCCGCCAAGCACCACGACCAGCAGGTGCGGAAAGGGACACGCCTCCCCTATCTCACGCACCCGGCCAACGTCGCGCTGATTCTCACGCGCTACGGGCAGGATGATGAAACGGTGATTGCGGGGATCCTCCACGATGTCATCGAGGACACGGTGCGCGAGGCGTACTCCCGCGAGATGCTGGTGTCACGCATCCGGGAGAAGTTCGGCGAGTCGGTGCTGGAGACGGTGCTGCAAGTGACGCATCGCCGCGTGGACGACGACGGGGTGGAACTCTCGCCCGCCGACCGAAAGGACGACTACCTCGCGCGACTCTCCCAGGCCTCGCCGCGCGCGCGCTGGGTGTGCGCCGCTGACAAACTGCACAATGCGGCCACCATCGTCGCCGACGTCCGCCGCACCGTCGATCCCGACTCCGTGTGGGGGCGCTTCAAGGCCGGCAGGGAAGGCACGGTGCGCTGGTACCGCGATGTGCACGATCGCCTGGTGTCGTTAGGCTTCGCCGAACCCATCATGCGCGAGCTGGCGACCGTCGTGGCGGAGCTGGAGCAGTTGGCGCAGCAGCCCTAGGGCCGCCGGCCACCGCCCTCGACGACGGAAGACGAGTAGCTGACCAGTCGAGGGTAAGCGAGTCGCCCGTTAGGCGTGCTCGTATCGCCGCGCCACGTAGTCTTCCAGGATCACCAGGAATTCCTCGACGATCCGGTCGCCCTTGAGCGTCGTCATCAGCTTGCCGTCGACGTAGACCGGTGCCTTGGGCTCCTCGAACGTCCCCGGGAGCGAGATCCCGATGTTGGCGTGCTTCGACTCGCCAGGGCCATTCACCACGCACCCCATCACGGCCACCTTCATCTCCTCCACACCAGGGCGCGAGGCACGCCAGACCGGCATCTGCTCTCGCAGGTAGCCCTGGATGTCCTCGGCCATGTGCTGGAAGAAGGTCGACGTCGTGCGCCCGCAGCCGGGGCAGGCCGTCACCTGCGGCGTGAACGAGCGCAGCCCTAACGATTGCAGGATCTGCTGCGCCACCTGCACTTCCTCGGTGCGGTCGCCGTTGGGCTTGGGCGTGAGCGAGACGCGGATCGTGTCGCCGATCCCCTCCGCCAGCAGGATCGACAGCCCCGCGGTGCTGGCGATGATCCCCTTGCTCCCCAACCCGGCCTCGGTGAGCCCCAGGTGCAACGGATAATCGCAGCGCACCGCCAGCCGCCGATACGTCTCCACCAGGTCTTGCACCTGCGAGACCTTGGCCGAAATGATGATCTGGTCGTGGCGAAGCCCCACCTCCTCGGCCAGCGCCGCCGAGCGGAGCGCGCTCTCCAGCATGGCGTCGATGTAGACGTCGCGCGCATCGCGTGGCTCGGCGGCCGTGGCGTTGGCGTCCATCATCTCGGTGAGCAGGTCCTGGTCGAGCGACCCCCAGTTGACCCCGATGCGCACCGGCTTGTCGTTGGCGACCGCCACCTCGACGATCGCCCGGAAGTTCTCGTCGCGACGCTTGCTCCCCACGTTGCCGGGGTTGATGCGGTACTTGGAGAGCGCCTGCGCGCAGGCCGGGTACTTCGTGAGCAGGAGGTGCCCGTTGTAGTGAAAGTCGCCGACAATGGGGACGTTCACCCCAAGGTCGTGCAGCCGACGCACCATCTCCGGGACCGCCTGGGCCGCCTCGTCGTTGTTGACGGTCACGCGCACGAGTTGCGACCCGGCATTGGCCAGCGCCGCGACCTGCAGCGCCGTCGCGGCGGGGTCGGCCGTGTCGGTGTTGGTCATGGATTGCACCACGACCGGCTGCGATGCTCCAACGAGCACCCCACCAATCGAGGCAACGACGGTCTTCCTGCGCGCAGCAAACGTCACTCTGTCTGATCCTCCAAGGACGGCACTAAGTTAAAGCCCAACGCTCCTCCCGTCTCCCGCCTCTCTTCTCCCAGACCATGGCCGATCCCGAGATCCCCGACCGCGGCTACAACACCAAGGACGTGGCCGAAGTCGCGGCGCCGAAGAAGAAGAGCTTCTCCCGCCGGCACTGGGGAAAACTGACGATCGCGGCGATCATCGGCATCCCCACGACCGTGCAATTGGCCCGTTCCTACGCAGCCCTCGCCTACACCTACTCCACGGGCGACCGGATCGGCTACGTGCAGAAGCTTTCGAAGAAGGGGTGGGTCTGCAAAACCTGGGAAGGGGAACTGCAGATCTCCAACATCCCGGGCAGCGCGCCAGTGCTCTTCTACTTCACCGTGCGCACCGACTCGATCGCGAAGGCGATTCAAGCGGCCGAAGGGAAGCAGGTCGCCCTCACCTTCGAGCAGCACCCCGGCATTCCGCTCTCCTGCTTCGGCGACACGGAGTACTTCGTGAGCGGAGTCCGCGCGATCAACCCGCAACCGGGCTACCCGGGGACGCCGTCCGCACCCGTCGCACCAGTCCCCGGCACCGCTCCGTCGGCTACAACGCCTCCAGCCGCGAGCGTCCCGCCGGCTCCGATCCCCGAGAAAAGGTAGAATTGCAGTGCGACTTTTCGCCTTCACATCGAGGGCGAACGCAGGGCGCTCGCGGAGACATCCAGCATTGTTCAGCTAGCCGGGCAGTCCTATATTCTGCGCGCTCGAACGCGCCCTTGGGCCTTTGGGGTCGGGGCGCGTTGTTCTTCCGGTGCGGAAGGAAGACGCTCGTCGAGCGGAATGTCCGCTGCATGGCTTTTGCCTGGGTCGGCGTCTCTGCGCTTCCCGGCAAGCTTACCTCAGGAGTGCAGTATGCGTACGACCGGCAAGGTGAAGTGGTTCAACGATGCCAAGGGGTTTGGCTTCATCACCCCTGACAACGGCTCCAAGGATTGTTTCGTGCACTACAGCTCCATCCAGGGCTCGGGCTTCAAGTCGCTGGCCGAGGGTGATGCTGTGGAGTTCGAGATCACGCAGGGCGAAAAAGGCCCCGCGGCCGAGGGCGTCGTCAAGATCGGCTAGCGGCAGGAACCACCCAGCCTAACGGCAGGGCGAAGGCCAGCAGGGCGTCCCGCGAGGGGCGCCCTGTTTCCTTTGCATAGGTGCTCCCTGCGTGGATTCATCGCGCCCGGTGGCGACTCGTCACGTCACGCGCGCGGCCCGCCGCGGCGGCGTCGCGCCCGTCCCCGTGCGTCCCTAACGTCGAGCAACGGCAACCGGTTGACCCTGACACCCCGAGGATGGCCATGACCCGATCACGATCCATCGCTGCCTCCCTGAGGGCGCCGCGCCTCTCGTCGATCGCGACGTTGGTGGCGGTGTTCGCCCTCGCCCCTGCGGCACCGGTTTGCGCCGCTGCCTTGGGTGCGCAGCAAACCGCCCCGCGTCCCGCCGATCCCGCGGCGGACCGCGAGGCGGTGCGCCGCGCCGCGCTGGACTACATCGAGGGCTTCTACGAAGGGGACTCCACCAAGCACGTGCGTTCGATCCGGCCCGAGTTCTACAAGTACGGCTTCTACTTCGACCCCGACTCGGCGAGGTATCGCGGCATGCAGATGACCTGGCCGCGTGCGCTCGCCTTCTCGCGGCGCGTCCGCGAGACCAGGACCCCTGCACCGGCGACCGCGACCAAGGAAGTGCAGATCTTCGAGGTCAACGACCAGACGGCGAGCGCCAAGGTCCGCGCCTACTGGGGGATCGACTACCTCCTCCTCGGCAAGTACGACGGCAAGTGGATGATCTCGCACGTCATGTGGCAGTCGCTGCCACCCACTCCCTGAGCGCAAGCGACCGACGGGCCAGAGGTGTCGCGCCGCTGCGTGCCATCCGTGAAATTGTGGACGGTCGTGCGCTGGTCCCGCCGGCGCTCCTACTCCACCATCACCGGCATCGCCATGCGACGTTCCGTCGTGCGCACGCTCGCGCCGCTTGTCCTCGCGCTCCCTGCGCTGCTCCCGGCGCGGCTCCCGGCGCAACAGCAGACCCCACCGCCCACCGCCGCGCCTAACGCGGCGCAGGGGCAGCCCGGCCAGCAACCGCCGCGTCGCGGCCCCCGGCCCTACGCACAGGTCATCACCGACAAGGCCGTGACCGACGCGGGTGGCATTACGGTGCATCGGGTCGACGACCGCTGGTTCTTCGAAGTCCCCGACTCGCTCGCGGGACGGGACATCCTCTTCGTCACGCGCATTGCCGGCGTCCCCACCGGGTTCGACGGCTTCATCTCGGCAGGAACCTCGCTGGGTGAACGCGTGGTGCGGTGGGAGCGACTGGGGGATCGCGTGATCCTGCGTGCCCTCGGCTTCGACGCCGTGGCCGATGATTCGCTCCCCATCGCGCTCTCCGTCGCCAGCAACAACGTCGGGCCAATCCTCGGCGCCTTCCCGATCGCGGCCTACACGCGCGACAGCACCTCGCTGGTCATCGACGTGACCGACTTCTTTACCGGCGACACGCCGGTCCTGAGCGGACTCTCGGCGGCGCAGCGTCGCACGTATGCGGTGCGTCGCCTCGACCCGGCGCGCTCCTTCATCAATGTGGTGCGCTCCTTTCCGCAGAACGTCGAAGTGCGCCACACGCAGACGTACGATGCCGGCGAGCCGCCCTCGGAGCGCGAGGCCGGGACCATTTCGGTTGAGATGCGGCAGTCCTTCGTCGTGCTGCCGAAGGTCCCCATGCGCCCTCGGTATGCCGATGCGCGAGTCGGGTTCTTCTCCGTGTCGCGCGTGAACTACGGCCTCGACGAGCAGAAGGCGGCGTCGCAGAGCTTCATCCGTCGCTGGCGACTGGAGCCCAAGGATCCGGCGGCCTACGCGCGCGGTGAACTGGTCGAACCCGTGAAGCCCATCGTCTACTACCTGGATCCGGCAACGCCGACCAAGTGGCGCCGCTATGTGCGCGAGGGAGTGGAAGCCTGGCAGAAGGCCTTCGAGAAGGCGGGCTTCAAGCATGCCATCATCGCCAAGGATCCCCCCACCAAGTCCGAGGATCCGGAGTGGGATCCCGAGGACATTCGCTACTCGGTCGTGCGCTGGGCCGCCTCGCTCGTACGTAACGCGGTGGGTCCCAGCACCAGCGATCCGCGAACGGGTGAAATCATCGAGAGCGACATCACCTGGTACCACAACCACATGCGCTCGTATCGCAACCGGTTGATGGTGGAGACGGGCGTCGCAAACGCCGCGGCGCGTTCGCTCGAGATTCCCGAGGAACTGATGGGCGAGACGATGCGGCAGGTGATCACCCACGAGGTGGGCCATGCCATCGGACTGCCGCACAACATGATCGCGTCGAGCTCCTTCCCGGTCGACTCTCTGCGCAAGCCGTCGTTTGCCTCCGTCTACGGCGTGTCGGCGACCATCATGGACTACGCGCGGCAGAACTATGTGGCCCAACCCGGCGACGGCTTGGCGCCCAAGGATTTCGTGCGCCGTCTCGGCCCCTTTGACGACTTCGTGATCAACTGGGGCTATCGTGCCCTCCCGCAGGCCGCAACGCCCGAAGCCGAACGTCCCATCCTCAACGGATGGATCATCAACCAGACCGGCCCGTTCCCATACCGGTACAGCGAGCAGTTCCTCAGCGGCATTGATCCGCGCTCGCAGACCGAGGACGTGGGCGACGATCCGGTCAAGGCGAGCGGCTACGCCATCAGCAACATGAAGAAGCTGGTGCCGCAATTGACGGCGTGGACCTCCAAGCCGGGTGAAGACTACGAGGACCTCGCCGAACTGTACGGCGAGATGTTAGGCATGTGGGGGCTGTACATGGGCCACGTGACGTCGGTCATCGGCGGGATGACGATCGATGCCAAGACGGCGGAGCAGGCAGGGGCCGTCTACGCGCCGGTGTCCAAGGCCCGGCAGAAGGCGGCGCTCGCCTTCCTCGCCGAGCAGGTCTTCCGCACGCCAGGCTGGCTGGCGCCGCAGGACATCCTGTCGAAGATCGGCCCCGCCACCGGAGCCGCCTCGCTCGCCACGCGGCAGTCCAACGTGATCGCGCAGTTGCTCGATGCGCGCCGCCTCGATCGCCTGGCGATCGGCGAACAGCTCGACGCAACCAACGCGTATCCCGTCGCCGAGTTCATGGGCGACCTGCGGCGCGCCGTCTGGAGCGCGCCGTCGCTCCCGCTCGACGCCAACCGCCGCCAGCTGCAGCGTGTGTATCTGGAACGGTTGGAGGCGTTACTCGCCCCCCCGCCGGCGCCAGCGGCGAACCCGTTCGGCGGTGGCGCTGGCGGACGTCCCCTCCCGGCATTGCTGGTGGCGCCTAACGTGCGACGCACCGACCTCTCGGCGCTGGCGCGCGCCGAGCTGCGTGCCGTGCGCGAGACTGCGCGCGGGAGCGCTGCGACGGCGACCGGCATGAGTCGGGCGCACTGGCAGGACGTGGCCGACCGCGTGGACGAGATCCTCGAGAAGCAGAAGGGGCGCTGAAGCGTCAGCGGCATGGAAACGCAGCGCCCCCTCTCGCACGAGAGGGGGCGCTGTGCTGTGGGGACGCCAAACGAGGGCTGCGGCGGACGTCTTCACCAGCGAGAGTTCAGGAGCGCTAGCGCTTCACCCCATCGCGTCCATCAGGCGTTGCGCGCTCCCGCTCGCCGCCCAACTCTCGCACCGAGAGCACGAAGGGGTCGCCTCCCTTGGGTTGCACCTGTATGGCAATTCCCGTGTACGCGGTGCGCCCGGCTGGGAGCGTCGCTTGCCAGCCGTTCGCCCGCGCCGTCCACTGTCCTCCCGTCAGGCGCTCCGCCGGTTGGTCGGTGACGGCGACGTATCCGAAGGCAGGGTTGAAGATGACATCCTGATAGTCGATGGAAATCGGTGACGACGGCAGTCCGCTGTGGTCCACCACCGCCTTCCACTTACCGGCGGCGGGGGCCAGTACGCGAACGGACTCGTCTCCCGAGGTGTCGCCATCGGCGCGCGCAGCGACGCACTCCTTGCCGGTGCAATCGAAGAGATAGAGGTCCAGATCGCCGCCATCGGCCGATCGAACCCGCGCGGTGAGCAGAGTGGTGCCGGCAGGAACCTCGATGTCGTAGACCCGCTGTTCGCGCGCGGCGAGGTCGCCGCGATCACGGCGCACTCCACCCATCGGAAGTCCCACTACGCCCCCGGGAAAGACACCGAACGCGTTCGTCATCGAAAGGTCGATGGTGCTGCCGGCGCCCGACCCCGTTGCCCCCGGTGCGAGCGCCTCCGCGCCTAACGCGGTCACTGTCACGGTCGCAGTGGTCGGTGGCACGGCCGAGTCGATCCTGGCCTGCTGCCAATCGAAGGTTCGCGTATCCTCCACGTCCTGCAATCGTACTTCCCACACTCCGGCCACCGGTTCGCTTACCCAGTACGTCATGTTGGCCTGCGTGGGCTGCGCGGTGGGTCCCTGCCCGATTCCGGTGATGTTGCGCGTGTCGGGGCGGGTGATGGCCACCGCTGGGCGTCGTTTGGGGGCATTCACCTCGACGCGTAACGCCGACACCCCGGCCGGAACGCGATAATACAGGTGCGTCATCCCGGGGCGTGGGATCTCGACCTTCTGCTGCACCTTGAAGCCGCTGTCGCTCGACAGGACGTGCGCGGCCACCACCGTGGCCTGCGTCCGAAACTCCACCCCGGGCGCCCCGGCATGGTCGAGCGTGAGGATGGCCGAGTGTACCCCGGGCTTGGCGGGGGCGATGCGGACCGGAACGTCGACGGGGCGGTTGAGCGGGAGCGTGACCTGCGACGACGACGAGAAGGTGGCGCCTTCGTTGCCAAGCCAGCCTAACGTGAAGGCGAGTGGTGCGCGCGGTCCGCTGGTACGCGTCAGGGTGATCGTGCGCGTCCCGGTGTCGCCGGCCACCCACCCTTCACGCTCGAAGATCCCCACGCCGACGTTGGGTTCGGCGAGCAGGTGGCTCGTCGCGTGGCGTACGGGAGCCTTCGAGGCAATGGTGATCGCCGAGCGCGACGTGTCCATCGCCAACAACGCCTCCCAGGCGCCGGCGATGTTCACCACGCCGTTCCCCTGCTTGTACGACGGCAAGTGTGCGATCCAGCGCCCCGACGTCGTGAGCGCCTGTCGCAGGCGAAACGCATCGTAGGTCACGCCGCGTTGCTTGGCCGCGCTGATCAGGAGCGCCACCGCGCCGGCCGTCGTCGGCGTGGCGGTCGAAGTACCGCCCGCGATGTTGTACCCAGGCGGGAGCTGCATCAGCCCAGGGATCGCCGTCCCCTCGATGAAGCCGCGCCCCGTGCTCACGTAGTTGGACGGCGCGATGATGTCCGGCTTGGCGGCACCGTTCCCCATCGGTCCGTATCCGCCGGTGATGAGGAGGTTGTCCTCGTACTGCACCCGCACGCCGTGGTTGGCCATGAAGTTGGCCTTGCTCTCATGCGCGCCGACCGAGATTGCCCCTGGGGCCAGTGCATAGTCGTCGATCGCTCCCAGCATCGCGTAGTTGTGCGTGGGAATGACGATCGGCTTCTTGAACTTCGCGATGAGCCGACCATAGATCACTGTCGGTACAAGGCGCCCGTCGAAGAGCAGGTAGTTGCGCGCGATCAACGAGCTCTGCTCGAGGAAGACGACGTCGACGTCCGGGTGCTTGACGGCGATGATCACCGCCTCGGTCTGCCCGTAGGCAGAACCGCCTTCGGCCACATTCACCAGCTGCGCGCCCGGCGCCACGCCATCGAATCGTCCGTTGGTGCCGCGGCTCGCCACCGCTGCCCCCACGACAAGCGACGCATGGCTCGCGACGCCGAAATTGAGCGAGACCAGTTTGCGCGCTCGATCAGTCTGTACCGCGTAGCTCACGCTTTCGCGTATCGGCGTCGCCGGATTGTCCCTGCCCAGCACCCCGAATTCGGGGCGCACCGCATAGTCCGTAAACGCCTTCTCGTCGCGGAAATCGCGGTCCTGGTCGGTGTCGAGCCAGACGTCGTTGCTCGTCTCGTTCCAGAGCACGGCAAAGAGGCGGCTCGATCCCTTGGGGTTTCCATCGCGGTTGAGGTCCTTCTCGATCCCCGCGCGATTGAGGGAGTCGAAGACCGCTTCGTCGATGATGGCGATGCGATAGGTCCCGGAGGCCGGCGCCGTGTAGGCAGAATCCTTGTAGGTGAACGCTCCCGCAGCCGTGGTGGCGACCGTGTCCTTCATGCGCAGCCACTGACCGTCTTCCTCGTCCTCGATGTCAACCGCATTGCGATAGCCGATGATCTTTCGCGTGGGCTTGCCATCGAGCGTGGTGGCCACCTGCAGCTCGGGGAGCAACGCGTCGAGGCTCTGGTCGATGATGGCGATCGTTGTCCCTCGTCCGTCGAACGTCGGGTTGGCACGACGCCAGTCGAGGGCCCCCATGTCGCTGAGTGGATCGTATCGGTCCGTGAGCGGCGTCTCCGGAAGCGTCGGGGGCCAACGCCTCTTCGTGGTGTCGTGCGCGGCACGCGGCGGTATCGACGGCAGCGACGACGGTGACGACGGTGACGACGGTGACGACTCCGCTCGCACGTCGCTCAGCGACGCATCGGCAAGGCCGAACGCGCGTCCCAATCGCGAGATCGAGACGTCGACGCTGTGCACGAGCGGGTCGCGCACAAGGCGCTCGACGCTATCTACTCGTAGGTGCACACGCAGGTAGTCCACATCGTCGTCGCGATAGCGCACCGTCCCGCCGAGTCGGGTGACGAGCGCCGCCGCCTTGGCATTGGCGCCAGGCATCGACGCCACCACCAGCGTGACGCTGGTGTCGCCGCGAGCGAGCGCCGAGGCGAGTTCGCCGCGGGCGTCCTTGAACAGGAAGGGGCGCCGCGGCGGGTCGGCACGCGGCTGTGCTGAGAGCGACGAGCCGCCCAGCAGGAGGGCCGTGAGGAGGCAGAACGGCGAGGCGCGCATGAATCACCTGAGTCCGGAGGGATGCGCGAATCTCGGAGCAGGGCCAGACGCTGTCGAGAGGTGTCCGACGGCACGCAGGCGTTAGGCAACGGCGGTCTCACCCGCTGGGTCGAATCACCCATCCGGGGCCATCGCCGCGCTCGTACGATATGGGTGCGGGGGTTCTTCCCCGGACGCCGGGGCGACCGTTCCGCCCCCTCACGAGGCGCTCACGTTCACGCATCCTCGCCCCGCTCTCGGGGCGTGCCGGAGATCCCGATGACTACGACGACGTTCGCTGCCGATCGCGGGGCGCACGCGGCCCGATTGGCGGCGCTGCTCCTGCTGCTCGCCCTCCCCCTCCCGCTACACGCCCAGATCGGCGCACTGGCCCGGAAGGTCGCCTCCAAGGCGGCGTCGCAGGCCGCCGGCATGAGCGGCGTTGCCTCCGAGTCGCCGACGTTCGACGAGCGGGTCCTCGAGCTCACCGATGCGCGCATCTCGTCGGTGGTGGCCGGGGTGCAGGCCGCCGACAATGTCACGGGGCCCGGCGGTGCCACGCGGGCGACGCTCATCGCCCGCGCCGGCGCCGCCAACGAGCAGCGCAATGCGATCCTCGAAAAGCGCGACGACGACCTGCGACGCTACGACGAGGAGACCCGACGAGTGAACATGTGCACGCAGCAGGTCCTCGATTCGCTCAATCAGGTGCATAACGATGCCATGGCGAAGAAGGCGCGCGCCCTCGCCAGCAGCGCCGACCCGATGGGCTCGCGCCTGATGCAGGACGTGATGCAGGCGACCATGGAGTCGCAACGCCTGATGGCAGCAGGCGACACCGCCGGCGCCGTGCAGGTGCAGCGCGCGTTGATGAAGAAGCAGGGGGTCGATCCGGCCAAGGACTCGACCCTTGCGATCACGCACTGCGGCAAGGCGCCCGCGAAGGCCGCGTGGCATCAGCAGGCCGATTCGCTCCTCGAAGTCGCCAACATGGCCATGCGCCAGGCGCAGGCGATCGACCAGCAATCGGCCGACGCCGGCGCCAAGGCCGCGGGGATGACACCGCAGCAGTTCGCGATTGCACGGGAGCGCATCAAGGCCTTCGCGGGGGCCAACGGCAATCCGTCGTCGTCGTGGCGCTTCTCGCCGGCCGAACGCAAGGCGCTGCTGCCGCGCGTGCAGCAACTCAAGTCATTGAGCTGAGGTCGCGATCGGTGCCGTGGCTCCGCAGTCGCGACATGGAACGGGCGTCGCGCGCTCCCTCCGTCCGTTCATGGGTCCGGGTGCCAATGGTGACGGCACCCGTGGCCTGGACGACGGCGATCCTGCTCGGATTCGCCGTCACCATCGCGGCTGCGGCGGCCGCCCCCCGCGGATTGCTCCTGACGGACGCCCGCGGCGCGCAGCACGAGTGGTGGCGCGAGGATGCCGCGCCGGTCCGGTGGCCCGCACCGGGTGTCCTCGCCAGCGCGGCCGAGTGGCGCCGCGCCGATCGTGGCGTGGAGTGGGCCGAACTCGAGGTGAGCGGCGCGGGGGAGGCGAGGGCGCTCCAGCTGGTGGCCGTGCGCCTTGATCCCCGACAGGTGCAACTCTCGCTGCACTGGAAGAGCGCCCGCGCGAGCGGGCGTCCCGACTGGACCATCGCCGACGCCCCGCACGACGCCCTCGTCGCGCTCAACGCGGGGATGTTCGTCGACGCGATGCCGTGGGGATGGGTCGTGAACCGGGGCGGAGAACTCCTCCCCCCCGGACGCGGACCCCTGTCGTCGGCGATCGTCATCACGCGCACCGGCGAGGTGACCATGATCGACGGCGACGACGTGCAGGGCTGGCGTCACCGCCGCGACGTGTCCGTCGCGTTCCAGAGCTATCCCACGCTGCTCACGGGTGATGGCGACGTGCCGGTGCCATTGCGCTCCGGCGATGCGATCGATCGCACGCATCGTGATGCGCGCCTTGCCTTCGGCCTCGATCGTCAGGGGCGCGTGCTCGTCGTCCTCACGCGCCTCGACGTGGGTGTCCGTGGTCTTGAGCGACTCCCGGTCGGCCTCACCGTCCCGGAAATGGCGGCGGTGATGGGATCGCTCGGGGCCCGGCAGGCGACGCTGCTCGACGGGGGACTCTCGGCGCAGCTTCGCCTGCGTGAGGCGAGTGGTGCGTTGCACGAGTGGGCGGGGTCGCGGGCGGTGCCGCTCGCGCTGCTCGCCCGCCCTCGTTAGGTGTTCCGCGCGCCTCTACTTCGCCGCTGGGACGATCACGCCATCCACGACATGCACCATCCCGTTCGAGCCGCGCACCGAGCCAATGATCTTGGCGCCCTCGATCGTGATGTCATTCCCCGTCTTCTTGATGGTCACCGAGCCGCCGTCGGCCATGCTCAGCGTCATGCCGTCGGTGAGGTCGGCCACGTCGTAGACCGAAGTCGTCACGTGGTGCTGCAGGATTCCGCGCAGCTTGTCGACGTTCTCGGGCTTGAGCAGGTCGTCGACCGTCCCCTTCGGGAGTTTGTCGAACGCGGCGTTGGTGGGGGCGAAGACGGTGAACGGGCCGGCGTTGGCGAGCGCATTCACCAGGTCGGCTGCCTTGAGGGCCGCGACGAGGGTCGTGTGGTCCGGCGATCCGACGGCGATCTTGACCACGTCCTTCTGGGACTCATTGTCCTCGACGTTGGCCTGGCCGACGGCGGGGACCGCGTCAGGGGTGGCGGCCGCTGGGACGGCGCCTTCCTCTGCACCCGAGGAGCAGGCGAGGGGGAGGGTCGCGACAAGGAGCAGCGAAAGGAGGGAGCGGGGGCGCATATGACCGAGCCTGTGGGCAGGAATGCCGCAGAAACTCTGCAGCTTTAGGTGCGACGGATTGATGTGCTCTCCGCTGTGGCTCGGCTGTCGGGGAGCCTCTGGTGGATGTGTCGGCGCTTCATGAAGCACGGAGACGGGGGAATTACCCGACACGCGCGATTCCGATGATCCGTCGAGCGCGACAAAAAAGCGCGAGCCGCTCGCTGAAACGAACGGCCCGCGCCTTCTGGTTGGGGACTGTCGCCTAGGTTGCCAGCGCGCTCCGCGCCTGCTCGATCTGCGCCCGCACCGCCTTCGGTCCCGTCCCACCCTCCACCTCGCGTCGCTCCAGCGAGCGTTCCGGCGACAGCGCGTCATACACGTCGTCGCCGAACGCGGCGTGCGCGCTGGCGAACGCCGAGCGTGGAAGGGCGTGCAGCTCGAGCCCCGTTTCCTCGCACTGCCTGACGAGTGCTCCCACCGCCTTGTGCGCCTCGCGGAAGGAGATCCCCTTCTCGACGAGATAGTCGGCCAGGTCAGTCGCCATCATCGCGCTCGACACCGCGCCGCGCATCCGCACCGCATCGAAGGTCAGTTCGCTCACTGCGCCGGCTACCGCCGGCAGGACGAGGAGCATGGTGTCCACGGCGCCGAACATTGCCCGCTTGTCGTCCTGCAGGTCCTTGTTGTAGCCACTCGGCAATCCCTTGAGCGTGCCTAACACCGACACGAGGTCGCCCATCAGGCGTCCCGCGGAGCCGCGCGCGATCTCCAGCGCGTCCGGATTGCGCTTCTGCGGCATCATGCTCGACCCCGTGCTGTACCCATCGCCGAACCGCACGAACGCAAACTCGCTCGAGCCGTAGAGAATGAGGTCCTCGGACAGCTTCGAGAGGTGCGTCGCCATCATCGAACAGACGAAGACGATCTCGGCCACGAAGTCGCGGTCGGCGACGGCGTCGATGGAGTTGGGCGACACCGACTGGAAGCCCAGCGCCTCCTTGAGGAAGGTTCGCGGAACGGGGAAGGCGCAGCCGGCCACGGCCCCCGAGCCTAACGGGAGCGTGGCGGTGTTGTGTGCCGCCGTGGCCAGGCGCTGGCGGTCTCGTTCGAGCGGCCAGAAGTGCGAGAGCATCCAGTGCGCCGCCGACACGGGAATGGCGCGCTGCATGTGCGTGTACGCCGGGAGGATCACGTCCTGCAGCGACTCGGCCTGCGTCAGGAAGACCTGTTGCACCTCACGGATGGCGGCGTCGAGGCGCGCGCAGGCATCCATCGCCCACAGGCGCGACGCCGTGGCCACCTGGTCGTTTCGCGAGCGCCCGGTGTGCAGCTTGGAAGCCGGCGCCCCCGCCTCCTCGTGCAGGAGGCGGTCGATCATGGTATGGATGTCTTCGTCCGAGTCGATCGGCGCCTCGCCAGCCGCAAGGCGCCCCGCGACCTTGTCGAGCCCCACGCCGATGGCGTCGCTCTCGTCCTTCGTGAGGACGCCGGCCTGCGAGAGCGCCACCGCCCACGCCTTCGAGAGCTTCACGTCAAACGGCCAGAGGCGGAAGTCGACGCCGATGGAGCGGTTGACCGCATCCATGATGGCCGCCGACTTGGCGTTGAAACGTCCCCCCCACAGACGGTGACCCCCGGCAGGCGTAGCGCCTGCCGGGGGAGTCGTCGACGTCTCGGGGGCGTTACCGCCTTGGCTCACGCGTAGGCGCGGGTGGTGTCCTTCGCACCCTCGCCCTCCTGCTTGTGATGCTGCTTGAGCTCGAGGTCCTTGAGCGCGCGCACGCGCATCGGGAGCCCGTAGAGGCGGATAAAGCCGGCGGCATCGGCCTGCTGGTACACGCCGTCGTCCTCACCGAAGGTGACAAAGCGCTCGTCGTACAGCGCCTGCTCCGACGCACGCCCGGCGATGACGATGTTCCCCTTGTACAGGCGCAGCGAGACCGTCCCCGTCACGCGCCCGACGATGACGTTCACGAAGGCGTCGTACGCCTCCTTCTCGGTCGTCCACCAACGTCCTTCATACACAAGGTCTGCATACCGGGGCGAGATGGCGTCCTTGGCGGCGAGGGTGCGCCGGTCGAGCACAAGCATCTCGAGTTCGCTCAGCGCCGTGTACAGGAGCGTCCCGCCCGGCGTCTCGTAGACACCGCGCGACTTCATCCCGATCAGGCGGTCCTCGACGATATCGGCGCGTCCGATCCCGTGACGGCCACCGATCTGGTTGAGCGTCATGATCAGTTCGACCGGACCCAGCTTCTCGCCATTCACCGACACCGGCGTCCCGCTCTCGAACCCGATCGTCACGATCTCCGCCTCATTCGGGGCGTCCTCGGGATCGGTCGTGAGCATGAACATGTCCTTCGGCGGCGCCTGGTTCGGATCCTCGAGCACCCCACCCTCGTGGGAGATGTGCCAGAGGTTGCGGTCGCGCGAATAGATCTTCTTGGCAGTCGCGGCCACCGGGATGTTGCGCTCGGCGGCGTACTTGAGGGCGTCTTCACGCGAGCGGATGTTCCACGTGGGCTCGCGCCACGGGGCGATCACCTTGAGGTCCGGCGCAAAGGTCATGTAGGTGAGCTCGAAGCGCACCTGGTCATTTCCCTTTCCCGTGCAGCCATGGGCGAGTGCATACGCCCCCACCTGACGGGCCACGTCGACCTGCCGCTTGGCGATGATCGGCCGTGCCATCGAGGTGCCTAACAGGTACTTGCGATTGTAGATCGCGCCGGCGCGGAGCGTGGGGTAGATGAAGTCCTCCACGAACTCCTTGCGCATGTCTTCCACGTGGCACTCGGCTGCGCCCGATGCGATCGCCTTCTCGACGACGCCGCGCAGTTCGTCCTCGCCCTGACCGACGTCAGCAGCAACACAGACCACGCGCGCGTCATAGTGCTCGCGCAGCCAGGGAACGATGATCGAAGTATCAAGCCCGCCGGAGTAGGCGAGGGCGATGGTCTGCATGTGTATGCTCCGTATTCGGGATAATCTGTCACTAACACTGCATAATCTACCAACACGCGAACGCGAGTCAATCGGGACAAAATGAGAAGACGGGAAGACGAGAGGACGAGATACCAACCCTTGGGCGCAAGACTGTGCGCCGTGCGCCAACGAACTCGTCTTCTCGTCTTCCAGTCCTCCCGCCTTCCCAGACAACTACGTCTCCTGCGAGAGCTTCTCTATCCTCTTGTGAAGTCGTTCGCGCGCATCGCTTGAGCGGCAGATCACGAGGACGGTGTTCTCGCCGCCGATGGTGCCGACAACCTCGCTCCACCCGGCGGAATCGATGGCCTCGGCGACGGGTTGTGCGCCGCCGTAGATCGTCTTCACTACCAGCAGTTCGCCGACACCATCAACGGAGTCGAAGAACTGCGGCAGGACGTCCTCCACCAGCGTGCGCTCCTCCTCACCGGCCAGCGATTCGGGGGAGGCGTAACGTGGGCCGTCGCCGGTCGGGATCCGCACCAGGCGCATCTCGCGCAAATCGCGCGAAAGCGTCGACTGCGTCACGTCCCACCCGCGATCCTTCAGGAGTTGCCGTAACTCCTCCTGGCTCCCGACGGGCTGGGCGGCGACGAGCTCTCGAATGGCCGCATGACGATCGCGTTTGTTCACGGAAGTCGTGGTAAGAGAAGTGCTCGGCGGACTTTAGCACGAGCCGCTCTGTTATGGGAGACGAGAAGACGGGAAGACGGGAAGACGAGGCACCGACCCTCGGACGCAGGACTCGGCGCCGGCCCCGGCGACCTCGTCTTCCCGACTTCCCGTCCTCCCGTATTTCGTCCAGAGATTGACACGGGCGTTGTGCGTAAGTATGCATTAAGTGTGCATAGAATCCCCGTTGGTGTCTTCGGGGCGAGTGGGTATGCCGGGCGCGAGCTCTGCAGCCTCATCAACGCCCATCCCCAGTTGGAATTGGCCTACGCAACCGCCAACGCGCAGCGCGGTGAGCGCGCGTGGCTGGGCGGGCGCGAGGTGACGTTCCTTGCCCCCGACGACGCCCCCATTCGTTCGGCCGAGCTGGTCTTCAGCGCGTTGCCGCATGGTGCGTCGGCCTCGTGGATCGCGCGCGCGCGCGGCGAAGGGGTGCGCGCGATCGATCTCTCAAGCGACCTTCGGCCGGGCCACAGTGCCCATCACTACCCGTACGGCCTCACCGAAGTCGCGCGCGAACAGCTGCGGGGTGCCGAGGTCATCGCCAACCCCGGGTGCTATCCGACGGCGATCCTGCTCTCACTGGTTCCGCTGCTCGAGCGTGGACTCATCAAGACCGGGTCGACGATCGTGGTCGACGCCGCCAGCGGCGTCACGGGAGCGGGAAACTCGCCCAAGCCGGAGCTCCTCTTTGGCGAGGTGACCGAGAACTACCGAGCGTACGGCGTGGGGAACGAGCACCGGCATCTCCCCGAGATGCGCTCGCTCGTGAACAGCTATGAGTCGGACGTCGACCTGCTCTTCACACCGCACCTCCTCCCCGTGGCGCGGGGGATCCTGGCAACCGTGACGGTGCAGCTCAACGACGAGATCGACCAGCCGCTCGCCATCTGGCACGAGCACTTTGCCGGCGAGCGATTTGTCGAGATCAGCGAGCAGCTCCCCACGTTGCGCGACGTGGTGCACCGCAATGCCGTGCGCATCACCGTCCGCAAGGCGGCCAGCCTTCGCACGCCCACGCTCATCCTGCTCTCGGCCATCGACAACCTCATGAAGGGGGCGGCAGGCCAGGCGCTGCAGAACGCCAACGTCTCGCTCGGTCTCCCCGAGGGGATGGGGCTCCCGCTGTGAGCACGCCCCAGCTGACCCGCGTCATCAAGCTCGGCGGGCGCGCGCAGGGCGATGCCGCGCTTCCGTCGGCGATCGCCAGCGCGGTGCGCGCCGGCGCGCGCGTGGTCGTGGTGCACGGCGGGGGCGATGAAGTCTCGCAACTGCAACGGCAGATGGGGGTCGAGCCGACGTTTCACAACGGGCGGCGCGTCACCACAGAGGGCGACCTCGCCGTGGTGCGCATGGTGCTCTCGGGGACGGTCAACAAGCGCCTCGTCGGGGCGTTCACGGCGGCCGGCGTCAATGCCGTCGGGATTTCCGGCGAGGACGGGGGGCTGCTCACTTGCCGTCTGTTCGGCGATGGAATCCTCGGCGCGGTCGGCGAACCGGAGTCGGTGAACCCGGCGCTCCTCACCACGCTGCTCGACGCCGGCTTCACGCCGGTGGTCTCGCCGCTCGGTCGCTTTGCCGACGGCAACGGCTGCAACGTGAACGGCGATGACGCGGCCGCTGCGATCGCGGCGGCGTTAGGCGCCGATGAGCTGCTCCTGGTGGCCGACGTCCCGGGAGTGCTCGACGCCAACGGCGCGCGCATACCGCAGTTGGATGCCGACGGCATGACGGCGCTCTTCGTCACCGGCGCCGCCAAGGGTGGGATGATCGCCAAACTGGAATCGGCCCGCCTCACGCTGGAACGCGGCGTGGCCCGCGTCCGCATCGGCGACTTCGCCGCGATCGGCGACCCGTCGGCCGGCACCACGCTCCTCCTCACCACCGCCGTCCGACGACCGCGGTAGGAAGACCGGGGTGATGGAGGCGGAGATGAGCGGACGTTCGCTCCCCTCCGGTATCCGCTCCCCGCTGCTCTCTCGCATTCACTCGTCTTCCCGTCTTCCCGTCATCCCGTCTACCGTCCCCTGAGGTCCCGATGTCCGCCACCGTCGCCTCGCAGCCCATGACTGAGTCGCTTCTTCCCATCTACAAGCGCGCCCCGATGGAATTTGTGCGAGGCGAAGGCGTTGAGCTCATCGACGCCGAGGGGAAGCGCTATCTCGACTTCACCAGCGGCATCGCCGTGAACGCGTTGGGCTACGGCGACGCCGCGCTCGTGGATGTCATGAAGCGCGCGGCGGAGGGGCTCATTCACACGTCGAACCTCTTTCGCACCGCGCCGGGCGAGCAGCTGGCGGACAAGCTGGTGGCGTCGTCCTTTGCGGACCGCGTCTTCTTCTGCAACTCGGGGGCGGAGGCGAACGAGGGGGCGTTCAAGTTCGCGCGCCGCTGGGCGCGCGCGATCGGTGGACCGGCCAAGCACGAGATCTTCTCGCTGCGCGGCGCCTTCCACGGACGCCTGTTCGCTACCGTCGCCGCGACCGACCGTCCGCAGTATCGCATGCCGTTCCGCCCGCTGGCTGGCGGCATCTCGATCCTCGAGCGCGACCTCGATGACCTCGACATCTCGCTCAACTCCGAGACGACCGCCGCGCTGATCCTCGAGCCCATCCAGGGTGAGGGAGGGGTGCGCGTCCTGGAACCCGAGTTCGTGCGCGCGGTGCGGCAGCTCACGACCGAGCGTCGTGTGGCGTTGATCTTCGATGAGATCCAGTGCGGCATGGGACGCACCGGACATCTCTTCGCCTACGAACGGTTAGGGGTCACGCCGGACATCCTCACGTTGGCCAAGCCGATCGCCGCTGGCCTCCCGATGGGGGCGATCCTCGCCACCAACGACGTGGCGTCGGCCATGCAGCCCGGCGATCATGGGACAACCTTCGGCGGTGGCCCCTTCGTCGCCTCGGTCGCCCTTCACGTCTTCGATCGCCTCTCGGATCCGCAGATGCTGTCGCACGTGCGCGAGGCGGGGACGTGGTTTGCCGACCAGTTGCACGGCATCGCGTCGCGCACGCAGAAGATTCGCGCCATTCGCGGGGCGGGGCTCATGTGGGGCTTCGATGCCGTCGAGCCGGCAGGCGAGATCATCGCCCGCGCGCGCGAAGCCGGACTGTTGCTGGTCTCGGCTGGGGAG
Organism: uncultured Gemmatimonadaceae bacterium; assembly: GCA_964560345.1. Classification (GTDB taxonomy): domain Bacteria; phylum Gemmatimonadota; class Gemmatimonadetes; order Gemmatimonadales; family Gemmatimonadaceae; genus SCN-70-22. Next base: position 53,685 of record CAZLLP010000019.1, read on the forward strand.
CACACGATCCGCATCCTGCCGCCGCTGGTCATCACGCAGGATGAGCTGGCCCGCGGCGTGGCGATCCTCGAGCAGGTGCTGGGCGCCTAACGAACCTCCAGGGTTCCAGCGATGACACGGGGCGCGACCACCGAGTGGCCGCGCCCCGTGTGCATCTGCGTGCCGCGTCTCAGAAGACGATGCCGATCGTCACCGGGATGGTGCGCACGCTGTTGAATGCGAACTTGGCGTCATCGGCCGAGAGGTTGTGCAGGCGCGCCTCGACAAATGCACCGACCGACCCCAGGTGAAATCGCACGCCGGCACCACCGATGTAGGTGAGCGCCGTCTGCTGCGCCGTGTCGCCCGAACTGTTGGCCTCACTGCTCACGCGTGTGGCGCCGACGCCTCCGATGAGGTAGCCGCCACGTGTGAGTGGCAGCTCGACGTTGCCGAGGAATGTCAGGAGCGTCGATGCGCCTGACGTGCCCTCATCGTCGGGTGCGAGGCGTGCGCCCGCAGCGCGGGCCAACGTGGCGCGGGCGGGGTTCACGCTCAATGGGACAACCACGCCGATAGGCCCCTTGATGGAAAAGCGCGCGACGCTCACCTCGGGACGCAGCCGCAGTCCCTGCCCTGCAAGGCGTACCAGCGCCGAGAGGTCGGCATGGAAGCCGACGTCGTGATGCGCCTTGAAGCTCCCCGTTGGAATGGCGGCACCCGCCGAGACGATGCCGGACATGGACCGTGGTGGTGACTGCGACCACGCCCTCGGCGCGATACCCAGCAGGAAGGTGACGACCGCCACACTCAGCAGCGACGAGCGGCTCATGCGTGTTCGACGGGTGAAGAGATGATGAATTGATACCGATTCAACGCGCGTGACCCATCGGCGCGTTGCAGAATGTACTGATCATCCTCGGGGCCGCACCACGCGAGCGGTGTAGATTCCCCGCAGCCCTTCTCTCTTTGCTTCGCATGCGCCGCACTCTCCTGGCCTTTACGGTTGCCCCGCTCGTCCTCACCGCGTGCGGGGCGTCGGCGCAACCGCGCGCCACACTTCCGCGCACGCGGTTGGTGGTGCACGTGTCGGTGGACCAGTTGCGTCCGGACTACCTCGAGCTCTACGGGCCACAGTTCACCGGCGGACTGGCCCGACTCCTCAAGGGCGGCGCGTTCTTTCCCAACGGCTTCCAGGACCACGGTATCACCGAGACGGCACCGGGCCATTCAACGATGATGGCGGGGCGCTTCCCGCGCAGTACCGGGATTGTGGCCAACGACGCGGGAGTGCTCGATCTCCAGTTTCCGCTCATTGGCACTGCCGGTGATCCCGCCTCACCCTACCGCTTTCGCGGCACCGTGCTCGGCGACTGGATGCGCTTTGCCGATCCGCGCACGCGCCTGCTCTCGGTATCGCGCAAGGATCGCAGTGCCATTCTCCCGTTAGGCAGGACCAAGGGCGAGGTCTACTGGTACGCGCCCAAGAGCGCGATGTTCACCACCAGCCGCTGGTACGCCGACACGCTCCCCACGTGGGTGCAGCAGTTCAACGCGCGTCGCTTGCCGCAGTCGTACGCCGGCAAGACCTGGGACCTGCTCCTGCCCGCGGCGTCGTATGCCGAGGCCGATTCGGTCATCCTCGAGTCGGGAGGCAAGGGCTTCACCTTCCCGCATCGCGTCTCCGACAACCCGACCGTCCTGGGCGAATCGCTCAAGGACTTCCCGATGATGGACGACATCACGTTGCAGCTGGCGCTCGAGGGGATCCGGGTACGCGAGCTGGGAGCGGATGCGTCGCGCACCGACTTCGTCGCCATCTCGCTCTCCACGACCGACGCGGTCGGCCACAAGTACGGCCCCGACTCGCGCGAGCTGCACGACCAGATGTTGCGCCTCGACCGCCATCTGGGCGCATTCCTCGACTCGCTGTTCAAGCTGCGCGACTCGACGACGATCACCATCTCGCTCACGGCCGACCACGGTGTCGCGCCGTTTCCCGACGAGCCGCTCGTCACGCGCTACCGGAGCGGGCCAGCCGGACGCGTGTCGCTGCAGTCCATCGTACGGCCGCTCTACGAGTCGCTCGCGAAAGCAGGGGTCGAAAGTGCGGGCTATCAGTGGGATGCCGGCGTGCTGTACCTCGACCCGGTGCATTTTGCCCGCGCCCGCGTCAATCGCGACTCCGTAGCGCGCGCCTTCGCGCGCCGCGTGGCGGGTGTGACCGGGGTGATGCGCTCGGACGTCTACGCCGATCTCGTGAAGCGCGGCACCGGTGCCGACGACATCACTCGCCGCTGGCTGCAGATGTTCCCGGTCGATGTTCCGGTTGCGGTGGTCGTGACACTCAAGCCGTTCTGGTACCTCGGTGCGGTGAAGGACGCGAGTCATGGCACCCCGCACGACTACGATGCCCGCGTCCCCGTCCTGTTCTATGGTGCCGGGGTGAAGCCCGGTCGCCACGAGGGCAAGGTGCGCGTCGTCGACATTGCCCCCACGCTGGCGGCACTGCTCTCCATTCGCCCGATGGAAGCGCTCGACGGACACGTCCTCACGCAGGTCATTCGTTAGGTATGCGTCGCCGCCCCGAGGTGCAGAAGGCCTTCGACGAGGCGCGCTTCGGGGCGACACGAATCCTCAACGTCCGCGACGCGCTCCTCACCGGAGTCGAAGCGGTGCGTCGCGCCGACGGATGGCTGCGTGCCAAGCAGGTCGAGCGCGCCGACGAAGTCCTCGTGATCACCGGACGGGGCAACGGGAGCGTCGGACAGATCGCGGTGGTGCGCGAGGAGGTGCGCAAGCTCCTCAATCGCCTGCGCCGCGCCGGCGTGGTGGCCGAGATTCGCGAGCACACGCCGGGATCGTTTGCGGTACGTCTGGCGCCGCTGCGCGCGCTGTTCGAGGCACCGCCGCGCACGCGCGATGGACACGAAGGGCGGCAACGCCATCCCACGGCGCCCAATCCACAATCGCTGGCCGGCCTCGGGGCCGACACCATGGAGTTGCTCCGCCGCCTGGCCTTTCACTCGCTCGACTCGTTAGGAATCGCCGATCCCGCTCCCGAATTCGTGCAGGGCGAGATGGAGCGGAAGTTCGCCGTCCTCACGCGCGCCATCGGCGGGACGCTCAACGAAGACGCACTCCGCGCCGCCATCGGCCGCGCGCTCATCGAGTACGAGGAGTCGGACGGGTGATCCCGTCGGGCGACTCGCGCTTCTCCCTCCACCCATCCCACCGCTTCGTCATGACTGTCGCGCGTCTGTCCGTTGTCCTTGCCCTCGTGGCCACTCCCGTGGGGGCGCAGGGCGTCACCGGTTTCACGCGAGCCAACGGCGATCGCCAGCGGCAACTCGAACGCGCGGCGGCGTCCGTCCCCGCGCCCGACCGCGCTGCGGCGCACTCCCGCGTGCTCTCGTCCGAGCCGCACGTGGCCGGCACACCGGCGCAAGCGCGCACGCGCGACTACGTCATCGACCAGATGAAGGCACTCGGCATGGAGACCGAGGTGCGCGCGTACGACATCTGGATGCCGCATCCCACCAGCGTGCGGGCGTGGCGCCTGGACGGCGACGCGAAGGAACTCGACCTGCGCGAAGGGGCGTTGGCGGGCGACTCGACGTTAGGCACCACGGGCGAAGTGCCCCCCATCAACGGCTACGCAGGCAGCGGCGACGTCACCGGCGACGTGGTCTTCGTGAACTACGGGCTCATCGAGGACTACGAGCAGCTCAAGGCGATGGGGGTGTCGGTGCGCGGCAAGATCGCCATCGCACGCTACGGGCGTTCCTTCCGCGGCATCAAGGCGCGCGAAGCCGAGAAGAATGGCGCGATTGCGCTGGTGATCTACTCCGATCCCCAGGACGATGGGTATGCGCGCGGTGACGTCTATCCCGAGGGGCCGATGCGCCCACCGCAGGGGATCCAGCGCGGCGGAGTGGCCAACGGAAACGGCGACCCGACCACGCCCGGATGGGCCAGCGTTGCCGGCGCCCGGCGCATTGCACCTGCCGACGCCAACGTGCCGCACATCCCGGTCGTCCCGATGGGATACGGCAACGCCGCCCTCCTGCTCAGGGACCTCCGCGGGACGCCGATTCCCGCGGCGTGGCAGGGAGGCCTCCCCTTCCGCTATCACGTGGGCCCGGGGCCGGTGAAGGCGCGCATCGCCATCGCCACCGACACCGCCACTCGTCCGCTCAAGACCATTTGGAACACGTACGGCATCATCCGTGGACGCGAGCTGCCAGACGAGATGGTGATCATCGGCGGGCACCGCGACTCGTGGGGTCCCGGAGCGGCCGACAACGTCAGCGGGACGGTCAGCATCCTCGAGGCGGCACGCGCAGTGATGGAGCAGGTCAAGCGCGGCGAACGCCCGCGCCGCACGATCGTCTTCGCCACGTGGGACGCCGAGGAGTGGGGGCTGATCGGCTCCACCGAGTATGTCGAGGATGATTCGCTGCGCCTCATGCGCGGCGCCGTCGGCTATCTCAACCAGGATGTCTCGGCGCAGGGGAGCGCCTTTGGTGGCGGTGGTTCCCCAAGCATGCGCAGCATGTTGCGTGACGTGGCCAGGCAGATCGACGACCCCCGTGGCGGGAGCATCTACGCGCGGTGGCGTGCCGCGGCCAACCTCGCCAGCGACACGCTGGAGCCGGCGATGGGCGACCCGGGCGGTGGCTCGGACTTCGCCGGGTTCTACAATCACCTCGGCATTCCGCATGCCGATTGGGGCTTTGGTGGTGGCGGCGGCGTGTATCACTCGATGTTCGATTCGTACGCGTGGATGAGCCGCTTCGGCGATCCGGGCTTCACGTACCACGCGATGGCCGCGCGCGTGGGTGCTGCAATGCTGCTGCGCCTCGCCAACGCCGACGTGCTTCCGTACGACTACGTAGAGTATGCGCGCACCATGCGCCGGTACCTGCCATCGCTGGAGCGTGCGATTGCGGCTGCTGGTGGCGGAGTGGACGTCGCGCCACTCTCCGCAGCGTTTGCGCAGATGGAATCGTCGGCGAAGGCCTTTGCCTCGGCGCGCGACGCGTCGCTCGCTGGAGCACCCCGTGCTGCGGCGCTGCGCAACGCGAACGCGGCGCTGCTGGGCGTGGAGCGGGCGCTCACCCGTCCCGAGGGGCTTCGCTCGCGTCCGTGGTTCCGCAACCTCATCTACGCGGCCGATGAGGACAACGGCTACGCGACCATCGTCTTCCCGTCGGTCAACGAAGCGTTGCGCCGACGCGATCTCGCGCTCGCGCGCAGCGAGTTGGCCGACCTGGCCACGCGATTCGGCGCCGCCAGCCGCAAGCTCGACGAGGCGCGTGCGGCGCTGGAGGGTGCGGGAGCGAGGTAGGGCGAGCCCCCGCGCTGCGAGCAGCGCGTGCGGTGGAGAGCGGGGCGAGCCGTGTGGCGCGCCCCGTTTGTCCTAGAAGGGGAAGCCGGGCGAGCGTCTGGCGAGTACAGCTAGCACCACGAGCAGTCCGACGACGACCACCGCCGTGGCCACGAAGAACGTGAGCGAGCCGATGAAGCGTCGTCCGCGCTGCGGTGGTGCATCATGCACCAGCACGCGCGTCGGGCGTTGCGCCTGCCGGCGAACGCGGGCCAGCACTTCGTTGCGCGCCGCGTCCTCGGCGCTGACGGTGCGATCGCGAACTGACTCCATCGTTGGCGGCTGTGCCGAGGGCACGTCCGACGCGACCGGCTTTGGCGCGGGAGCCTCGGGCGCGACGGCGTCGGGCGCGACGGCCTCGAACGCGACGGCCTCGAGCGCGACTACATCCGGCGCCAATGTCGCCGGAGCAGCGACGGGCGACACGGCCTCCCGCGGCACGCTCTCCTGTGGCACGCTCTCCTGTGACACACGCTCGCGCACCGCCGGGCCCCCGACCGCACCAACAGGGGACGGCGTGGGCGCGGGCTCGATGACGACTTCGAGCGGGCGTTCCTCCTCGACGTCGGGTGCCAGCGGTTCGCGCGCGATGGTGCGCGTGCTGACCGGGGTATGCCGGACGTAGGCACGCGGCAGCACGCGACCGCTCCCGGCCTTTGCGCGGGGATGTGGTCCGGCACGCGAGAGGTGAAACCGATGTGGAGCGGTGCGACGGGTGCGCTCCTGCTCGCCCGCGTTGTCCGGTTGGGGCGGGGGCGCGACGAGCGGGATTTCCACCGGGACATCGTGAACGTGCCCTGCTGCCACTGGCGGAGCAGCGGAGGGATGAGCAGCGGGAGCGGGCCGGGGAGCCGCCCCCTCGTGCGTCGTCGTCCGTGCCGGCGGGAGGGCAGCACCAGATGTGCCCAGATCACCCGAAGGACGTCCACCCACTGCTCGCCCGGGCTCTGCTTGCACCTGACGATCCACCGCGACGTCGCGATTGGCGGCAGGCGCTGCGAGCTCGGGAACGGGTGCAACGCGACGACGCGGCGTCGCCACAGTCGCACCCTCGGTGGCAGCGCCCTGGGATGCGGCGATCGCCGTCGGAGCCGCCATCGAGGGGGTGGCACGCAAGGCTGGCGTGGGGAGCGGTGCATCAGGCACCGGGGAGGTCACGGGCAACGCCGGCATTGCGGCTGGCGGCGTGACCGCGATGCGCCGACGCTCGGCGCGCTGACGCGCCTCGGCGATCGGTGCGGCGCCCGGAAGCCGGATCGTCTCGCTCGACGCACTGCGCGCCGCCGCCCGCTCGCTGCGGGGCGTCGGGGTGGACACGTCGGTCGGCGACACGTCGAGCGGTACCTCGACGTCGAGGTCGAGCACCGGCGTCGGCGCACGCGGCGGCTCGTATTGCATGATCTCGTCGGGCCCGGCCGGTCCCCAGTGCTCGCCAGCACCAATTCCGCCGCAACAGGTGCAGGCCAGGCGCGCGGAGAGGTCGATCAGGATGTTCTCCCGCGCAAGCAGGAGATCGGCGAGTTCGGTCGAGAACGACTCGTCGGTGATGGTGACCAGGCGTCGCTCCGGAGCACGCGTCTCCAGCGCCTTGGGTGACGGACAGCCGCCAGGGAGGGAGAAGAATCGTCGACGATCTGGAGGGATGACCGAGTCGAAGACCGCAGGCTGGCGCGTGAGCGAGATGCCGCGATTCACGAGGAGGCGCAGGAAGTCGTGCGCCGAGACGCGCGTATCGATCGACGCATCGCGCGCCCCCGGGCAGCCGCCGATCATCGTGATGCGCAGCGGGACATCCGGCTGCAACGCGCGCAGGTACCGCGCCGTGGCCACGGACGGGGCAACCGTTGAGATGAGGTACGGCGCCAACTCGGTCCCGGCCGAAAGGAGTCTCGATCGCAGCGAGGGACAGGCGCAGAAGATCACCGGTGCGCTCCCACGCGCCGCGATCACGCGCAAGGCATGCTCGGCCAGTGCCTCCTCGCCCCAACTGACCGGCACGACGAGGTCGTACCCACACGCATGAATGGCGTGGGCCAACTGCATCGGGCGCGCGGGGAGCGCTGCGAGGACGGCGTCATTGCCGACGATCGCGACTTCGACGGGTCGGATCGGGCTGTCGGCCGGGAGGCGGGGCGACATTCGGGCGGGCGGGACCTACTAGACGAGCTCAGCGATTCTGAAAGGAACCGGAAAATGCAGAGGCTGTCCAGACAAGTCGCCCGGTATATTCTGCCCATCTCGTGGCCAACCTGCTCGACCATTTTCCGACGGTTCGACACGCTGCAGGAGTAGAGATTTCGTAACATGTTGCCCAACTTGCCGTTACGGTGCTCACTTCCCGAACCCTCTCACGTCCAGGCATGACCGATTCGATCCGTGGTGCCGGGGCCCAAGCCTCGCGAGCCAGCTCCGCTTCTGGCGTTGGCGAGCCGCAAACCCGACCGGCAGCGAGCGAAGGAGAACCGCCTGAGACCGGTTGGGACGGCGTTCGCGAGTTGCACCCGGCGGTGCTCGCCTCGCGCCTGACGAGTGGAGCGGCGATCACGGTCATCGATGTTCGTGAGCCGTGGGAGTGGGAGACGGCACGCCTGGCCGTCGCCCGACACATCCCCCTCGGCGAATTCGCGCGCGCGGCGACATCGCTGGAGCGGAGTGACGAGATCGTGATCTACTGTCATCACGGCGTTCGGTCGCGTGCGGCCGCCAACTACCTGGCCGAGCAGGGATTCACGCGACTCTGGAATCTGGCCGGTGGCATCGACCGCGATTCGCTCGAGGTCGACCCGGCGATCCCGCGCTACTAGGCGCGTGCCGCTGACGGACGTGGCCCTCTCGGTCTCGGCAGTCACTGCTGCCCTCGGGGGGGCCGCGGTGCTTGCGGCGGGCGTTGTGCTGGCGGTGCGGCGACATCGTGCGCTCGACGAGGGGAGGCGCGCCTGGCGTGCAGCGCACCCGGTTGCGGCTGACGGTATCGTCCCGGGCGCCGGGCGTCTCATCCTCAAGGGAACCGATGCGCGCGCCGCCCTGCTGCTGCACGGCTTTGGCGACACGCCCCAGTCGCTCGCCCGTCAGGCGCACGCGCTGCATGCGCGCGGATGGACGGTCGTCGCACCGCTCCTCCCCGGGCACGGGCGCACGCTGGAAGACTTCCAGCGCTCCAATGCCGCGCAGTGGGCGGCGTGCGCGCGTGAGGCCTATGACAGGCTGGCCGAGTCGCACGCCTCCGTGGCGGTGGTCGGACTTTCCATGGGCGGCGCACTCGCCGTGCGCGTCGTGGCCGAGGCCGCGCGCGCGCCATCGGCGCTCGTGCTCATTGTCCCCTACCTCGACCTGTCGGCGAACGCGCGGGCGTGGACGACAGTGTGGCCCATCTGGTCGCTGTGGCGTGCCTGGGTGCCTGGCGATCCGCTCGCCTCGATTCACGATCCCAGCGCGCGTCGCGAGTCGTTAGGCTACGGCAGCGCGACTCCTCGCTTGCTGCGCGAACTGCGGCGCGTCGTCGAGCGTGCCACTTCGGTTGCCAGCCGCGTCACGGCGCCGACGCTCGCGATCTTCTCCACCGGGGACTATCGCGTCTCGCCCGAAGGGGCGCGCCGGGCCTTCGCCGCCATAGGAGCCGCCGACAAGGCGATCCATTGGGTCACGCGCAGCGGCCACGTGGTGACCGTGGACTACGACGCCGACGAGGTGTCCGATCGCCTCATCGACTGGCTCGAGCGCCACTCATCCCCAACCACGCGCTGAGCGTTCCCGTCTCCCGGTCGATGACCTGGAGGCCAGATGATCGCAGAGTGCGAGATCCTACCGATGGCACCCTGCGATTGTCCGCGGAGTCCACCGGGGCGCGCAGTATCGGCATGACGCGGAGCGAACTGAAGCGTCTATAGCACAACGGGTTAGCCGCCTCACATGATCCCCGAGGCACCCGGCTCGTTTCTGGTCAGGGCGCAAGCCGCAAGCGATGCAGTCCCCGCTTCCAACACTGCTAGCGCTTGCGATTTGCCTCGCGAGAATCGCAGCTCCGCGGTAACTGTCAATCAATTGTACAGTGTTCAAAGTGGTGACGGAGATTCCCGATCGCTCGTCGAAACGGCGGACAGCTGAACAGTCGGGATCGGATTTCGGTGTTGTGCCGGGCCCCCTCTCCGACCGTCACGCCGCTTCGATTCTCCCGCTCACCATCCAGATCAGAGGCCGTTCGCATGTTCTCGCTCCGTTCCGCCCGACGCGCTGCCTTCCTCCTCGCTGCCTTCGCCGGCGTGGCGCAGGCCCAGTCAGGACTGCTGTCGAATACCGCCACCGTCACCATCAGCGCCACCAAGCAGGCCTCCCTCTCGATCGCCATCAACTCGGGCGGCACGCAGACGATGGCCAGCCTGGCCGACAACGCCGTGAACAGCTTCGCCTCGCCGGTGAACATCACGACCACGTGGGACATCAACCCGTCGGCAGCGAGCGTGACGCTGGTGGGCTACTTCAGCAACCCGACGCAGGCGCTCGCCAACGGCACGGACTACATCGCCTCGTCGCTGGTGAAGGGACGTCTCGGCACGAGCGGCGCCTTCAATGCCTTCAGCGGCGGTGCGGTGACGAGCGGCGCAAGCTCCGCCGGTGTGGCGGGCGGTTCGCTCTCGCTCTTCTCGCAGGGCATCACCGGCGTCAACAAGAAGGCGACGCGCACCGACGATCTCTACCTGCAGATCGACCTCACCGGACAATCGGTGACCGCTGGCACCTACGCCGGAACGCTCAACCTGCGCGCGATCACGCAGTAGCGATCACGCGGTAGCACTCCCGTCGCCATCCGTCGACCGACCATGCCCTGTCACCGCCTCCTGCTCGCGACGCTCCTCATCGGCAGCCTCGCGTCCACTCCGTCAGGTGCACAGACCGTGCGCCCGGCGGTCGTGGAGTATGCGGTGCAGGGACGGGGCAAGTTCGATCTCGTGAACGAGACCCTCTTTCCCCTCACGGTTGTCCTGGAGCCGCGCGGCTTTCGCGTGGATGCGCAGGGCAACCTCTCGGACCACCCGTTCGATTCCACCAACGTGGAGGTGCGCCTCTCGGCGATGTCGTTCCGGATCCCGCCGTTAGGCACGTACACCGTCTCGTACGAGGCCAAGGCACGCACGCTCCCGGCCTGGTTCATGGTCCTGTCGTCGATGACCGGGGCGCGGACCAGCAGCGGGATCAACGTGCGCCTCGAACTGCCCCATGTGGTCTACCTGCTGCAAAAGGAGCCGCTGCAAAAGGGGGCCGTCACGGTGCGCGCCTTCGACTTCGACAGCACCGGCCACAAGGCCGTGCTCGAACTGGAGAACACGAGCGAGGCGCTGGGACGCGTGCTGGCGTCCGAACTCAGCGTGAACGGGAAGCAGGGGACCCCGTTCGGCGGCTTCCCCCTCTTTCCGCAGAGCCGGCGTCGCGTGGAAGTCCCGTGGGACGGCGCCGAGCATCCGGACAAGGTCGTGCTGCGCTTTGCGAAGTTCACCGTCGAGGAGCGCCGCGAAGGCGTTCCTCGTTAGGTGACGGCGGCCCGCATGGCTGGCCGGCATGCCGTGACCCTCGAGCGACGAGCCGCCTGGTTCGGGCGCGTCTCGCTCGCGGCGCTCGGCGCGCTCGCGGCGCTCGGCGCGCTCCTCCCGGCCGTCACGCTCGGCGCACAGGTCAGCACGATCGCCGCGACGCCTCCCACCCTGTCTCCCGTTGGCATTTGGCAGGCGACGACGAATGCCGCCGCTGGTCCCAGCGCGACGGCAAATACGCTCAGCATCCGGATCAACAGCGGCGCGACACAGAACCTCCCGACGCTCACCGACAACGCGATCAATCGCTTTCCATCGCCGGTGAACGTCACCACGCAATGGGACCTGGCGACACTCATCTCGGCGGTTGACCTCGTCGGCTACTTCGCGTCCCCCACCGCCGCGCTCACCGCCACGGGATCCGACATACCGTCCAGCCGAGTGCAGGGACGCATGCTCAGCGGACGGGTGCCGTCCTTTGCGTCGTTCTCGGGGGCCGCGGTCTCGACCGTCGGGGCGCCTGGCGCGACGTTGCACCTGTTTCGACAGCTGATCATCGCCCCGATCAACGGCGTCGGGCAGCGGACGGACGATCTCGACTTGCAGCTGGACCTGCGCGGGCTACCCAACCTGCCCGCCGGCACCTATCGCGGGACGCTGACGCTGCGAGCGATCGCATACTGACGATGCGCCGATCCACTCGCCTCTCTCGCCTGGCGCTGGGTATCGCGTGTGTCACTGCAGTCGCCCCGCGGACGAGCGAGGCGCAGGTCTTCCAGCTGCAAGGCGGTGGCTCGTCGCTGTTTGAAGGCTACGGCGGCGTGCTCAACATCTGGGGGAACGGCTACGAGGGATCACTCGGCATCGGCTACCTCGACGGCATTCGCTTTGGCTGGTCGGCCCGCCGGCTCATGGGGCGCGACACGTTGCGCCTGGGCAACGACGCGCTCCCGTTCCACCTGGAGACCGACATCTTCGGCGGGGGGAGCGCCATCCTTGCGCAGGGCGCCTCGTTGCAGCGGCGTCGCGGGCGGACGTTGTTGCACGCCTTTGCCGGCGCGAGCGCCAACGCCGTCGCCGCGCCGTACTTCGCGTCCAACACGCCCTCGCGCGCGATGGGCTACGCGCGCGCGCAGTACGACGTCAGCCGCTCGCTCTCGCTCGTTGGTCACGCGGTCGCCACCAACAAGCAGACGCTGCTGGCCTCGCTGCGCTGGAGCCCGGCGTTAGGCATCACCGCCGGCGCGACCGGAGGCATCGGGAGCGACGCGCCGTACGCCTCCGCATCGCTCGATGCCCGGACCTCGCGCCTTGACGTAAAGGCTGTGTACGCTGCGCTTGGCGATGGCTTTCGCCGCGCGTCGGCGCCGATGCCGCTGCAGAGTGAACTGGAGCGCGAGAACATTCTCATCACCTGGCGGGCGACGCGAACGCTCTCCCTGTCGGCGGGGCGTCAGCACTTTCGCCAGGACTCCGCCTTTCGCGGCCTCCCACAGCGCGCGGAGCTCAATCAGGTGTCGGCCAATGCGTCCGTGCTGGGTACCACGCTGTCGTCGGGGCTGTACTTCTCCCGAGCAGGCGGGATGCGCAACCTGAGCTCATCGCTCAGCGCCAGGCGCGACCTCGGTGCGCGCGTGCAGGGCGAGTTCTATCTCCTCCGGGTGCTCGAGCCCGAACCATCGCGCATCACGACCCCGGTCCTGCTGCTTCGCGAGAGCATCACGCCACGCCTCTCGCTGCTGCAGGTGATCACGCGCGAGCAGGGACGGACGTCGGTGAACTTTGGCGGGTCGGTCACGACCGGACTCACGTCCGTGTCGCTCGACTACCAGGTGGCGCACTCGCCGTACCTCACGCGTAACCCGTTCGTGCAGTCCATCGGGCTCAATGCCCGGGTGCAAGTGGGCAGTTACGCCATCACGTTAGGCAGCTTCGTGACTCCCGATGGCAAGGTGCACTATTCGGCGCAGGGGAGCACGTTCTTCTACCGCGGGCTCAGCACCGTGGGCGGTCCGCTGGCCGGGAGCGGCGGCGGACGGGTGGATCGATACGTCCTGGCGGGACGCGTCGTCGACGAGGCCGGGGCCCCGGTGGAAGGGGCTGCACTGGAGATCGGCGGGGAGGTGCTCTACACCGATTCGCGCGGCCGCTTCTTCGTGCGCCGCCCGGTGTCCGCGATGCTCTCGATTCGCGTGGTCCTCGACGACTTCCTCGTGCCGGGGACCTTCGAAGTGGTGCAGGCTCCGCGGGGGGCAACGCCGACGCGCGACGAACGGGCCAGCACCGTCACCATCGTCGTGCGCCGCGTGACCGGTCGCTCGTAGGCGACCGTGCGTCGTCCGCTGCGGGCGGCCTAACGACTCGCCGGCACGACGACGTCGCTGGTGACGTCGATCGGCGCGCGTGTGGTGTCGCGCGGGGTCAGCCGGAAGCGTACGCGCCAGGTGCCGGCGGGAAGCACCGCACCGCCAGGTGCGACGGCACGAAACGACGCCATCGTCCCCAGCGGAATCCGCGACCACTGCTGGGTGACGGGGGTGAGCGCCCCGCCGGTCGTGCGCACGTACAGCAATGCGTCGGGAAACGGCGACCCGTCAAGGCGCGCCTCGATTCGGTCCAGCTCCCCGGACGTGGTGGGGAGTGGCAGCGCGATATCGGCGACCGACGTGCCGAGACGCCCGCCCGAGGCGCCCGCGCGCAGATGTGCCGGCGCGATGGCGGTGAGCGAGACACTCGCCGTGGCCGAGCGCAGTCCCTGTCCCCACGCCAGGCGCGGGAGGATGAGCGCGACGGCCAGCGTGCCTAACGCCACGAGCCACCAGCGACGAGCGCCATCCCATTGGGCCGCACGCGGGGCACCACGACGGCGCTGCTGTCCCGCACGCGGCGGTACGCGGCGCCCCCGCGCCGAGGCTCCTCCGCCGGCGAGTCCTCCCCCCGGCGATCCGCTCCATGACGAGTGTCTGTCCATGCTCCCGAGTCTCGGTTCCATGGGGGACGGAACTTGACTCGTGACGAACGTCACGTCGAGGGCATGGGGCTGTGGTAGGGTCGCACGCTCGATCGGTGTCGCCTTCACGCGCGTCGCGTTTCTCCGTGTGCCAGGTGCCAGTACGCCCCCTCGGCCAAGGCCGCCGCCTGCCAGGCTGCGCGCGCGCGACGCGGGGGCTCGTCCATCGGCTCGTCGGTGAGCTTGAAGGTCCCCCAGTGCATCGGGACCATCACGGTCCGGTTCGCGCTCTCGTGGGGGGCGCACAGGTCGAGGTAGGCCTGCACCCCCTCCTCGGCAGTCATGTGCACGCCCTGCATGAACCACCGCGGGTCGTAGGCGCCGATCGGGAGGAGCGCGACGTCGAAGGGCCCGTGGCGCTCCGCGATGCGAGCGTACTCCGGGTGATAGGCCGAATCGCCGCCGAAGAAGACGCGCCGCGAGGGACCGAGGATGCTCCACGAGCACCAGAGGGTCGACCCCCGGTCGCGCCATCCGCGCGCGCTGAAGTGGCGCGCCGGGGCGCAGGCGACACGCATCGCTCCTAACGAGGCCTCGTCCCACCAGTCCAGCTCCGTGACCCGCGTCGCCCCGCGTGCGGTGACGAAACGCGCCACGCCTAACGGGGCGAACCACGCCGCGTCGGGATAGCGCCGAATGAGGCGCCGCACGGTACGATCGTCGAGGTGGTCGTAGTGATTGTGCGAGAGGAGCACCGCGTCGATCGGGGGCAGGGCATCGAACGGAAGACCGGGCGGGATCCAGCGGCGCGGCCCGAGGAAGGGGAGCGGGGAGGCGCGGTCGCTCCACATCGGGTCGGTCAGCAGGTTCACCCCGTCCAGCTGCACGAGAAAGCTGGAGTGTCCCACCCACGTGACCGCCAGGTTCGGGGTGACCACACGCGCCGGGTGCGACGGCATGGCCCGAGGAAAGACCTCAGGCGACGGATCCGGGCGCCGCGGCTGCGTGAGACGATCCCAGACCATCCAGCGCAGGATGTCCCGCAGCCCGCGTCCTCCCTCCTCGCCGGGCCACGGATTGCGGAATCCACCGCCGGGGCGGTGATGCCTGGGGAGCGACATGGCGCGGTGACCGGGGAGGGCGTCGGCGGCGCGGCGCCTCGCGCGGCGCGCCGTGCGTGAATCCTCGCACGCTGCTCCCGTCGCCTCAACTCCCGGCCGACGTATTCGTTCGCCTCGCGATCCGAGTCGTTGGTTGGCGGGGGTCTCGACGCTCCTTACATTCCTCGGTCCCACCGGCTGGTCGGCCCTCCCGGCCCCGTCGCCCGCCGTTGCCGCGCCGCCGTGTGTGACGCGATTCCTTCCGAGGTTGCCATGCCCGACATCACCTGTTCCCGCTGTGGCCAGACACGCGCCGGCTTCGAGCGTCCGCCGTTTCCCGGCGCCATCGGCGCCCGCATCCTCGCCGAGGTGTGCCAGGCGTGCTGGGGCGACTGGCTCAAGCAGCAGACGATGCTCATCAATCACTACGGGCTCAACGTGATGGACCCGCAGGCGCGCGCCTTCCTCACCAAGAACATGCAGGCCTTCCTGTTCAAGGCCGGTGATGGCGAGGACGTCGACACCACCAAGAAGGGTACGATCACGTGGTGAGCGGGCGCCGCGCCGTGGCGGGCGCGATCCGCGCGCTGCCGGGGGCGCTGCCCGTCGCGATCCTGTTGGCGGCGTGCAGCGGCGGGCGCACGCCCA
>CAZLLP010000020.1:0-63015 GCA_964560345.1 uncultured Gemmatimonadaceae bacterium
CCGGGAGCGCGGCGCGAGCCGGCGCCGGACGCGCCGCGCGTGGCGGCGCTCCCGGCGTGGCGGCGCGTGGTCGGTGCCGCCGTGGTGATCCTGTCGTTAGGTCTGCTGGCCATGACCGCCGTGACCTGGTCGATCCTGTCCTGAGCCCTGGGGGCGCTCGCGGCCGCACGTCGCATCGAACGAAGCGGCCCGCCAGGCATCGTTATGCGCGAGGGGGCGAGCACCCTGCGGGCCGAAACGGGCCCCCTCGTGGACATTCGTCCCGTAGGAGTCGCCGTGGACGCCTTTCGTCAGGACCTTCGCTTCGCCGTTCGATCGCTGGCCAAGTCGCCGGCCTTCACCGCGATCGCCACGCTCTGCATCGCGTTGGGAATCGCGGCCAATGTCTTCATCTGGACGCCGCTCAACACCCTGCTCCTTCGCCCGCTGCCGCTACAACGCTCGGACGAGGTGATGCAACTCAGCACCTGGCGCCTCAACGGCGAGCGACAGACGTACGGGAGCTGGTCGTATCCCGACTATCGCGATGTGGCAGAGCTGACCGGGGTCTTCACCGCGGTCGGCGCGCACCTGGTGCAGTCGTGGAACGTGGGGGGCGTCGCCGAACCGGAGCGCGTGTCGGGTGCGCGGGTGACGGCGTCGCTCTTCCCGATGCTGGGAATTCGCCCCGAGATCGGACGCTTCTTCCGCCCCGATGAGGAAGAGGCGGGTCGCGTGACGGTGATCAGCACTGGGTTGTGGGAACGCAAGTTTGCCTCCGATCCGCACATCCTTGGTCGCTCGATGCTCATCGACGGCGAGGCATACACGATCGTCGGCGTGATGCAGCGCGGCGTGCGCTACCCGGAAACACAGGATGTGTGGCTCCCCCTGGCCCCGGGCATCATGCGCGAGCATCGCGACTATCGCGGCTACCAACTCGCGGGGCGACTGGCATCCGGGGTGACCGTGGCACAGGCCGACGCTCGGGTGGCGGCGCTGATGCGTCAACTGGCGGAGCGGTATCCGACGACGAACGACGGGTGGTCGTCGTGGGTGGTGCCAATGAACGACCTGGTCGCCCGTGAGGTGCGGACGATCTTCCTCATCATGCTGGGCGCCGTGGGCTTCGTCCTGCTGATCGCCTGTGCGAACGTGGCCAACCTGCTGCTCGCGCGCGGCGCCGGTCGTCAGCGAGAGGTGGCCGTGCGACTGGCGGTGGGGGCGTCGCGCGGTCGCATCGTTCGGCAGCTTCTCACGGAGAGCGTGCTGCTGTCGATCGTTGGCGGAGTCGTGGGACTGCTGGTGGGAACGTGGAGCGTCGCGCTCTTCACCACCCGCATGATGCCGACCACGGTTCCCTACTGGATGACGTTCGACGTGGACCGGACCGTGGTGCTGGTGACCGCGGCGACGACGCTGCTGACCGGGATCGTGTTCGGTGTCGTGCCGGCCTTGCAGCTGTCGCGCCCGGCGCTCAACGAGACGCTCAAGGACACCGGGGGACGCGGCAGCAGCGGGACGGTGAAGGTGGGGCGCACGCGCAGCATCCTGGTGGTGACCGAACTGGCACTGTCGCTGGTCCTCCTGGTGGGGGCGGGGCTCATGGTGAAGAGCCTGTATGCGACGTTCGATGCCGATCTTGGCTTCGAACCGGCCGGGGTGCTGACGTTCAACGTCGCGCCGACGGGGGCGCGCTACGGCAGCGACAGCGCGCGGACCGCCCTTCACCGCCAGGTCGAGGAGCGTCTCTCGGCCATGCCCGGGGTGCAGCGGGTGGGGCGGGTCGACCACCAGTTGATCGCCGACTGCTGCCGGCACACGCCGTACGTCCCGCAGGGCAAGGAGTATCGCGCGGGGGATGGCCCGAGCGCGCTGCTGCTGCACGTCTCGCCGGGGTATTTCCCGACGATGCAGGTGGCCCCCCGGGGCGGACGACTGTTCTCGGCCAGCGATGCACAACCCGGCTCGGGTGTGGTGATTGTCGACGACGTCCTGGCGAGGCGTGAATGGCCGGGACAGAGCGCGCTCGGCCAGCGATTGCGGCTGGCGGGAGGCGATTCGAGCTGGCGCACCGTGGTAGGCATTGTGCCGCACCTGGTGTCGCGCAGCGTGACCGAGGAGCTTCGTCCGCAGCTCTTTGTCCCCATGCCCGACGGCTGGCAGGGAGGCGTGGCGTATGCGGTGCGCGCCCACGGGACGCCGGAGGCGCTGGCGAGCGCCATCCGCACCACGATACGGTCGCTCGACCCCGACCTGCCGGTGGCCAACCTGGCGTCGATGGACTTCGTCATCCGCGACCGCATGTTCCAGCCGCGCGTCTTCGGGACGATGTTCGCCATCTTTGCCGCCGCCGCATTGCTGCTGGCGACGGTCGGGCTGTACGGCGTGATGTCGTACCTGGTCTCGCAGCGCACCCGCGAACTTGGCGTCCGCATCGCGCTGGGCGCGACGACGGGGGACGTGATGCGCCTGGTACTGCGGGGCGCGATGCGGATGATCGCCGTGGGATTCATCGTCGGCGTGCCGGCGGCCGTCGTGATGGCCCGACTCCTACGCGGCATCCTGTACAACGTGAGCGTGACCGATCCGTTGACCTTGCTCGGTGTCCCGCTCCTGCTCGCGCTGGTGACGCTGGTGGCCAGCGCGATCCCGGCGCGGCGCGCCACCCGCGTGAACCCGGTCACCGCGCTGCGGAGCGACTGAACATGCCTGCTGTTGCCACCCCCCTCTGGCCTCTGTCCCCATGATGTCCGATCTCCGGCTCGCCCTGCGCTCGCTGCTGAGGACCCCCCTTTCGTCCGCCGCCGCCATCCTGACGTTGGCGTTAGGCATCGGGGCGACCACGACGATCTTCGGCGTGGTGGATGCCGCGATGCTGCAACCGCTCCCGTGGGCGGGGGCCGATCGCCTGATGGACCTGTCGATGACGACGCGCGACCGGCGGACGCACGAGACCCGGACGCTGGTCTGGTCCTACCCGAAGTTCGAGACCATGCGCGCACTGCAACGCTCGTACGACATGGTGGCGGCGTACACGACGCAGGATCTCCTGCTGGGGGGCGGTGACGGGACGGAGCGCGTGCGCATCGAGCTCGTCTCGGGCGACTACTTCCCGATGCTGCGCGCGCCGCTCGCCCTCGGGCGCGGGCTGCAGCCGAGCGACGATCAGGCCGGGGCCGCACCGGCGGCGGTGCTGGGCTACGCCACTTGGATGCGTCGCTTTGGCGGCGACACCGCGGTGGTGGGGCAGCAGGTCACGCTGGAGCAGGAGCGGCTCACGGTGGTTGGCGTGGCGGCGCCAGGGTTCCGCGCGCTCTCGGGTGACGTGCAGCTGTGGGTACCGATGGCGATGGCTCCCCGCTTCTCCTTCCCCGAGATCCTGCAGGAGCGCTGGAACCACTCGTTCGACGCCGTCGGTCGCCTGCGTGACGGGGTGACGCCGTCGGCCGCCGCCGCCGAATTTGCGTCGTTAGGCCCGCGCATCGATGCCGCGCACCCGCTCCCCGAAGCGGGGGGACCGGAGTGGGGGGCGCAGGCGTCGACGCTGCGCGAGGCGCGGCACGACCCTGCCCTCTCCCGCGCCGTCCTCATCCTGTTCGGTGCGGTGTTGTGCGTCATGCTGATTGCCTGCGTCAACGTCGCCAACCTGTTGCTGGCGCGAGCGGCGGGGCGCACCCGCGAGTTTGCCGTGCGCGTGGCGATCGGGGCGCGGCGCGCACAGGTCATGCGCCAGTTGTTGAGCGAGACGATGCTGCTCGCCCTCATCGGCGGCGTGGTCGGGGTGCTGATCGCGTCATGGTCGGTCGAGGCGATTCGCACGATCGTCCCGGAAAGCGGGGGACGTGCCCGGACGCAAGCGACGCAGTTCCTCGATCTCTCACAAGTGCAAATCGACGTGGGGGTCCTCGCCTTCGGGATCGTGCTCTCCTTGCTGACGGGCTTTCTGTGCGGCGTGTGGCCGGCGCTGCGCGCCTCGCGCCCGGTCCTCACCGATTCGCTCAAGGACGGCGCCGGGGCCTCGACGGAAGGCGGGCTGTCATTCAGGCGCGGCCCGGCCCGCGCGTTCCTCGTCACCGGCAACGTCGCGCTCTCGCTGCTGCTGCTCGTTGGCGCCGGCCTGCTGTCGCGCAGCTTTGCCAAGGCGCGCGGCGTGGACGCAGGGTTCGAGGCGCGACAGGTGTACACGCTCCGCGTGCAGACGCCCGACGACTCCGTCTATCGTGGCCCTCGCGCGGCGCTCTTTCGCCAGCAACTCATGGCGCGCCTGACGGCGCTCCCCGGCGTGCGTGCGGTCGGGACCGATTGGTGCGCCCCGCTCTCGCAAGCCTGCGGCGGAACGCTGGTCCTGAACGTGAATGGCACCGTTCTCCCCGAAGGTGGGGACCGCCCGAACATCGGTGTGCACCTGGTGAACGACGGGTACCTCCCCGCCATCGGCGCACGACTGATCGCCGGACGGTTTCTCACCGAGCAGGATCGCACCGGCATGCCGACGGTCGGCGTGATCAACGAAACGGCTGCCAAGCGACTCTTTCCGGGCGGTGACGCCGTGGGGAAGCGCATGGGGATCGGCTTCAGCAACTGGGCCTCGGCCGAGATCGTGGGGGTCATCTCCGACGTGAACTATTCGGCCGTTGGCGATCCACCAACGCTCGAGTTCTATGGTTCGTACCTGCAGGCCGCGCAGTCCAACGGCCTGTATTTCCTGCGCACTGATGGCGATCCCTCGGCGCTGGTGACCGGAGCGCGCGACGCCGTCCGCGCGCTGAGCCGCGACCTCGCGATCTATGACGAGAAGACGATGGAAGAACGCGTGGCGACGTCGCTCGGTCGTCTGCGGTTTGGCGCAGTGCTGCTCGGGGCCTTCGCGGCACTCGGCCTGGTCTTGTCGCTCCTCGGGATCTACGCCGTGCTGGCCTACACGGTGTCGTTGCGCACGCGCGAGTTGGGGATCCGCATGGCGCTCGGCGCCGTGCGGCGCGAGGTTGTCGCGCTCATCATGCGGCAGGCGATGTTGCTGACGGGGATCGGCGTCTCGATCGGCCTCGCGGCGTCGTGGGGGGCAAGTCGGCTGCTGCGAAGCCTCGTGTTCGGCGTGAGCACCACCGATCCCGTCACCTTCCTTGGCCAGTCGTTGTTGATCCTCGCCGCCTGCGCGCTCGCCAGTTATTTCCCCGCACGGCGTGCCGCCCGATTGGATCCCGTCCAAGCGCTGCGCGGCGACTAGACTGAACCCGCCGCCGTCCCGTCTCCGTCTTCTGTCTCCCGACTCCCGTCTCCCGTCCGTCGTCATGTCGTTCTTCCGATCCGCCAAGCCCGACACTCCCGTCGCCGACGATGTCTTCACCGGCCCGCTGGTCTCCATGCGCGGGGTGGAGAAGTCGTTCGACCTCCCGATGGGGAAGTCCTACGTGCTGCGCCGTGTGACGCTCGACATCAACCCGGGCGAGTTTGTCACGATCATGGGGCCGTCGGGGGCGGGGAAGTCGACGCTGCTGTCGATCCTCGGCATGTTCGACGGGGCGTGGCATGGCGAGTACCACTTTCGCAACACGCCGGTACATGCCTTGGCCAACAAGGATCGCCTAACGCTGAACCGGAAGCACATCGGCTTCGTCTTCCAGCAGTACCACCTGCTCGACGACCTGACCGTGGCCGAGAACCTCGATGTGCCGCTGTCGTACCGCGATGTCCCCCGCGACCGGCGGGCGGCCATCGTCGCCGACACACTCGACCGCTTCCAGATTGTGGGGAAGAAGGACCTCTATCCCCGCCAGCTCTCGGGTGGCCAGCAGCAACTCGTGGGCGTCGCGCGCGCCGTGATCGCCAAGCCGGCGCTCCTGCTCGCCGACGAACCGACGGGGAACCTGCACTCCTCGCAGGCCCGCGACATCATGGAGCTGTTCGTGGCGCTCAACCAGGCCGGGACGACGATCGTGCAGGTGACACATTCGGAGGAGAATGCGCTGTACGGGAGCCGGATCGTGACGGTGCGGGACGGGTGGGTGGTGTCGGATGACAAGACGGGAGACGGGAGACGGGAGACGGGAGTTCGGTAGCGCCCAGGTTGGGGAGGGTTGCGAGGGAGGGACGCGGATTGTTGGGCGGGGGCGGAAAACGCTTCACGTCGTAGCCCTTCAGGCACCCGAGCGCACATCTTCAGGGTGCAGGGGTTCAATCTCCCGTCTCCCGTCTCCCGTCTCCCGTCTCCCGTCTCCCGTCTCGCATTGCCTGCTCCCCGCGCCCCCCGCATCCTCCTGGCCGACGACCAGCCCGACGTGCTCGAGGCGTTGCGCCTGCTGCTCAAGGGTGAGGGGTACCACGTCGAGACGGCGCGCTCGCCGATGGAAGTGCTCGAGGCGGTGCGGTCGCGTGAGTTCGACGCGGTCCTGGCAGACCTGAACTACACGCGCGACACGACGTCGGGGCGCGAGGGGCTCGACCTCTTGCAGCAGCTCGTTGGGCTCGACGCCACGCTGCCGATTGTGGTCATGACGGCGTGGGCGAGCATCGACACCGCGGTCGAGGCGATGCGGCGGGGGGCGCATGACTACGTCGAGAAGCCATGGGACAACGCGCGCCTGGTGGCCATCGTGCGCAATGCGGTGGAGCTGGGGCGCGCGCTGCGGCGGGCGCAGCGGCTCGAGAGCGAGAACTCCGCCCTGCGCGCGGCGTCGGCGATGCTCCCCACGCTCATCGCCGAGTCGCCGGTGATGCGCCCGGTGTTGCAGCTGATGGAACGCGTGGGGCCGAGCGACGCGAACGTCCTCATCACCGGCGAGCACGGAACGGGGAAGGAACTGGTAGCCACCTGGCTGCATGCGTCGTCGCCGCGGGCGCAGCGCGGCTTCGTCGCGGTGAACATGGGCGGGCTCTCCGATGGCGTCTTCGAGAGCGAACTGTTCGGCCACGTGAAGGGGGCCTTCACCGACGCGCGCACCGACCGCGTCGGACGCTTCGAGCTCGCCGACGGCGGGACGATCTTCCTCGACGAGATCGCCAACATCTCGATGGGGCAGCAGAGCAAGCTGTTGCGCGTGCTGCAGGGCGGTGAGCTGGAGCGCGTCGGCTCTTCCAAGGTGCGCCGCGTCGACGTGCGCGTGCTCTCGGCGACCAACGCGGACCTGCAAGACGACGTTCGCGGCGGGCGCTTTCGCGAAGACCTGCTCTTTCGCCTCAATACGATCGAGCTCCACCTCCCGCCGCTGCGCGAGCGCCGCGACGACATCGCGCCGCTGGCGCGGGCCTTTCTCCAGCGCCACGCGCAGCGCTATCGCAAGGCGCTCGAAGGATTCGAACCCGGCGCGATGCAGGCGCTGCTGGAACACGCCTGGCCGGGGAACATTCGCGAGTTGGGGCACGCGGTCGAGCGCGCGGTGCTGCTGGCGCAAGGGGCGGCGATTCGCGCCATCGACCTCGGGCTGCGGGTCGCCGGCGGACAGTCCTCGCCGCGCTACGAGGACCTGCCGCTGGAGGAAGTCGAGCAGATCCTGATCCGCAAGGCGCTGGCGCGGCACGGCGGCAACGTGTCGCACGCCGCCAAGTCGTTAGGCCTGAGCCGCAGCGCGCTGTATCGCCGGCTCGAACACTTCCGCATCGAGCCGGGGAGCGCGTCGTGACGACGCGACGGCGCGGGCACTCGAGGGGGCGGTGACGGTCCCCGGGTGGCCTGACGAACCGGAGCAGCGCCCCCGCTTCTCGCTCTCGCACGAGCGTCGCGTCTTCCTGCTCGCGCTGGGGGCAGGGCTTCCGGGGGTCGTGGCCACGCTGGCCCTGCTGTGGACCGGGAGCTACTCGGCGCGCGCGGCGTGGACGCTCGGGGGGTTCGTCGCCGGCGTCTGGCTGATCATCGCCGTGGCGCTGCGCGAACGCGTGGTGCGCCCGCTGCAAACGCTGTCGAACATGCTGGCGGCGCTGCGCGAGGGCGACTTCTCGCTGCGCGCCCGACTCGGGCGATCGGACGATGCGTTAGGCCTGGCGCTGCTGGAGATCAACATGCTGGGCGACACCCTGCGCTCGCAGCGACAGGGGGCGATGGAGGCCACGTCGCTGCTGCGTGCGGTGATGGCCGAAATCGACGTGGCGATCTTCACCTTCGACGACCACGACGCGTTGCGGCTGGTGAATCGCGCCGGCGAGCGCCTGCTGGACCAGCGCGCCGAGCGGCTGGTGGGCAAGCAGGCCTCGACGTTAGAGCTGGGGGCGCTGCTGCAGGGGGCGTCGCCGCAGGTGTACGACCTGGCCTTTCCCGAGCGCTCGGGGCGCTGGGAAGTCCGGCGTACCACGTTCCGGCAGGACGCGCGGCCGCACACCCTCCTGGTCATCGCCGACGTGACCAAGAGCCTGCGCGAGGAAGAGTTGCAGGCCTGGCAACGCATCGTGCGCGTGCTGAGCCACGAGATCAACAACTCGCTGGCGCCGATCAAGTCGCTCGCCGGCTCGCTGCAAGCGATCGTTGAGCGCGGGCAGAACGGGAGCGAAGACACGGCGGACATGCAGCGCGGACTTGGCATCATCGCCAGCCGCGCCGACGCGCTGTCGCGCTTCATGAGCGCCTATGCCCGCCTGGCGCGCCTCCCCGCACCGCAGCGTGGACAGGTGCGGGTGGAGGAACTGGTGCGGCGCGCCGCGGCGATCGAGCAACGGCTTCCCGTGCGCGTCGAGCCCGGGCCGGACATCACGATGCACGCCGATCGCGATCAACTCGAGCAGGCGCTGATCAACCTCGTGCGCAACGCCGTTGATGCGGCGCTGCAGACCGGCGGATCGGTCGACGTCACCTGGCGCCTGGACGGCGCGCGGGTGGAACTCGTGGTGCGCGACGAGGGGCTGGGACTCCCGACCACCGCCAACCTGTTTGTCCCGTTCTTCACCACCAAGCCGCAGGGGACGGGGATCGGGCTGGTGCTCTCCCGGCAGATCGCCGAGGCGCACGGCGGGTTGCTCTCGCTCGACAATCGCCGCGACCGCACCGGGTGCGTCGCCGTGCTGTCGATCCCGCTCGCCGATCGATAGCGGGCTCGCCGTTCGAGGGGCGGCGGACGAGTGGTCGACCCGGGGCGATGCCGCGTCTGCGCCCTCCCCCCCTCGCGCAGCGCCGCGCGCCGGCGCAGCGTAATGCTCCATGACCCCCGCCCGATGTGGCGCTGCCGTCAGTTGCACATTCCCCCCGGAGGTTCGCATGTACCACTCGCGCGCATCGCGCCGTGCGCTCGTCCTCACCCTCCTGTTGGCGGGGCCAGCCATGGCCCAGTCAACCAAGGACCGACTCACCCTCGACCAGTATCTCGACTGGGAGGACGTGCAGACCCCCCGCCTCTCACCCGACGGCAAGCAGGTGATCTACACGCGCCGCTGGGTGGACAAGCTCAACGACCGATGGGAATCGTCGCTCTGGATCATGGGGGTCGACGGATCGAAGAATCGCTTCCTGGTCAACGGCGGATCGGTGGAATGGTCCCCCGACGGGCAGCGCATCGCCTACATCACGCGAGGCGAACCGGCCGGCCCGCAGATCTTTGTTAGGTGGATGGACGCCGAAGGGGCGGTCTCGCAGATCACCCGCTTGACCGAGTCGCCAAGCGACATCCAGTGGTCGCCCGACGGCAAGTCGATCGCCTTCCGCATGGGCGTGCCGTATCGCGAGTCATGGAACATCCCGATCCCGGCCGCGCCCAAGGGGGCCAAGTGGATCGAGCCGCCGCGCATCGTCTCGAAGCTCGACTACCGGCAGGATCGGCAAGGATTCACCGACGACGCCTATCAGCACATCTTCGTCGTGTCGTCGGAAGGCGGGACGCCGCGGCAGGTGACGAGCGGGAGCTGGGACCACGGCGCGCCGCAGTGGATGCCCGACGGCAAGTCGATCGTCTTCAGCGCCAACCGCGTCCCCGAGGCCGAGTACTCGTGGCGTCAGAGCGACGTGTACGCCGTCGACGTGGCGAGCGGCGCCATCAAGCAGCTCACGACGCGCAGCGGCCCCGATGGGCAGCCGGTACCGTCGCCCGACGGAAAGTTCATCGCCTACACCGGCTTCGATCACACCACCGACACGTGGCGTGACCAGCAGCTCTACGTGATGAATGCCGACGGATCGAACTCGCGTTCGCTCACGCCGCAGCTCGATCGGTCACCATCGGGGCTCATCTGGGCGGCCGACGGAAGCGGGATCTACTTCAACGCCGAGAGCGAGGGATCGCGCAACCTGTACTTTGCCCCGCTCAACGGCGCGGTGCGCCAGGTAACCAAGGGGGCGCAGGTGCTGAGCGTCAGCGACATCGGCAAGTCGGGGGTCGCGATCGGGACGGTGAGCACGGCGACGCGCCCCAACGACGTGGTGATGTTCGCCCTCACCAAGCCGGAGCCCAAGGCGCTCACCGCCGTCAACGACGACGTGCTGACGGGGAAGAAAATCGGCGAGCAGGAAGAGGTGTGGTACACGTCGGTGGACGGCTACAAGATCCAGGGGTGGATCGTGAAGCCCCCCGACTTCGATGCGAAGAAGAAGTACCCGCTGATGCTGGAGATCCACGGCGGGCCGCACTCGATGTACAACGTCGGCTTCAACTTCGCGCGGCAGAACCACGTGGCCGAAGGGTACGTCCTGCTCTACACCAACCCGCGCGGATCGACGGGCTACGGCAGCGCCTTCGGCAACGCGATCAAGAACGCGTACCCCGGCAAGGACTTCAACGACCTGATGGCCGGCGTCGACACGGTCATCAACCGCGGGTACATCGACACCAACCGGATGTACGTCTTCGGCTGCTCGGGGGGCGGCGTGCTCACGGCGTGGATCGTGGGACACACCGACCGCTTTGCCGCCGCCAGCAGCAACTGCCCGGTGATCAACTGGATGTCGTTCGTCGGCACGACCGACGGGCCGGGGTGGTATCGCAACTTCGAGAAGCCGTTCTGGGAAGACCCGAGCGAGTACCTCAAGCGCTCGCCGATCATGTACGTCGGCAACGTGAAGACGCCGACGATGCTGATGACCGGTGTCCTCGACCTGCGTACCCCGATGCCGCAGACGGAGGAGTTCTACATGGCGCTCAAGTACCGCAAGGTGCCGACAGCGATGATCCGCATCAACAACGAGTGGCACGGGACCTCGTCGACGCCGTCGAACTTCCTGCGCACGCAGCTCTACATGCGCAGCTGGTTCGACAAGTGGCCGCAGAAGGTGGCGGCGCAGTGATCGCGGCCGCGTAGCGGAGTCGCGATGAGTTTCCGGACCCTCGACGCGACACACATCATCGCGACGATCGAACGATTGGGACAACGCATTGAAGAACGCTTCCCCGGCGCCGGGCTGTCCGGCGTCGGGCGCGACCTGCTCGGCCTCGCGCGCGATTGTGCGCGCGAGGCCGACTCGTTAGGGCGCCCGCACTGGCCCATCCGGGCGGGCGTGGGCCTGGCCATCGTGCTGATGGTGGTGGCGGTGGTGGCCGCCGTGGCCGGCGTGGTGCAGCGCTTGTCGTCCCCCACGCAGGTGTCCGGGCTGGCGGAATTCGTCCAGGGGGTCGAGTCCGGGGTGAACGACCTCGTCTTCCTGGGGATCGCCGTCTACTTCCTCATCTCGATCGAGGCCCGGCTCAAGCGGCGCGTGGTGCTGCGCCGCATCCACCAGTTGCGCAGCATCGCCCACATCGTGGACATGCACCAGCTCACCAAGGATCCCGAGCGCCTGCTCGTCCCGCGCGACGACACGGCCTCGTCGCCCAAGCGCACGATGACGCGCGCCGAACTGGGGCGTTACCTGGACTACTGCAGCGAGTTGTTGTCGCTGACGGCCAAGATCGGCGCGCTCTTCGTCCAGCGCGTGGACGACGCGGTGGTCCTGCAGGCGGTCAACGAGATCGAGGACCTCACCAACGGCCTGTCGCGCAAGATCTGGCAGAAGATCACGCTGCTCGAGCGCGCGGGAGAAGCCGGCTAGGCCGGCTTCGGCGAGTTTGCCGGGTGAGTGCTGCGCTACCCAGCCTTCATCCCGGCAACGGCGATGGCCAGAAACTCGGTCTTCCACTTCTCCAGCACCGACTCGGCGATCCCCAACTCGGACGAGACCGTTGCCGCATCCTCCCCGCGCAGGAGGCGCAGCACGGTGTCACTCTTGAACGTGGCGGAGTAGGCCGGCGTCGCGCGCAGCACCGCCTGCACCCCCGTGCCGGTGGCGCTCTGCCGCCCCGGCGTCGCGGCGGCCTGCCGAGCCTCGATCCCCTTCACCGCCCCCTCGCACAGCTTGCGCACGTAGGCCAGGGTGCTGCGGTCGGGGAGGCGCGCGTTCCACGGGCGGTCGCAATAGACGCACCCCACCAGGCGCGTCCCCACCACCACCGGGAAGACACCGAAGCATGACGAGCCTAACGACTGGGCAAAGCGCAGCTCCTGCGCGGTGAAGTCGCGCTCCACCGGCACGCAGACGCTCTGCCGGCGGAGCATGGCCACCGCCACGGGCCCTTCGCGCGGGCTCAGCTCGAAGGTGAACTTCTCCAGCAACTGCTCCACACCGGTCCCCAGCCCGTAGCGCGCCTTCACGCCGCTCCGGTCGGGGGTGATCATGCAGAAGACCACGCGATCGAAGGGGCCGCCGCGGAAGATCCCCTCCAGCACCATCAGGATCACCCGGTTGAGGTCCTCCCCCGACGCGGGCTGGGCGATGCGGATCACCTCGGAGCACAGCTCCTCGCGCACGCGCGCCAGTGCGATCGCCGCTTCCACCTCGGCCACCTGTTCCGCCGTTGCACCTGCCGAGGCGCCGGGGGCCGGAATCTCGGCCGCCGGCGGCCCCCACGACCCGAGCTGCGCCATCGCCGCCTTTTGCAGCCGGCGGAGCTTGAGGTCGTCGAGCGTCACCTTGGCGCTGGCGAAGACCTCCTTCGTCTCGGCGAGCGAGGCCTCAAGCACCCCGGCCACTTCCTCGCGCGTGAGGTTGAGGCGACGGGCATATCGGGTGAGCACCTCGGCCACGCCGTCGCGCTTGGGATCGAAGTCGCGACGGTACACCGCCGCCGTGAGATCGTGCGCGAAGGCGGTGATCACCCCGACTTCCGAGACCGCCAGCGGGCCGTCGGCGCGAATGCCGATGATCACCGGCTCCGGCATCCCCCAGTGACGCGCCATCGCCTCGCCCAGGTCCTCGAAGCGGAAGCCGAGCACCTCGAATGCCGCGATCCCTTCGCCGCGTGCCTTGGTCTCGAGGTGCTGCAGGATCCGGGCGTACTCCTTGGGGAAGTAGCCGGCGATGAGCACCTCCCCCAGGTTGCGGAACATCCCGCAGAGATGCGCTTCCTCGGGATCGGGGAGGTTGCGCCGCATCGCAATTTCGCGCGCGTGGTTCGCCGTCAGCAGCGACAGGAGCATCAACTCCTTGAGCCCGGGCGAGCGCTTGCGATAGTGCTCGAAGACCAGGAGCGACGCGGCGAGGTGACGCACGGTGCGCGCCCCCAGCAGGAGCATCGCATGCGTCGCGCTCTGGATGGTCTTGTCCGAGCGCTTGTAGTAGGCGCTGTTGGCCGTGCGCAGGACCTTGAGCGTCAGCGCATACTCGCGCAGGACGATGTTCGCCAATCGCTGGATCGACGCGTCGTCCTCGGGCATGTGCTTCAATGCGTCGAGGGCGTCCTTCGAGATCGCGGGAAAATCGGCCTCGGACAGGATCATCCGCATCTTGATCTCGAGCGGTGACCGGTCGTCCGTATTGTGCGGCTCGCGTTTGCCCGGGTATTCTTTGGCGTGATTCTGCACGATAGGGCGCGTCGATGAAGGCAGGACCATCGCTTGGAGTATCGGCCGGGTGACGCAGTTCCTACTGCTACTCCTGTCGATCGCCCTGGCCTCGCCGCGCGTGGTCGCTGCCGGGGTCGCCTCCCCGGTGACGGGGCGCACCAATCCGCGGTCCGTCACGCCTGTTGGCCCCGCTCCGCGAACCCAGGGGGCCCACGACGCCCCGATTGCCGACCCCGCCCCGCTCTCGGCGGCCGCCACCCGCAAGGCCGAGGCGCTGCTGCGCGATCACCTCCCCTGCCTCGGGTGCCACACGCTCAACGGGAGCGGAGGGAAGATCGGCCCCGACCTGTCGAGCGTCCGCACCCGCCGCTCGGCTGAGTACATCGCCGCGATGGTCACCGATCCGCAGCGCGTGGTCCCGACAGCCGCAATGCCCCGCACGCTCATGCTCCCGACCACGCGCGAACTGGTGATCCGCTACCTCCAGACGCGTCCCGGCAATGCGACCGGCGCGACAGCAGCAGGCGCAACGCCAGCCCCGTCAGCCGCCACCGTCGACGCACCAGCGCTCTACGCCAAGTGGTGCGCCAGTTGCCACGGTGCCAAGGGGAAAGGCGATGGCCCGAATGCCGCGTCGCTACCGGTGAAACCGGCCGCGCACAGCGACAAGGCCGCGATGTCGGCGCGCCCCGACGATTCGCTCTACGACACCATCGCCGGCGGGGGCGAGATCATGAATCGCAGCCCGCGCATGCCCGCGTTTGGCGCGTCGCTCTCCGCCGCCGAGATTCGTGCCCTGGTGGCCCACATCCGGACGCTGTGCGGATGCCAGGGGCCGGCCTGGTCGCGCGATGCCACGGGAGGGCGATAGGGCATGGCGCGCAAGTCGAAGGGAGGCGGGGGCAAGTCAGGGGGGAGCGCGCCGTCGCGCGAAACGCCCGTCACGCCGCTTCCGCCTGGCTTTCCGCGCGCTCGACTCTGGCTGCTGCTGGCGATCGTCGTCGTGCTGGTGCTGGCGGCGCTCCTCTCGGTCTTTCGTCCGTGGGCCGGCGACGGGGAATCCGGAAGCGGCTCGCGCGAGCCGCTTCCGGCGCCCACCACACGTGTGGCCGCGGCGACCGTCACCTCCGACGACTTCCTCGGCTCCGACGCCTGCGCGAGCTGCCATCGCGCCGAGTTCGACGTCTGGCGCACGTCGACGCACGGCACGGCCGGGGGGGCTCCGTCACCTGCAACGATCATCGCCGCGTTCAATGGCGCCCCCATCCGCTTTCGCGACGCCGAGGTGCTCGCCACCGCGTCCGGGCGATCGTATCGCTTCGTCGTCAGGCAGCAGGGGCGCCCCGAGCGCACCTTCACCGTCGACGGCGTGATTGGGCGCGGGCACATGGTGGGTGGCGGCACACAGGGATTCGTCACCAAGTGGAACGACGGGACGTGGCGCTTTCTCCCGTTTGACTTTCATCGCATCGAAGGGAAGTGGTTCTGCAACACCGAGGCGCGCGGCGGGAAGGGGTGGCAGCCCATCACCCCCGCGATGGCGCTCGCCGACTGCGGCGACTGGCCCCCGGTGCGCGTGCTCGGCGACGAGGTGCGCTACACCAACTGCCAGTCATGCCACGGGAGCCAGATCGCCGTCTCGCTCGATACAGCGGCGGCGAAGGTGCGCACCCGCTTCACGTCGTTGTCGATCAACTGCGAATCGTGCCATGGTCCGGGACGACGACACGTGGCGCTGGTGAAGGACGCGGCGGCGCTAGCCTCTGGCGAGACGGGGATGGCGGCGCTCGCCACGCTTTCGAAGGATGGCTCGCTCGGGACCTGCTGGAGCTGCCACGCGCTCAAGGATCGCCTGCGCGGGGGCTACCTCCCGGGCGAGTCGCTGGAGGACTACTACGCGCTCCGCACGCCACAGTTAGGGGAGCGCGCACATCTCGCCGACGGGCGCATCCGCACCTTCGCCTACCAGCAGGGGCATCTCTATTCCGACTGCTACGTGAACGGCGGGATGACCTGCACCTCGTGCCACGACCCGCATTCGCAGGGATATCGCACGGTGACGGGCGAGGCGATTCCCGGTCGCGTGGATGACCGGCAGTGCACCTCGTGCCACCAGGCCAAGGGCGCCGCACCGACGCTGCACACGAAGCACGCCCCAGCGTCCGAGGGGAGTCGCTGCGTGAGCTGCCACATGCCGTACCTGCAGGAGCCCGAGGTGGGGACCACGCTCAAGTACGCGCGGTCCGATCACGCGATCCCCATTCCGCGTCCCGCCGCCGACGGCGCCGCCGGGATCACCAGTGCCTGCCGCGGGTGCCATACCGACAAGACCGAGCAGGCGCTCGACGATCAGGTGCGGCGCCGGTACGGCGAACTCAAGCCGGTGGCCCCCGCGATTGCTGCCGCCCAACGGCTGTCTTCGATGACCGACCGCACGGCGGCGGCCGAGCTGGTGCTGCGGGCGGGTGAACGGCACACCGCTGCCCTCTTTGCCGGCATGGCGCAGTTTGCCGAACAGTTCCTTTCCGCCGACGTGGCCGACCTCGAAGGCGGCGTGATCGACCGGCTCGACGCGCTCGCGTCGCACCCCGACCTGGACGTGCGCAGCATGGCGCTGGCGTCGTTGCACCTGGCCGCGGGGGAACGCGGCCGCGTGCGCACGCGTCTGGCCGCGCATCTGCGCGGACTCGGCGCCGACGAAGCGCGCGTGCGCGCCCGCTGGACGCTCATCCTCAGCTACTTCGCCGACCTCTCGCGCACCAACGGCGACGCCGCCACCGCGATTCGCACCTATCGCAAAGCCCTGGAGATCGAGCCGGACAATCCGCGGCTCCACCTCAACCTCGGCGTCTCGCAGTCGCAGAGCGGGGCCTATGCCGACGGTGCCGCGAGCATCCGGCGGAGCCTCGAGCTCGAACCGCGGCAACCGCTGGCACTCGTCAACCTGGGGATCGCGCTGTCGTCGCAGGGCGACAAGGGGGGGGCCGAGCAAGCGTATCGTCGCGCGTTGCAGCTGAACGCGTACGAACCGCTCGCCTGGTTCAACCTGGGCAATGTCTACTTCGAGCAGGGGAAGGGTGCCGACGCGCAGGCGGCGTACGAGAAGGCCGTCGCGAGCGACCCGTCGCTCCCGGTGGCGCACTTCTATCTGGCACGCATCCTCGCCGCGCGCGGCGACCTGGCGCGCGCGCTGGCGGAAGTGAACGCCGGGCTCGAGTTCGCCCCCGGGGACGCCGAGGCCCTGGCCGCGCGCGAGAAGCTGCTGCAGGTCATGGGGGGGGCGCGGTAGCAGCGGCGCGGGACCCGGCGGACGGCAGAGCGCGTGCGCCTGGCGCGCGCGGTCTCACCCGCTACGCGTCTGGTCTGGGGGCTGCCTGTGTCGTCGGTTTTGCAGCTGGCTTCGCGGTCTTCAACGTCGGTTTGGCAGCCTTGGGCTTCGACCTTCGCACCTTGGCTGGCTTGGGGCGCGTGGCCGCCTTGCGCATCAGTCGGACAAGCGTCGTCGCCTCCGACACCTCCAGCGGCTGACGGAGCGGCGACAGCTCGGCGTCGTCAATGAAGAGCTGGAACGAGCGCGCCCCCGCGCTGTCGAGTCGCGTGAGGACGAACGAGCCCGCGCCGACGCCAGGTTCCTCGAGCACGGCGCGCGCGCGCTGCACGGCCGGCACGCTGTCATTAGGGGGCGTCGGGCGCCGTCGCCGCGCGCGCAGCGGGACGAGCAGGCGGGACGCCGAGTCGGACCAGCGGAGGGCATCGGATGCGCGCACGCTGAGGGTGAGCGTGCGCGCCGCGCCGGCCGCGCCGATGTCGAGCGTCCCCGACGCATCGCGCCGCATCATGAGCGCGATGTCTCCCATGAGGGTTCGCACCACCGGGGTTGGCGCAGCGGTGCTGTCCTGCGCGCCAGCGGTCGAAGCGGTGGAAAGGGTGATGCCGCAGGCAGCAATCGCGAGCATTCGCGCGACGTGACGTGGCCAGCGCGGGCCACGGGGTGGAACGCGGCGTGTCACGCGTGGCATGAGCCGCGGCGCGCGCGACGCACGAATGAGAGTGATGGGCGACGAGTGCATGATGCGTGGAGAAGTCGCCATGGGGCGATCGGTGCGCAAGGCGTGAGCGGACGCAGGGACGAAGGTGGCGGAGAGCGGGAGGGGCGAAGCGCGGCTGGCGGAGATCGGCGGACCAGGTGACTGGGTGCAGGGGGACGGGCGACAGCAACAAGTCGCTGAAATCGGGGGAATGAGATATGGCGAACCGAAGCGGTCGCGCCCTATCTTCGGGGCGTCTTGACAGACCATTTACACCATTCCCTCCGAGGTGTTGATGTTCGCAACTCGAGTTCGTCGATTCGCCGTCATGTGTTGTCTTGCCCTCGCGGCGCGCCCCGCGCTTGCGCAGGGGGGCTCCATCGGCGGCAAGGTGACCAACGAAGGCGGCTCGCCACTCAGCGGCGTGCGCGTCCAGGCCATCAACGCCAACGGGCAGATGGCCGCCTCAGTCCTCTCGCGCGAGGATGGCTCGTATCGCGTCGCCAATGTGGCGGCGGGAACGTACGCCGTCGTCGCCACACGCATCGGCTATCAATTGGTGCGCACCGAAGGGGTCACGGTCACGGCCGGCGGCACTGCCACCGCTGACTTCACCATGAAGGAGTTCGCCACCGAATTGAATCCGGTGGTCACGACCGCGTCACGTCGTCCCGAGAAGGCGCTGGCCGCGCCGGCCTCGGTGTCGGTCGTCGACGTGCGCGACATCCAGGAGCGCACCGCCGTGACGGTCTCCGATCACGTGCGCGGTGTGCCGGGGGTCGACGTGAACCAGGGCGGTATCGCCCAGAGCAACGTGGTGGCGCGCGGCTTCAACAACGCCTTCTCCGGCTCGATCCTGATGCTGCAGGACTACCGCTTCGCCGGTGTCCCGTCGCTCCGGGTCAACGTCCCGTTCCTGTCGACGGGAACCAACGAGGACGTCGAGCGCATCGAAGTGCTGCTCGGGCCCGCCTCGGCGCTCTACGGCCCCAACTCGGCAAACGGCGTGTTGCATGTCATCACCAAGTCGCCCTTCTCCTCGCAGGGGACGACGCTCACGGTGGATGGCGGCACGCGCAGCCTGTGGCGCGGCGCGCTGCGCCACGCCGGCGTGATCAACCCCAAGATCGCCTACAAGCTGTCGGGCGAGTATTTCAGCGCCACCGACTGGAGCAGCAGCTCGGCGCGCGACACGCTGGGGAACGTCATCAGCAACTTCGATCCGGGCGAGCCCGACTTCTTCCCGGCGCAGGCGCCCTCGGGACGCGCGGGGAAGCCGAACATCCGGGACTTCGCGCTGCGCCGCTTCTCGTCCGAAGCGCGCGTCGACGTCCGCCCGAATGACAACTCCGAGTTCGTGACGACGCTTGGCTACACCGACGTCGGCAGCGGCCTTGAACTGACGGGCGCCAACGGCACCGCGCAGATCAAGAACTGGACGTACAAGAGCCTGCAGCAGCGCGCGCGCATCGGTCGCCTGTTCGGCCAAGTGTTTGCCAACCTGAGCGACGCCGGCAACGACGACTCGCTCTCGACCGCCGGGACCTACCTGCTGCGCTCGGGGCAGCCGATCGTCGACCAGTCGCGCGTCTTCGCCGCGCAGCTGCAACACGGGCTGTCGCTCGGCAAGAGCCAAGACTTCGTATATGGCCTCGACTGGATCAAGACCAACCCGCGCACCGGCGGCACCATCAACGGGCGCAACGAAGAGATCGACGACGTGACGGAAGTCGGCGGCTACATCCAGTCGACGACGAACCTCACGTCGAAGTTCGACTTCATCGCCGCGCTGCGCGTCGATCACAACTCGCTCATCGACGGGTACCAGACGTCGCCGCGCGTCGCCCTCGTGTTCAAGCCCAACGAGACGCACAACTTCCGCGCGACGTACAACCGCGCCTTCTCGACGCCCGCCAACTTCTCGTACTTCCTGGACCTCATCCAGGCGCGCAACATTGGCAACTCGGGCTACAACATCCGCGCGCTGGGCAACCCGCCCAAGTCCGGATGGACGTTCAATCGCTCGTGCGGCACGCTCAACGGCGGGCTGTGCATGAAGTCGCGCTTCACCGGTGGCAACGAGTGGGTTCCGTCGTCGTCGGCTGGTGTGTATCGCGGGGTGATCGCGGGGCTGCGCCCGAACCTCATCGCCCTCCTTACCCCCACGCTCGGCGCACAGACGGCCACGGCGCTGGTCAACGCGCTGGGCACTCTGCAGCCGACGGACGCGCAGGTCGGCAGCCGCGTCGCCTACCTCAACCAGGCGAGCAATCCGGCGCGTGACATCCAAGGTGGAGCGCTCTCCGACATCGGCGCCCTCGACGCCTCGTACAACAAGACGTACGAACTCGGCTACAAGGGGATCATCGGCAACAAGTTGCGCCTGGCCGTCGATGGCTGGGTGCAGAAGCGCGGTGACGTCGGCAACCCGGCCGGCATCGCGACGCCGAACGTCTTCTTCAATGGTCCGCAGCTTGGCGCCTACCTCGGGCCCAACATCGCGCAGATCCTGATCCAGGCCGGCGTCCCGGCCGCGCAGGCGGCGGCTGCTGCTGCGCAGATCGCGCCGGCGATCGCGACCGCCGCGGCGTCGCTTCCGGTCGGCATCGTGCAGTTCAACAACGGCACGTTTGCCAACGGCACCGACGTCTACGCCACCTACACCTCCACCACCAACAAGGAAATCACGGTCAAGGGTGTGGACATGGCGGTCGACTACGTCGCCAACGAGTACATCACCCTCGCCGGTACCTACAGCTGGGTGAGTGACCTGATCTTCAGCGACATCGTGAGCTCCAACTCGTCGCCGCTCATGCTCAACGCTCCGGACGGCAAGGCGTCGCTGACCATGAAGCTGCGCGACGAGCCTAACAAGTACGGCATGGAATTCCGCTGGCGCTACATGTCGGCCTACCCGGTCAACTCGGGCGTGTACGCCTCGGGCCCCGACGTCTCGGGGCGCAACATCCGCTTCCAACGCCCCGGGTCGACGCAGTTCTATGTGTACGACGGTGTCCCGACGAGCAGCCTGTTCGACATCGGCTTCAACTATCGCCTGCCGTTCGGGTCGAAGGAGATGTTGTGGTCGATCAACGGGACCAACATCCTCGACAAGAAGCTCCGTTCGTTCCCCGGCTCCCCGCAGATCGGGCGCATGGTGGTGACGCGGTTGCAGTACAGCTTCTAGCACGACGGACCATCCAAGAACGCCCGGGAGCCAAAGGCTCCCGGGCGTTCTTGTCTTGGGGGGGAGGACGGAAAGACGGGAAGACGAGATAACGGGCATGGGGACGCGGTTGATGGCCCAAGACCCCGAGCCCAATCGCAGTCTCAATTGCTGTAGCTTTCACTCGTCTTCTCGTCCTCCCGTCTTCCCGTCTTCCCATCCTTTGAACCCCCTCCTCGACCTGCGCGCCCGTCCAGTCATCGGACATCGCGGCAACTGCGCGCACGCCCCCGAGAACACGCTCGAGTCGTTTCGGCAGGCCGAGTCGCTCGGCGTCGATGCGATCGAGTTCGACGTGCGACGCACGCGGGACGGGGTGATCGTGGTCTTTCATGACGCCACGGTGGAGCGCACCACCGGCGCCAAGGGGAGCGTGTCTGACTTGACGCTGGCCGAGCTGCAGGCGCTCGATGCCGGAGCGACGTTCACCACCGACGGCGGGCGCACGTTTCCCTATCGTGGGAAAGGGATCAGGGTGTCGACGCTCGACGAGGTACTGCGCGCCCTTCCCGCCCTCCCGGTGCTGATCGAGATCAAGACCGCGGAGGCGGCGCCCGGGACGCGCGAGGTGATCGAGCGACTGCGCGCCGAGGATCGGTGCGTCGTCGCGTCGTTCAAGGAGGAGGCGTTGGTGGCGTTCGAGGGGAGCCGCATCGCGACCGGCGCATCGACGCCGGCGATCGTACGGCGTGTCGTGCCCGCCATGCTTGGCTGGCGATTCGGGTCGCTCCCGTTTCGCGTGATGTCGCTCCCTCAGGTGCACGAGCACATCCCCGTCCCGTTAGGCGCCCTGGCGCGGGCTGCCAAGCCGGCTGGCGTTCCGTTGCACGTCTGGACCATCAACGATGCGGACTCGGCGCGCGCGCTCTGGCGATTGGGGGCTCGCGGCATTCTCTCCGACGATCCCGCCACGATCCTCGCCGCGCGCCACGCCTGGGAGGCGAGCGAAGGAGACACAGCGCCGCGCCGCGGGGCGTCCTAGTCCGCCAGGTGCACAACGCACGACGGGCGCGCCACGCGGCGCGCCCGTCGGCACATCAGCACGCGAGGTGGTGCGCTACTGCCCCACCGCCTGCATCGACACGGGCTGCAGCGAACCGCTGGAGACGGCGAGCGTGTTGGTGCCGGCCACGCCGCCCAGCGTCCAGCGCGCCGTGACCTCGCCTAACGCGTTGGTGAGCCCCGATTGCGGCGAGATCAGCCCACCACCAGTGATGACCTGGAAGGCGACCGCGATCCCCTTCATCGGCACGTTGCCCGGCCCCAGCACGCGGATCACGATCGGGTTGGGGAGCGCCGCCCCGGCCTTGGCACTCTGGTTGTTGCCCTGCGCCACGATGATGTCCGACGGGAGAAGCGCGAGCGCGCTGATGTTCACCGCCTCGACGCCCGGGACGGTCGCCCGCAGCATCTGCGCGACCTCGTTGGGGCCGACGGTCCACTTCACCTTCACCTCGCCGTTCTCGTCGCTCGGCGCACTCCCGGGAGAGACGGAGCCGCCCCCCTGCACCACGCTGAAGCCGATCGGGATCTTCGCGACCGGGCTCCCGTCGGTGCCGAGGACCCGGATGATGATCGGGTTGGGCAGCTCGTTCCCGCCCTGGACCTGCTGGTTGTTCCCCTGCACGAGGATCAGCGAACCTGGCGACGGCGACTCGACGGCCGCCGCCTTTCCGCAGCCGGTGAGGGCCAGCGGGAACAGAGCCGTCAGGAGGGCAAGCGCGACGCGTGGCGCCCGAAGGCGCGATCGCGTGTCGAGGAGTTGAGCCATATGGGAATCGACCAGAGACAATTCGAACGGACGGCCGGGCGCAGCTCGCGCTCCGGCAAAGTTCTCCGTGTGGAAGTATCGGCGCGGTTGGCCGGAGCCTGAGCGGCAGCGGACGCGGGGGGAGCGCGGCGGGAGCTCGGGAGAAGCTCGGGAGAAGCTCGAAGGCGGAAACGAGAGAGGGTGCAGCCGATTGGCTGCACCCTCTCGACGTCGTGTTTCCGGAGCGGCGCTACGCCTTGCGGCGACGACGCGCCCGGATTCCCCCAAGTCCCACCAGTCCCAGCCCGAGGAGCGACATGGTCGCCGGCTCGGGAGTGACGGTGCTGCGGTTGGCCACGAAGAGGACTTCAGAGAACTTCCCCTTCCCGAGTTCTCCCTTCCAGGAGTAGACCTCGTCGCCGTTCGAGGCGGTGTAGGCACCACCCAGAGCGGCGGGTACCGTCCCGGCGAGTGTCGTGAGCCCGATGGACTGCGGCTTGTTGACGGATCCCGAGTAGTACCACGTGTTGTTCGGCATCCACATGCCGAACACCAACTGCTGCCCCGGCTTGAAGATTCCCAGCGTGGTGGAATTGGACGAGGCGACCCAGGTCGCCGCGCCATTTCCAAACGCCGCCGGACCGATCGCCACCTTCTGGTTCGGGGCGAACTGTCCGGTCACCGGGTCAAACGGATCCGGGAAATAGTAGAGCTGCGTGCCCGCGAGCGCCTGGAAGGCGCCGAGGACCGAGATGGTGATGCGCTGCAGCCCTGCTCCCGTCCCCGTCTGCACGGTTGTGGACGTGGGGAGATAGACACCCTTCTTCCCCTGGGTTTGCGCCGACATCACCGCCGGGGTGCTCACTACGCTGCCGACTGCCAGCGCGAGGGCGAGTGACGTCATGGCGAACTTCTTCATGTACTCCTCCTTCTCCTTCCCAGGCCAGGGATGGATGCCTCGATTAGGTGACCGGACTGCCCCACCGCGGAAGCGCCTGCTCCACGACAGGGACCAACCCGGCCGCCACACGCGACGCGAGGTCGTCAGCGTGTGCTTGCCTTTCCTGCCACTCCGTTGCGTTGAACTGCTTCGATGGCGGGATCGGTACCATGATCCGCACCAGCGCTTCCTCTGTCCGCCCACGCGTTGCCGCGTCGCGCAACAGGTCCCACTTCACGGCGTATTCGTTCCAGGCCACGCGACCGCGTCCCTGATACCAGTAGTACACCATCGCCTGCATTGGCCCGTTGGCCAGGATGTAGCGGTTCACCGTGACCGGCTTCCCCTGCACCTGCAACGTGCGCGTCCCCGATTCAACCGTCTGCCACCCGGCTCCCGGCAGGCAGTTCTTGGGCGAGTGGATCGTTCGCCCCGTCGCCTGCGATTCGTAGTAGCCGACGTACACCGAGAACGCCTGTGTCGAGTCGGTGGGTGAGTCGAAGATGCGGAAGACGTAATCCGACATCCCGGCGACCCGCCGCTCTTCCTCGCCGATGGTCCGGCTTTCCCCCGCAAAGCCCGTGAACTCCAGCGTCACCTGCTCCAGCGGGCGCGGGAGCTTTGCGACTTCCTGTCGGCGAGCCCCGGCCAGCAGGAGCGCTCCCACCGCCAGGATCATCGCCGGCACGTACAACCGCCAACCCTGCCACGGGCGCGTCTTCACTTCGTTAGGCATGCGCCGCTCCCGCTGCTGCCCTGCGTGCGCTCCGGTCTTCGATGGCCAGCACCACCCAGGTGATCGCGCCCAGGATCGCAAAGGCCACGAGGAAGAGCAGCCACCCTTCGGTCATGTGCGAGAACCCTTCGGCGAGCTTGGGGTCGACGAACGCGACCAGGAAGCCCGTGATGAAGACCCGCACGCCGTTCACCAGCACCGCCACCGGGATCGACAACGCCACGATGGCGAGGCGCGACACCGGCTTCTTCAACAGCAGCCCGCCTAACAACACGCCGAGGCTCAGGAGCGCCGTCAACGAGCGAAGTCCACTGCACGCCTCGGTCACGAACAGGTCGTGTCCGGGCAAGCGAATCACGTTGCCATCCAGGTGGACCGGGATGCCGCGCGTGGCGAGCATCGCCGCTCCCATCTGGGATGCCTTGAATTGCAGCGGGAGGGCCAGCGCTCCCATGACCATATCCGGGAGCGGCACCGACAGCGCGAGCAGCGCGACCGGCAGCCACCAGTGCAACAGTTGGGCGATGCCCCATCCCCACACGACCAGCCCCGCAAGCGCCAGAAACATCGACGCCCGTCCGACAAACGCCTCGGCCGCCAGCGCCGACACGTATCGGAAAAGGACGGCCACTACCAGCATTGACACACCTACCAGCGGGAGCGGCTTGGCGTTCACCGCTCGACCGCGCTGCCATGCCAGCCAGAGGGCTAGCGGCGCCAGCAACAGCCCGTGTCCCGCCTCGGGATCTGACCACCAGGTCCGCGTGGTATTGACCAGCGGGTCGGCGAACACGACCAGAAAGGCTACTGAGGTCGCAAGCGCGACCGTCAATCGATCCCTGGCCGGCAAGTCGGAGATCGTCCCGGGCACCGGAGTGTTCATGCTGCCTTGAAAAGCCATTCTAGTGTCTTTGTGCGATCGCAACAGAGGAATTTTCTGCCACAAAGATGGTGGAACCTCTTACCAGTCTTTGACTTCGCGAGCTCAACAGTTCTGCCACCCATGCTGCCGATACTCACACCCGAACTCCTGCCCATCGGTTGTGAGCATACTTCGGTCCAACGCCAAAAGCGCCGCGCCCCGCCCGTCGGGTCCCGGTGATGACTCCTTGCCAAACCCCAACGGCACAGCGCCGCGCCACGTTGGTACGCGCGCCGCTGGTGACGCCTCACCTGCCGGTCCGCGCGGTGGCGAGACTGGCGCGCGACTCGGCGTCGCGCTGCTCGCCTACATGCTGGGGGTCACGCTCATCATCACGCTGCTCCCCTTCCAGTTCGACTGGCCCACGCGCTGGCGGATCATGTTCACCGGCGGCGTGGTCGACATCGTCGCCAACGTTCTCCTCTTTCTCCCGCTCGGCTTTCTCTTTCAGCTCGCCCGCCGCGAGGGGTTCCGGCACTCGACCTTCACCGTGCTCTGGGTCGGGGCGCTCATCAGTATGGCGATCGAGTCGGCGCAGCTCTTCGAGATGGAGCGCTACACCTCGGTGCTCGACGTCGGGACCAACGCGCTCGGCGCCTGGCTTGGCGCGATCGCCTTTGAACGACTCGCCCCCAAGGCCAAGGTCGACGGCGCACTCATCGGACGCCTGTCGCTCGAACTCCCGCTGATGGGGCTCGTGTATCTCCTCGTCCCGCTCCTTTGGCTCAATTCGTTGTCGTCGGGGAGCGATGTCGAGCGCGGGGTGCTCGCCATTTTGCTCGGCGTCTTCGGCGCGTCGTTGCTGGGGGGGATGCAGCGCTACCATTTCGGGCCGGCGCGCTCGCTGAGCGCGAAGGCGACCGCGATCGGGG
This sequence comes from uncultured Gemmatimonadaceae bacterium, assembly GCA_964560345.1. Taxonomy (GTDB): domain Bacteria; phylum Gemmatimonadota; class Gemmatimonadetes; order Gemmatimonadales; family Gemmatimonadaceae; genus SCN-70-22. Next base: position 26,185 of record CAZLLP010000020.1, read on the forward strand.
CTGCGATCTGGTTCCTGGCCGGGGCCTTCCCCAGCCTCCCGATGCGTCCCTGGGTGCTGGCGGGGGGCGCGGCGCTGGTGGCCGCGCTGGCCTGGTGGCAGGGGACGCGCCCGTTCGTTCCTACAGCGGCCAATCGCCGATTCGAGGTCCCGCTTCTCACCTCGGCGGCGCCGGCCTATGCCGCGTATCTCGTCCTGCTCACGCTCGCTCCGTTGCTCGGCGGGACCGACGCCTGGCAGCTCGGCGTCGGCTTTCCGGGCGTGGCCTCCGAGTGGACCAAGATCGAGATCCTGCGCTTCCTCGAGCAGGTGGCGGCGTTCACGCTCGTTGGATACATGGTCGCCGAGTTCCGTGGGCGTGTGGTGCCGAGTTATCGGACGGCGTTGCCGCGATTGATGGGGTGGGGGATCGGCGCAACGATCGCCGGCGAGGGGGTGCGCGGCTTCCACGCTGGGCACGGTGCGTCGGTGGCGCGTGGCGTGGTGCTGCTGACCGCGGCGCTCTATGGCGGGTGGTTGTACTACCTGCAGCGGGCGCACGTGGTGCGGCTGATCTCGCAGCCGTCGGGTGGCGCTGTGCCGGAGGTGCCGCGCACGGCGATCCCCGACGTGCGCGTCGACGCCGCGTAGAAGCGCCACGCGCTTCGCGAGCCGATTTCGCGCGCGCGTTCGAAGACGCGTGCGGGTGAGAGCACGGCGTTTCCGCGCTGGCTCCGCATGGTGACGCCACATACATTCGCCGCCGTTCGCACGCCTCCCACCTGAACGGCCGACGGCAAGGATTTACGTGGCAGCAGAGAGCATCGACCCCACGCGCAAGGTGCGCGTCGCGGTCCTCGGCGCAGGCGCGTGGGCGCGCCTCGCACATATCCCCGGCTTAAAGCGCGACGCGCGATGCGAGGTCGTCGCCATCTGCGATCCGCAGCGACACATGGCCGAGGCGTTGGCGGCGGAGTTCGGGATCCCGAGCGTGTACACCGATCATCGCGAGGTGCTGGCGCGGGAGGACGTGGACCTGGTCGACGTGTGCACGCCGTCGGCCACGCACTTCGAGCTGTCGTGGGCGGCGCTCGAGGCTGGGAAGCATGTGCTGTGCGAGAAGCCGGTGGCGTTCGACTTTCGCGATACCATCCGCGCCGCGGAGCTGGCGAAGTCGAAGGGATTGAAGACGAAGCTCGGCTTCACCTTTCGTTATGCACCGGCGATGCGGTACATGAAGCACCTCATCGACACGGGCTTCATCGGGACGCCGTTCATCTTCAACGGTTACGAGCAGAACTCGCAGTGGCTCGATCCCATGAACCCGCTGCGCCAGGTGGATATCAACGCCGACCAGTCGGTGCTGCAGGTGTCGTCGCTCGAGGGGTACGGGGCGCCGATCATCGACATCGGGGCGTGGGCCGTGGGCGCCGACTACACGGAAGTGGTCGGGACGATGCGCAACTTCATCCCCGAGCGCATGGTGCGCGCCACCGGCCGCGTGATGCGAATGAACATCGACGACGGCGACATCTTCATCGGCGAGTTTGCCAACGGGGCGTTAGGCTCGATCCAGACGTCGTTCGTGACGGTGGGGAACTACCCGGGGATCGAGGCTCGCATCTACGGGAGCGAAGGAGCGCTGATCTGCCGGCTGGTCGAGGAGTTCGGTGTCTGCGAGTCGCTCAAGGCCGCCAAGCCTAACGACGTCGAGTTCAAGGAGATTCCGGTCCCGCCGGAGTTCTACCCGCCGGGTGGGACCAAGGAGGAGTCGTGGCGCACGCTGTTCTACGCCAACCTCACCGCGTCGTTCATCGGGGAGATCCTCTCGGGTGAGGATTCGAACGAGGGCGACTTCATGGATGGGGCGCGGGTGCAGGAGGTGATCAACGCCGTCGAGCACTCGTATCGTGAGCGGCGGTGGGTGTCGATTCCGCTGCCGAGGTAGGGGTGGGAGACGGGAGACGGGAGACGGGAGACGGGAGGAGTGCGCGCGGCGAGGCCGCGCGCGGGGCTTCCGTCCCGACTGAGCGCGCTGGAGATACTCTGAGTGCGGCGCTGACCGCCTTCCTCGACGCGTACTACGCAGCACGGCCGGTGAACGCGACGTTTACCGGGATGCACGCGCATGATCATCGACTCCCGGATTGGTCTGCGGCCGGCGTGGAGCGGTTGCAGGCGCAGATGAAGCTGCAGCGCGTGCAGCTGGCGGCGCCGGTTGGTGCGGAGCTCGTCGCGGCGATCGCCGCGCGCGACTGGGACGCGCTCGATCGGGCGCTGGCGGATTCGTTCCTCGAGATCCAGCTCGCAGAGCTCGAGGGGCGACAGTTCCAGCGCGGCAACCCGTCGCTGGTGATTGGAGAGGCGGTGTTCGCAATCATCTCGTTGATGATTCGCGAGTTTGCGCCGGTCGAGCAGCGCGCGCGGATGATGCGTTCGCGGCTGGCGCAGTTGCCGCGCTTTCTCGCCTCTGCGCTGGCCGTTGTCGCCGAAATGCCCGTCCCCTCTACATGGATCGAGAAGGCGCTCAAGGAATGCGAGGGCGCACGAGCGCTGCTCGGCGCCGGGCTCGATACCTGGCGTTCGGCACCGGACATCGGGGACGAGCTGCGCGCGGCGCTGCGTCGCGAGGGCGATATGGCGTTAGGCGCGCTCGAGGGGTTTGCCGCCGAGGTCGCGGGACTCGCGCGCGATGCCCATCCGGCGCGGGCGTGCGGACGGGAGATGCTATCGCTGCTCGTGCAGCGCGGGCACTGGTGCGATCGCTCGATGGATCAGTTGCTGCGCGAGGTGCAGGAACAGTTCGCCATCGAGCGTGCGAAGCTCGACGCGATGGCGCAGGTGATCGACCCGCGCGGACTCGCAGGAGTACAGGAGCGATTGACCGCCGCGCACCCGGCGCCTGACGAGTACTACGCGTCGTTCACGCGCGTGTGGGACGCGTGCCACGCGCGATCGGCCGAGCGCGACCTGGTGACCTGGCCCGACGCGCCCATCCGGTACGTCCCCTTCCCGGAGGCGACTCGTCAGGCAGCACCGTCGCTCTACTACCTCTACTATCGCTCGCCGGCGCCGCTGGAGTGGCCGCCGGTGCACGACTATGTGGTGGCGCCGATCGAGGGGTTGGCCGGAGACGCGCTCGAGCGTCACCTGCGCGCGTGGAACGACAGCGTGATCAAGCTCAATCACGTGGTGCATCACGGCGCGCTTGGGCACCATGTGCAGAACTGGAAGGCCGCGCGTGCGCCGCTGGCGATCGGGCGCATCGCCGCCGTCGATTGCGCCTCGCGGATCGCGATGTTTCTGGGCGGCACGATGGCCGAAGGATGGGCCTGTTATGCCACCGACCTGATGGACGAGTGCGGCTTTCTCACCGAGGACGAGCGGGTGTCGGAGCAGCAGACGCGCGTGCGGATGCTGGCGCGCGCGCTGGTGGACCTGGAGTTCCACACCGGCGCGCGCACGTTTGAGGAAGCCGTCGCGTTATATGTGGAACAGGTCGGCATGCCGGCGGCTGCGGCGCATGGGGAAGCGGTCAAGAACTCGATGTTCCCCGGGACGGCGTTGATGTACTGGCTGGGGACGTCGCAGATCCATGCGTTGCGTGCGGAGATGGCCGGCAGATTGGGCAACGACTCCTCATTGCGTGCGTTTCACGACGAGTTGCTGTCGTTCGGTGCGATCCCGGTGGCGCTGGCGGCGCGGTTGGTTCGGGGGGTGGAGTAAGTGAATCGGGGTCAGGGCCGGGGGTCAGGGCTGGGGTCAGAGCTGGGGTCAGAGCTGGGGTCAGAGCGTGCGCGCTTGAACGTCTCGTGTTTAACGTGGGGTCACGGTCATCGAGAAGTTGGTTCGTTGACTCTGGCCCCAATTCAGAAGCCACAGGTGTCGATGTCTCGCGTCTCCCGGCGGTTGGTTCCGATGATCTCTGCGCTCGGCCGAGTGGCCGTAAAGTCTGCGATTGTGGTGTCTGCCCTTGCCGCCTGCGCGCGCGAAGGCGGGCAAGCCGGCGGGAGCGGTCCCTCCAATGACCTGCTGATCATCGCGTACGACCGCGAACCCGACACGCTCAACCGCTTCAGCACTCACATCCTCGAAGACGTGCAGACGTGCGTGGTGGAAGGACTCGTGACGACGGACGAAAAGATGAATGTCGTCCCGCTCCTCGCGACCGAGATCCCCACTCCGGAGAACGGCGGCGTGGTGATGCGCGCCGACGGCGGGATGGACGTGACCTGGAAGATCCGTCCCGGCGTGAAGTGGCACGATGGCGTCCCGTTCACCTCAGCCGACGTCAAGTTCACGGTCGACGCGATCAACTCGCCGAACTACAACCCCGAGAGCACCGATGGTTTCGATCGCATCACCTCGGTCGATACGCCGGACTCGCTCACGGCCGTGGTGCACTACAAGGAGGCGTACGCCCCCTACGAGATCCAGTTCGTGCGCGGCGCCCTTCCCAAGCACGTGCTCGAGGGGAAGGACATCGACAACGCGACCGAGTACAACCGCAACCCGTTAGGCACCGGCCCATACAAGGTCACCGAGTGGAAGACGGGCGAGTACATCCTGCTCGACAAGATCGACAACTACTGGCGCGGCGCCGAGTATCCGAAGATCAAGCGCATCCTCTTCAAGTTCATCCCCAACACCACCACGCGCATCAACCAACTCAAGAGCGGCGAAGCGCATGTCGCCGCACTCGTGCCGTGGGACAAGTATCGCGAACTCAAGGACGTGCCAGGCCTGACGATTCACCGCATGATGGGGAATTCGTACGAGCACATCACGCTGAACCAGCGCAGCGTCGCCGCCTTCAAGGACGTGCGCGTCCGTCGCGCATTGATTCATGCCATCGACCGCGAGCTGCTCACCAAGACGGTGCTCGACGGACTCGCACCGGTGATTGACGGCGCGATCCAGCCGTTGTCGTGGGCGTACACGGATAGCGTGGTGAAGTATCCGTACGACGTCGCGAAGGCCAAGGCGCTGCTGGACGAGGCGGGGTGGAAGGACGCCAACGGCGACGGCGTGCGCGACAAGGACGGTACGCCGCTCGCGTTCACGCTGATGACGCAGGCCGGTTTCGCGATCCGCGAGAACATCGCCCAGGCGGTGCAGCGCCAACTCAAGGATGTGGGCGTCGACGTGAAGATCCAGCTCGTCGACGGCACCTCGATTTCGTCGCTCTGGTTCGAAGGGAAGTTCGACGCGATGCTCCACTGGTGGCACATGCCGAGCGATCCGGAGATCACGCTCTTTTTTGCGTCCGATCGCACGCCCCCCGCCGGGCGCAACATCAACTACGTCGCCGACGATTCGCTCGACAAGTTGATGTACGCCTCTGACCGGACGGTGGCGCAGGGGCCGCGCCGCGTGTTGCTGGTCGCGGCGCAGCAGCGGCTCGCCGAGTTGGCGCCGGAGATCCCGCTGTACAACGTGACGCGCCTGGACGCGGTGCCCGCGACGCTCCGGAACTTCAAGGGGAACCCGACCAACACGGGAATCTTCTGGAACGTGTGGGAGTGGGAAGTGGAGGGAGCGGCGAAGCCGTAAGCGATCGCGCGCGCCGCGCCCGGGCGGCGCGAACCCGCGTGCGTGTGAGTCGAGCGATGGTGCTATTCCCCGTGAACTCGCGCGTCGTACCACGAGGCGAGTTCGCGTGGCGGGGATGCTACCCAGGAGCAATCCCCCACGGCCCAGTGTGGCTGCGCGACCTGCCGAAGGGTCTCTCCCAGTATCCCAACGGCGAGGACGACGCGTGCCCCCGACCATCGCGCTCATCGGAAGCGAACACGAGGAGAACCTTTCCCTCCGCTACCTCGCCGCAGCCGTCGCGCAGGACGGCATCCACTCGGCGATCCTCCCCGTGAACGAGGCATCCGACGTGGAGCGCGTCGTGCGCGAGACGATCGCGCTCGCCCCGTTCCTCGTCGGGATCTCGGTTCCCTTCCAGATGAACGCCCCGCACGCGCTCGCCCTCGCCACGCGCCTGCGCGAGAGCGGCTGTCGGGCACACATCACCGTCGGTGGTCACTTTGCCACCTTCGAGTTCGACAACCTCCTGCGCGACTTCCCGGCCATCGACTCGGTGGTACGGCACGAAGGAGAGCAGACGCTGCGCGAGCTATGCCGTCGGCTGCAATCCGGCGACGCGTTCACTCCGCTCGAGGGAGCGGTGGTGCGCACGCCAAACGGCACGGTAGACGGCGGCAAGCGGCGCATCCCCGCGCTCGACGACCTCCCCTTCCCCGACCGCCGCGGCCCCGCGCTGCAGGTCATGGGCGTCAGCGTCGCGCCGATCCTGGGAAGCCGCGGCTGCTATGCCGACTGCGCCTTCTGCTGCATCTATGCCTACGCGGAGAATGCTGACGGCGCGCGTTACCGCCGCCGGTCGCCAGAGAACATCGTAGCGGAGATGAAGGAGGAGTACGAGCGGCGCGGCGTGCGTCTCTTCGTCTTCCACGACGACAACTTCTTCGTCCCGTCGCGCGAGCAGAACCTGGTGCGCTACCGCCGACTCAAGGCGCTCATCGACGAGGCAGGGATGTCAGGGATCGCCCTCGTGATCAAGTGCCGCCCCAACGACGTGCATCCTGAGCTCTTCGAGCTGCTCAAGTCGATGGGCCTCATCCGCACCTATGTCGGGATCGAGACCAACTCCGACGAGGGCATCGTCTCGCTCAACCGCCGCATCACTTCCGGCGACAACCGGCGCGCGCTGCAGCTCTTTCGCGCGCTCGACATCTACCACTCGTTCAACGTCCTGATCTTCGACCCCGAGGCCACGATGACCGGGATCGCGCGGAACCTCGACTTCATGGAGGAGTTCGCCGATGTCCCGTTCAACTTCTGCCGCGCGGAGGTCTATGCGGGGACGCCGCTCAAGCAGATCCTCGGGCAGCAGGGGCGACTGGTCGGAGACTACTTCGCCTGGGGCTACGCGATGCGCGACGCGCGCGTCGAGCTGCTCTTTCGCATCGCGGTCACGGCGTTCTCGTCGCGCAACTTCAAGGCGGACGGCGTGGCCAACCTCAACATGGGGATCCGCGTCGACAACGAGATGGTGCGTCACTTCTACCCGACCGCGTGGGACGCCGACTGGCACGAGCGCGTGCGCGACTTCTCCCGGCGTGTAGGGCTGGACTCGGTGGCCGCGATGCGCTCGGCGTTCGACTTCGTGCAGACGGTCGCCCTCGACGATCACGCCGGGGTGAAGGCCTTCACGCTCGCACTGAGCCGGCAGGTGGCGCGCGCCGACCTCGCCTTCCTTGCCGAGTGCAAGGCGCTGCGTCGCGAGATGGAGCGTCGCGTCCGGTTGGTGCGACAAACGGCAGAAAGCGATTCGACGGACACCACCACTTCAAGGGCACACGCGATGGAAGGCGGGCGACTGCCGTGGGCGGCGGAGACGTCGCGGCTGGGGACGCTGACGTCGTCAGCGGGGCTCGACATCGCGACCGAGCGGCTCCCGATGCCGGCCGGCCTCACGTCCTCGAGCACGAGCGTCAGCGGAGGTGTCGCGTGAGCATCGGCGACGGGATGCGAAAGGCGGCGGCCGGCGCCGCTGGAGTGGCGATGGCCACCGTGGGACTCAGCAGCTGCAAGAACGGCAACGGCGGTGGACTCGGCGCCGTCGATCCCGCCCCGCCGCCCCTGCAGTGCAACTCGGTGAACACCGGCCAGACGTTGCAGGCGACCGTCTCGACCAAGACCGACTCCGTGGTGGTCGAGATCCGGAACTTCACGCCGATGGCAACGTGGCGCGGCGTGCGCATCACGTCGGTGAGCGGCGCCGCGATCGGACGCATCACCACGCCAGCGGACGGATCGCGCGATCCCTTCGTCGTCGCCTTTCCCTTCGCGGGGGCCGCGAGCCTCAGCGTCACGTTCACGTTCGAGGGGACGCTTGCCGACGATACCGGCACGTCGTGCGCCTTCAAGCGGAACTTCATCGTCACCGCCGTCCCGGGCTCAGCGACCGTGGCGCAGGTCACGCTCGACGCCCTCCCGCTCCCGGCTCGGCAACGGGCGGAGATCATGCTGTCAGAACAGGTGGGGCGACGCGTGGTGCTTCAGGCGCAGACGCCGTACCGGGGCAAGCACACCCGCAACTGGGCGGTGAGCGGAGGGACGCTGTCGGACGACGCTTCGACGACCGTCACGTGGACGCTTCCAGACGCGCCGGGGATCTACGCGGCGGAGTTGGCGCTCGACTACGGGGATGACGGCCTGGCGTTCGACACGCTCACGCTCGAGGTGCTGCCCGACGGGATGGAGTAGTGCGATCGGAGCCACGGCGGTAAGATGCTCGCGTGCTCACCGTCGTTGCTCGCCGCCTCGCCCAGGCGCTCCCCCTCCTGCTCGTCATCTCGGTCCTCGTCTTCGCGCTGCTGCACGCGGCGCCGGGAGGACCGCTGGCGATCTACCTCGAGAATCCAAACGTCCGTCCCGAGGACATCGAGCGGCTCAAGCGCTCGTTAGGGCTCGACCGTCCGCTCCCGGTGCAATACCTGGCGTGGCTCAAGGGATTCGTCATCGGAGATTGGGGCTTCTCGTTTTCCGACGGACGGCCGGTCACGGTGCGACTGGCGGAGCGGATCCCGGCCACGATCGAACTCATCGTCGCCTCGCTCGTCCTCGCCTTCGTGGCGGCGCTTCCGATCGGGGTGCTGGCCGCCGCCCGGCAGCGCAGCCTCCTGGACCGAAGCGTCACGACGCTTACGATGGCGGGGATCTCGCTGCCGACGTTCTGGTTCGGCCTCCTCCTGCAACTCCTGTTCGCCGTCTCGTTAGGGTGGCTCCCGTCGTCGGGGCGCACGTCGATCCTGGGGGGTGACGTCGTCGACCGGCTGCGCCACATCATCCTCCCGGCGACTGTGCTGGCCACGGTGCATGCCGCGGTCTGGACGCGTTACCTGCGAAGCGGGATGCTGTCGGTGCTCGCGCAACGCTTCATCCTGTCGGCACACGGGCGAGGGGTTCCGGAGCGGCAGGTCATCTTCGTGCACGCGCTGCGCAATGCACTCCTCCCCTTCATCACGATCGTCCTGCTCGACGCGGCGATCATGGTCTCGGGGGCAGTGGTCACGGAGAGCGTCTTTGCCTGGCCAGGGCTCGGCGGGCTGTTCACCGAGGCGCTGGCACGGCGCGACTACACGGTGCTGATGGCCTTCCTCATGGTGTCGTCGACCGCGGTGATCGTGCTGAATCTCGTGGCCGACCTCAGCTACCGGTGGCTCGATCCGCGGGTGCGCGCGTGACAGCGCCAGCTGCAACACTCGTCCCCATGGCGCCCAACGCGTGGCGGACGCTCCCGCCCGGCGCGCGCGTCGCGCTCGTCGTCCTGGGCGTCATCGCGCTGGCGGCGCTGCTGGCACCCGTGCTGGCGTCGACGGCGAGCGAGACCATGGACCTCACGGCGCGGCGCGCGGCCCCGTCGATGGCGCACTGGTTCGGCACCGACGAACTGGGACGCGACGTCCTGGCCCGCGTACTCTCCGGCGCACGCGTGTCGCTGGCCATCGGCTTCCTTTCGGCGCTCCTGGCGGTCGCGTTAGGCTCGACCGTCGGGGCGGTCGGCGGCTTTGTCGGCGGCTGGCTCGACGCAGCGCTGATGCGGCTGACGGACGCGATGCTGGCCATCCCGCGGCTCCCGTTCCTCATGATCGTGGCGGCGATCCTGCAGCCGTCCATCCCGCTGCTGATCGTGTTGGTGGGGGTGGCCGGGTGGATGGAGACGGCGCGCGTGGTGCGCGCCGAGGTGCTGTCGCTGGCCCAGCGGGGCTTCGTGGAGGCGGCGCACGCCACCGGGGTGAGCGCGCCGCGCATCCTCCTGGCGCACATCGTCCCCAACGTCCTCGGGACCATCGCGGTCTCGGCGACGCTTTCGGTAGGACGCGGCATCCTGCTCGAATCAGCGCTCTCCTTCTTTGGGGTGGGGGTGCAGCCCCCCGCGGCGAGTTGGGGGAACATGCTCTACCAGGCGCAAACGACGCTGACGTCGGAGCCGTGGCTCGCGATCTTTCCCGGCATGGCGATCTTCGTGACGGTGCTCTGCGTGAATGTGATCGGGGAGCACCTCGCGCACGTGGGCGGCGGCGAGCGCGCATAACCACGCTGGCGGTCGCTCGACAGGCGTCGCCCACTTCGTGAGGCGTTGCCCGCCTTCGTCAGGCTTCGCCCTCCGTCGCTGTCGGGGAGAATGGACTGGGATCGCGCGCTCGCCGAGTGAACCTTGCATCAGGCGGCGGTGTTTTTGCGCCGCACTCGGGGAACGATCACGGCGGGTCATCGAGACGCCGATACTTGTGTTCGTCCCCGTTCCCCAGCTTTGCACTCGCCATGACCGCAAACGGAAAGACGCCTGCCCCGCCCAAGACGACAGCCAAGTCGCCAAACCGGCCGACTGCGAAGTCAACGGCCAAGACCGCCACGGCGAAGCCGGCCTCGAAGCGCGCACGCCGATCCTCTGCCCGCACGCGAACGACGTCCCGCACGGTCGGCGCCGGCGACATCGCCCCAGTGCTCTCCTCGCCCGAGGCGATCGAGCAGTTTTCGGTCGGGGAGGCGGTGGTGGCGGCTCGCACGTCGAAGGAGACGGCGGTGAAGGACATCATCGCCAGTTCACCGCCGGGGAACATCACCACGCTGATCGATTCGCTCGACGCGATCATGCACGGCGCCTCGCCCGACGACGTGACGGCGCTACGGGATGCGATCCTCGCACACGGACGACAGGCCGAGCGCACGCACTCGGAGCACGCCGACTCGGTGCTCGCGGACGATTGGCGCTCGGGCGGCTATCCGTACAAGAACCTGATGTCGCGCAAGAACTACGAGCGCCACAAGTACGGATTGCAGGTGGAGCTCCTCAAACTGCAACAGTGGGTCAAGGCGACGGGGCAGAAGGTGATCATCCTCTTCGAAGGGCGCGACGCCGCCGGTAAGGGTGGGGCGATCAAGCGCTTCATGGAGCACCTCAATCCTCGCGGCGCGCGCGTGGTCGCGCTGGAGAAGCCAAGCGACGTGGAGCGCGGCCAGTGGTACTTCCAGCGCTATGTGCAGCACCTCCCCACGGCTGGCGAGATCGTGATGTTCGACCGTTCGTGGTACAATCGGGCGGGGGTCGAGCGGGTGATGAATTTCTGCTCGCCTGACGAGTACACGGAGTTCATGCGCCAGTGCCCCGAGTTCGAGCGCAACCTGGTACGCAGCGGCGTGCACCTGATCAAGTTCTGGTTCTCGGTGAGCCGCGAGGAGCAGAAGCGGCGGTTCAAGGAGCGCAAGTCGCATCCGCTCAAGCAGTGGAAGCTCTCCCCGGTCGACATGGCCTCGATCGACAAGTGGAGCGACTACACGAAGGCAAAGGAGGCGATGTTCTTCTACACCGACACAGCGGACTCACCGTGGACGGTGATCAAGTCGGACTGTAAGAAGCGCGCCCGGCTCAACGCGATGCGCTACGTGCTGCACAAGCTGCCGTACAAGAGCAAGGTCCTGGAGGCGATCGGGCCGCTCGATCCGCTCCTGGTGGGGCGCGCGAGCGTGGTGTACGAGCGCGGTGAGCACCAGACGATGGTCCCGGCCATCTGATCGGACGCGGGCCACGCGCCCCCGAGGGAGTCCTCCCGGGCGCGTCGCATTTCGTGGCATCGACGGTGGTGAGCCGAACCGTCGACTGGCGGCGCGGCGCTCAGGCGATAGGTTTGCGCCGCCATGCAACTCCTCGATCTGTTTGACCTCTCGCTCGTCGGGCGTCGTGACGTTGACGCGCTCGACTACGAGCGCGCCGAGGGCACCGTCGACACGTTGACCTTTGGCGCGCTCGACGCGCGCAGCAACCGCCTGGCGCGCCTTCTCGAGCGCCGTGGCGTTGCGCAGGGCGACCGGCTCGCGCTCTACCTCCCCAACCGCGTCGAGTTCATCGATCTCTTCCTCGCGTGCGTGAAGCTCGGGGTCATCGTCGTCCCGATCAACATCCTCTATCGCGAGCGCGAGATCGCCCACGTCGTCGCCGACGCCGAACCGACGGCGGTGGTGGTGGCCGAGGATGCCGCTGCCGCGCTCTTTCCGGCGGGGACGCGTGTGTGGGACGTCGACGCGCTGGCGCGCGAAGCGTCAGGGGAATCCGAGGATGCCGTGCGTCGCACGATCGACGGCGATGCTGCGGCAGCGATCGTGTACACCTCGGGGACGACGGGGCGTTCGAAGGGAGCGGTCCTCACGCACAACAACTTCCTGGCCAACGGGGTGTCGCTGGCAGCGTGCTGGCGCATAACGAGCGACGATCGATACCTCGCCGTCCTCCCGCTCTTCCACGTGCACGGGCTGGGGAACGGGATCATCTCCTGGCTCATCACCGGATGCCGGATGCGGCTGGCGGAGCGGTTCGACATCGCGCGCGCGGCCGCCCTCTTCGATGCATTCCGGCCGACGCTCTTCTTCGGCGTGCCGACGGTGTACGTGCGGCTGCTCGAACTCCCCGGCGAGATCGCCGCGCGCATCGGGCAGCGCATGCGGCTCTTCGTCTGCGGCTCGGCCCCGCTCTCGGCGGCGACGTTGGAATCGTTCCGCGAACGTTTCGGGCATACGATCCTCGAGCGCTACGGGATGAGCGAGACGTTGATGAACATCGGCAATCCCTACGAGGGCGAGCGGCGTCCCGGCTGCGTGGGGCTTCCGTTTCCCGGCGTGTCGACGCGCATCGTGGCAGCTGACGGGAGCGAGGTCGGGGTCGACGAGGTGGGAGAATTGCTGGTGCGCGGCCCCAACGTCATTCGCCACTACTGGCGCCGCCCCGACGCCGACGCCGAGGCCTTCGTCGATGGCTGGTTCCGCACGGGGGACCTCGCCAAGCGTTCGGCCGACGGGTACTACACGCTCTGCGGGCGCCGGTCGGACCTCATCATCTCCGGCGGATTCAACATCTATCCGCGCGAGATCGAGGAGCTTCTGCTGGAGTGCGCCGGCATTCGTGAGGCGGTGGTGGTGGGGGTGCCCGACGAGCGGCGCGGCGAGCTGCCGGTGGCGTATGTGGTAGCCGACGACGACGCTGCGGTGGCGGCGCTCGGCGAGACGTGTCGCACGCAGCTGGCGAGCTTCAAGGTGCCACGCGCCTTTGTGCGCGTCGAGGCGCTCCCGCGCACGGCGTTAGGCAAGGTGCAGCGGCACCTGCTCCCGCCCTGGTCACCATCCGCTCCGACGACACCGTGAGCCCCGCCCTCCTGTCGCTCCTCGCGCTAGTCGTCGCGCTGGCGCTGTCGATGACGTCGCGCATCAACGTCGGGCTGCTGGCGGTGGCGCTGGCCTGGCTCATCGGCGTGTACGCGGCCGGGCTCAAGCCCGACGTGGTCATGGCAGGATTTCCCGTCACGCTCTTCCTCACGCTGACTGGCGTGACGCTGCTGTTTGCCATCGCCGACACCAACGGGACGCTCGCACGACTCGCGCATCACGCGGTGCGCGCCGCGCGCGGCAACGCACGCGTCCTTCCCGTGCTCTTCTTCGTCATCGCATTCTCCATTTCGACGGTGGGGCCCGGGGCGATCTCCAGCGTGGCGCTGGTGATTCCGCTGGCAATGGCGATCAGCGAGCGCACGGGGGTGTCACGATTCCTCACCGCGCTCATGGTCGCCAATGGCGCCAACGCGGGAAACCTCTCCCCCATTTCATCGGTTGGCGTCATTGCCAACAACGCGATGACCAAGGGAGGGCTCGGGGGGCACGAATGGCGCGTGTGGCTGGCCAACCTCGTGGCGCACGCCCTGGTGGCGCTCGCCGCCTACCTCGCGCTGAGTGGCAAACGCGAGGAAGCAGCGGTCACGCCGGTTGCGGCTGCAACGGACGGCGCGCTGGTCGCCGAGGGAGACGCCCCGCTCTCGGGGCTGCAGCGCCTGACGAGCGTCGTGATCCTGGCGTGGATCGTGGGAGTGGTGGGGTTCAAGCTCAACCTCGGCATGTCGGCGTTCGGGGCGACGGCGATCCTGCTGCTCGCTCGCGCAGCAGACGAAGGGGCGGCCATCCGCAAGGTGCCATGGGGCGTGATCCTGATGGTGAGCGGCGTCTCCCTCCTCATTTCCCTGTTGGAGAAGACTGGCGGGATGGACCTGTTCACCACGCTGCTGGCGCGCATGGCCACGCCGAGCACGCTCAACGGCGTCATCGCCTTCGTGACCGGCGCGATCTCGACCTACAGCAGCACCTCGGGGGTCGTCCTCCCGGCCTTCCTCCCCACAGCTGCGACGCTGGTGGAGAAGGTGGGGGGTGGCGATCCGCTCGCCGTGGCGCTGTCGATCAACGTCGGGTCGGCGCTGGTCGATGTCTCACCGCTCTCGACGCTAGGGGCGTTGTGCGTGGCGGCCGTGTCGAGCGCCGCCGCGGGACGCGTCCTGTTCAACAAGCTCCTCGCGTGGGGGCTGGGCATGACGGTCGTGGGGGCGGTGCTGTGCCAATTGCTGGCCGGTCTGCTGGCCCGCGCCTAACGTCGCTGGCACGCCGCGATACAGCGTTGCATCGCGTTACGGCACCGCCCGGCGGGCGCCGTTTTCGTCAACTCGTTGTGTGACAGCGACTTGAGGCGCCGTGCCACTCCGGCGCCCACCTTGCCTTTCCTCGGGGCATACCCGGCGACGCATTGCGCGCCGATTCCGCACCACACGGAAGCTCCATTACCAGGCGCCTCGTCGCGCCACCATCACCCGAGGATGACTCCATGACGCTCCGCCACGCTGCCCTCCTGCTCATCGCCACCGGCGCCCTCACCGCCTGCAGCGCTGACAGCACCGGCCCCACCACCCCGCAGGCGATCTCGGCCTCGTCCTCGGACAACGGTGCGTCGAGCGCGTCCTCGTCGTCGTCGACTCGCGTGCGCCTCGAGATCGCGCTCAAGGGCGTGGCGCCCTACGCCAACGCCAAGGGGAAGGCCAAGTGGTCGTCGAAGCCGGGCGAGCGCGAGCTGCAGATCGAGGTCGAGAACGTCGCCGCCGGCACCTCGGTCAACTTCTATGTCGGTGGGGCGCAGGTAGGGTCGACGCAGGTCACCAATGCCCTGCGCGCCGCGAGCATCAACCTCAATACGGCGCTTGGGCAGACGGTGCCGACCAGCGTGACGGGACAGACGGTCGAAGTGAAGACGGCGGCCGGCGCGCTCGTCGCCAGCGGCACGTTCTAGTCGACGATTGCCGCTCACACGACAGCGGCGCGGCGTTCGGGCGAGCGATCCGGGGGAGGATCGCAGCAGTCGCCCGGGCGCCGCGCCGCCGTGTACCGTCAGGTGCTATGGCGTGACGGGTCGCAGGTACTTGTCGTACCAGGCGAGGTAGCGCTCGTAGCGATCGCGCACGAACGACGGGCGCGAGATGCCGTGGAATTGTCCGGGATAGACGACCAACTGTGTGTCGATGCCGAGCGACTTGAGCGCCATGTACATCTGCTCGCCGCCGGTGATGGGAACGTTGAAGTCCTTCTCTCCCCCCATGAAGAGTGTCGGCGTGGTGATGCGGTCGGCCTTGTAGAACGCGTACGACAGCTTCTCCCAGAGCTTGGGATTCTTCCACGGGGCGCCGAGTTCGTTCTCGTACTGATAGATGTACTGGTCGGTGCCGTACATCGTCGTCTGCAACGCGCTCCCGGCCCCGCTGGTCGCCGCCTTGAATCGCGTGGTGGTCGCGATCGTGTAGTCCGTCAGGATTCCGCCGTAGCTCCACCCGCCAAGCCCGAGCCGCTCGGGGTCGGCAATTCCTAACGAGACGACGTGATCGACGCCGGCAAGCAGGTCCTGCACTTCCTTGTTTCCCCAATCGGCGAAAATCGCCTTCTTCCAGGCCTGCCCGCGCCCGCTGCTCCCGCGATAGTTGACGGCAAGGACGAGGTAACCGTTTGCGGCGTACAACTCGCGCTGGAAGGCGAAGGAGTGCTGATCCTGGCCGTTGGGCCCCCCGTGGATCCAGAGAATGAGCGGATACTTCTTCCCCGCCTGGAAACCGGCCGGCTTCACGAGGAGCGCACCAACGGTGAGCCCGTCCTTGTTCTTGAAGTCGACGTCCTCGGTGGTACCGAGCCTGAGTTGCGCCAGGAGCGAGTCGTTGACGTGCGTGAGGGCACGCAGCGCTCCGTTCTCCAGCGCGAAGAGTTCTGGCGCGGTGGTGGCAGTCGCCGCACGTGTCACCAACCGCCCGTCAGGCGCGGCATCGTAGGTCCAGACGACGCGGCGCCCGTCCAGCACGCGCGTCACCTCACCCCCCTCGGCGGGGATGGTCGCCAGGTGCACGGCGCGATCGTCGCCCAGCACAAAGCGAATCGTGCGACCGTCCGGGGTCCACGTCAGTTCGCCCACGTCGCGATCGAGCGTCGGCGCGAGATAACGCGGCGTGCCGCCGCTGGAGGACACGACGGCGATCTTGTCTTGCGTATACGCCGACAGCTGCGGCTCGCTCCCCTGCAGGTAGGCGATCCACTTCCCGTCCGGGCTCCAGGCCGGCTCGGAGTCGTCGCCACGCCAGCTCGTGAGGCGCTGCGGCACCGCACCGGGCGTCGCGTCGACGATGTAGATGTCGCTGTTGTTCTCCCGGTCCGGGTCCTTCCCCTCGCGGCTGGAGACGAAGGCGATGCGCTTGCCGTCCGGCGACCAGCGTGGCATGCGGTCGTCGAAGTCGCCGGTCGTCAGTTGCTCGGCCTTCTTGGTGGCGACATCAAACAGGTACAGATGATCGCGCAGCCGATTGAGGTAGCCGGCGTAGTCGCGCTTGAAGGCGTAGCGATCGATGACGATCGGCTTGGGATTCTTGTTCTTGAGCGAGTCGGGCTTGGACTCCTCGGGATCGGGATCGTGCGAGATGACCACGAGACGCGAGCCGTCGGGCGACCACTCGTAGTCGGCAACGCCACCCTTGAGGTCCGTCAGGCGCACCGCCTCGCCACCGGCGCGGTCGAGCAGCCAGATCTGTCCTCCTTTGCTCTCGTATCGCCCGGAGACAAACGCGAGATAGCGATTGTCGGGCGACCACCGCGGATTCCCCTCGCCTTCGGGGCTGCTCGTCAGGCGCAGCGTGCGCGTGCCGTCCCAGCTCACCATCCAGACGTCGCTATCGGTCTTGTCCTTGGCCGAGTCGGTGGTGGTGACCGTGTAGGCGATCCACGCCCCGTCCGGCGAGATGCGCGGCGCGCCGACATCGCGCAGGCGATACAGGTCGGACGCCTGGAGCGGACGCGCGCCCTGCGCATGGGCCGGGGCGGCAGAGAGCCACGCGAGGAGGACGAGGGGCGCGATGAAGGGCCGATGGTGCATGTGGAGCCGGGCGGGAAGTGGGAAAGTCACGTGACGAGTTGAACGCCGCTGACGTTACCCTCTTTCCTTCACGAGGCCAAGCACCGTGGGGCTGGCGGGCGCGCCGAGGTGCGAACCACCTCGTCTGGCGGGACGGGCCGAACTACGCCGCGTCGGCGAGCGTCACGCGATTGCGGCCGCCCTGCTTGGAGCGATACAGCGCGCGGTCCGCATGTTCGAGCAATTCGGCAAGATCGGCGGTATGGGTCGTCGCCGTCGATGCGCCAACGCTGATCGTGATCCCGCGCTCGGCCCACGGCGCTTCCTCGATCGCCCGGCGGAGTCGTTCTCCCATCAGTGCCGCCCCTTCCGGATCGGTGTTGGGGAGGATGATCGCGAATTCCTCACCGCCGTAGCGCACGGCGATGTCGGTGTCGCGAATGGCGCGGCTGAGGAGACGCGCCACCGCGCGCAGCACTTCGTCTCCGCGGGGGTGCCCGAAGGAGTCGTTGAACGCCTTGAAGTGATCGATGTCGAGCAGAAGAAGCGAGACGGGCTGCCCGCTGCGGCGGATGCGGGCCAGTTCCTCCACCATCCGCTCCTCAAAGGCCCGGCGATTCTTGAGCCCCGTCAACCCATCGTGCGAAGCCAGCGCGGCGAGACGCGCGTTGGCTTCCAGCAGGCTTTCCTGGTGCGCTTGCAGCTTGCGCCGGGCGTCCTCGATCTGGCGTTCGTAGTCCTTGCGTTCCGTGACGTCGCGCGACGAGGCCTGCAGCCTAACGACTCGCCCGTCCTCGTCGGCCACCGCGCGCCACATCATCTCAAGCCAGAGGTGCTTTCCCGTCTTGTGCAGCATGCGGCACGAGATCGCCGTCACCGGCGCCCCGCGCAGCAGGTCGTCGAAGTGCCGTCGCAGCCGATCGCCGTCGTCCGGGTGGACCATGGCAAAGGGGCCCATGCGCATGACCTCCTCGGGCGTGAAGCCGAGGACGCGCTCGCAGGACGGCGAGATGTAGGCCACGCGCCCGGAGGGATCGTGCAGCGACACCACGTCGCTTCCGTTTTCCGCCAACAGACGAAAGCGCACTTCGCTGTCGCGCAGCGCCGCCTCGGTGCGCGCACGCTCGAGATGGGTCTCGTGCACCTGCGTCGCGTTCCAGGCGATGAGTCCCACGAAGACCAGGATCATCGCCACTACAAAGAGCATGATGACGAGTTCGGGCTGCTCTTCACGCGTCGAGGTCCGCAGCCCCCAGATCGCGACCCACCCAAAGACGGCGGGGGCGAGGAAGCCCGCCGGGAGCAGCCCGCGAGCCATGGTTCCGCCCGGGCCGTCGCTGAGCACCACCGCCAGTACCCCCGAGTCGCGTCGCAGCGTCAACACCCCAACGGCCAGCAGCGAAAAGGCGATGGCCGTCGGCACGGCCATGCGATTGAAGTGCCCGATGGTGTCGAACCACCCGCTGCGATAGACGTGCGCCAGCAGCGCCACCTGTGACAGCGCGAGGACGACGGTGGCGAGGACCTGCGCCAACGCCTCGCGCGCACCCGCGCGATGCGCGAGCAGGAGTATCGCCGCCCCGACGAGGGCAAAGTTCACCGCGGCCGCACTGGCCATACGATTGGTACGCCCGTCGCCGGTGCTCGACATCGCATCATGAAAGAGGATCGTATCGATCCCCTCGATGTGCCCGGCGACGGCGCCGAGCAACCGCATGACGCCGACAACGATCACCGCGGCCGCCAGCGCGCGCGCCGCAAACCACCCTCGGCTCGCCTCAGGCGACGTGACGAGCAGCCAGAGCGCCGCGCCGACTCCAACGAGGCACAGCGCCGTGGTGGGATTGGTGGCGGCATTGGTCGCCGGTCCCAGCGCGCGCAACTCTGGCACGCGCATCGCCCAGCCGACGAGGATGAGGATCCCCATCGCGGATGCAATCGCCGCTCCGCCCTGCGGAAAGAGCACGCCGTGCAAGGCCGACGCGCGCGTGGCGTCGGCACCCACGGCGGGGAGCGAAGTCGGGTTGGTCGGACGCGCGGGGGAGGTCATGGAGGAGTCTACTTCTAGACGTCACGAGCGCGGACAGAGTCACGCCGAGTCCGCCATCCGCCAACGGAAATCGTTGCCACTCTGGGGCAGCAGCCGTCTGCATCTGTTACCAGTGCCCCGTCTATACGGCTCGCCCCACCCTTCCGACCACGTGAGCACCCCCCTCCGCGACCTCGCGGACTACGCCGACCAGTACGCCGAGCTGCCGTTCGAGGCGACCCAGGTCGCCTATCGGCGGCGGCTCGTGCTGGAGGTGCTCGAGGCGCATGGGGCGACGCGTGTGCTCGAAGTGGGGTGCGGGCTCGATCCACTGGCCCTGCACGCCACCGGATTCGGCGCCTGGACAATCGTGGAGCCGGCCGAACGCTTCGCCAAGGCAGCCGAGCGCCTGACGAGCGACGACGGGCGTGTGCGCGTCATTTCGCAGACGATTGAGGCGGCGGCAGCGAGCGGCGCGCTCGGTCAAGGCGACTTCGACGTCATCCTGCTCAGCAGCCTGCTGCACGAGGTGCCGTCGACCGAGGCGGTGCTGCGCGGCGTGCACTCGCTCTGTGACGCGCACACGCTGGTCCACTGCAACGTTCCCAACGCCACCTCGCTGCACCGCGAGCTGGCGGTGGCGATGGGGATCATCCCCCACGCGTCGACGCCGTCGCCGCAGCAAGTACGCCTGCAGCAGGGGCGCATCTTCGATCGTGCCGCGCTCGACACCCTCATGGCGCAGTGCGGATTTGGGGTGATCGCGCGCGGCGGATACCTGCTCAAGCCCTTCACGCACGCCCAGATGCAGGGGCTCGTGAGCGGCGGCACAATTGACCGCCAGATGCTCGAAGGGCTCTATGCGCTCGGCAAGAAGTTCCCCGATCTGGCCTCCGAGATCTACGTCAACGCGCGTCGCCGTTGATGCCGGCGCGGTGCTGCCGCGCGCCCTAACGCCCCACAACTGCAGGACTTAGCGCGCGCCGCCATCGCGGCGCGCTGGGACTATCTGCGTGTGGCCCCCGGATTGCCTTTCCCGCATCGATGCGACCCCGGCCTTCGAGGTCGGCGACCGGCAATCACGCAGAGGGACGCTCGTGCGCGACGCACCCATACTCGTCACTGGCGGGGCAGGCTTCATCGGCTCCGCGCTCGTCAGGCACCTCGTCCTGGAGCGCGGCCTTCCGGTCGTGAACGTCGACGCCCTGACGTACGCCGGGCACCTGTCATCGCTCGGCGCCGCCGCGACGTCTCCGCTGCACATCTTTGAACAGGGCGACATCGCCAACGCGGCACAGGTCGAATCGATCCTCCGTCGCCATCAGCCGCGCGCCGTGATCCATCTGGCCGCCGAGTCGCACGTCGATCGCTCGATCGACGGACCAGCCGCTTTCGTCCATACCAACGTCGTCGGGACTTTCACCCTGCTCGAGCAGGCTACGCGCCTCTGGAACTCGCGCCGCGCCGAGGAGCGCCGTGATTTCCGCTTCGTGCATGTATCGACCGACGAGGTCTTTGGTGCGCTCGGCAGCGAAGGGTGCTTCGATCCGTCGTCGCCGTATCGTCCCAACTCGCCGTATGCCGCCTCCAAGGCCGCGAGCGATCACTTCGCGCGCGCCTGGCAGCATACCTACGGGCTGCCGGTCATCGTCACCAACTGCTCCAACAACTACGGGCCGTACCAGTTCCCCGAGAAGCTGATCCCGCTGGTCACGCGCAAGGCGCTGGCCGGCGAGGCGATCCCCGTGTACGGGAGCGGGGCGCAGGTGCGCGATTGGCTGCACGTCGACGATCACGTGCGCGGCCTCGTGGCGGCGATGGAGCGCGGGCTTCCCGGCGAGACGTACCTCTTTGGCGGATCGTCGGAGCGCACCAATCTCGACGTGGTTCACGCGATCTGTGACACGGTTGACGAGCTTGCCCCTGACGGCCTGTCGCGCCGTCGCCTGATCACGCACGTCACCGACCGCCCAGGTCACGACTTTCGGTATGCGGTCGACGCGTCGCGCACGACGGCCACGCTGGGGTGGACGCCGCGGCGCTCGATCGATACCGGGCTGCGGGAGACGGTCGCGTGGTACGCCGCCAACGCCTCGTGGATCGCCGACGTCCTCGGCGACCGCTACCACGGCTCGCGGCTCGGTCTCGGAGTGGCCGCGTGAGGGGCATCATCCTGGCCGGCGGCTCCGGCACGCGGTTGTATCCGGTGACGCGCGTGGTGAGCAAGCAGCTCCTCCCGGTCTACGACAAGCCGCTCATCTACTATCCGCTGTCGTCGTTGATGCTGGCCGGGATTCGTGACGTCCTCATCATCGCCACGCCGCACGACCTGCCGCGATTCGAGGAGTTGCTGGGAGACGGGGAGCCGTGGGGGATGCGCTTCACGTACGCCGCGCAGCCCACGCCTGACGGCATTGCACAGGCCTTCGTCATCGGGCGCGACTTCGTGCGCGATCACGACGTGGCGCTCGTGCTGGGCGACAACATCTTCTACGGCGGCGGCATGCGGCGCATGCTCGTCGATGCCGTCGCCGCCAATCGCGGGGCGACGCTGTTCGGCTACCATGTGCGCGACCCCGAGCGCTTTGGCGTGGCGGAGGTCGATGCGCAGGGACGCCTCATCTCCCTCGAGGAGAAGCCGCGCGCGCCGCGATCCAACTGGGCAGTGACGGGGCTCTACCTCTACGACAACTCGGTGCTCGACATCGCCGCCGCGGTGCGTCCATCGGCACGCGGGGAATACGAGATCACCGACGTCAATCGCGCGTACCTGCGCCAGGGGCGCTGCCGCATTTCGCTGATGGGGCGCGGGATGGCGTGGCTCGACACCGGCACTCCCGACGCGCTGCAGAGCGCCTCGTCGTTCATCGAGACGGTCGAGACGCGGCAGGGGCTCAAGATCTCCGTTCCCGAAGAGATCGCCTGGCGCCTCGGCTTCATTGACGACGAGCAGCTGCAACGCCTGGTGCACCCGATGGGCGACTCGAGCTACGGCCACTACCTGCGTTCGCTGCTGTCGCCGCGCGAGACGGCGCTCAACACCGCCACGTTGCGAGCCATCGCATGACGGCATTCGCTTCCGTCGGCGACTGCCGCCTCATCACGCTCCCGCAGCACGCAGACACGCGCGGGAACCTGACCGTGCTGGAGCGCGTCTCGGAACTCCCGTTCGATGTGCGTCGCGCCTTCGTGATTACCAACGTCCCATCGGGTGGCTCGCGCGGGCAACACGCCAACATGCTGACGTCGGAACTCATTGTCTGCGCCTCGGGGGCGCTCACGGTGCGCGTGGAAGACGAGCACTCGTCACGCAGCCTGCCGCTCTCGGCGGCCTCAGGTGCGCTGCTGGTCCCGGCGACGCTGTGGGTCGAACTGCGCGACTTTGCGCCTGGGACGGTGCTCGTCGTCTTCGCCGACACCGACTATCGCGATGCACGCCATCACTACGTCCGCGATCGCACACGTTGGCTCGAGGCCAGGGGAGTGACCTGTGTCGCCTGACGTCCCGTTCTACGATCTCGCCGCCCTCCACGCCTCGATGCGCGGCGACCTCGACGCCGCCATTGCGCGCGTGGTCGATCGCGGCTGGTATGTGCTGGGTGAAGAGGTCGAGCGCTTCGAGGAGGAGTTCGCCCGCGTCACCGGGAGCCGCCACTGCATCACGGTGGGGAATGGCCTCGACGCGCTCACCATGAGCCTCCGTGCTCTGGGCATCGGCCGCGGCGATGAGGTCATCGTCCCCGGCGCCACCTTCATCGCCACCTGGCTGGCCGTGTCGGCGGTGGGTGCCACGCAGGTCCCCGTCGACGTCGATCCCGCCAGCTACACGATCGACCTGGCAGCCATTCGCGGCGCGATCACGTCACGCACGCGAGCCATCGTCCCGGTGCACCTGTACGGCCATCCCGCCCCCATGTCGGCGCTGCAGGCGCTGGCCGCGCGCTTTCACCTCGCCGTGGTCGAGGATGCGGCGCAGGCCCACGGCGCCGCGGTGCGGGGCCACCCCTGCGGGTCACTCGGCAACGCCGCTGCCTGGTCGTTCTATCCTGGCAAGAACCTCGGCGCGTTAGGCGACGGCGGTGCCATCACGACCAATGATGCGCGGCTTGCCGAGCGATTGCGCTCGATGCGCAACTATGGCAGCGCGATGAAGTACGTGCACGACGAGCAGGGAGTGAACTCGCGGCTCGATGCACTGCAGGCGGCGGTGCTGCGTGCCAAGCTGCCACGCCTTCCGCAGTGGAACGCCGCGCGGCGCGCCGTCGCGCAGCGCTATCGCGAGGCGTTTGCCGGGACCGACCTGATCGTCCCCGACGTAGCGGGCGACGCCACGCATGCGTGGCATCTCTATGTGATCCGCACCGACGGGCGTGACTCCCTTCGCGACGCGCTCTCGCGGCGCGGTATCGAGACGCTGGTGCACTACCCCATCCCGCCGCACCGGCAGTTGGCGTATGCCGACACGCCGCTCGCGCGCTGCTCGCTCCCTGTGACCGAACAGCTCAGTGCCACGGCGCTGAGCCTGCCGCTCTCGCCTACCATGACACGCCACGACGTCGACCGGGTGATCGACGGCGTGCTGTCCGAAGCCGGACGACTCGCGCATGTCTGAGCACGATACCGTAGCTGCCGCCGCCGTACGGCGCCCCACCGCCGACACGGCGCTCGATGTCGCCCTCCTGCGCGATCCGGGCGATCGGTTCGGCGCCACCGCGGACCTGTTCCGCTCTCCAGCCTTCTTTCGTTTGCATGCGGGGGCGTTCAGTCGCGCGTGGTACGTCGCGGCGCTCGATGCGGCGAGCGGCGATCCGATCGCCAGCGCCTGGTTCGCCGAGACGGCGCCTGGCGAGGCGCGCTCCGGGGCGCGCGGCCCGTACGGCGCCTTTCACACCCCGTTCTCGCCGCTCCCCATCGCCCTCGCCTCACGGCTCATCGCGGCCACCGAGGACGAGCTGCGCGCGCGCGACATCCGACGCGTGCGCCTCACGCTTCCGCCGGAAGCGCATGAAGAAGAGGCGCACGCCGAGTGGATGAACGCGTACCTGCGAGCGGGCTACCGGGCCGCACCGCCCGATCTCAACTATCACGTCTGGATCAGTGGCGACGCGCTGGCGTCGCGCATGAACAGCGGCAATCGCGCCGTGGTGCGTACCGCCGAGCGGAAGGGGATGTTCGCGCGCGCGTTGCGTGCCCCTGAACGCGCCGACGCCTACAGCGTCAACGTGCAGAATCGCCTGCGCCGCGGGCGCCCGATGACGATGACGCTCGAAGCACTGCTGGAGATGGAGACGGCGATCCCTGGCTCACTGCAGTGGTTCGGCGTCTTTCGCGAAGAGGAGATGATCGCCGCGAGCGTCTGCATCCGGCTCTCTGCCGAGCGGATGTACGTCTTCTACCTCGGAGAGATCGACGGCGTGGAGCGCCTGAGCCCCGTGACGTTGCTGGTGTCGCACATCCACGATTGGTGCCGCGACCACGGGATCGCGCTGCTCGACCTGGGGATCGCCACGGAAGGAGGCGTCCCTAACGAGGGGCTGATGAACTACAAGCGCAACCTCGGCTTCGACGTATCGCCGAAGTACACCCTGGAGAAGGAGATCGCAGCGTGAGCACGATCGTCTACGGTGGCTCGCTGGCCGCCCTCGTCGCCGCCGATCAGCTGACGGCGGCGGGCTCTCCCGTCACCCTCGTCACGCCGTCGGCACACCTTGGCGGTCACTTTGGGGGTGCACGGTTGGGCGACGCGCGCTTTGACGCCGGACTCGTGATCTTCGAATACGGGGCGCTCAACGCCTCCGGCTTCCCCGACCCCGTGACCTACAACCCGGACGTGCGAAACGATTGCGGGCGCTTCGGGAATGTCCTCGCCAGCTACACGGCATCGCTCGGCATCTCCCTCGAACGGGTCCCGGGCTTCATGATGTGGACGAACGGGACTCTCATCCCCGACTTCGTCTTCGACACGCGCCTGGACGGCGTCCGCGAACTTCCGCCGTGGCTGCGCGAACACGCCAGTGCCGATGTCGATGCCCTCCTGGCCAATGACGAGCATCCGCTGCACGCGCGTCGCAAGTACCTCGAGCCGAGGTACGGCAGCCTGTCGTATGAAGAGGCGTCGCTCGCCAATCACGGCGCGGTCCTGCACCACACCTGCTTTGAACCGTTTGCCCTCAAGGTGACCGGCCACTCGACGTCGGAGATCTTGGCGCTGTATTCGCGCGCGGCTTGGCTCCCCTTGTTCTGGCCCGAAACGCTCGCCGCGGCCTTCGCCGGCGGCGACGACCTGCTCCCCGAGATGCCGTTTCACGCCGCGCGGGGCGGCGCGGTGGCCGACATCGTGACGGCGATCGTTCGCCGACTCGAGGCGTCTCCGCTGCTCACGCGCGTGGTGCGCCCCGCGCGTGGCGTGTACGAGGAGGCCGGCGGCATTCGTCTCGACCTGTCCGAGGGCGCCGTCCGCGGGACGCGCCTCATCTGGGGACACGACCTCGAGGAACTGGCCACGATCACGGGCAATGCCCCTGACACTCCGGTTGTGCGCGCCCCGGTCACGATCGTGCTCGCCCTGGTCTCGCGCAGCGAGATCGCCGCACCGCAGCTCGGCACGGTGATCGTCCCCGAGGACCACGCCATGCCATATCGCATCACCAATCAGAGCACCAATGCCGGCGTGCCTGACGAGTCGCTCGTGCGCCTGAGCATCGAGTGGGGCGGCGGCGACGCCCCGGCCGACGACGACGCCCTGCTCGCGCTCACGCAGGCGGCACTCGCGCGCATCGGCATGACCAACGCCGACGCCGGCTTTGTGGCGCACAAGATCATGCGCATCCCGCGCGCACTCGTCTTGCCGAGCGCCGACAATCGCGACACCATCCTTGCCATGCGCCAGCGCGTCAAAGCGACCGGTCTCCCGATCCTCACCGTTGCACCTGCGGCGGGGTTCGGCGTCGCGTCGCTCAATGACCAGCTCGTGCAAGGGATGAAGGCGGCACGCCTCGCGCTCGAATCGGCCGCGAGCGCGGTCCCACAGGCCGATGGTGCCGACGCCACCAGTGCCGTCGCTGCCTGACCAGTCATGAACGCCCGCCTCGCGTCACTCGAACATCGCGCCGGACTCCCGATCGCGCCCGACGATATCGTCGTCCTCACCGGACAGGCGACGCCGTACGGCATGCTCGAGCACCTGAGCGCAGAGTGGGTCCTGGCGATGCGCGAGCTGGGGCGCACCGCGTGGCTGGTGCGCACCGGCGGCCCGGGCGGACTCGAGGCGTTGCAGGCGGTCCTCGCGGCGGGGCGACCGCGCGCGTTCGTCGCGTTCAGTGGCGTGAACTGGGACCTGCTGGCCAACGACCGGCTGCTGTTCGACGTGATCGGCGTCCCCTATGTGGGGCTGATGTTCGACGATCCGGCCTACTTTCCCCAGCGCCATCGACTCGGCAGCCCCAACCTCGCGCTGCTGTTCACCGACGACGATCACCACGACGCCTCGCTGGCGTTGTCACCGGCCAACGCGCCACGCGGACGATTTCGCTTCGGGGTCCGTCCGCCGATGGAGCCGTTGCTCGACTTCGACGATCGCACCATCCCGATCCTGTTTGCCAAGTCGCCGGGCGACCCCGTCGCCGAGCGGCGCTCATGGGACGCCTTTGCCCCGCCGCTGCGCGCGATCCTGAACGACGTCGCCGACGTGGCGCTCTGGCAGGACGAACGCGCCCTCTGGACCATCGTCCGCGAACGACTGGCCCACGACGGCATCACCGCGGGGCTCGACCAGACGATCGGGATGGCCACGATCGTCGCGCGCGTCGACCACTACGTACGCGTGGCGCGGGCGGCGCGCGTGGTGCAGGCGCTCGCGCCGCACGACGCGCTCATCCTCGGCGCCGGCTGGCGTGCGCACCTCCCGCCAGGAGCCAGGGCGCGCGTGGTCAACGAGTGCAGCCTCGCCGAGTTGGTCGGACTCATGGCCACCTCGCGCGTAAGCGTGAGCGTGCAACCCAACAACCGCTTCGCGCCGCACGAGCGGCTCTTGTACGGCATGCAACGCGGCTGTTGCGTGCTCACCGATGCCGCGCCGCCCGTTCGTCAAGCGGTCGGAGACGACAACATTCAGCGGCTCGACTGGCGCGAATCGATCGACGACGTCGTCGCCGCGCTGGCGGCCGATCCGGCACGCGCTCGCGCGATTGCCGAGCGCGCGACCCCGGCCGCGACGCGTGACTGGAGCACCCAACGCGGGGCCGCCTCCGTCCTGCGCGCAGTCGATACGCTGACCACTGTGCTCTCCACCACGAGCCCGATCACCCTTCCAGCCGCACTCTCCGCATGACCGCCGCCCATCGCTACCCGACGCCGCAGAGCGCCCCGATCGCCCCGGCCGATGCGCTCGTGGCCCACGCCGAGGCGCTGCGTGGCGCCAACCGCCTGGCCGAAGCCGAGGGCGCGCTGCGCGACGCGATCACGATCGACCCCGACAACCTCGCCGCACACCGCGCGCTGGCGCTCCTCCTGGCCAACGCCTATCGCGACCTCGAGGCGTTCGCCGCCTGTGCCACGATGCTCGCCAAGGGCGGAGCCGATGCCGAGACGTTGCGGCTGTCGGCCGAACTCCTCCTGTTCCTGCACATCCGGCACGCCACGCTCGTGACGCGCCAGCAGGAACCGGTGCGCCTCGATTTCCGTGCGATCGGCGTCCCGGACGTCGCCCCGATGGTCCTGGCGCCCGAACTACTCGGCCGCGCACGCGCGCTGGCGCAGACCGCCGTCGCGCTCGCCCCGCACGACGCCGTCGCGCAGGCCACGCTCGCCGAGTGCGAGCTGCGCTCGGGGCACACGACGGCGGCGCGCCGGGACGCCGAACGCGCGGTGGCCTGCGAGGCGACCGCTGGGACGCTGATCACGCGAGCCCTCGCCAACTTCGCCGACCATCGCGAGGCGGCCGCGCTCGACCTACTCCGTCAGCCGCAACTCACCGAACTCGCGCCGGCATTGGGCACCGGACGCCAGAGCGTGGTGCGTGTCGATTCGAGCTTTGCCCCGTCGACGGTCGCCAGCGACAAGGCACGCCGGAACTGGGAGATCCCGTACCTCGTGCACCACGCCGGCCAGATGCACGCCCGATCGGTCACGGTTCGCACCGGTCCATCCGAGGTGCGTACGATCCAGGGTGGGCGCGTCGTGGGTGACCTCTTCTTCCCCATCGATCGATCTGATCGCGCCTATGTGCACGGCGTGGTGGACGAGCCCGATGTGCAGTTCGGTGTCCCGCGTTGCCACGACGTCCCCACGGTGCTGTCACACGGCCGCAACGGCGTCCTGTGGGCGAGCGATGACCGACGTCTCCTCCTGCACACTCCAATGGCCGAGCGGGTGCGCGGCGGCCGGGCCTTTCTCCTGGCCTCGAACTTCTCCGCCAACTACTACCACTGGATGGCCGATTGCCTCGGACGTCTGGCGGCCGCCCCCGAGGTGCTCACCGACCCGGACATGCGCTTCATCGTCCCGGCACCGCTGCAACCCTTCCAGGTGGAGACGCTAGCCTGGCTCGGCATCTCACTGGAGCGCGTGGTACAGGTTGCGCCTGACGAGGTGGCCGAGTTTGGCGAAGTGACGATCGTGCACCATCGGAAGGACGGCGGGTGCACCGACGCCGCGACCTGGCAGTGGCTGCGCGGACAGTTGACCATCCCTTCCCTCTCGGCGGAACCGGCGCCTGCACGCCGACTGTACCTGCGCCGCAGCTCCAGCGCCGCCATGCGCCGCCTGCTCAACGAGCCCGAGGTGGAGGGGATCTGTCGCGAGTTTGGATTCGAGAGCATCGAGACCGGCGGGCTCACCGTCTCGCAGCAGCGCGACCTCTTCTCCGAGGCTGCGGTGGTGGTAGCGCCGGTGGGCGCCTCGCTCACCAACCTGCTCTTCACACCGTCGGGGGCACGCACGGTCCTGTTCGGGCAGCGGGGCTACATCGTCCCCTGCTACAACGCGCTAGCCGCCGCCATGGGGCACTCGGTGCGCTACGTGCTGGGGACGGAGCAGCAGTCGCAGTTCGTGTACCCGCATTGGGACTTCCGCATCGACGTCGGCGAGTTCCGCGAGGCACTGCAGGCGGAGCTCGCGGGGCCGGCCTAACGCGTCGGCGTCAGGCGGGGCGCATCGCTACACGATATCGGTGTCGGCCTGCCCGCTGATGCGCCGTGAAAAATGCGACCACGACATCCCTACGCCCAGCACGATCGAAATGGCGATGAGGACGACGTGCGTGATGCCGCGGCTGCTGGTGGCGCTCACGAGATTGCGATCGATCAGGAACCAGATGACCCCAGCCGAGATGGCGGTGACGAGCAGCGCCCCGGCCCACCCGATCGATCGCCGCGTGGCCTGGACGTACACCACCCAGCCGGCGAGCAGCACCGTCCCGGCCAGGAACTTCACCGCGCCGAACGACTTCACGTCCTGCAGCAGCGGGGCGATGGCCCAGTGGTAGAACGAGTAGCCTTCGGGGTTGTAGGTCGCGAACACCAGGACGGCCGCGGCAACGACGCGCACGACAACCCCTCCCCAGGTAACCGATCCAGCAGCCATGTCGTCAGGCGGGTGAGAGTGACGGATCGAGGGAGACGGGCACGCCCTAACGTCGCATCGCGCCGCCTCAAAGCTCTGGCGAAGCTATCCCCAGCGGATGCACGGCACCAGCCGGGAGGCGCCCTTTCTTATGGGAACAACTCAGCCGTTGCCAGGAAGCGTGGGACGCGGCGCGCACGCGTGGTCTGCTCGAAGGCGTAGGCCAGCCTAACGAGCTTCCCTTCTTCCCATGCGCCACCGATGAACGAGAGCCCCACCGGGAGCCCGAAGATGCGGCCGGCGGGCACGGTGATCGAGGGATAGCCCGCCACCGCCGCCAGTTGCGAGCTTCCGCCCGTGAAGTGGTCGCCGTTCACGAGGTCGATCAACCACGCCGGGCCGCCGGTGGGCGCTATGAGCGCGTCGAGTCGATGGGTGCGCAGCGCGAGGTCGATGCCCTGCGTGCGCGACTGGCGCTTGCACGTGGCGAGCGCCTTGCGATAGGCCGGTGTGTCGAGCCCGCCCTTGGCCTGTGCCTGCAACAGGATCCCCTGCCCGAAGTAGGGCATGCTCTCAGCGCGGTGCTCCTCGTTGAAGCGGATCACGTCGGCGATCGAACGTTGCGCGCCTTCACCCGTGCGTCCAGCGAGATAGGCATTGATCCCCGCCTTGGACTCGTACAGCAGCACCTCGTACTCGGCGTCGCCGAACGACCCTAACGACGGGATCTTGACGGGATCGACGAGGATGGCGCCGGCGTCGCGCAGGGCGGCGAGCGATTCCTCCATCACCTTGTCGACCGCCGGTCCGGCGTTGAAGAGCTGCCGCACAACGCCGATGCGCGCCCCCTTGAGCCCGGCGGCGTCGCAGAACGACGTGTAGTCGGGGGCGAGATGTCCGCCAGCTGCAGCCGTTGCACCGTCGCGGGCATCGACCCCGGCCATCACCGACAGGAGCGCGGCCGCATCGCGCACCGTGCGACACATCGGCCCCGCGGTGTCCTGCGTCGACGAGATCGGGATGATCCCGGCGCGCGAGACGAGTCCCACGGTTGGCTTGATCCCCACCAGCCCGTTGGCGGTGGAAGGACACATGATGGACCCGTCGGTCTCGGTGCCGATGCCGACGGCCGCAAGGTTGGCCGAGATGGCCGCACCCGTACCCGCCGACGAGCCGCACGCGTTGCGATCGAGCGCGTACGGATTGCGCGTGAGCCGCCCG
Organism: uncultured Gemmatimonadaceae bacterium; assembly: GCA_964560345.1. GTDB lineage: Bacteria > Gemmatimonadota > Gemmatimonadetes > Gemmatimonadales > Gemmatimonadaceae > SCN-70-22. The sequence continues at coordinate 57,236 of CAZLLP010000020.1, forward strand.
CGCCCGCTCCAGCCGCTGATCGATCGCGTGGAGCGCCAGTTGGCCCACTCCGACAGGTTGGTCTTGCCGAGTATCACCATCCCCGCCGCCCGGAGGCGCTCGGCCACCCCGGCATCGCGCGCCGCGCGCGAGTTGGCCAGCGCCAGCGCGCCGGCCGACGTGCGCATGCGATCGGCGGTGTCGATGTTGTCCTTGATGAGGATCGGAATCCCGTGCAGCGCTCCGCGCGTCTTCCCTGCCGCGCGTTCGGCGTCGAGACGCGCCGCGATCGCGAGTGCGTCGGGATTTACTTCGATGACCGAGTTGACCGACGGACCGGTGCGATCGATCGCGTGGATGCGATCGAGGTAGGCCTGGGTGATCGACACCGCCGTATAGCGCCCGCTGGCCATCCCTCCTTGCAGCTCCGCGACCGTGATTTCCTCCAGCGGGAACTGCAACAGCGGTGCGCGCGGCGCCGCGGCCTGCGCCTGACGAGGCACGAGCGGCGTCGCGGTCATCCCCACCGCCCCCGCCACGCCGAGTGTGACACCGCGCCGCACGAACTGCCGGCGGTCGAGGGGAGATTCCGGAGCCGTGGTGTCGGCGGAATCAGGATCGGTCATGTCATTACCTCACGCGAAAGGCGCGGAGAATGCGAAACGTTAGGCGGGGCCGAACTCGCAGTCGAGTGGCTCGAAGTAGCGCACCAGCATGTCGCGCAGCTCGCGCAGCAGCAAGGCACGCTCCGCCGGGGCAAGGGTGCCGGCCCGCTCGCAGGTGACGCCGACGGCGGTCACCGACAAGCGCGTCGCGGCCATGCGCTGCTCCGCGCCCATGCGCGGCAGGCGCAACTCGAGGAAGTGGCGCACCTGGTCGATGATCGCTTCGTCGAGTTCTTCCTGCACCGAGCAGCCGCCAAAGCGACGATGGATCACCGCCTCGACGAGGGCGAACGCCGGTGTCTCGTCGACGAACGAGGCATGCGTCCCGATGATCCGGTCGAACAGGACGGGGAGCGACGCGTGCAGGTCATCGAGCGACATGGCACTCGCGTTGCGCTCCCGAATGCGCTCGGCGAAGCGGCGCCCCACCGCGAGGACGATCGCGTCCTTGTCGCGAAAGAAGTGGTAGAGCGACCCCATCGACGCGCCCGCACGCTCGGCGATGGCATTCGTCGTCGCCGCGTCGACCCCCACATCGGCAAAGACCGCCTCGGCGGCATCGAGGATCTGCTCCACACGGCGGTGTCCCCGATCCTGCTGCGGGGCGCGCACCACCTCGGCGTCTTGCCGCTCGTCGGGTTCCGCGGCCGGTGCGACAGGGGCCTTGGCGCCCTTGGTCGCCCTGCCTGCGCGCTTCGCAGACTTGGCCGCTCCCTTCGATTGTGTCGCGCTGCGCGCGCGGGGCGCGCCGGTGCTCCTGGCCATGTGTCCTCCGGTGCCGGGGGATGATACCGTCGGTCGGCGACTCCCGCCTCCCACCCCGCGTCCCGTCAGGCATAAAACTAGAGGTCGACGACTAGTATTGACAAGTGGAGCAAACCCTCTACTTTCTCGATCAAAGTAGAGGAGTTGCTCTAAAATGCCCCGCTCGCTTCGCCTGCCGTCCGCCCTCGCCGTCACCGCCATCACCCTGATGACGTCGACGATGTCCGCCGCGGCACAGGATGTCACAACCGCCCGCACACCACTCGACGCACTGGTCGAGACAGGGATGCGCCAGAACCTCTCGCGCCGGCAGCAGCTCATCGCGGTCCAGCGCGCCGAGGCATCCGTGCGCGAGGCGCGCGGGTTGTACCTCCCGTCGGCGACGCTCAACGCGCGCTACACCGAATTGGCCGGCAACACCGTGAACCTCGGATCGCTGATCAATCCGGCGTTCGGTGCGCTCAACCAGTTGCTGCAGCGTCCGGCCTTTCCCACCAACATCGACATGCAGCTCCCGCTGCGGCAGGAAACGACGGTGCGCCTCGCGCAGCCCGTCTTCCAGCCGGCGGTCATCGCGGCCAACCGGGTGCAATCGGCGCTGGCCGACGCCCAGGTGGCGCAGCGCGACATACAGGCGCGACAGCTCGCGGCCGACATCAAGTCCGGCTACCTGACGTATGCCAAGGTGCGGCAGGTCGTGGCGCTGTACGACAGCACGCTGCCGCTGCTCGACGAACAGGTGCGGGTGAGTGAACGCCTGGTGCAGGCCGGCAAGGCGACTCCCGACATGATCCTGCGGGCGCGCGCCGAGCGAAGCGACGTGCAGCAGCGCCGCGACGAGAGCGTGCAGCTGGCGGAGGCATCGCGCGAGGCGCTCAACCTCATCCTCAATCGCCCGCTCGACACCGATGTCGCAATCATCCCCGATTCGGCGCTCGGTTTCGACTCACTGCCGGCGCTCGATGGCTTGCGCCGCGAGGCACCGCGCGGACGAGAGGAACTGCGGCAGGTCGATCACGCCCGCCGTGCCGTGTTAGCGCAGGAGCGGCTCGCGCAGGGGAGCTTCCTCCCGACGCTCTCGGTGGCACTCGACTACGGCGTGCAGGGAAAGGAGTACCGCTTCGACCGATCGCGCGACTTTGCGGCGCTCACGGTGGCGGTGAGCTGGAACCTGTTCAACGGCGGGCAGGATGCCGCGCGCATCCAGCAGGCGTCGTTGGACGGTCGTCGTCTCGACGTCCAGCGGCAGGAACTCGAACAGCTCATCGCGCTCGACGTGACCACGGCGTGGCAGTCGGCGGCCGTCGCCCGCAGCGCCATTCGCACCGCCGACGACCGGGTGGCGAGCGCCAGGCGCACGTTCGAACTGGTCAGGCGCAAGCAGGAGGAAGGAGCGGCCTCGCAGCTCGAGTTCCTCGATGCGCGCACGGCCTACACCAGCGCAGCGCTCAACCGCGTCATCACCCGCTACGACTACTACCTGCGACGCGTGGCCCTCGAGCGCGCCGCGGCCAGCTACGACCTCACACGCGTCGAGGGAGGGACGGGCCGGCGGTGATGGCGGGCGGTGGCGCGTCCGTTCACGCGCCGTCGTCACGCCCGTGCATCACCCCGCCCGCACTCCACCACACGCCCCTTCGATACCGCTTCGGATTCCCCCTGGAGTCATACATGTCCCTCTCCCTGCACCACCTCGCGACGCTTCGGCCCTCATGGCGCCTTCGGCACCGTCCACTCCTCGCCGGCATCAGCGTCGGCGTGCTCGCGCTGCTGGCGGCATGCGGACGCAGCGACGCCGAAGCCGCCGACACCACGCCGCGCGCCATCCCGGTGGACATCGAGCAGGTGCGACTGCGCGACCTCGCCCCTCCGGTCGTGGCCACGGGGGCGTTAGGCGGCAAGGAGGAGGTCACGCTGTCCTTCACGACCGGCGGCATCATCGCCCGCATCCTCGTGGAGGAAGGGGCACCCGTGCGCGCGGGGCAACTCCTGGCGGAGTTGACGCCCACGCCCGTGTCGGCCGAAGTGGCCAAGGCAGAACAGGGGAAGATGAAAGCCGAGCGTGACCTGGCGCGCGTGCGCACCCTGCACGCCGACTCGATCGCCACCACCGAGCAGCTGCAAGATGCGACGACGGCGCTGGCGGTGGCGGAGCAGACGCTGCGCAGCGCGCGCTTCGCGCTCGACCACTCGGTGATTCGCGCCCCCGCCAGCGGCGTGATCCTTCGCCGCACCGCCGAACCGAACCAGATGATCGGTGCTGGGGCGGCGGTGCTGACGGTGCGCACGGCGCAGCGCGGCGTGGTGCTGCGCGCCGGTCTCCCCGATCGCGACGCGGTGCGCGTGCACCTGGGCGACTCGGCGCAGGTCACCTTCGACGCGCTCCCCGGTGAGCGCTTTCGGGCGCGCGTCACGCAGCGCGCGTCGGCGGCTTCGCCGATGAGCGGCACCTACGCCGTGGAACTGACGCTCGAGCCGCGCGCGGAGTCGCTCGCCTCGGGGCTGATCGGTCGTGTGGAGATCCAGGCGCGCACCGAAGGGCAGGTGGCAGCGATTCCGCTGGAGTCGCTGGTGGAGGCCGACGGGGACTCGGCGACGATCTTCGTGGTCAAGGACGGCGGGGATCGCGGCACGCGCCGTCAGGTGCACGTGGCCCGCATCGTGGGAGGCCAGGCGGCGATTGCGTCCGGGGTCGTGCCTGGGGAATGGGTGGTGGTGCGCGGCGCCGCCTACATCGACGAAGGGACTCGCCTCGACGTGCGGAACGGACGTAACGGCAACGCCGCGGCAGCGGCCACATCCGCGAGCGCGACCGGCAAGGGGGACCAGTGAACGTCGCCCGCTTCTCGGTGAAGAATCGCCAGTTCATGCTGGTGATCCTGGTCGCGCTCATCGCGCTCGGCATCTTCTCGCTGCGGACCATCCCGCGTGCCGAGGATCCCACCTTCCCAATTCCGTCGTACGTCATCGTCGCCGTGTATCCCGGCGCGAGCCCCGTCGACCTCGAACAACTCGTCGCCGATCCCATTGAGAAGCGGATCAAGGAGCTGGACAAGCTCAAGGCGATCCGCACGACGATCGAAGATGGTCTGGCCACGGTGGAGGTGGAGTTCGAGGCCAACGTCGATGCCGACTCCAAGTACGAGGAGGTGCTGCGCGAGTTGAACGCGCTGCGCCCCGACCTCCCCGACGACCTCCTGCGACTGGAGACGCGGCAGTTCGACGCGGGACGCGTCAACATCATGCAGTTGGCGCTCGTGTCGCCTACGGCCCCGTACTGGGAGATGGATCGTGAAGCCCGCCGTCTCAAGGATCTGCTCTCGCGCCGAGATGGGGTGCGCCAGGTGCAAGTGTGGGCAATCCCGGAGCGTGAGGTTCGGGTGGCGATCGACCTCGGACGCCTGGCGCAATTGCACATCCCGGTGACGCAGGTACTGCAGTCGATCCAGAGCGAGGACGCCAACATCCCCGGCGGCAGCGTGGACGCCGGCGCACGCAAGTTCAACGTCAAGACGAGCGGGAGTTACCAATCGCTCGACGAGGTGCGGCAGACAGTGGTTGGAGGGGGCGGCGGTGCCACGGTACGATTGCAGGACGTGGCGACGGTGGAGTGGAACTACGCCGAGGCCAAGCACCTGGCGCGCTACAACGGCCAGCGGGCGGCGTGGATCACCGCCAGCATGAAGAACCAGCGCAACATCTCGCTGGTGCGTGACGATGTGTGGCAGGTGCTCGACCAATTCGAGAAACAGCTCCCGCCGTCGATGACGCTCGAGCGCGGCTTTGACCAGTCGCGCAACGTCAACGCCCGCCTGCAACGGCTCGGCGGCGACTTCGTCCTCGCGATCCTGCTCGTGCTGGTCACGCTGCTGCCGCTGGGCGTGCGCGCGGCGGGGGTCACGATGGTGTCGATCCCCCTGTCGCTGGCGATCGGCGTGTCGCTGCTCAAGGCAACGGGCTACACCATCAACCAGCTCACGATCGTCGGCTTCGTCATCGCCCTCGGGCTGTTGGTCGATGACTCGATCGTGGTGGTGGAGAACATCGCGCGCTTCCTGCGCGAGGGGCATTCGCGCACCCGGGCGGCCATCCTCGCCACCCAGCAGATCACGGTCGCGGTACTGGGGACGACGGCCACCTTGATGTTCGCCTTCCTGCCGCTGCTCATGCTTCCCGGCGCCTCGGGGACGTTCATCCGCGGGATGCCGCTGGCGGTGATCTTCACGATCCTCGCCCGGCTCCTCGTCTCACCCACGAGCCTCCCATTCCTGGCCTCGGTCGTTCTCAACGAGGAGACAGAGGGGCACGGCAACGTCTTCCTGCGGGCGCTCAGCCGGGTGATCGCCGCCTCCTACCGCCGACTGTTGCACC
>CAZLLP010000021.1:0-61360 GCA_964560345.1 uncultured Gemmatimonadaceae bacterium
AGCCGGAGCGAGAATGCGGTCCCCTCCCCCTCGGTCGACCGGAGGTCAACCACCCCGCCCAGGGCGCGGACTCGGGAGAGCACGGCGTCGATCCCCACCCCGCGCCCGGAGATTTCGGTCACGCGATCGGCGGTCGAGAAGCCAGCCCGGGAGATGACCCTCAGGATTTCCTCATCTTCCAGCGCCTCTCGCTCCTCGTCGACCAACCCCATCGCCTTGGCCTTGTCGAGCACCTTGCCCCGGTTCACCCCGCGGCCGTCGTCGCGCACGCGGATGACGACCGCGCTGCGCTCGCGCGTGGCGCTGAGCGTGAGGCGCCCGGCGGCGCGCTTGCCGGCGGCGAGCCGCACGTCGGGGGCCTCGATGCCGTGGTCGATGGCGTTGCGCAGCAGGTGGACGAGCGGATCGGCCACCTGTTCGAGGAGCGAACGATCGAGCTCGATCTCGCGCCCCTCAATCACGAACTCCACGTCCTTGCCTAACGTGCGGGCGGCGTCACGCACCACGCGCGGGAACCGGTCGAAGACCTGCCAGACCGGGACCATGCGCCCCCCCAGCACCCCATCCTGCAGCTCACCGATGAGGCGCGACGCCTCGGCCACCGCCTCGTCGAGCGCCGGATCGTCGTGCGTCGCCGCGCGCTGCGCCAGGCGCCCGCGCACGATCATCAACTCCCCGACCAGCGTCATCAGGTGGTCGAGTCGGCGCAGGTCAATGCGCACGTAGCGTTGCAGCGGCGCCTTGAGGACGTCGCTCCCCCACGCGGCGGCAAACTGCGCTTCGGCTTCGGATCGCGGCGCCGTCGCGTCGCCAGGCGCAGCGCGCGACGCCGAGGCGTCACGCCCTCCCGCCCGCGTCAGGCGCACCTGTTGCACAAAGCCGGCGGCGCGCAGCGCGGCGGCAATCGCCTCGTCGTCCGCGTCGCACACCAGCCGCAGGGCGAACGTCCCGGTGAAGTCATCGCCCAGCATCGTCGTCTCGTCCGGCACCACCGCGGTCACCGCGCCTAACGCCCGCGCCCGCGCGACGATGAGTTGCGCCCGCGCACCTGGGAGGATCGTCCCCGGCTCCAGCGTCACCTCCACGGCGATCCCGTCGCCCGGCGGCAGCGTGACACCGCCGTCGGCGGCCCGGGCCATCGGGGCACTGGCACGCTCTCGTCCCTGCAGCCGCTCGACCAGCGAGGTGACGTCGAGTGCCGATTCTTGCGCCGTGGCCGACGCCTCGATCGCGTGCTCCAGTGCGTCGGCCGCGTCGAACAGGAGCGCGACGTGCTCGCCTTCGAGCGCGTGCTCACCCGCGCGCACCCGCGCGAGCAGCGTCTCCATCGCATGCGACAACGAGCCGACGGCGGCGTAGCCCATCACGCCGCTCATCCCCTTCACCGTGTGCACGGCGCGAAAGAGGGCGTCCACCGAGTCGCGCGCCGCGCCGGTGGCCGCATCGGCCGGGGCATGCTCAAGCGCAATCAGCGCCTGATTGATGGCAACGAGATGGTCGCGCGCCTCGGTGAGAAAGAGTTCGCGGTACCGGGCGGAATCCATGCGCGCGCTCCCGAGGCGGGGCGTGGGTGTGCGGTGTCGCGCGGCGTCAGCCGAGGACGCGCTGCACCGCCTCCAACACGCGCGAGGGCTGGAACGGCTTCACCACGAAATCCTTGGCCCCGGCCTGGATGGCCTCCACCACCAGCGCCTGCTGCCCCATCGCGCTGCACATCAGCACCTTGGCGCCCGGATCGTTGCGGGTGATCTCGCGCACGGCATCGATCCCCCCCATGTCGGGCATCACGATGTCCATGGTGACGAGGTCGGGACGCAGCTCGCGGTAACGATCGACCGCCTGGGCCCCCGTTTCGGCCTCGCCCACCACGTCGAATCCCGCCTGCTGCAGGATGTCGCTCAGCATGGTGCGCATGAAGATCGCGTCGTCGCAGATCAATACCGTGTGGCTCACGCTCGTCTCTCCCCGGGGCAGCGTTGCAGCTGGCGCAGGCCACTCGCGCCGCGCGCGCCTCCCCTAGGCGAGCGTCTGCTTCGCGAGCTCCTGCAGGTCTACGGCAAGGACGACTCGGTCGCCAAAATGTCCCATTCCCATCAGCGCCCGTTCCACCGGCTCGACGGTGGCGGGAACCAGCTCATAGGCTGAGTACGCCTGCACATCCAGCACGTCGTCCACCAGCAACCCTAACGTGCGCGATTCGGTGACGGCGATCACCACCGACAGCTCGTCCGCTTCGGCGCGCCCGCGTCCAAACCGCGCCGCCAGGTCCACCACCGTGATCAGCGTCCCGCGCACGTTCAGGATCCCGCGCACCGCCGGCGGCGCCCCGGGAAGGCGCGTGATGTGGCGCGCGGGGACGATCTCGCGCACCATCGCCTGGTCGAGCGCGAAGAGCACCTTGGCGCTCTCCACGATCACGAACGGCCGACTCACTTCCCCGCCTCCGGTGGCTCGACGTAGAAGTCGAATCGCTCCAGCGGGTCGGCCATCTCGGCCAGTGTGGGATCGTCGGCCACCCGCACCAGCGACGCGCGCAGGTCGTCGGGGAGCGGGGCCCTCACGTCGATGTGCTGGCGGGTGATCGGGTGCACGAAGCGCAGCCAGGCCGCGTGCAGGAAATGGCGGCGCGGCGGGAGGCCGACCAACGCCCGTCCGCCCCCGCCGCCGTACGTGTCGTCCCCCATCACCGGATGGCCGGTCGAGGCCAGGTGGACGCGGATCTGGTGCGTGCGACCGGTGTGCAGGTGGGCACGCAGCAAGTCGCCCGCGTCGAATCGTGCGAGGCGGCGAAACGTCGTGCGCGCCGGCTTGCCGGTGGCCACGACCGCCATGCGCTGCCGGTCGCGCGGATCGCGGGCGATCGGCTTGTCGACCGTGCGCTCATCGGCGTCGAGATGCCCCCAGATGAGCGCCGCGTACCGCCGCACGACCCGCCGCTCGGCGATGGCCGCCGAGAGAAGGCGATGCACGCGATCGTTCTTGGCGACGAGGAGGAGGCCGGATGTGTCCTTGTCGAGGCGATGCACGAGGCCGGGGCGATCCTCGCCACCGGTCTCGGAGAGGTCGCCGCCGCGCCCGACCAGCGCGTTGACCAGCGTCCCGGTCCAGTTGCCCGGTGCCGGGTGCACGACCATGCCGGCCGGCTTGTCGATCACGACCAGGTCCTCGTCCTCGTGGACCACCGAGAGCGGGATCGCCTCGCCCAGGATTTCGCGCGGCGCCGGGGGCGGAATGAAGACGTCGATCGTCTCACCCGCTGCGGGTTTGTAGGACGCCCTCTCGCGGCGCCCGGCCACGCTCACGTGTCCGTTGGCGATGAGCGTCGCCGACTGGGTGCGTGACAGCCCCGCCTGGGTGGCCACCAACGCATCGAGGCGAACATCGCTGTTCGCCTCGCACACGAAGGAGTGTCGTGTTCCCGAGAGTCGCTCGCTCACGTCCCCACACGTGATGATGAGGACACCGCACGCGCCGCCTTCTCCATGTCGCCTTCCTGGTTGGCCGTCTGTTCGTCTTCCCGCCACAGGACCGTGGCCAGGAGCACCGCACCGACCGACACCGCCATGTCGGCCACGTTGAACGTCGGCCACCGCATGTCGCCGATCCCCATGTCGATGAAGTCGACCACGCCGTTCGGCGAGACGATGCGATCGATCAGGTTGCCGATGGCACCGGCGGTCACGAGTCCGACCGCCATCACGCGCCAGCGGTTGCCGTCTTCGGTGGTGCGATAGAGGTGGTACAGGATCCCCAGGGCGCCAAGGGTGAGGGCGAGGAAGATCCAGCGCGAATACGGCCCCAGGTGCAACCCGAAGGCGGCACCCGGATTGTAGACGAGCGTCCACCGGAACCACTCGACGTCACCGAACACCGACCTCGGGACGCCGCGCGGCCACAGCACCTCCTCGGCCACCGACTTGGTGATGCGGTCGACGACGACCAGCACCACCACCAGTGGCCAGAAGGTGAGCGCGTTCCTAAGACTTCTTGGCATCTTCTTCCCGCTGCTTGCACTTGATGCAATAGCGAGCGTGCGGAAGGGCGTCGAGGCGCTCGAAGGCAATCTCGTCGCCGCATTGGTGGCACTTGCCGAAGGTCTCGGGCGACTTGTACAGGCGACGCAGCGCCTGGTCGATGTGCCAGAGGAACCGCCCTTCCTGGCTGGCAAAGAGGAAGGCCTTCTCGCGCTCCATGGCGTCGGTTCCCTGGTCGGCCATGTGGAACGAGTACGATGACAGGTCGCCGTCGGACGACTGGTCGGTCGCGTTGAACACCTCGTCGTACTTCCCCAGCTCCTTGAGGACTCGCTTGCGCTCGTCGAGCAGGCGCTTCTCGAAGTGCTGGAGGTGCTTCTTGCTCATCGGCTTCGGCTTCTTGGGAGCCGCCGCACCACTCGCGCCACTGGTCGATGCCATCGTTATTCGTCCCTGGTCAGGGCGACGTGCACGGAGAGTCCGTCGATCTCCACCGCGTGCGTCGCTTGTTCTGCCGTCACCTCGTCACGACCGACCGTGACGCCCCGGGCGAGCACCTCGCCCGCGATCCACTCCTTGTACTCCGTCACCGCCTCCTCGATCTCCCCGGTCCCCCAGATCCAGAGCCGGATGCGATCGGAGACAGCCAATCCGGTCTCCTTGCGCAGGCGTTGCACGCGACTCACGACCTCGCGCGACAGCCCTTCTCGCTTGAGCGCCGGGGTGAGCGCGGGATCGATCGCCGCGAAGCGCCCCAACGCCTCTTTCACCACTAGGTCACCAGACGCGCGCCTCAGGATCGTGAGATCCTCTGCGTCGAGCGTGTGGGTCTCGCCTTCCACCGTGAGCGCCAGCGGCTCGCCGTGTTCGAACGCCCGCAGGTGGTCACTGGCCAGCGACTGGACCGCCTTGGCCGCCAGCGGGGTCGCCTTGCCGAACTTCTTCCCTAACGAGCGAAAGTTGGGCTTGGCCTCGAGCGTGACCAGGTCGTCTGCCGAGGTGGCCAGCGCGACCGCCTTCACGTTCAACTCCGATTGCAGGAGCGCCAGCAGCGGCTCCACGTCCGGCACCGCGTCCCGCGGCACCACGCACACGACGCGCGAGAGCGGCTTGCGCACGTTCACCCCCGCCTCCTCGCGCGCGGCCCGACCCAGCGTCGACAGCTCGCGCACTTCGGCCATCCCCCGTTCCAGCGCCAGGTCGCGCGGCGTGGCCGCCCCCGGCTCCCGCACGTAACGGGCAAGGTGCACGGAAGTTCCCGTCAGCTCGCGATGCATCCAATCCGTGACGAACGGAGCGATCGGGGCCAGCAGGCGCGTCGTCACCACCAGGCATTCGTGCAGCGTGGCAAACGCGGCGCGATTGTCCCTCGTGTCGACCTCGTAGAACCGCGAACGCGACAGGCGAACGTACCAGTTGGACAGGTCATCCACCACGAAGGACATGACGGTGCGCGCCGCCGTGGTGGCATCGAACCCCTGCATCGCCCCCTGCACCGTCTCCTCCACCGCGGCGAGGCGCGAGAGGATCCAACGATCGAGCACCGGGCGATCGGCCACGGCCGGATCGGCCGCGGACGGCCCCCACCCGAAGGTCGCGGACAGCGCGAAGAACCCGCTGTAGCACTTCTTGAGCGCTCCGACGAAGCCCGCCGCGGTATCGCGGATCGCGTCGACATCGAACTGTTTGGGCGTGCCGAGCTGGCTCGACGCGAGCAGGAAGATGCGAACGGCGTCGGCCCCGTACGTCGCCAGCACATCCCACGGATTGACGACGTTGCCGCGCGTCTTGGACATCTTGACCCCGTTCTTGTCGAGCACGAGGTCATTCACGACAACCGCGCGATACGGCGCCGCCAGGGCGGCTCCGCTCCCGTCTCTCGTCTCCCGTCTCCCGTCTCGCGTATTGTTAGGCAACGCGTCGCCCAACCCCGTGGCGATCGCCAGCAGCGAGTAGAACCACCCGCGCGTCTGGTCGAGTCCCTCGGCGATGAAGTCGGCCGGGTACTGCTGCGACGTGCGCTCCTGATTCTCGAACGGGTAGTGCCACTGCGCGAACGGCATCGATCCCGAATCGAACCAGGCGTCGATCACCGCCGGCACGCGACGCATCGTCCCCGTCCCCGACTTGGCGGGCCAGGTGTAGGCGTCGATGAACGGCTTGTGCGGATCGAAGTCGGCGCCGAGCGTCGTGCCGCTCTTCTCGGCGAGCTCGGCGTACGACCCCACTACCTCGATCTCGTCGGGATCCTCGTCGTTCACCCAGACGGGGAGCGGCGTCCCCCAATAGCGATCACGCGAGACGGCCCAGTCAATGTTGTTCTTGAGCCATTCGCCAAATCGCCCTTCGCCCACTTCGCGCGGATGCCAGTCCATCGCCGCGTTGCGGGCCAGCATGTCGTCCTTGAACGCGGTCGTGCGGATGAACCACGACTCGCGGGCGTAGTACAGCAACGGCGTCTTGCAGCGCCAGCAATGCGGATAGGCGTGGAGCAGCTTCCCCACCTTCCACAGCGTGTCCTGCTCCTTGAGCACCTCGACGATGCGTGCGTCGGCGTCCTTGACCCACATCCCCCCAACGACGGGGAGCTCATCGCCAAAACGCCCGCGCGCATTCACCGGCTGCAGCATCACGAGGCCGTGCTTCTGCCCCATGGCGTAATCGTCGGCGCCAAAGGCCGGCGCCATGTGCACGATCCCGCTGCCGTCCTCAGCCGAGACGAAGTCGGCAGTCACGATCACCTCGTGACGCCCGGTCCCCTCGCCGTACGGGACCCAGTCGAGCGGACGCCGGTAGCGCTTCCCCTCGAGGTCACGTCCGGTGAGGCGCTGCACGACGTCCCAGCGATCGGTGTAGTCGTCGCCGAGCACCGCCATCGCCCGCGCGGCCGCCAGGATGATCGTCCAGTCGGCCCCGGTCTTCTTGCGCAGCTCGACGTACTCGAGATCGGGATGCACCGCCAACGCCACGTTGGACACCAGCGTCCACGGCGTCGTCGTCCAGACGATGAGCCGCCGGCGCCCCTCGTCTTCCCGTCTTCCCGTCTTCCCGTCTTCCACGAGGTCAAGCGCGATGAACAGCGACGGATCCTCGACATCCTCGTATCCCTGCGCCACCTCATGCGACGACAGCGCCGTCCCGCACCGCGAGCAATACGGCAGGATCTTGTGCCCGCGATAGAGCAGCCCCTTCTCGTACATCGTCTTGAGCGCCCACCACTCGCTCTCGATGTAGTTGTTCGTGTACGTGACGTACGGATCGTCGTAATCCATCCAGTTCGCCACGCGCTCGACCAGGCGCTCCCACTCCTTGCGGTACGTCCAGACGCTTTCGCGGCACTTGGCGTTGAAGGCCTCGACGCCGTACGCCTCGATGTCCGGCTTCCCCGTCAGTCCCAACGCCTTCTCGACCTCGATCTCCACCGGGAGGCCGTGCGTGTCCCACCCGGCCTTCCGGTCGACGAGGTGCCCCGTCATCGTGCGATGACGGCAGAACAGGTCCTTGACCGTGCGCGCGAAGACGTGATGGATCCCCGGGCGACCATTCGCCGTCGGCGGGCCATCGTAGAAGACAAACGCCGGACTGCCGGCACGCTCGCTGAGCGTCCGCTCGAACAGGCGCTCGTGCCGCCACGTCGCCAGCAGCTCCTGCTCCAGTTCGTCCGCCGGCCGGTCGGCCGGGAGCAGTTGGTAGCGGGTGGCGCTCACATGCGCTCCAGCACGCCGGTGATGAGCGAGGTGAGGTGCGGTTCGGCACGCGCCGCCACCCCGATGATTTTGTCCAGCGACGCCGGCTCCAGCGAGTCGGGGAGGCACATGTCGGTGATGATCGAGACACCCAGCACGCGCATCCCGCCGTGCACCGCGACGATCACTTCCGGCACCGTCGACATCCCGACCACGTCGGCCCCGATCGCCCGCAGCATCCGATACTCGGCGCGCGTCTCGAGGTTGGGGCCCGTCACCGCCACATAGACCCCTTCGCGCAGCGTGATCCCCTGCCGACGCGCCTCGGCGCGCGCGAGTTCGCGCAGCGCCGGGTCGTACGGCTGCGACATGTCGGGAAAACGCGGGCCAAGGCGATCGTCGTTGCGTCCCAGCAGCGGGTTGTCGCCCAGCAGGTTGATGTGGTCGGCGATGAGCATCAGGTCCCCCGCTTCCCACAGCGGGTGCATGCCGCCGCACGCGTTGGATACCACCAGCGTAGGCGCGCCTAACGCGCGCAGCACGCGCACCGGGAACGTCACCTGCTGCAGCGAATACCCCTCGTAGCGGTGGAAGCGGCCCTGCATCGCGATGACCGTCTTGCCGGCCAGCGTGCCGCAGAGCAAGCGCCCCGCGTGCGACTCAACCGTCGACAGCGGGAAGCCGGGGATGTCGCCGTACTCGATCGACTGCTCCACCTCGATCGCCTTGGCGAGTCCACCAAGCCCGGTGCCTAACACAATGGCCGCATCTGGGGTGCGCGCAAAACGCGCGCGCACGGCCGTTGCTGCCGCCTCTATCGCTTCGAAGGAATGCCCGATCTCAGTAGTCACGCGTCTTCTCGTCCTCTCGTCTTCCCGTCTTCTATTCTTTGACCAGCGAATCCAGCCACTCCGGCTGCTCGACCGGCGCGGTCGGTGCCGCCTCGCGACGCACTGGCGTCATCGACGCCGCGCTGGCCTCTGCCGCTTCGATGTCGGAGAGCTGCCGCTCGACCATGGTGCGCAGTTGCGCCAGGTAGCTCCGGCGCTGTCGCACCAGCGACTCGAGGTCGCCCTGCACCTTGCGCGCTTCGTTGGCTGCGTTGGCGATGATGCGCTCGGCTTCGGCGCGCGCCTCGCGCACGATGAGCGCGGCTTCGCGTTCGGCCTGTTCGCGCACTTCGGCGCGCAGTTGCTGCGCCGAGATCAGCGCTTCGTTGATGGCCTTGTCGCGTTCGCGAAAGGCCCGGAGTTGCTCGTGAAAGCCCTGCGCCTTCCCTTCCAGCGCCTGACACTGCTTGGCCAACCGCTCCACCTCGTTCGCCGCCTGCTCGCGAAATTGGTCGACGCGCGCGCGGTCATACCCACGCAGCGCGCTGCCGAAGTCGTAGCGACGGATGTCGAGCGGTGTCAGGTGGAATGATTCGTCGGTCATGGCGTGCGCTCTCCAAACAGGATCGTGCCGAGGCGGACCATCGTCGCGCCTTCCTCGACCGCAATTTCAAAGTCGTTCGACATTCCCATCGACAACTCATGCGCCGGATGCCCCGCATCGCGCAGCACATCGCGCGCACTCCGGGCGCCCGCAAAGGTGGCGCGCAGCACCGATTCCTCTGCATCGAACGGTGCCATCGTCATTACCCCCACCACGTCCAGCGCGTCCATCCCGCGCAGCCGAGCCGCCTCCGACGCTAACTCGGAGAAGGCGAAGCCGCCCTTGCTCTCCTCGCCCGACACGTTCATCTGCACCAGCACGCGCAGACGCATCCCCGCCTTGGCCGCCACCTCGTGCAGCGCATCGGCCAGTCGCGCGCTGTCCATCGAATGCACCAGGGCAAAGCGCGTCGCATGCTTCGCCTTGTTGCGCTGGAGGTGCCCGATCAAGTGCCAATCCACGGGCAGGGCCACCTGCTCCATCTTGCCCAGCGCTTCCTGCACCTTGTTTTCACCCACCGAACGAATACCGCACGCCCACGCAGCCTCAACCGCGTCGGCGCCGTGCGTCTTGGTCACGGCGATGACTTCCACCCGCTGACCGTGCCCACCACGCGCCGCAGCAGCCGCGATGCGCTCCTGAACGTCGCGGAGTCGATCAGCCAGCCCCGGAAAAGGCATAACACAATAAACTATCGGAAGTTACAGGTCGATTCAAGTAAACGGCTTCCCCCTGAATCGCGCGCGTCAACCCGCGCCAGTGCGAGCGCCGGGCAGCGCAACAGCCGCTGAACGTAGCGCCCCGCAGGGTCGCGCGCCGAGGGGAGGTCGCTCGCCGCGCTCGACAGTTGACCAACCACCGCGGCCGAACGCCGCACCGCCGCGGTGTCGACCTCGAGCTGCTCCGTGCGACCCACGACATCCGTCCGCCGATACGCCATACCCTCGAGCCGCCACGCGGCACGCGGGGCCAACGCACGCCGATCTGAAGGCTCCGCGGAGACGGCGACCATCAGTGGGCGCCCCGCTCGCTGCGCGGCGTCGCCGATCGCCTCGAGCGTCACACCCAAGCCGCGCCACGGCTGCACAGCGTCCGACGGGAGCAACTCGTGTCGACGCGCGAGTTCGGCGCGATACCACCCCGCCCCCAGCAGCGGGATGGTCACCGGCGTCACGTCGCGGCGCGCCCCTTCCACCTCCTGAGCAAACCAGACGGGGAACGAGTCATTGTCCCCCGCCATCACCAGCACCGCCCCCTGAGGGAGGGTGGTCAGCAGGGCGCGGGCGACATCGAGTGCGAGGGTCGCGTCGGGAGCGCGCCGGCGATCGACCGCCCGCCAGTTGAGGGCCAGCGGGACGATCGCGAGCAGCAACGCGACCTCGCGCCCCACGCGCGGCAGGCGGTCGCGCAGCGCGACGATGCCGCAGCCGCACCAGAGCCCCGCCACCATGAAGGCGAGGGCGAAGAAGTAGTCGCGCTCGCGCGCCTCGCGAACGGCGCCGTCTGGCAGCACGCCGAATCCAAACGACGGGCCGGCGCGGAGATTGAGCACGAGTACGACGCCGACCGTCGCGCAGAACAGCAGAAGCGCGATCGCCTTCCAGCTTCTCGCGTTTTTGCGCCGATGCCACACGGAACCGGCGACGGCCAGCGCGGCAAAGACGAGCGTCACCGGGGTGCGGAGTGGCGACGGGCCGGGCGCATCGCTCAACGACGATGCCACCTGCCAGTCGGCGTATTGCACGACGTTCCCCAGCTGCAACCAGAGCGGCGCACGTCGGGGCCAGAGCGGTGGCACGTCGTACTGTCGGCGCGCGACGATTTCGACCAACGCCGACCAGGTCACCGGAAACCCCTCGTTGACCGCGGGATCGTGCCGTGCGCGCACCAGCATCACCAGCACCACGCTGGCGCCGAGCACCGTCACGACGAGCGAGAGCCAGACACCCCGGCGGGCCAGCGCGACCTTCTCCCCGTCAGGCGCCAACCAGGCCACGACAGCCAGCAGGACGCCTAACGCGAGCGGTGCGAACGCCACCGTCCCCAATCCCACCGCGACGCACCACGCTGCGCTCGGCGCCAGCGCCGCGCGCACCGAGACGCTCCCGCTCCGATCGCTCGCCGCCAGCAGAATCACCGCCGGCCCCGCCACCAGGACGCTGATATGCAGGGGGACCGCCAGCCCGAAGACAAACGCGATGAGCACGCGATGGCGCACGCTCCAGTGCGTCCCCGCGACCTCCGCGGCCACCAGCGCCAGCGCGACCGCCAGCGTCGCCAAGGCGTACACCTCAGTCTCCGTGGCGCTCTGCCACACGGCGGACATCCCTCCACCGACCAGCGCGGCAGCGACGCCGGCGAGCGGGCGCCCGGTCCAGCGCGCCATGAGCCACGCCAGCGCGCCGGCCGCGGCGGCGGTCGCGGTGGCCGACGCCAGGTTCACCGCCACCGGAAACGAGAGCCACCCGAACAACGTGGCCCACGCGTGCGACAGGTAGACAAACAGCGGCGTGCCGGGCGGGTGCGGGACGCCGAGCGCGTGAATCGCGGCGAGAAATTCCCCGCTGTCCCAGAGCGTGACCGTGGGGGCCAGGGTCGCGATGTAGACAACGAGAAGGGCGCCCCCGCTTAACGCGGCGGCGCCCAGGGCCGGCGACGAAACGCGAGCGCGCGTCGTTATGCCGGGCTGATCTCGGGTCCGCCCAATAGCGGCGGAGCGGACGGCTTGGGCTGCGCCATGGGAATCGGCGCCACCTGAACCGGGGGGAGCGAGGACGGCGGGAGCGGCGCGCGCGGCGGGAGCTTCTCCCCACGCACCAGGATCTCGAAGTCTTCGCGCGTCAGCGTCTCACGCTCCAGCAGCATCGCGGCGACCGCGTCGAGCAGCGACCGGTGCTCGGTGAGCGTCTGCGTGGCGCGGCTGAACGCGTCGTCGATGACCTTCTTCACCTCGGAGTCGACCAACTGCGCGGTCTTCTCCGACACCTCGCGGCGGCTCATGAGCTGCTGCCCGAGGAAGACCTCCTGCTCGTTGTCGCCCACGAGGATCGGACCGATGGCGTCCGACAGCCCCCACTGCGTCACGTAGCGACGCGCGATGGCGGTGGCCTGCTGGATATCGCTGGCCGCCCCGGTCGTGACGCGATCGCGCCCGAAGACGATCTCCTCGGCAGCACGACCACCGTAGGCCATGACGAGGCGCGCCTCGAGCTGCTCGCGCGTCACCGACACGCGATCATCCTCGGGGAGCGTGAAGGCCACGCCTAACGCGCGGCCGCGCGGAACGATGGTCACCTTGTGCAGCGGATCGTTGCCGCGAACCATCACGGCGCACACCGCGTGTCCCGCCTCGTGATAGGCGGTGAGGCGACGCTCCTCTTCCTTCATCACGAGCGACTTGCGCTCGGCACCGAGCATGACCTTGTCCTTGGCCTCTTCGAGGTCGGTCATGTAGATCTTGTCGTGCCCGCGACGCGCGGCGAGCAGCGCCCCTTCGTTCACGAGGTTGGCCAGGTCGGCCCCCGCCATTCCCGGCGTTCCACGCGCAAGGCGATTGACGTCGACGTCGTCGGCGATCGGCTTGTTGCGCAGGTGCACGCGCAGGATCCCCTCGCGCCCGCGCAGGTCCGGCGCATCGACCACGATCTGGCGGTCAAAGCGCCCCGGGCGCAGGAGCGCCGGGTCGAGCACGTCGGGGCGGTTGGTGGCGGCGATGAGGATCACGCCGTCGTTGGACTCGAAGCCGTCCATCTCGACGAGGAGCTGGTTGAGCGTCTGTTCGCGCTCGTCATGCCCGCCGCCCAGTCCGGCGCCGCGATGGCGGCCGACGGCGTCGATTTCGTCGATGAAGATGATGCACGGGGCGTGCGCCTTGCCCTGCTCGAACAGGTCACGCACGCGCGAGGCACCAACACCGACGAACATCTCGACGAAGTCGGAGCCCGACATGGAGAAGAACGGACGCCCCGCCTCGCCGGCGACCGCCTTGGCGAGCAGCGTCTTGCCGGTGCCCGGCGGCCCGATGAGGAGCGCGCCCTTGGGGAGACGTCCACCGAGCTTGGTGAACTTCTGCGGGTCCTTGAGGAACTCGATGATCTCCTGCAACTCGACCTTGGCTTCGTCGCAGCCCGAGACATCGGCGAACGTCACCTTGGGGGTGTCGCCGGTGAGCAGCTTCGCCTTGGACTTGCCGAACGAGAAGGCCTTCGCGCCGCCGGCCTGTATCTGCCGGAAGAGGAAGATCCAGATCCCGATGAGCACGAAGTACGGCAGGAAATTCAGCAGGAAGGTCCCCACCGACGGCCGCGCTTCCTGCGCATCGATGATCACCTTCTTTTCGCGCAGCGCCGTCACTTCCTCGGGGCTGTCGGTCATCGGGAGCTTGACGGTGAACTTCTTCACCTCGCGCCCCTGGACCATGATGCGCTGCGTGAACTCGCCCGTGACCGTTTGGCCCGCGCGAATGGTGGCCTTGGCGATGTTCCCGCGATCCAACTCGGAGCGATAGTCCGAGTAGTTGATCTGCGTGGCGGGCTCACCCTTCTGGCCTGAGAACTGGATCACCGCGACGGGGATCAGGATCACGAGGATCCAGAACGAGAGCCCCTTCGAAAAGCGACCCCAATTGAACTGCTTCTTGGGAGGAATCGGCGGCATGTCAGCGGTCCCGGGTTACTGCAAACTCGCAATGTACGGCAAATGCCGAAAGCTCTCCGCGTGATCGAGGCCGTATCCCACGAGAAACTCGTGAGGGGCATCGAAGCCGGTGAACTTCGGCGGATACGTCAGGTGCGTGGCAATGTGCTTGTCGAGCAGTGCACAGACTTCCAGCGAGCGCGGATTTCGCGCCTGGAGGAGCGTCATGACCCTGCTCAAGGTACGGCCGGAATCAACAATGTCCTCCACAAGGAGAATGTGCTTGCCCTCGAGCTCTGTTTCCGGATCATACACCAAACGCACGAATCCGCTCGAAACTGTCTCGTTCCCGTACGACGAGGCGACGAGGAAATCAACCTTGAGCGGACGGTGAATGCAGCGGACCAAATCGCTCAGGAAGATGAAGCTCCCCTTCAATAACCCAAGGACGAGAAGGTCGCCATCGGGATACGCTGCCGTGATCTCGCGACCGAGTTCCGCCACGCGGGCAGAAATCACGTCGGCGGGAAAGGCGATGCGCTTGACCGAGCGTCCCTCGAGGCGCGGATCAGCTACGGAGGCGTTCACAGACGATGCAGACTCGCGGTCGACCGGACCGAACGGTTGCCGCTCTACCGCGGCGCACTCCGGGAATCCAGACAATCTCGCCATCCGCCACGACAACGGGCCACCCCTCTCGATCGGCGGCAGCCACCCGCCGGTCGGCCAGAAACCGCTTGACCCGCCGAGGCTGGCTGCCTGACGAGACCATGCGGTCGCCGGGTCGCCACCCCCGCACTTCCAGCATTCCATCGGCGGGGAGCCAAGCGCTCCATACGTCATGCTCCGCGCGCTCCCCATCGACGCCACCGGGTTCGCGCTCCTGCAAGGTAGTCAAAGCGAGCGGCCGAAAGCGCCAGCTTCCATACCGCGTCTCCGACGCGACATCGATCGCGGCGCTCGACGTGATGACGGGAGGACGGCGACGCAGCTCGATCGCGTCCCGCCGATGCACTGCTTCATACCCCCCAGACAGCGGAATTCTCGTCCCCGCCCGGCCCTCGGCGCTGAAGCGCGCCAGCCGAACGGTGCCGCGCCAATCGAGCGCGATGCCGGCCACCTCGGCGAGCGATTGCCAGAGCAACGCGCGCGCCGCGTCTGGCCAGGACGCATCGGTGAGGGCGCGCGCCACGACTCGTCCCGTCCCGCGCTCCACAATCAGCGGGGCGACCACGCGCGCGCAGTCGGCGCGCAGGACCGCCGCGCGACGCGCCAGTTCCAGCAGGACCTCGTCGACGTCCGGCGAAGCTGCTCGCATCGCCGGAAGCAGGTCCAGCCGGATACGGTTGCGCAGGTAGGACCGATCGGCGTTGGTGGGATCGTCGGTCCACGAGACGCCAGCCGCGCGCGCATAGGCAAGAACTTCGTCGCGCGTGTGCTCGATGAGCGGGCGACGCACCGGTGACGGGGTGATGAGCGCGCTCAGACCTCGGGCCCCGCTCCCACGCATCGCCCGCATCACGATCGTCTCGAGGTGATCGTCGCGGGTGTGCGCGGTGACGACGACTGCGGAGCGTTCGCGCGCGACGCGGCGGAGGAAGCGCCAGCGCGCGTCGCGCCAGTCCGCTTCGCCGGCCAGCGCCTCCGCGGCGCGCCCGGCCACCACCGTCATGCCGCGCGCACGCCCCCACCGCCTAACGTGCGCCACAGCCTCGGCCGCATGATCCCCCGTGCGATGGTCGAAGGTGGCGACCGTCACGCGCTCGCGATCAGCCGCGTCGCCCGACGCATCGAGCCAGTCGGCGACCGCGTGCGCGAGGACCATCGAGTCGACGCCTCCCGAGACCGCGAGGACCAGTCGGTCGTCGCTGGCGAGGAGGGAACCGACCGTGGCGCGAATGCGCTCAGTGGCGGGAGTCGTGTGACCTCACTGGGGTGGCAAGACGCCGGGAGCAACGGTGCTCCCCTGATTCTCACGGCAATGTATCGACCGACGAGCCGTCTGTCCGTCGCCCATCCGGGGGAGCGCGACGGGGGGTGGCTGCCCGACGCTCGCGGCGACAGCGCGACACGAACCTTGGGGACGCCGGACTGGTGCCGCCGTACCCGTCCGACTACTTTTTGCCGTCGACTTGGACCTCACCACACCGAGGACGTACCGTGGAGCATTCATCACCGTTTGGCACGCTGTGGGCTGGACTCGGGCTTGGCGCCTTCTACCTCGCGCTCACCTGGGTCAACATCCTCCTCGGCCATTTCCTCACCCCGCTCTTCCTGATCCCGCTCACCTGGATCCAGGACGCCGCCAAGGGGAAGAACGCGTAAGTCGATGAACGACGGGCGCCGCCGGCGCCCGTGATCGATCGAGAGGGGGACGAGAGCGCGCTGCTTTCGTCCCCTCATGCATTTCAGGGGGACGCGCGCGGCGCCCTCGCCCGCACCTCACTCGCGCACTTCACAGGAGCGTCCGATGATCCTCGTCGTCCTGCTGGTGGCCGTTGCGGCTGTGGTCTTCTGGATGGTCGGCGCGTACAACGGGCTCATCGCGCTCAAGAACCAGGTAGCGAACGCCTGGAAGCAGATCGACGTGCAGCTCAAGCGGCGGCACGACCTGATTCCCAATCTGGTGAACAGCGTGAAGGGGGCCACGTCGTTCGAGCGGGAGACGCTCGAGGCCGTGGTCGCGGCACGCAACAAGGCGATCCAGGTCGAACAGGGGGGCGCGGGTGTCGCCGCCACGGCGCAGGCCGAGGCGCAACTGACGGCCTCGCTGGGGCGCCTGCTGGCGGTGGTCGAGGCGTACCCCGACCTCAAGGCCACGGCCAACATCTCGCAGCTGCAAGAAGAGCTGACGTCGACGGAGAACAAGATCGCCTTCGCCCGGCAGCTCTATAATGACACGGCGACGCAGTACAACACCCGCCAGCGACAAGTGCCGACGGTCTTCATGGCTGGCGTGGCGGGGGCGGTTCCCGCCGAGCTGTGGGAGATCACGGACGACGGCGAGCGCGCCGTCCCCAAGGTCGAGCTCTGACCAGCGACCTCTTTTCGCAGCAGGAGCGCAACCGCGCGCGATCGCGGTGGGTCGTCGTCGGCTTCATCCTGTTCTTCGCGTGGCTGGGCTTTGGCGGTGACTACATCGCCTGGCTCGCGACGCGCGACGCCGAGCCTGGGGCGTATCATCACGCCGTCCCCGTGCTCGGGTTGCTCCTGACGGCGATCGCGTCGGCGATCGCCGCATATGCGTGGAGCACCGGTGCGCAGAAGGTCCTCTGGTCCACCGGCGCGCGTGAACTCACCGAGCCGGCCACCGAAAGCGAACGCCAGCTCGTGAACGTCGTCGACGAGATGTCGATCGCGAGTGGCCTTCCCCGCCCTCGCCTGTGGATCGTCCCCGACGACGACCCCAATGCCTTTGCGACCGGGCGCGACGAGCAGGCGGCGCACATTGCCGTGACCGAAGGGCTCCTGCGCATGCTGTCCCGCGACGAGTTGCAGGGGGTGATCGCACACGAGATGGGGCACATCCGCAACCTGGACGTGCGCCTGATGACGATACTCGCCGCGCTGGTGGGGGCGGTGGCGCTGCTTGGCGACGGGATGTGGCGCATGATGGGGCGCGGCGGGGTGCGGTTCTCGTCAGGCGGCGGCGGCGGGAGCCGGCGCAAGAAGGACGGCGCCAGTGCGCTCATCGTCGTCCTGCTCGCCCTCTGGATCATGAGCTGGCTGCTGGCGCCGCTCATCACGCGGCTGCTGGCGATGAGCGTGAGTCGCGAGCGCGAGTTTCTCGCCGACGCGATGAGCGCGCAGTACACGCGCAATCCGCTCGCACTGGCGGCGGCGCTGGAGAAGATCGAGGGAGCCGCGTCTCCCACGCGCGCCATCAAGAAGGGGAGCGCCCATCTGTGCATCGCCGACCCGCTGGGCGCGTCGCGGCGCGTGGCGACGCTGTTCGCGACGCACCCACCCATGTCGGCACGCGTCCAGCGCCTGCGCGCGATGGGATACGCGCCGTCGGCCTAGGTCCCACGGCTGCAACGGGGCGCCGCTCACAAATCCCCTGTGTGCTACGCCGAGCCGAGTTCGGTTCTCGACGATGTAAGTTCGAGGATCATCGCGCCTCATCACTGCCCTGTCGCACGCCGACTCCTCCATGCACGAACGTTCGATACGCGGCGCCTTCGCGCTGCTTGCTACGCTCTTCGCGACCCTGCTCGCTCCCGCGACCCAATCGATTGCTGCGCAGTACCTCACACGCCCCGCCCTCAAGTGGGAGACGATCGAGACCGCGCATTTCCGATTCCATTTTCCCGCGGAGATGCGGAGCTGGGTCACGCCGGTCGCCGAACGCATGGAGGCGGTGTCGACATCGGTGAACGCGATGGTGGGAAACGCGCCGGCGGCGCGCGTGACGGTGATGGTCGAAGATCCGGCCAACGTCTCGAACGGCTTCGCGGTCCCGCTGCTCGAGGGGCCGGTGATTTTCCTGTGGCCCACGCCGCCCACGCCGTCGCCGTCGTTCGGGCAGCATCGCGGCTGGGGCGAGATCCTCGCCGTGCACGAGTACGGGCACATTGCCCACCTCACCTTCCCGCCGCGCAATCCTAACGAGCGATTCCTGTGGCGGCTGCTCCCGACGCGCGTTGGCCCGGTGGCGCGCAAGTCACCCCCGTGGGTCATCGAAGGCTACGCGACCTACATCGAAGGGAAGCTGACCGCCAACGGGCGCCCGAACTCGGCGGGACGCGCCGCCGTGCTGCGCGAGTGGGCGCTCGAGGGACGCCTCCCGACATACGTCCAACTGAACAATGCCGGGCCGTACCTGGGAGGGTCGATGCGCTACCTGGTGGGAAGCGCCTTCCTCGAATGGCTGGCGGTCCGCAAGGGTGAGGAAAGCCTCAATCACCTGTGGCGCCGCATGAGCGCGCGGCAGCGCCGCAGCTTCGCCGAGGCGTTCCGCGGGGTGTACGGCGCCGGGCCGGATGACCTGTACGGAGTGTTCTATACGGAAGTGATGGAAAAGGCGCTTGAGGCGCGCCGTCAGTTGCAAGCACCCGGGTTGGTCGAGGGCGCCCTGGTGCAGAAGCTTGCCTGGTCCACCGGCGAACCGGCGGTGTCGCGCGACGGGGCGCGCGTGGCGCTGGTGTTGCGCGCGCCGGGCAAGCCATCACGCGTGGTCGTCTGGGCGACAAAGGACGACGCGCTCGATTCGAACGTTGTGCGCGCCCGCCAGCGCATGCTGCAGCGCGATCCACTGGACGTGGCCCCGTTCGACTCCTTCCCGGCGCCCAAGCGAGCACAGAAGACGCTCTTTGCCGTGGCCGGGCGCGGACACGACCAGCCGCGCTGGTTCGCCGACGGTGACCGTCTGCTGGTGAGCCGCGATGAGCCGTTAGGCGACGGCGCCTTCCGCCCCGACCTGTTCATCTGGAACACGCGGCGCGGCGGGGTTCGCCGGGTGACGCACGGCGCCGGGATTCGCAGCGCCGACCCGTCGCCCGATGGCAAGAGCGCCGCAGCCGTCCGCTGCAAGGGAGGCGTCTGCGACCTCGTGCGCGTCGACCTCGCCACCGGCCGCCTGACAACGATCGCCGCTGGCTCGCCGTTTGTCGTCTGGCACCGCCCGCGCTGGTCGCCCGACGGTTCGCGCATCGCGGCCAGCCTGCAACGCGACGGGCGCTGGTGGACGTTCGTGGTCAATCCGGCCACGGGGGCCGCGACGCCGGTCGATCCGGGCGACGGCGCCAATCGTTATGCACCGGCATGGACCCGCGACGGCAAGCTGGTGGTGGTGAGCGAGCGCGGTGGCGTCCCAAACCTCGAGTTGCTCGATCCCGAAACGGCGGCACCACGCACGCTGTCGCGCGTGACCGGCGCCGTGGCCGCGCCTGACGTGAGCCCCGACGGCAACGTCTGGTATCTCGACCTGCACTCGAAGGGCTACGATGTGCGTCGCCTCTCGATCGCACGCGCGACGTCGGCGATGGGCGATCGGGTGGTGGCGCTCGACGCTCGGCTCGCGCCGGCCGCCCCTCCGACGCCCGCGGGGCGAGGCACGACCTTCGCCCCGCAGCCCATCCGTGGCCCGCACGACTACGGCACCGGGCCGCGCAATTGGCGCATCCTCCCCGGCGCGAGCCTGGGCCCCGACGGCGACATGGCCTCACTGATGGTGGCGAACGTCGACCCGGTGGGGCGCCTGAGCGTGGTCGCGCAGGGCGGCTACGGACAGCGCGGCGCATGGCGCGGCGGGTCGCTGGCCACCGCGTTGCGGCTGTCGCCGATCGAACTGGAGACGAGCGCGTGGTACACCGAGCACGCGCCGTCCGAGCAGGTGGCGGGGTCGTTTTCGTCGCTCGACATTGACTCCCGCTTTACCGGGTTAGGGCTTGCCGCCCGCGTCGCGCGAGATGGCGGCGCCTGGGGCTACGCGCTGCGCGCCGGCGGGAGCGTGGCGCAGGTGAACGGCAATCAGCTCGACGGCGCGGGGCGCGTGATGGGCTTCGCCGACCTGCGCGGGCGCCTGACCTGGACGCTGCGCGGATTGACGGTCTCGCCGCAGGTGTACGCGCAGATGTCGCAGGGCGGCACCGGCGGCGATTCGTGGTCGCGCGGCTTCACCACCGGTGCGCTCACGATGGGAGGCCCCAAACGTTGGCTGCGTGCCGAAGCGACCGTCGGCACAACCACGACGGCGGGGGCCGGCGAATTCGGGCGCGCCTTCGAGCAGTTTGCCGTCGGGGGCAACGCCCCCCCCTTCTTCGATCGCGCCTTCCTGTCGCAGCGCGTGTCGGTGCCGTCGGTCCCAGTGGGATACGCGTCGGGACGAAAGCTCGGGATGGGGCGCCTGTCGACACGACTCTTCGCCGTCGAGCCGTACGCGCTCTGGATTGCGGCTGGCGACAAGCTCACGCGCTACCAACGCATCCTTGGCGCGGAGCGCACCTTCGACGTCCCGGGCATCGGCTTCGCCAGACTCCCGGGGACGCATGTGCGCGCGGGGATCGGCTACTCGATGGACGAGCCCTACAAGGAGAAGATTCGCCCATACCTGAGCGTCACGTATCGCCCCTGAGGTGCGCGGTGTGGGCTACGACTCCTTCGCCGCCCACACCACGTTGCACGCCCGCTCACCGAACACCGCCACCGGGTGATCGCCGGTGCCGAGCACGTCGTGCAGCATCTCGTGCTTCACGAGCGACGCGTTGTAGGTCCACGTCTCGGCGATGTACACGTCGTGCGGCGAACGCCAGTGACCGGCGCAGGGGCCGTTCGGACAGGGGAACTTATCCCCCTTGATCACCCAGAAGCGCACCCGCTCGAAGTTTGCCTTCTTCTGCGCGCAGCGCTCGATCTCGGCCCACCACTGCCGATAGATCGAGGGAACGTCGAGCGGCGCGGCGCCTTCGGGTTCGAAGCGACAGCCGCTGCACAGGACGATGGCAGCGAGCGACGCGAGTAGGCGGAGGTGGCGACCCTGCATGACAGCCAGCCGGAAAGTGTGATCTGGCTCACATCGAGAGCCTCTTGCCCGGGCTGGTTTGCGGGAATGGTGCCGACGCCGCCCGATGGCAAGGGTGTAGGAGCCCGCCGACCGTTCCGTCCGCTAAACGATTTCTTCCCAATGAGTAACGGCTGCGGTCGCCGAGGCGGCGGTCGGCGCGCGGGTGCCGACATCCGCTCTTGCGCCGCCCGACCGGTGGCGGCGACACCCGAGGCTGCCGAGTCCGCGCAACAGGCGCGAGCGGTTGCCGTGCGGCGTGGCGGTGGAGTTCCGATTGCGCCGCTGACGGCGGTTCGACAGATCAGGGGGCGTCGCATCCCGCGGCGCCCCAACGCCCGAGGCACGAAATGCGCCCCAAGACCGTCCTGATGTTGGTGGGGCCCGAGTACGAGGACCTGGAGGTGTGGTATCCCAAGCTCCGGCTCGAGGAGGCGGGTTATGCCGTCCCGCTGGCCGGGATGGGGGACCCCTCGTATCGCGGCAAGCACGGCTATCCGTGCGCCACCGACGGCGCCGCGCGGGAATGGCGGGCGTCCGAACTCGCGGGGATCATCGCGCCGGGCGGATGGGCGCCCGACAAGCTGCGCCGCGATCCGGCCGTGTTGCAGCTGGTGCGCGAGGTGCACGCCTCAGGGGGGATGGTGGCGACGATCTGTCACGGCCCGTGGATCCTCATCTCCGCGGGGATCGTGAAGGGGCGGCGCCTGACGAGTACGGTGGGGATTCGCGATGACCTCACGAACGCCGGCGCGACGTGGGTCGACGAGTCGGTCGTGGTCGACGGCAACATCATCAGCAGCCGCGTCCCGCGAGACCTTCCCGCGTTTGGGGGCGCGATGGTGCGCTGGCTGGAGCAGGCCTAACTTCTCGCGACGCGCGTGCGGGGGCGCCAGCTCTCCGCGCCTGATTCGCCGCCCGATGTCATCGACGTCTCGGGCGGACCACCCTCGGTCCTCTCGCCATGTCTCCTGCCCGCCGTTTTGTCGTTGGCGCCGTGCTGGCTGCCGCCGCGTTCGTACCGCTGCACGCGGTGCGCGCGCAAGCGGCCCCGCCCCGTCGCCCGTCGGTCGACACGCTCCCGCGTCCCGAAGCCAACCCGGCCGATGTCGCGTCGCCGGACGCCATTCTCAAGGCGTTGTACGACGTGATCTCGGGTCCGGCCGGGGCCAAGCGCGACTGGAATCGCTTTCGCTCGATCATGGCCCCCAACGCGCGCCTGATGCCGGCGCGTCCGCTGCCTAACGGGCGTGCCGACGTGATCGTGTGGAGTGCCGACGATTACGTCGCGGCCGCCGGCGCAGGGCTCGAGAAGAACGGCTTCTTCGAGCGCGAGATCAGTCGCAAGACCGAGGCATACGGCAACATCATGCACGCCTTCTCGACGTACGAGTCGCGTCGCACCGCGGACCTGGCCGAGAAGCCGTTCGCGCGCGGGATCAACTCCATCCAGTTGCTCAAGGACGGCAATCGCTGGTGGGTCGTCTCGATCTTCTGGGATTCGGAACGACCGGGGAACGAGATCCCCGCGCAGTACCTCCCGCGCTAGGCGCGGTCAGGCATTCGCACCGTCAGACGGGGTGAGGGCAGGCTTCCCTGCCCTCCCGCTCGTCAGGCACCGGCCGGACGCGTGCGAGTCGTCCCGCACACCATGCAGGCGGCGAGGTCCTTGCCGTACAGCGCCAGCTCGCCGTCCAGCCCGCAGGCATCGCAGTGCCCCTGCACCGTCCTGATGTTCTCCATCGGGACGCCGCTGTGGATGAGCCGCGTGACCATCGCACTCGGCGCCGTGGCCCCTAACGGGCACATGCTCCCCGAGCACCAGTCCCCGATTTCCAGGCAGACGATCTCCGGGTCGGGGACGTTGGCCTGCGCATCGTCTTCGGCGGCGTCGGTGACCATCACGTGGACGTGGCGCTCGCACCCCTGACAAAACATCTGCTGCTGTTTCATTGGGTCCTCCGCGACTATCTCGACGGAGGTCCCGCCACGCCCACCCTGGCGGGGCGCAGCGGCACCTGCCGATGCCTATCCCAGCGAGACGACGCGCGCATCGGCGGCTCGTACGGCCAGCACGCGGCGCGACTGCTCGCCCGACATCCCGAACACCGCCGTGGTCGCCGCATCGGCGTCCATGCAGCTGGCGGCTTCCACGGTCACGCTATGCTGCGTCGTGCGGCGGGGCGCGGCGATATCCGGATCCATCAAGTGGTGGTAACGCACGCCGCGGTACCGGAAGCACTGCTCGTAATCGCCCGAGGTGGCGATGGCACGATCGGAGACCTCGACCGTCCCCAAAAGCGCCCGCGAGTCGTCAGGCGCCTGAATCCCCACGCGCCACGGATTCCCGTCCGGGGCAGTGCCGAGGGCCACGATCTCCCCGCCGACGTTGACGAGCGCATGGGCAACGCCCGACTGCCGAATGGCGTTGGCCGCCTGGTCCACGCCGTAGCCCTTGGCGATGGCGCCCAGGTCGAGGTGAATGTCGGGATCGGTGAAGAAGACCGACGGCGTTCCGTGCTCGACCCCGAGTTGCACGTGACGGTAGAAGTGTCGCGCCGCGAGCGCCCGCACCGCACGCTCGGGCGGCGGTTCGTGCGCATGCTGGACGTCCCACAGCTCGGTCACGCGCCCGATGGCCGGATCGAAGGCGCCGTCGCTCGCGCTGGCCCAGCGCAACGCCGACTCGAGCACCGCGTACGTGGCCGGTGCGATGGCGACCGGTGCCAACGCGGCAAAGCGATTCGCGCGCCCGATGTCCGACTCGGGGCGAAATCGGCTCATGGTCGTTTCGACGCGTGAGAGGGCGGCGAAAGCATCGTCGATCGCCCGCTCCGCGCGTTGCACGTCGTCATGCACGACGGTGAAGTCGGCGATGGTCCCCATGATCGGGAGGGTGCGGCGCACCGTGTGCGCCTTGCGACGGGCGGCCAACGGAAGGGCCGCCACGACGAACGCCCCCACGCCCAGCACGACGAACTCGCGACGCCCCGCGCGGCGCGTCAGGATCGGGTGATCGGTCATGACTCGTGGTCTCCTGCAGGATCGCGACGGGTACACGCCCCGCCGCACGCGCCGCACCCGCCCCCCGTGCACTCGGTGCGCGGACGGACAAGGCCGAAGATGATGAACAGGACGGCACAGAACGCGATGCCGAAAATGGCGGAGCTCATGTGGTCCCCAGTCCAGCGAAGCCCATGAAGGCCATGGAGAGGCAGCTGGCGATGAAGAGGACGATCGCCATCGGCCGCGCCAGCCGCGGCACGTCGGTGAGTTCGGTGCGCATGCGGATCGACGCGAGCAGCGTGAGCGCAAGCGTCAGCCCCAACCCGGCACCAATCGCAAAGGCGAGCCCCTGGATCAGGTTGTAGCCGCGGTTGGTCTGGAAGATGGCCAGCCCGAGGATCGCACAGTTGGTGGTGATGAGCGGGAGATAGATCCCCAACTGTCGAAAGAGGACGGGGTAGTGCTTCTTGACCGCCATCTCCACGATTTGCACCGCCGACGCGATCACCACAATGAAGGCGATCGTGCGCAGGTACGGCGCGGGACCCAGCACATACTTGTTGAGGAACCAGGCCGACAGTGCCGTCATCAGCAGGACGAAGGTGTTGGCCAGCCCCAGCTTGAACGCGGTCTCGATCTGCTTGGTGACGCCAAAGAACGAACACAGCCCGAGGAACATCACGAGCGTGAAGTTGTTCACCAGGAGCGACGAGATGATGATCCAGGCAACGTCGCCCATCATGCCCTCGCGGTTGCGGTGCGCTTCTCGCGCAGGTCCCGCACGTAGGTGATACCGAGGAGGAGGAGCCCCAGGGTGAAGAAGCCCCCCGGCGGCAGCACCATGAACGTCCACGGCTCGTAGCTCGCCGGGAAGACGCGGAAACCGAGCCACGAACCATTCCCCAGCACTTCGCGAATCGACCCGAGCATCGTCAGCGACAACGTGAAGCCGGCGCCCATGCCGATGGCGTCGAGCACGGAGCGTCCGACCGATTCCTTGGCGGCAAACGCCTCCTGGCGCCCCAGCAACAGGCAGTTGGCGACGATGAGGGCGATGAACGGCCCGAGCGCCTTGTGGATGTCGGGAACGAGCGCCTGCAGCAGCAACTCGGCCAGTGTCACGAAGGTCGCGATGATGAGGATGTACGAGGCGATGCGTACCTCGTTGGGGAACCACTTCTTGAGCAGCGAGACAAAGAACTCCGAGCCGAGCAGGACGAAGAGCGTGGCCACGCCCATGGCAAAGGCGTTGGCCACGTTGTTCGTGACCGCCATCGTCGGACACATACCCAGCATCTGCACGACGACCGGATTCTCCTTCCAGATGCCGCGCATCAGGTCGATCATGAGCGGGCGTTCCGCGGCCGTGCCCTCGCCGGGCACGGTGGGAGCGGTGGGCGCCTGCGCGGTCGCGGTCATGGGGCTCCTCGCTTGCGATACGACACGAGCAGCGGCTGCCACCTGGCGACCGCGTTGTTGATGATGCGTGTCACGGCGCGCGACGAGATGGTGGCGCCACTGATCGCCTGCACCTCGTTGGGGTTGTTCCCGCTGCGCGTCTTGACCGCCTTGAGCGGTGCCTGCAATCCGGGCCACTGCCTGACGAAGACCGAGTCCTTCTCGATCTTGTCACCCAGCCCCGGTGTTTCCTTCTCGTCCATGATCTTCATCCCGATGAGCGTTCCGCTCTCCGGTTCGAATCCGATCATGAGGTTGATGATCTCCGCGAACCCCGGCTCACCCGCCGAGATGGCGACGCCGATCTCCTTCCCGGTGGAGTCGTAGCCGACAAACGCCGTCTCCAACTCAGCGCGTTCGCCGCGCGGCGTGGAGGTGAGCGCGCCGTTCTGGAGGTAGAGCGTGTCCCAGCGCGCGGGATTGCGCAGCACCTCGCTGACGGTGGTGCGCATGACCATCGCCTTGTGCGCCAGGACGCTGGGGAGCGTCCACTGGTACACGAGCACCACGAGCAGCCCGGCCAGCGCGCCGGCGATGCCTAACGTGGCGACCAGCTTCCACGCGGGGGTGTCGGCCGGCACCGGGAGGTCGGACGCCGCGGGGGCACCGCCTCCATGCATGTGCGCGTGACTCATGCGATCACCCGTTGGGTGGTGCCGAAGACACGCGGCTGGGTGGCCTTGTTGATGAACGGCGTGAACGCGTTCATCAGCAGGATGGCGTACATCACCCCTTCGGGGAGCCCACCCCAGATGCGGATCACGACGGTGAGCACACCGACGCCGATGCCGAAGACCCAGCGCCCGGCATTGGTGACCGGCGAGGTGACCATGTCCGTGGCCATGTAGACGGCACCGAGCATGAGGCCGCCGGAGCAGAGCATGAAGAGCGGGTCGGGGTAGCGCGGCACGATCAGGTGCAGCACGCCCGACACCACGGCGACGCTGGCAAGCACCGCCACCGGGATGCGCCAATTGAGATACGAGCGCCAGGCGAGAAAGGCCCCGCAGAGGACGATGATCGGAATCGAGGTCTCACCTAACGACCCGCCCGTGTTGCCGACGAAGAGGTCGAAGAGCGGCGTCCCCGTCCCCTCGAACTTCCAGAGCCCGAGCGGCGTGGCGGACGTGATGGTGTCGACGGCACGCGGGTGCGTGAAGGGGAAGGCGAACAGGTCGCCGCGCAGCGACCAGAATGGTCCACCCACCGTAGGCCAGGTGGTGATGGCCACCGGAAAGGCCGCCTGCAGGAAGGCGCGTCCAAAGAGCGCCGGGTTGAAGATGTTCTGCCCGAGTCCCCCAAACACGATCTTGCCGAACCCGATCCCCATCGCCCCGCCGAGCGCCGCCATCCAGAGCGGGAGGCCGGCCGGAAGCGAGAGGCCGAGCAGGAGCCCGGTGATCATCGCCGAGCCATCGAACAGCGATCCGGAGCGACCGAACGCCCGCTCAGTAAGGAGCGAGCCCGCAGTGGCGGCCAGGACGATCAGGATTGCCCCAGCACCGAAGAACCAGGCAGCGGAGGCGATGATCGGGACGAGCGACGCGACCACCGTCCACATGATGCGCGGCGTGCTGTCGCTGGAGCGGAGATGCGGCGACGCGGTGACGACGAGACGAGGCGCGGTCATGTCGCGGCCGCCTTGCGCTTCTTGAGCGCCGACTTGCTGAAGGCGAACTGTTGCGAGAGCGGAATGTTTGACGGGCAGACGTACGAACAGGAGCCGCACAGCATGCAGTCGGCCAGGTGCAACGTTTCCATCTCCTCGTAGCGCCGGTTTCGCGCCAGGTCGCCGAGCAACGACGGATTGAGGAAGACGGGACACGCCTCGAGGCAGCGCCCGCAGTGGATGCAGGGCCAGACCTTCTCGCCGCTGACCTGGCGCGCGGTGAGCGCGACCACGCCGGTGGTCCCCTTGGTGACCGAGGCCTCGAGGTTCCCCTGCGCCAGCCCCATCATCGGCCCACCGATGATCACCTCGGCGGCATCCTCGGTGAGCCCGCCGCAGTAGTCGAGCAGGTCGATGAGTCGCGTGCCCACCGGGACGATGAAGTTGCCGGGCTTCCTGACCCCTTCTCCGCTGACGGTGACGATGCGTTCGATGAGCGGCAGCCCCGTCTCGAAGACCTCGGCGATCGCCGCCGCCGATCCGACGTTCTGGACGATCACCCCCATCGATGCGGGGAGTGCACCTGACGGCACTTCCTTCCCCGTGACGGCGTGGATCAGCATCTTCTCTGCCCCCTGCGGATACTTGACCGTCAGCGGGAGGATCGTGATGTCGATGTCCTTGGGCAGCGCGGCCGTGAGCGCCGCGATGGCGTCGGGCTTGTTGCGCTCGACGCCGACGACCGCCTTCGCCACGCCTAACGTGTGCATCATCACCCGCACGCCGATCAGCACGCGGGCGGGATACTCGACCATCGTCCGATGATCGGAGGTCAGGTATGGCTCGCACTCCGCCCCGTTCACGATGATCGTGTGGATCGTGACGTCCTTGGGCGGCGCGAGCTTCACGTGCGTGGGAAAGGCCGCCCCGCCAAGACCCACGACGCCAGCCGCTTGCACCGCCTGGATGACCTGGTCGGGGGTGAGCCCCTCCCAGTTTGGCACGAGCCTCGGCCGCGGAATGTGCATCGCGTGCTTGTCGACCTTGATGCGCACCGCCATCGCCATCGTACCATCGATGTGCGGATACCAGTCGATGTCGACCACTCGCCCGGCCGCCGACGCATGGATCGGGACGGAGACAAAGCCGTCGGCGTCGGCGATGGTGTCGCCGCGCTCGACGTGATCCCCCACGCGCACGCGCACCTTCGCCGGCTTGCCGGCGTGCTGCCGCAGCGGGAGCACGACCTCATCCGGAAACGGCATGCGACGGATCGGGAGCGCGCACGTCAGTTCCTTGCGCTCCTCCGGATGGACCCCGTGCCGAAAACCACCTCGCGTGAGCATCCCTCGCCTCAGTTGAACGGCTTGGCGCGCTCGATCCACTTCGGAAGGTCCTTCTCCTTTGGATTGAGCGGAGTGCCCGGGTGAATCGCGCCGACGGGGCACTTCTCCGCCGCCTGCACGAGTTGGGCGAAGGTGCCGCCCTTGGGATCCTTGATGAACGCCTGCTTGTCCGCGTTGTAGGCGAAGAGCTTCTTGTTGAGGTTCGTGCACTCGTTGCACGACGTGCATCGCGCCGACTCGACGTAAGGTTCGATTGCCATGTCGTCGTCGACCGCGCCCGGGGCAGCACTCGCCGAAGCCGGAGCGATGGGCGCCGCTGCGGCGGCAGGCGCTGCGGCGGCGGCAGGTGCCACTGTTGCAGCTGTCGGCAGCGACGGTGGGGGCGCCGCTGGAGCCGGTGCGCTGGCCACGGCGGCCGGGGCATCGGATGCCGCCGCACCATTTCCGGCGGTCGCCGGCAGCACCAACGGCGGGAGCGAGAGCGTCGACATGCTCGACATCAGCTCCTGCGCCAGATGCTGCCCCCCGGCACTGCGCAGCAACCCTTCCGCCAGCTTGCGCGCGACCAGCGCAGGATACGTGGCCTTGAGGTCGGTGATGCGCTGCTCGTACTCACGCGTGAGCGTCGCGGCCTTGGCGGCGAACTCCTCCTCCAGCGAGGCGACCAGCGCTTCGCGCACCGATGCCGGCTGCTCGATCCCCGCCATCTCCTTGAGTTCCGACCAGAACTGCTGTCGCTCCTCGGCCAGCTGCACCATCTCGGCCGAGACCCTCAGACGATGCAGCTTGTGGTCGCCGCCGCCCGTGTAGATGAACGGCACCTTGCCCTCGCGCTCGTCGTGGTCGAGCGCCAGGAATTCGTGGAACAGGACCAGGTCGTCGGTGACCTGCTTGATTTCCTTGAAGTGCTTCTTGAAGCGCCCTTCCGTCGCGGCCCAATCGGCGATCGTGAGCGGGAGCGTCATCTCCTGCTCCTTCCCCGCTTCATCGGTGTAGCGCAGCTCGTACTCCGGCCACGCCGACTCTACCGACGGATTGCCATCCAGGCTCAGGCAGTCTGCCACAGACGACCCGGCATCCGGGTCAAACGTGAGGAACGGGAAGGCGCGCGCCTCGAGCGCCAGTCGCGCCGAGTGCTGCGACCAGTCGTCGGCCAGCCCGTGTTCCACCGGGCACGGCGTGTAGATGTTGAAGACCGCGGGGCGACGCTTCTGCAGCCCCTTGATCACACCCGCGATGAGATGCGACGCCGAGGCGGGCGATGACTGGTGGACAAACGTGCCGCGATGCGCGATGGCGATGAGCGCGAGTTCCTTGCGCATCTCGGTCTTGCCGTGCTGCGCCGGGCCGAACGCCGCCATGTCGGCAACCTGTCCGGTGAAACCGCTCGTGCACGATTGCCCGCCGGTGTTGGAGTACACCTGCGTATCGAGCACCACCACGCGAATCGGCTTTCCCGACGCCATGAGGCGCGAGAGGTTCTGGAAGCCGATATCGAGCATGGCCCCGTCGCCACCCATGGCGATGATCGGCGGGCACATGGCGAACTCCTCGTCGTCGAAGCGCTTCCAGTCGAAGATCGCCAGCTCGGCCTCGACCGTCGCGGCATCGTACGAGTCGTCGAGCAGCCGCTCGGCGCGCCGCACGTGGACGAAGCCGTCGGCCATCTTGCGCATGTGCCCTTCGAAGACGCCGATCGCAATCGATGGGGCGTCCTGGAAGAGGTGGTTGACCCACGGGAACGGGTACGGATTGTACGGATAGGTGCTCGCCCACACCGAGGAGCACCCGGTGGAGTTGGCCATGCCGAGGCGCGCCCGCCCCTTGCCGCCGGGGCCTTCGGTGTAGCGCCAGCTCAGGTCCTTGAGCGCGTGGATCTCGCGCGCGAGCAGCGCCAGGCGCTCCTTCTTGGCCGGGTCGACGGGGACGGCGACGTTGTTGCCGCTGACGGCGGCGGTCATCGCCTCCATGTCGGCCCCTTCCAGCAGGAGCGCGCGCGACTTCTCCTCCAGTCCGGCGATGAGCGTGTTGAGGCGAGCGACGTACTTGTCGACGCGCGGCCCCATCAACGCCTGGATCGTCGAGACGATGAGGTGTACGGCGGTCTTCTCGCCGCACCCCATGCATGCGCCGTCGCCGCCCACCATGGAGCGATATGTCTCCTTCTTCAGCAGGAGCGACGAGAGGACGCCGATCCCTTCGTTGATGTTGGAGACGTTGATGAAGTGGTCGTCGGTATCCGGGAGGTGTTTCCAGAAGTTCCAGTTCTTGCGCAGACGCGAGAGCGTCGGCGCATCCTGCTTGACCGTCACGAGCGCGTGATCCGGGCAGACCTCGACGCACAGGTTGCACCCCTTGCAGGCCTCGGGATTCACCGTGATCGAGAGCAGTCCCCCCGTCCCCTTCGCTTTCCCTTCCAGCACGTCATAGAAGGGCTTCGTCCGCGTGAACGGGAACTCGGCGATCGCCGCATGCACCTTGTTGAACTCGGCGTCGAGTGCTGCGCGCTTCTCTCCTTCGAAGCCCATCTTGCCGGCGACGATCGGGAAGGCGGCGGCCAGCGCGTCGGAGAAGGCAAGCGTCGGCGTGGCGTCCATCTGCCGGCGCGCCTCCTTGGCCAGCGGCTTGGCAATCTGTCGCACGCGATCGAGCGGCACGCCATTGGTCGCCGTGTCGATCCCGGCGCCGATGATCTCCTCGACGCTGTTCACCAAACCGGGAATTGCCGAATCGGGGCACTGCGTCCAGCACTGCCCGCAACCGGTGCACTTGCTGGCGATGAAGTCGGGGACTTCGAGGCGCACCCCCGACATGTCGCGCACGGCGCCGGTGGCGGCGGGGATGGCGCTGATGGCGGCGAACGGATCGGCGATGCCGTCCTGCGAGAGCTTGCAGAGCCCGCACACCTGTTCCCAGAAGCGCCCGGGGTTACCCACCCCCTGCTCGGCGTTAGGTGTGTCCATCACGTCGGGGATCTCAGGTACCTCGCCGACGAACGCCTCGTCCATCGACACCGCGAACGGAGTGACTTCCTTGACCTCGTCGAATCCGCGTCGAATGACGCGCACGTTGTCCCCCACGACGCGCTCACCCTTCTTGCCGAACTTCTTGGCGAGCTGGTCGTGCAACCCCTTGAAGAGCCCGGCCTCATCGATCCCTTCGGACTTGGCCAGTGGCGAGACGGCGAAGAAGGCGCCCATGAAGGCGGTCCCTTGCATGCGATAGCGCAGCTCGACGTCCGACGCCTCGCTCGCCGCGATCTTGAATGCGTCGAGGACGTAGAACTTGATGTGCTTCTCCACGATCGCCGTGCGCGCCCACATGGGGAGGGCGGTCCATTGCGCCTCGGGCGTCAGTTCGCTCTGCAGCACGAAGACGCCGCCGTCGGCCAACCCGGCAAACGGGTTGGAGTGGCGGAAAACGTTGGGATCGGGCGAGAGGACGACATCGACGTGACGCAGCTCGCAGTTGAGCCGAATCGGATCGTGCGCAAGCGTGGCGTAGAACGTCGTCGGCTGCCCCTTCTTCTCGGAGCCGTACTTGGGGTTCGCCTTGATGAACACCCCAAACAGTTCGAAGGCGGTCATCGACAGGTTCTTCCCCATCGTGATGGCCCCCCATCCACCCACCGAGTGGATCCGGATCGACAGCGCCCCCTTCGGCATCAGGTTGACGTCACCCGCCGACGGGAGGGCGAGCGTGGCCAACTGCGGATAGCTGTCCGCCAGCTGCTCCTGCCAGATCTGCAGCTTGGGAAGGTTCGTCCCCTTTCGGATGAAGTCGACCCCCAGGTAGAACTGTCGGCGATGTCCACCGCGCGGCAACATGTTCTCCACGGCGGCAATGAGGTCGCCCGGTTGCAGGTCGCGGCTGCCCAGTCCGTAGCATCCGGAGTAGAACGCCGGCATGTCGTCAGGCGACACGGCGGCGAGCTTGGGATACGGCAGCGACTCGCCGCGCCCGGCGCGTGAGTTCTCGACTCCTTGCCCCATGGCCGCACGGATCTCGCGCAGCAGCGGGAGGTCGACCGCCAGCGGTTGGTCCGTGCGTTCAAGCACCACCACCGCCTTCTTGCCCTTGAGCAGCCGCGTGATGTAGTCGGCGGGGAACGGACGGAACATCGTCACGTTCACCACCCCCACCTTCACGTTCTTCTCCTTGCGCAGGTAGTCGGCGACCGCCTCGGCGTTCGACACCACCGACCCCTGCCCCACGATCGCGTACTCCGCGTCGTCGGTGCGGTATCCGCTCGCGCGTGCATAACGACGACCGGTGAGCGCGGCATACTCGTCGAAGGCCCGATCGGCGAGTTCGACGATGTGATCGAAGTAGAACGGGCGCTGGGCCGCCACGCCCTGTGCGTAGCTGTCCTGGTTTTGCACGACCCCCAGCATCGCCGGGTAGTCGAGGTCGAACATCTCGGGGATGCGGCGCCGCGTGTCGCCGAAGACGAGGCGCTGTGCCGGCGTCGGCGCGTCGATGAAGTCGGACGGATCGCCGAGGTACTGCTTGACGAGTTCGCGCTCCGGCAGCCGGATCGACTCGATCACGTGGCTGGTGAGGAAGCCGTCCTGCGCGCAGACACCGGGATTGAGCGAGAGCTCGGCTATGCGGTGCGCGATCAGGTTCAGGTCGGCCGACTCCTGGACGTCCTTGGCAAAGACCTGGAAGAAGCCGGTGTCGTCGATCGCGTGGTAGTCGTCGTGCCCGGCATGAACGTTGAGCCCCTGCTTGGTGATCGCGCGGGCGGCGACGTTGAGCACGTAGGTGAGGCGCTTGCCCACCGCTGCGTACAGGGACTCGTGCATGTACACGATCCCCTGTCCGCTGGAGAAGTTGGTCGCGCGCAACCCCATCATGCTCATCCCCGCGGTGACCGCGGCGGCAGCATGTTCTCCCTCAGGTTCGAAGAAGAGGAGGCGACGGCCGTTCACGTTAGGCCGGCCGTCGGCGACCGCCGCGGCCCACCCCTCACCCATCTG
The DNA here is from genome assembly GCA_964560345.1 of uncultured Gemmatimonadaceae bacterium. Taxonomy (GTDB): domain Bacteria; phylum Gemmatimonadota; class Gemmatimonadetes; order Gemmatimonadales; family Gemmatimonadaceae; genus SCN-70-22. Next base: position 33,632 of record CAZLLP010000021.1, read on the forward strand.
CGTGGAGGGCGTGATGGGATAGGCGCCCGCGGCTTCGCTGGCCGCCGTCTCCATCTCCACGACCGCCGAGCTTCCGTCCATCGCCTCGACCACGCCCGGAAACGGGGGGGGAGACGCAGGGGCGGATGCACTCAGGGCAACACCAATCTTGCCTGGCCAGATATTCATGCGACGGCACTCCGAGCCGTTGAACGACGAATCGGGGCGAACTGCGCCCCCTCGAGCCACACGATCGCATCCGTTGGACAACGCTCTGTTGCCTGCACGGTCTCCTGCTCGATCATGTCGTAGTTGATCACGGCGACGCCTGAGGCCACACTGATGAGCCCCTGCGCCGAGTCCTGCACACACCGGCCGCATGCCGTGCAGGCGACCCTGCATTGCTCCAACACCTCGTCCCCTGCGATCAGGTTGCGGCACTGCACCAGCAAGTGCTGCGAGATGGGCATGAGGACGAAAAGGTCCTTCGGGCAGGCATCGACGCAGTCGCCGCAGGCGGTGCACTTCACGGGATCCACGACTGGGAGCCCGGTCACACTCATCGCAATCGCGTCGAAGTCGCAGACGTCGGCGCAGTCACCGCCACCGAGGCAACCCCACGCGCACCCCTTTCCTCCGCCGGCAACGGCAGCCGTCGCGGCGCACGACGAGAGACCGCGATACTCGGCACGCTGGACAGCCACGTCGGTCCCGCCCGCACAACGCAGGCGCGCGACACGCTTCACCGCGTCGCCCTTGTCGACTCCCAGGAAGTTCGCGATGGCAATGACCCCCGCTTCATTCGAGACGGTGCATTGCGACGGAGTCACCTCGCCTGCCACCGCCTGCTCGGCAAATGCTCTGCAGCCGGGAAGGCCGCAGGCACCACAGTTCGCGTTGGGGAGCATCGCGGCGACGGCGTCTATTCGCGGATCCTCCCACACCTTCAAGCGCTTGTACGCCAGCGCAATCAGAATGGCGAAGGCGAAACCGACGCCGCCGAGGATGAGGACTGCCGTGAGCACCATGATTCCAGCCGCTCCCTGCCTGTCAGGCGATGCTGGTGAGGTCCGACTGGCTCAGCAGCCATCGGGCGAGCGTCTCCACCGCCTCGGGGCCCTGTGCCGACGGGACCGTGACGCCCTTGCTCACTCCCTCCCCCGGCCCCGCGGCGAGCGCCGCCAGTTGCCGCAGGTCTTCCTGCATCTGCCAGGCACTCATCCCGCCTAACGCGCGCGTGGGTGCCGGCGGCATGTGCCAGACCGACAGGCGCTGCCACGGCTCACGTCCCTGCCCCGGGTCATGAAGGAAGTGCGCCGCCTCGGCGGGGACCAGCGCCGCGATCGCCGGTCCGCTCGTCGTCGCCACGACGTCGAGCCCCGTTTCGTCGCTCGTCTGCAGCACCATCGTCCCTGGCGTGACCAGCCTGACGAGCGGCGCCGGCGGGGAGGCCCCGCGCACCACGACGACGAGCTTCTCGCGCCCGTCGAGGAAGTCGGCAAGCCCGCCGACATGGAGGTCGGCGCCGTCGACCGTGACCACCAACGGCGGAGCGAAGCGGCGCTCGGTCTTGGTCCACGTGCGGAACGCCAGATGATCGAGCAACGTGTCGTGCTGTGCGGGGATGTAGCGCCCGCCGCGCAGCAACTCGATCGCGAGCACCGCGCCAAAGGCGCGGCCGGCCCGAGAAAGTGCGCCGTCGACCGCCTGGGTGATCGACCCGCCCGTGGGGACATCGACCACATGCAGCGTCACGCCGCGTGCGAGGACGTCGCGCAGCACGTCGACCGCATGTTGCAGTCGGTCGCGGTGCGCGATGGAGAGCGAGCGGCGCTGCACCGCAACGGCACTGAAGCGCTGCACATCGATGCGTCCTTCGGCGAAGAGCCCCAGCTCGTGGCGCAGACGTTCCGCCTGCGCCGTGGTGTCGGGCTCCTGGTCCGCGAGGTACGTCTCGGCCTGGGCCAACGCCCCAGCGACTGTGGAGCGAAACTCGCCGATGGGGCGGGCCAGACGCTCCAGCACCATCTGGACGCGCGTGTCAGACGGCATAACGATCGAGCTCCGCGTTGAGGAGGTCGGTGCGTTCCTCCGGCGTGCGAGGCGTCACCCGGCGCACCTCCTCGTACCGGGGGCGCGAAGGATCCTTGAAGTACACGCCGAGCTTGATCGTGTCGGTCGCGTCGGCCAAGTGGCGGGCGCGATCGATGTCGCGTGGGTCGTGATTGATGCGCGATTTGTAGATCGCCTCGAGTTCCGGCACCATCACCCCGTCGTCATGCACCAGCATCTCGACCAGGGCCGGCTTCTTGACCGCCTCGGCATAGATCCCGGGCGTGAACACCGGGCAGCGCTGGAGGATGCGCACGAACGAGAGGCCGCGATGATGAAACGCCGCCCGCAGCGTCGCGTAGAGGTGGGCCGGCACAAACTCGGCGGTCTGTGCGACAAACGAGGCGTTGCTTACTCCCAGCGCCACCGACAACGGGTTGAGCGGCATCAGGATCGACCCACCTGGCTGCGTGTTGCTCGGCAGCCCCTGCGGCGTGGTCGGCGACGTCTGGTTCTTCGTGAGGCCGTAGATGCCATTGTCGAGCATCATCACGACCATGTCGGGGTTGTAGCGCAGCGTGTGCACCCAGTGCCCGGCGCCGATCGACGTGCAGTCGCCGTCACCCATTACCACAAAGACGGACAGCTCGGGGCGATGCAGCTTGATCCCCGTCGCCACCGGAAGAGCGCGTCCGTGGATCCCGTGGAAACCGTAGGTGCTGAGGTAATGCGGGAAACGCGACGAGCAGCCGATTCCCGAGACGAAGACCGTATCTTCGGGCTTGAGCTGTTCGCTGGTCAGGAGCTTCTCGACCGAGGCCAGCACCGAGTGGTCGCCGCAACCGGGACACCAGCGGGCACGCGCCCCCTCGTAGTCGCTCACGCCGAAGGTGCGGTCGTCGTCGGTCGCCAGGACGTGCAGGGAACAGGCGCTCATGCGTCACCTCGCGGCGGCATCAATTCGTGAATGGCTTCGACGATTATCCCAGGGCGAAGCGGCTCACCGGGGGTGCGGGTCCAGCAGTCGACGTCGACGAGGGTCTGCGCGCGCAGCAGCCAGGAGAGCTGCCCGCGCCGCCGGTTCGCTTCGGTGATGTAGGGATCGCCCACCGTGTCGCTGTAGTTGATCTCCACGGTCGACACCTTGCGGAAGCGCTTGAAGATCTCGATGAGCCCCGGCTCCATCGGCGACAGGAATCGCAGGTGCAACGAGGCCACGGAGAGTCCCGCGGCCCGCGCCCGGTCGACCGCTTCCTCAATGGCGCCCTTGGTGCTCCCCCACCCGATGATGAGCAGGTCGCCTGCGTCGGCACCGTATGGCGTGGGCGGAGTCAGGAGCGACCCGAGGACGGCGAGCTTGCGGGAGCGCATCGCCATCCCCTTGGCGTGCACACCGGCGCTGTACGCCACCTTGCTCCCTTCGTCGTGCGAGAGACCGGTGACGGTGTGCATGCCGCCACCCTGCCCGGGGATCACGCGGCGCGACAGCCCGGTCTCTGCATTCCACGCGTAGGCCTTCATCCCTTCGGGGACGGCGCCCAGGTCGATCGGATCGGCCTGCCAGCGCACATCGAGGGCGGGACGCGGGAACGGCTGCACGCCGGTCGCGAGGTTGGCGTCGGACAGGACCATCACCACGCAGCGAAACGCCTCGGCGATGCGGCGCGCGGTGACCATGACATGGAAGCACTCCTCAATTGTTGCCGGCGCCAGCACCACGCGCGGGGCGTCGCCCGGCTGCGCAAACAGCGCGGCGAGAAGGTCCGACTGTTCAACCTTCGTCGGGAGCCCGGTGCTCGGACCGCCGCGTTGCACGTCGACGACCACCAGCGGAATCTCGGTCATGATCGCCAGCCCGAGGAACTCGGTCTTGAGCGCGAGCCCGGGGCCGGAGGTGATCGTGAAGGCGACCTTGCCGGCGTACGACGCGCCTATCGCCACCCCAGCGGCAGCGATCTCGTCCTCGGCCTGGTGGACCACGCCGCCAAACCGCTCGAAGACCTCCGAGAGGTAGTGCGACACCGACGTCGCCGGGGTGATGGGATACATCGCGCACAATTCCATCCCCGACGCGATCGCCCCCATCCCCAACGCCTCGTTGCCGTTCATCACCACCATCGCCTTGTCGTTCGGCTCGGGCGCGATCTGGATGCGGAAGTCGAGGTGTTCGCTGGCCCAGGCGTAGCCGAGGTTCACGAGATCGACGCTGCTCTGGTAGACCTTCTCCGACTTCTTGCGGAAGGTGTGCGCGATCTGCTCGTACACGCGCTCGAGGTCGCGGTCATAGATCCAGGCGAGCAAGCCGAGGGCAAACATGTTCTTGCCCTTGCGTGGGTTGTCCACGAGCGTCAGGCACTGCTCCTCCATCGGGACCATCACGAGGCGATAGCCGGTGGTCGACAGTTCCTGCATCGCGCGCGCCCATTGCTCGCGAATTTCGGCGTCGTCGTGCGTCGCCCACTTGTCCTCGATGAGGATCGTTGCGTCCGGCGCCAGCGCGTCAAGACGATGGCGCGCCAGCAGCACCTGTTCATTGAAGGCGACCACGAGATTGGTGCGGTCGCCCCAATTGGTGACCTGTCCTGCGCCGATGCGGATGCGATTGCCGCTCGCCCCTTCGGGCACTCGCGCTGGCGGCTGGATCTCGGCCGGGATGATCTCCACCGTCCAGACGCCATTCCCCATCTTCGCCGTGACGGCGCCAAAGACTTGCGAGCACTTCTGGGCGCCTTCACCGGAGTCGGAGACGACTTCAACGGTGTGCTCGCGTAGTCGGTGTATGATCGGGGCCGCACCTGTGGCCAGGGCGCTGCCGTTCACCTCGACTTCGTTAGTCACGGACACGGCGGACTCCTCCGGGGCGGCGCATCCGACCGTCGGCCGGTCGCACTTGTCGTGATGCGCCCTCAATGTTGGCCAGTCCGGAGTTCACTGCCCGCCGATTCGAGCGCTGCAGGGAACAGCGCCTCCGGTCGTTGCGTGCCGACACGGGAAAGCATCGTATCGGGGGCAGGAATCGTCTGTAGGGAATCCCGCTGACAGAATCCGGAGAAAAGGCGGGAAAGCGCTGACGACCACATGAGCGATTCGCGACGCCCTCGGTGCCCCTAACGACCCGTGGACGTTCTCTCAGTGAAATCCCCCGCGCGCATGTCCGTCCTTTGCCTACGCGCGTGTCGTCGCGCGCCTCACGCTCGCGACGAGTGTCAGCGCCGAGGTCCCGCGATGGACGCCCTGATCAGGGGCCGGCCCCGGCGGCATCGACGCGGCGATCGGCGGCGCTGCCTAACGTGAAGGTGCGCCCGCGCCACCCCTTCGGACGCCGGACGGTGGACAGGACCAGGCGCCACGCCGCCACTGGATCGGCAAACGGCGACAACCAGAACCCCATCGTCCTTCGTTCGTAGCTTCCCCACAGGGCGAGCAGCATGAGCAGCCGGATCGCCACCAGCGTCTGGTTGATGCGCAGGAGGACGAGCCCACTTGGAGTCCCGGCCGAGAGCACGCCGAGCCCGAAGGCGACGAGCACCAGCCACGGGAGTCCTTGCGCAAGGACGATGTAGGCCACGTCGAACCACTGGCGCGCGCGCGTGGTCGCATCGCTCAGGTCGAACGAGCGCCCCCACTCGCGCCACATGTGCGCGAGGCTGTCGTACGCGCGCACCTTGTACAAGCGCGACCCATCGAGGAAGCCCACGCGCGCCCCGCGTGACGCGAGCGTACGCGCGAGCGTGACATCGTCAGCCCATGACTGTCGCGAAACCTCGTAGCCGCCGTTGGCCAGCAGGACCTCGCGACGTGCCAAGAAACACTGCCCATTCGCCATCACGCGGTCCGGCGGCGGCTCGGTCATCCCGGCGGCGCCAAAGCGATACACCAGGGTCAGGAGCATCGACGGCTGCAACCACTGCTCGGCCGCCGTCATGTCGGCAAACTGGGGCGCAAACGAGACGACGTCGTAGCGCAGCGACTCGGCGGCGTGCACCACCGCCGCCACCATCCCCGGCTGCGGCTCCGTGTCGGCATCGATGCCGAGAACCCAGTCGCTCTTGGCCTCGCCCAGGCCGTGCTGCAGCGCCCACACCTTCCCCACCCACCCGGCAGGGAGCGGCGGGTCGTTGACCAGGCGAAAGCGGGGGTCGCGAGCTGCAACGGCGTGCACCAGCTCCGCCGTTCCGTCCTTCGAATGCGAGTCGACCACGATCACCTCGCGCAGCGGCTCGCCCTGCCGCTCGAGACCGGCCAGACACGGCCCGATCCGACGTGCCTCGTTGAGCGTCGCTACCACTACCGACACCGTCGACCCGCGCACGTCGCCCGGGCTCGGGTCGACGATCGGAGCCACAGGCGGTCGCCGACTCCGTCCCGGGAGGAGGCGGACGATGACGAGGACGAGGGCCAGCGCCTGGAGGGCGGCGAGGACGGAGAGAAGGACAGTCACGAGGGGCAAACGAAGCGCGCGGTGCGGAGGGTTCCGCACCGCGCGAAAGATGCACCGACCGGACGCCGGATGCAGCGCCCGATGTGCGGGAATGCCGGCTACTGCCCTCCCAGCGCCGCCTTCGGCGTGGACGAATCCACCAGCCAGTAGCTGAACCACTGGCGCAGGCGCCCGAGCCGGTCGACCAGGAGCCACGGTTCGCCGGTGCGCGACAGGTCGTGCGTGGAGCGCGGATACCTAACGAGTTCCACTGGCGTCCCCTGCTTCTTGAGGCCGACGTACCACTGCTCGGCGTCGGTCATCGGCGTGCGGTGATCCTCTTCGGACTGCACGATCAGCGTCGGCGTCTTGACCTTGCGAATGTAGCGAATGGGCGAGAGCGAATCGTACATCGCCGGATTGTCCCACGGCTTGCCGAAGAACTCGAACTCGGTGAGCCCCTGGGCGTCGCTCGTGCCGTACCATGACCACCAGTTGCTGATCATGCGATCGGCCTGCGCCGCCTTGAAGCGCGTCGTCTTGGCCGTCACCCACGCGGTCATCACGCCGCCGTACGAGCCGCCGGTGACCCCCATGCGCGTGGAGTCGACGTCGGGACGCTGCGCGACGATATCCACCGCCTTCATCAGGTCCTGATAGTCCTCGGCAAACCAGCGCCCGCGCGTGGCGTAGGTGAACTTGGCCCCGTAGCCTGACGAGCCGCGCGGATTGGTGAAGAGCACGAACATCCCGGCCCCGGCCAGGTTCTGGAACTCGTCGAACCATCCCTCCCCGTACGCGGAGTGTGGGCCCCCGTGGATGTAGAGCGCCACCGGGTACTTCTTCCCCGGCTGGTAGCCGTAGGGCTTCATCAGCCACCCTTCGACTTCCAGGTTGCCCACGCTCTTGTAGGTAAAACGCTCGGCGTCGCTGAAGGCGACCTCCTTGAGCAGCGCGTCGTTGAAACTCGTCAGGCGGCGCTCGCCGGAGCCGTCGGTGTTCGCGATGTAGAGTTCGGTCGGCTTGTCCATGCTGGTGGCGACGTAGGCGACGACCTTCCCCGCCTCGTCCATGCTGAAGCCGCGCAGCTGACGGCGCCCACCGATGACTTCCTTCATCACCTTGGACTGCGGGTCGACGTGGAAGAGCGCCGTGCGTCCCCCCACCTCGGCGCTCATGGCGATGCGACCGTCGGGGAGCCACTTGTGGGCGCCGGGCTCGTACTGCCAATCACCCAGCAGGTTCGTCGGCACCCCGCCCTTCTCCGCATCCACCACGTACAGTCGTTCGCTGCTCACGCGCGTGGGCGCGCTGGTGAACGAGATCCACTTGCCGTCCGGCGACCATTGCACGTCGCCTTCGCTCCCCATCGCACTCGTCAGGCGACGCGGCGCGCCGCCGGTGATGGCGATGACGAAGACGTCGGCGTCGTTGCGCGACGCTTCGTCGCGCTTGGCATTGTACGGCAGTCGCGCCAGCGAATCGCGTTCAGCTTCCACGACCGAATCGGGACGCAGCGCCGGATCGGCGATGAAGGCTACCCACTTGCCGTCGGGCGACACCGCGGCGCCGCGACGCGAATAGACGGTGCTATCGATGAGCTGCTTCTTCGACGCGCCATCGAGCGGCTGCATCCATATCTGCGTGGGACGATAGACGCGCTTCTCGCGCGGGCCGGGGAGGAAGCCCGGTCCGTTGGACTTGTAGCGCATCTCGGTGATGTGGCGCCCGTCGAAGCGCGCCGCTTCCACCGGACGGGTGATCGCGCCGAACGGCGGACGCGCCATCGGCTGCATGCGCGCGAACGGATCGCGACGCGTGGTGTCGACGCCGGCCGAGTCGGGGGCGTTGCCCTCGCTCCAGACGACGAAACGCTTGTCGTTAGGTACCGAGCCCGCCGGATAGCGGTCGGTGGCCACCGCCTCGCCCGACGGCTGGTCCATGCGCAGCCCCCACGAGCGCCCGCGACCGCCCCCGGGGCGCTGCGACGCAAAGAGGAGCCACGAGCCGTCGGGCGACCACCGCGGGTTGGATGACTCGTACGCCGCGGTGGTGAAGCGCTGCGCCTCGCCGCCGGCGGTCGGCACGACCCAGACTTCGCTGTGCCGCCGGTTCTCGCTTTCGCGCACCGTGGTCACCGTGAAGGCGACGAACTTCCCATCGGGCGAGACGGCTGGCGTGGACAGGTTCGTGACCTTGTACCAGTCGCCGGGGGTGAAGGCGCGCGGGCTCCCCTGCGCGACGGCCACCGAAGCCGCGGCCAGGGGACCGGTGACACCCGCGAGAACGACTGCTCGAACGAACGATCGCATGACAAAGACTCCGGACGTGATGATTCAGGCGCTAAACTCCGGCCGGGCGCCGTGTGGCGCCAGTGCCGTCCGCCCGTATACGGAGCGTCCGTCGACAATGCTGCCGCTGCGATCGCTGCGCCTGCGTCCCCGCCTGCGGGGGCCGACGATTCGTTTCCGTATTCGGTGCCGACCATTCGCTCGCTCACGACGCTCGAGTTCTCGTCGCCGGTCACCTTCTTCGTGGGGGAGAACGGCTCGGGGAAGTCGACGCTGCTCGAGGCCATCGCGGCGGCGTCAGAACTCCCCGCCGTAGGGAGCGAACTGCGCGTCGACGCCGATGAGACGCTGGCCGCGCAGCGCAGCCTTGCGGCGACCATCGCCCTCACCTGGCGCGGCGCGCGCGCCCGCCGCGGCTTCTTCCTGAGGGCCGAGGACTTCTTTGGCTTCACCAAGACGCTCGCTCGCATGCGGGCCGCATTCCTGGCCGAACTCTCCGCCATCGACGACGAATACCGCGACCGCTCGGCGCACGCGCGCACGCTGCGCATCGGGCCCATCGCCGCGTCGTTGCAGGAGCTCGAGTCGCGCTACGGCGTCGACCTCGATGCCAACTCGCACGGCCAGAGCTTCCTCCGGCTCTTCCAGTCGCGCTTTGTCCCCAATGGGCTCTACCTGCTCGACGAACCAGAGGCGCCGCTGTCGCCGCAGAGCCAGTTGGGGTTCATGGCCATGCTGAAGGACATGGTCGCGCAGTCGTCGCAGTTCATCATCGCCACGCACTCCCCCATCATCCTCGCCTTTCCGGGGGCCGCGATCTACTCCTTTGACGACGCCTCGGTGCGACCGGTGGCGTACGACGCGCTGGAGCATGTCTCGCTCACCCGCGATTTCCTCGCGCATCCCGACCGCTTCCTCCGTCACCTCTAGCATCGCGCGCGGGCGCGGCACGGTCCGGGCGCCCGCTCTCGTCACCGCGCGAACGTCGCGATACGTTTCGCCGCGCGAGCAAGCACCGGGCGTTTCCGTCAGGTGCAAACTCGCCGCCTCGCCCGCCCTCCTGCCTCACGAGTCCATGCAGATCTCCCGCCTGCGATTCCCGCGTCCGTCGATCGCCGATCCCGCCACCGCCCCGCTCGTACCCGAGCGCTCGCGCAGCCGCGCACGTGCAGGATCGCTCGCAGGATCGCTCGCACGAGCACTCGCACTCCTCCTCGCGTTCACCGCTCCGCGAGACGGGGTGGCGCAGGGGACGCCGCGACCAACGCTCGCCGTTGTGGGCGGACGCATCATCGACGGCTACGGCGGTCCGGTGATCGAGAACGGCGTGATCCTCGTGGCGGGTGAGCGCATCATCGCCGTCGGACGTGAAGGCGAGGTGCGCGTCCCCGACGGCGTCCCGGTCATCGACGCCAACGGGCACACGGTCATGCCCGGGCTCATCGACATGCATGTGCACCTGCACATCGTGGGGCATGGCGACTACAAGCGCTGGGATGACCTCTACGGCACCAAGGACGCCTCCGTCGTGATGCCGATTGCCGCCCGGCAGCTGCTCTCGGCCGGCGTCACGTCGGCGCGCGACCTCGGCGCCCGGCTGGACGACATCCTGACCGTGAAGCGCCGCATCGCGGCTGGCGAAATCCCCGGGCCGCGGCTGTTCGTGTCGGGGCCGTTCATCCAGCACGAGGCCTACGAGGCGTACGAGCAGCCGTTCCGCTGGGGGGTGCACGGCGCCGACGACGCGCGCCAGAAGGTGCAGCGCCTCATCGACGCGGGCGTCGATTTCATCAAGCTGATCGACCAGGATCAGATGACCGACGCCGAGGTGGCCGCGGTGGTGGAGACCGCGCACAAGAGTGGCAAGGCCGTCGTGGCGCACGCGCACCGGATGGAGGAGATCCGCGTGGGGCTCAAGCACGGCGTCGACGACTTCGAGCACACGGGGCTGGGCACCGCCCCCGGTTACCCGGAGGACGTCCTGCAAAAGTTGCGGGAGCGCAACTCGGCGCTCTACTGGACGCCCACGGTGTCACCGCTCTACACCCTGTACGAAGCGGGCACCGTCTTCCCGGAGCGTCTCGACGACCCCGCCTGGCGGGCCTTCATGCCTAACGACATGGGCAAGGAGGTTCGCCAGTCGCTGTCGCAGATCCCGCAACTCCCCTACTACGCGCTCTTCCCGTCGCGCCTCCCGATCCTCCCCACCAAGTTCCGCCAGCTTCGCGAGACCGGCGTTCGTTTCATGATCGGGACCGACGCGGGCATCCCGGCCATGTTCCACAACGACGCCACCTGGCGCGAGATGGTGAAGTTCGTCGAGTTCGGCGTGTCGCCGATGGAGACGATTCAGTCGGCAACGCTCTGGCCGGCCCGCTTCCTCAAGCGCGAGCGCGACATCGGGGTCCTCGCCCCGGGACGGTACGCCGACATCATCCTCGTGCGCGGCAACCCGCTCACCGACATGACCGTGATGCGTGACGTGCGGGTGGTGATCCAGGGCGGGAAGCGCATCCCGTGAGGCAGGTCACCGCAGGACACGGCTCTTCCTCCCAACTCTTGACAGCGCACGGCGCAGCCGCACGGGCGCACCGCTGCGTACAGCCGAGGTCGTGATGTTGCTCGAAGTCCGGGAAGTGTCGCGCAAGACGCCGCGAGACGGTCGGCTGGAGATCACGGGCGAGACGGCGCGCCGGTTGGCACCGTTTGGCGCCACGCTCCCGGTCGAAGTGGACCTCCAACGCGCCGAAGGCGCACTCGAGGTGATGGCCTGTCAGTGTGAAAAGGGGGGCGGCTTGGCGGGGCACACGCATCATTTCGTGCGCTCTTCGCTCTTTGAGGCGCTCACCGTCGGCGAGACCGTCGTGCTCGAGTTGTTAGAGGGGCCAGTGCTCGCCGTCGCGCGGCCACATCCACTCCATCCCGAATCGTGAGCGCACGCGCCTCCAGCGCATCGGGCTCCAGCGTCAACTCGCGGCGCGCTTGTCCTCGCCGCCGGTGCCGCTGCTCACGGTCAATTCGCGCTTGAGCGCATGCAGCACGCAACGCACGCCACCGTTTTCGCGTATTTCCCCAGGTCGCAGACCGGTATAGCGCTTCATCATGTTGCGCATCGACGTCCCCGAGGGAAAGTCGAGCAGGAGCGCCACCTGCTCGACCGATCGTCCGGGATCTTCGAGCAGTCGCGCCGAGATGATCAATCGGCACCAGGCAATCAGCGCGCTCGGCGTCGGCAGGTGAGCGGCGCTTAACCGATCGACGAGCGTCTTGCGATGCACGTTGAGCGCGTCGGCGACCTGCTCCACGGTCATCGAGCGCCGCCCGTTCTCCAGGCAGTAGCGCACCATCGGGATGACGTTGGCCGGAAGCATCGGTTCCAGCTCCGCCACGATCGCGCGGGCCGAGCAGTGATCGGCGGCGGCCGAGAGCGCCGTCCGCAGCGAGTATCGCAGGTCGTCGACGTCGCGCAGCACGAGGTCGTTCACGCCGGCCCGCGCAAAGGCGAGCACGTCACGCGACGTGTCCGGCGAGATCGCGAAATACAGCACGACCGGTACGCTGGGATAGGACTCCCTGACCAATCGCACCGTGGGAAGGGTCGATTGCCCTTCCTTGTCACGCATGTCGACGACCGCCACCCCCGCGAGGTTGTTCTCGACGAGGGTGATCACCTCGGACTGACGCTCACAGAATCGGACAGTCGCCTGCCCGCGTAGAGCATCCGCCAGTCGAGCCCGTGATGCCGGATCCCAGACGAGGGCCGCAACGATCATGCGGTGATTCTGACCTGGAGGTTACACCGTGTATGGGGACTGCCCATACGATGTCGGTGTCGTACGAGAGGACGTGCCAGACTTCTCCCATCCACCCACTTCGCCCTGAGGCCAACCGTATGAACCGCGCAACCCGTCTCGCCGCCTACCTCCTCGTCGTCGCTGGCCTCGCCGCCTGCTCCTCTTCGCCGATGGGCCCCGAGGGCGCGGCTCGCTGCGACGCGAAGTCAGCGCAGTGCATCAACCCCGACTTCGTCAATCCGCACGTCGACTTCGTGAACCCGCACGTCGACTTCGTCAACCCGCACGTGTAGTCGCAAAGGCGAGCGACTCGGCCTCGGGTTCGAAGGCCTCCAATGTAGTCACCACGTTGCGCGAAGTGCTTCCGAGCTCGCGCTGGGCCGCCATCCGGGCGGCTCGGGCGAGTTCGGCGCGCTCGACCTGGTGCTGCAACTCGTGATAGCCGCGAGCCGTGGCGATCTTGAGGACGTCCTGCCGAAAGCGCTCGGCCGTGACTTCGTCGCCGACGGCGAGGTACGCCGCCGACAGGTGATACAACGCTTGGGCGTTCTCATACGGAAGGGATGACCCTTCCAGCGTCTGCTCGAGATCGCGGTGCACGCGCGACAAAATCGAACGGTCCTCCAATCGCCCTGCCGCCAGCGCCGCTCCACCCAGCGCCGACAGGCGAATGCGAAGCGTGTCGGTGCGGGCCAGCGCTGACACAAAGCCGCGCATGGCCGCCCGCGGATACCCGTACTCGAGGCAGAGTTGCGCCAGGTTGGTCAGCGTCTCCGCCTCGCGTGTCGTGTCCCCCATCGCCAGCCGGAAGGCCTCCCAGCCGTGGTGAATGGACGCGTCAGAGTCACCCGTGACGCAGGTGACGATCGTGAGACCCTGATGCGCAAAGAACTCCAACTCACTCGCCTTTGCATCCACGGCCAGGTGAAGCCCGTGCTGGAAGAAATCGCGCGCACGAGGGTAGTTGCCGCGAACGCGGGAGATGACGCCGCGGCCCAGCGACGCACGCGAGAGCAGTTCTGAATCCGACGAGCGCTCACCGATGGCGCTCGCGATCCGATACAGCTCCTCCGCGCTGTCCAACTCGCCCAGCTGGCGAGCAATGCGCGCCTGATCGGCGGCGAGCAGCCCGCGCTCGCGATCCGACGCATCGGCCGCCACCGTGCGGGCAAAGCCGATCACGGAGTACGCGACCGAAAGCGCTCCCGACTCAGCCATGCGAGCCGCGAAGCCGCGGCAGGCGCGCGAGACGGCGTCGGCGCCGGCGCGCGTCTCGATCGCCGAGAGGCCGGCGATCATCATGCGCAAGTCGTTGATGTGCGCCCCGTCGGGGGCGTCCCCGTCCTGCGCCGATTCGGCAAGGTCGCGGAGGGCGTTGGCCGATTGGAGCGCCAACTGGTCGCGCACAGCGTCGCCGACCTTGCTGATGCGACCCAGACAATGGGCCAGCAAGAGCCACACGGTATCGGCGTTCCCGAACTCAGACCGGCGGTGTTGCCGGTCGAGGTCGAAGCGATAGGCGTCGAGCGGGCTGAGCGGAGCGAGCATAGGCTCCAACCACCGGGATGAATTGGGAGGCAATAATTCGCCTCCTCGGGTCATTGCACAAGGCCGGGCATCGTGAAGAAGAGCAGACACTGTGCCCGACATCACCATCTACCCAAAGTACAATGACAGGTTGCGAGCTCCATCTTCTTGCCAATGAGGGCGTTACAGCGTCAAGCGTATCGTGGACTGGAGCGGCCTGAACTCCCGGGTCTCTGGCAACTCGCCACGTGTCGTGCATCACGCAATACCCGTGGTCGCCGCCCCGTCCTCAATCGATGCGCGTGCGCTGCACATTCCATCGCCCGCCCCCCGGTCGCGACCCTCTGGAGCTCCGGGTTGTTGCACGAAATCGTCGGCTCGGCGCCGCACTTTTCATCCATTGTAGATGGGCCCGCCGGCGGCGAGATACCGCGACATGACCTCCCGGGCCTCATCGCGGAGCGGCCCCTGCTCGACCAGCACGCCGCGCCGGCGCAGATAGGCGAACGTCTCGGGAAAGACCGGCCCCTCGTCGAACCGCAACCGCTCCGCGTCGTCACGGCGCGCGGCAAACACCACCCGGCGGACCCCGCTCCAGAGCAGGGCGCCGAGGCACATCGCACAGGGCTCGCACGACGAGTAGAGATCGAACGGCTCGTCGCTGGACGAATCCGGAGCGAGCGAGAAGGTGCCGGATCGCGCACAACCGCGCATGAACGCCATCGTTTCGGCGTGCAGCACGGGGTTGTTGAGTCGCACGACGGCGTTCACCCCGAGCGCGAGGAGACGCCCGCTCGTGGCCCCGAAGATCGCCGCGCCAAACGGGCCGCCGGTTCCCTCGTCCACGTTTCGCCTCGCCGCGTCGACCGCGAGCCGCATGCGCGCTAGCGGGTCGGGGTAGACCGCCCCCACCACTTCCATGGCGTCGCCCCACGGTGGGAGATCGATCGTCAGCCGGAGCGGGGCCACGGTGCGCAGGGTCAGGAGTCCGGGTCGGTGCTCGGCGCTTGGATCCCGAAGGTGCGGCGGATTCGCACGGTGCGCTCGAGTTCATCCACCGACTGCAGGACCTTGAGGCGAAGATCCAGTGGAAGCTCCCGGCGTTTGTCGAGAAACTCGCGCACCGTCGTAAGTGCCGCCTCGCTCGTTTGCCCCTCGACGAAGGACCCGATCCACGACCCCACGTAAAAGATGCGGCGATTGCGCTGGATCCACGGCAGCGAATCGAGCGCGGGGGTGAGATATGGGAGGGAGAGCGACTGTGACTCGAGCGCGTTGAAGCCCTCGAGCGACGCTGTCGCCCAATCCTCGTTGAGCGACGCGTCGGAGAAGTAGCGGTCGAAGTACTCGCGCTTGGTCGCCGCGTCCGGGCGCGCCGCTCCCGCCACAAAGGCCCGGCGAACGCCTTCGGCCGAGGGATCGCGTGTGCGCTCGGCGGCCAGCAACGTGTCGGCGGTCGGGGCGCCTAACGCCATCAACCGCGTGATCATCGCCCATCGCGTGGGCGACCGCAGCGGCTCACCGGCAATGGTGGCGCTGTCGAGCATCCCCGCCATCACGTCGCGGGCGGGCTGCGTCGACGCGACGCGCACCCAGGCATCGAAGTGCGCCTTGCGGATGCCGTACGGTGACTCGGCGCGATTGGCTCCGTCGAGCAGTGCGCGCTCCACGTCCGGGAGGAAAGCGTCGCGCGTGACCGGCGACAGGTAAGCGCTGGTGGCGCGCGACAGTCGACCGATGATCCCGCTCACGATCTGCTCGTCGCGTTCGCGCGGGAGTTCCCGCAGCGCCATGCGCACAAAGCGCTCGGGGGCCAGAAGCGCCTCTCGCACGAGGTCCCACATCGCGCCCCAGAGCATCGCCCGAAGGAAGGGATCTTGCACCTTGCCGATCTCGCGCTCGATCGCGCTCGCGCTGCGCGGATCCAGCAAAGTGAGCGCGTAGGCGTTGTCGCGCGAATTGGCAAAGACGAAGCCGGGCGCGGGGCGTCCCGCGAGTTCTTCGACGACGGTAGTGTCGCGGGTGATGGTGAGCGGGATGCGCTGCGCCTCGCCTTGCTCCGACATCGCGAGGAGTTCCAGCCGCATGGGCCAGGGACGCGGCCCCGAGAGGGGGCGTGCCGGATGTTGCACCAGCGCCAGGCGCGCCACCTTGCCGTCTCGGACCTCGAGCCGCTGCTCGAGCACCGGCAATCCGGGGCGCAGGATGTAGTCGTCGCCCCAACTGCGCAGCGGCCGCTTGGCGGGGATGCTGATGGCGTCGAGCAGGTCGCGCCACGTGGCATTGGCGTACGCGTGCTTCTTGACGAACAGCTGCAATCCGTCGCGAAAGGCGTCGTCGCCCACGAGGAAGTTGAGCTGCTTGAGGATGCCCGGCGCCTTGTTGTAGACGATCGCGCCGTAGTTGCTCTTGGCCTGGTCGAGGTTACCGAGGCGCTGCCAGACCGGCGTGGTCCCTTCGGTGGCATCGACCGAGTAGGCGGCCGGCTTGTTCCGCAGGTAGAACGTCTTCCACGCCTCGGACGACGGATCGATGGCGTCCTGCATCTTGGCCGCCATGTACGTCGCGAAGCCTTCCTTGAGCCAGAGGTCGTCGAACCACTGCATCGTCACGAGGTCACCAAACCACTGGTGCGCGATCTCGTGGTAGATGGTGGCGGTGCGACCGAGCTTTTGCGGCAGGGTCGGGCGTTCGCGAAAGACGAAGCGTTCCTCGCTGTAGAAAATCGCCCCCGGGTGCTCCATCCCGCCAAACGGAAAGGCCGGCGCGAGCACGACATCGAGCTTCTGGAAGGGGAAGCGCGTCCCGAAGTAATCCTCGAGCCAGGTGGCGGCGCGATCGTTGGCGAGGATGATCGAGTCGGCATCGACGTCGGCCAGGCGCGACTTGCGGACGAAGAGCGAGATCGGCTTGCGGCTCCCCTTGGCCTGCACTTCTTCCCACGGCCCGGCCGCGAAGGCGATCAGGTAGGTGCTGATCGGTTCGGTTTCGCGAAAGGTCGTGACGACCCCCCGCGACGTGGAGGCGCTGCGCAGCCGGGTGCCGTTGGCCACCGACTTCCACCCAAACGGTGTGGTGAGGGTGAGCGTGACGCGCGCCTTGAGATCCGGCTGGTCGAAGCACGGAAAGAGGAGGCTGGCGTCGGAGGGGACGAGCAGCGTGTAGAGGTAGGTCGCCGAGTCCGACGGGTCCTTGACGCGGATGATGCTGGCGCCGGCAGCCGCAATGGGCGTGGCGAAGTCGAAGTCGAGCCGGTTGTTGCCGGCGTGCAGGACGTTGGCCGGGATGCGGATGTGGCTGCCGTTGTAGGCCACGCTGGCGAGCGCCCGCCCGTTGGCACGCACCCGCCCGTGCAACGCGCCGCGAAAGTCGAGGATGACCTCGGCGGGGCGACGCAGGTTGAAGCGGACGGCGACGCGACCGGCGGCCGAATCGGCGCCGGTGACGTCGAGCACGAGGTCGTAGCGGACGTCACGCACCCGTGCGGCGCGTTGCGTGGCCAGCGCGAGGGAGACGCCGGGGGCGACGAGTGAATCACGCGGCGACTGCGCGCCGGCGGCGGCGACAGACAGGAGCGACGCGGCAAGGACAATCGGACGCAGCAAGCCAAGCATGGGAGGAGCGTAGTCGAACGAGAATGCGCACGGAAGAGGCCGCGCTTCCCCACTACCGCGGATACAGTCGAGGTGGAATCTTCCGCGTGCCGTTCGGCTATCGCAGAACTCGGTGACGCCCACGGGTGTCACGCAACGCATCGACGTCGCCTCGCGAGTCGCGACGTGGTTTCTCCTACATCTCGAGTGAAACGGACATGCGCATCGCGAAGGTCGGTGTGATCGGGGCCGGCGCCATGGGGAGTGGGATCGCGGCGCTCGCCGCGTCGGCGGGGCTGCCCGTCGTGCTCCTCGACATTCCGGGAGATCCGGACAGGAACGGCGTCGCGCGCGGCGCGCTGCAACGGGCGCTCAAGGCCAAGCCTGCGCCCTTCATGGAGGCGTCGCGTGCCGCGTTGATCACGACGGGGAACACGGAGGATCACCTCCACCTGCTGGCCGATTGCGACTGGATCGTCGAGGCGATCATCGAACAGGTGGCGCCCAAGCGCGCGCTGTTCGAACGCCTCGAGGCCCTGCGCAAGCCGACGGCGATCGTGGCCTCGAACACGTCGGGGATCCCGATGCAGTTGCTGCTGGAGGGGCGCAGCGCGGGGTTCCGCGCGCACTTCCTGGGGACGCACTTCTTCAATCCCCCGCGCTACTTGCACCTGCTCGAACTCATCCCCACGCCCGACACCTCCAGCGAGGTCCTCGCCTCGACGCGCGACTTTGCCGAGCGTGTGTTAGGCAAGGGGGTCGTGATCGCGAAGGATGTCCCCGGCTTCATCGCCAACCGGCTGGGCATCTACGGGATGACGCGCACGTTGCGGCTGATGGAGGAGTTCGACCTCACCATCGACGAAGTCGACGCGCTCACCGGGCCGCTCATCGGGCGCGCCAAGTCGGCGACGTTCCGAACGGGCGACATTTCGGGGATCGACGTCCTGTCGCACGTGGCCGCCGGGACGGGGGCCACGACCGGCGAAGACTTCGCGCTTCCCTCGTGGGTCGGCGCGCTGGTCGCGGCGGGGCGACTGGGCGAAAAGACCGGCGCCGGCTTCTACAAGAAGGACAAGAAGGAGATTCTCACCCTCGACTGGAAGACGCTCGACTATCGCCCGCAGCACAAGGCCAGTTTTCCCGAGTTGGCCTTCCTCGAAAAGGCGCCGCTGCACGCGCGCCTCAAGGGGATCACCTCGGCCGGCGGCAAGCACGCCGAGTTCCTGCGCGCGTTGCTCCTGACGGTTGGGCACTACACCATCGAGAAGACGCCGGAGCTGGCGCAGGACATCGTGTCGGTCGACCGGGCGATGGAGTGGGGCTACGCGTGGGAGATGGGCCCCTTCCGCCAGCTCGACGCGATGGGGCTCGACTTCGTGCGGACCGGCTTCACGCAGCGCGGACTCGCCGAGCCGGTGTTGCTGCGCAAGGCGCAGGAGTCGTTCTATCGCGATCTCTCCAGCGGCCCGCGCGCGCTCACCTTCGCCGGCGACTACGCCCCGATCGAACCGATTCCCGCCCACATCGACCTTCCGCTGGTGCACGTGCGCACCGGCGCGGTCGAGAAGAACGAGGCGGCGGCAATCCTCGACCTGGGCGACGGGGTGCTCCTGCTGGAGTTCCGCGGCAAGATGAACACGCTGGGGGCGCCGGTCCTGGCCATGCTCGAGAAGGCGGAGCAGCGCATTGCAACTGGCGGATACGCCGGGCTGGTGATCGGCAACGCCGATCCGCGCACCTTCTCGGCTGGGGCCGACCTGGGGGCTGTCGTGCAGGGCGTGCAGGCGGGCGAATGGAAGGGGCTCGAGCAGGCCGTGCACACCTTCCAGCAGAGTGTGATGTCCCTGCGGCGCGCCCCCTTCCCCATCGTCGCGGCGCCGTTTGGCCTGGCGCTGGGCGGCGGCTGCGAGTTCTCGCTGCACGCGGCGCGCGTGCAGGCGCACGCCGAGTTGTACATGGGACTGGTCGAAGTCGGCGTGGGCCTGTTGCCGGGGGGCGGCGGGACCAAGGAGCTCCTGTTCCGCTTTACCAAGGACCTGGAGCGCTACGACGAGGCCGACCCCTTCGAGGCGGTCAAGCGCGCGTTCAAGCTCATCACGATGGCCACCACGAGCACCAGTGCCCTCGAGGCACGCTCGCTCGGTTTCCTGCGTGACGCCGATCGCATCTCCATGAATCGCGATCGTCTTCTGGCCGACGCCAAGGCGCGCGTGCTCGACCTCGCGCCCGACTACGTGGCGCCGGCGCCGATGACGATCAAGGCGTTAGGCAAGGAAGCGATGGGGAACCTGCAGTACGGCGTGTGGGCGATGCGCGAAGCCGGCTACATCACCGCGCACGAGGTGAAGATCGCCACGCAGGTGGCGTACGTCCTGTCGGGGGGCGATGGCCCGCCGCGCGACGTCACCGAGCAGGACGTGCTCGACCTCGAGCGCGAAGCCTTCCTCACGCTCCTCGGCACCAAGGAGACGCAGGAGCGCATCGTGCACACGCTCAAGACCGGCAAGCCGCTTCGCAACTAGCCCCGACGGAGACGAGAGACATGCCAGACGCAGTGATCGTGAGCGCGGTGCGGACCGCGGTGGGGCGCGGCAAGAAGGATGGCTCGCTCGCCGGTGTGCACCCGATCGACTTGTCGGCCCTCGTGATGCAGGAGGCGATCAAGCGCGCCGACCTGGATCCGCGCACCATCGACGACGTGATCTGGGGGTGCGCGATGCCCGAGGGATCGCAGGGGCTCAACGTGGCGCGCCTCGCGGTACTGCGCGCCCGGCTCCCCGTCGATGTCCCGGCCGTGACGGTGAACCGCTTCTGCTCCTCGGGGCTGCAGACGATCGCCATGGGGGCGCAGGCCATCATGAGCGGGATGGCCGACGTGATCGTGGCCGGCGGCGTGGAGATGATGAGCCAGGTCCCGATGTCAGGGCACCACGCGCGACTCCATCCCGGGATGACCGAGGAGATGATCGCGATGGGGCTCACCGCCGAGCGCGTGGCGGATCGATGGAAGGTGAGCCGCGTGGACCAGGACCAGTATGCCTATGAGAGCCACGCCAAGGCGGCCAAGGCGCTGGAGCGCGGGGCCTTCACCGACCAGATCGTCCCCGTCCCGGTGGAGCGCGTGAGCTGGAAGGGGACCGAGAAGCACGTCGAAGAAGGGCACTTCGCGATCGATGAACTGGTGCGTACCGACACCAGCGCCGAGCGGCTGGCCAAGCTCCCCGCCGCGTTCAAGGTGGGGGGGAGTGTGACGGCGGGAAATGCGTCGCCCTACAGCGATGGAGCAGCGGCGGTCACGCTGATGAGCGACACGCGCGCCAAGGCCCTCGGCCTGCGTCCGCTCGCCCGCCTGGCGGGCTACGCGGTGGCCGGCGTCGACCCCGACATCATGGGGGTCGGCCCGATCAAGGCGGTGCCCAAGGCGCTGGCCAAGGCCGGGATCGACGTGTCGCAGCTCGCGCTCATCGAGTTCAACGAGGCGTTTGCCTCGCAGGCGCTGGCGGTCGCGCGCGACCTCCAGTTCCCGATGGACAAGGTGAACGTGAACGGCGGCGCCATCGCGCTGGGGCACCCGTTAGGCGCGACCGGCGCCAAGCTCACCACGCAGCTCGTGCACGAACTGGGCACGCGCGGCGGCGGATTTGGCCTGGTGACGATGTGCATCGGCGGCGGGATGGGCGCAGCGGGAGTGTTCGAAGTCTACCCCGCCTGACGCGTCGCTGTAGCATCCACGGCCCCGGCGTCGTTCGCGACGCCGGGGCCGTGTGTGTGTCGCAGGCCTTACTCGTCAGCCGCAATTCGACCGACGGCACCGGCGGCACCTCGAACCCGGTCGCCGCGCGACATCGTATCGGGGCGCGCGGTCGCGAGCGTCCATCGTTCGGCTGCCACGCGTGACGGTGTCTTGCCGACATCAACACGCGCAATGATCCCCCCGCCCGCGGTGACGCGGACGAAGATCCGGAAGGCCACGGCTCCCCCTTGCTCAATCGCATGGCACGAATGAACACTGCGATCATGCGATCGCTGTCGTCATGGCCACGTCGTGGTCTCCTGCTGCTCCTGCTCCTCGGACTCGCAGCGCTTGACGGCTGCTCGAGGCGGGACTCGTCCATCCCCGCGGTCGACGGCCCGCTGACGGTGACGCTGCGTTATCCCGTGGCCGACGCCAAAGTCGGGGGAGATTCGATTGCCGCATGGGGAACGGTCGGCACCGGGCGTTCTACCCTTCATGTGAACGGCGTCCCCGTGACGGTGGAGAACAATGGGGCGTTTGCGGCATTTCTCCCGCTCCCGCCAGGGGCGAAGCCGGTGCTGACGTTCGTGGCGGTGAAGGGACGAGACTCCGTCAGGCGGCGCATCCCACTTCGTCGCGACGGCGACGCCAACGGTACCGCTCCCGACACGGTACGCCGGACCTGGAGCAAGTGGGTCTCCATGCGGCGACTGCCGAGCGACACGGCCGACAGCGCGACGCAGTGGCGCCCGATCTACTCGCGCTGGCGCCCGCGCGGGGCCGTCGCGCTCGCGCTCACCCAGGGGCTGCGCTTTCGCAGCGACCTCCGCACGACGAGTGCGATGCGATTGGTGGTCTCCCCTACCCTGCGCGTGTGGATTCCGATCGTCGATGGCGACACCACGGCATCGCCCGCGCCGCTCCCGGTCACAGCGAGGGCGCTGCGCCTGTCGCACACCCGCGACGTTGTGCAGCTGACGGTACCGATGGCGCGCGAGGTCCCGACGACGGTGGAACTCGCCGGCGACCGCCTCCACTGGACGCTGCACGGCGCCACGTGGTCGGCGCTCCCGCGCGCGATCGACGGCCTCGTCGCCCCAGTGCGACGCGTAGTCGCCCGGGCGGGAAGCGCGAGGCGTGCGGGCGCACCGGCGCGCGCCGAGACCGCGCCAACAAACGAACCGGATGCCGCGAGTGCCCACGTCGACATCGGGCTCACGCACATGCCGCTGGGATGGCGCAGCGAGTGGAAAGACGGGGCGATGCAGCTGACGATTCGCATACCGCCGGCGCAGCGCCCCAACCTGGAAGGACTCACCATCCTGCTCGATCCAGGACACCCACCGGACGGCACGGTTGGTCCGTCGGGATTGGTCGAGGATTCGATCACGCTGGCGGTGGCACGCGTCGCCGCCGGGTGGTTGCGTGCGTTAGGCGCGCGGGTGACGCTCACGCGCGCGGACTCGGGGCGCCTGTCGGTCGAGGCACGTGCGGCCATGATCACGCAGCGCAGCCCGCACCTGTTTGTGTCGATCCACGCCAACGCCCCGGGTCCCGGCCGCCCACCGGTCGCCGTCCACGGGACGCAGGTCTACTACATGCAACCCAACGGGCGGCAGCTGGCGCGCGCCTTCCTGCACTCGGTGTCTGACGCGATGCGGCACCCGGCGCTTGGCGCCTACCAGGGTGAGTACGCCGTGCTGCGGCAGACGTGGGCGACGGCGGCGCTGGTGGAAGGGACGCCGCTCATCATCCCGGAGCGCGAGGCATTCCTGCGCACGCCCGCGGGGATCGCGGCGTACGCGCAGGGGATCGTGGACGGCGTGCTGGAGTGGCGTCGCATGCCGGAGGCCTTTGCCCTCCCCTTGGCGCACACGCCCTGACGAGACGCCACGCTGTTCCGGACGCTGCGACGGTGGCGGATGCCGCGCGTCAGCGCGGTGCGATGCGACCGGTGTCCACGGCGCGCACCGCGACCTCACCCAGCGCGGCGACGGCGCGATCGAGGTGGGCAAATCGTTCGTCCTTCGTGAACCCCTTCACGTAGCGCGCGAAGATCTGCTGCGCGATCACGGCGACCTTGAAGAGGCCGAATGCATAGTAGAACACCGGCTGCGCCACCACCCGTCCGGTGGACGCCTCATAGCGGGCGACCACTTCCTCGCGTGTCAGGTTGCCGGGAAGCGCAGTGACGCCGAGCCCTAACGCGCGCAAGAGCGGCGGATCGCCTGCTTCCACCCAGTAGGCCAGTGTCGTCCCCAGATCCATGCGCGGGTCGCCGATGGTCGCCATCTCCCAATCGAGGACGGCGAGCACACGCGCCGGGTCGTGCCGATCGAGGACGAGGTTGTCGTACTTGAAGTCGTTATGCACCAGGGCCGCACGCCGCTCGCTCGACTGTTCCGTTGGGATCGACGTGGCGAGCCACGTCGCGATGCGCTCCACCGCCGGTTGCTCTCCCGTACGCGATGCTTCGTAGCGGCGCGTCCAGCCGCTCACCTGTCGCTCGACGTAGCCGTCCGGATTGCCGAGCGATTCGAGCCCCGCTCCGCGATAGTCCACCGCGTGGATCTCGGCCAGCGTGTCGACCGCTGCCTCGGAGATACGCCGCATCGTGTCCGTGTCGATCGAACTGTCGGCGGGCAACCGGTCGCGCAGGATGATGCCGGTGGCCCGCGCCATCAGGTAGAACGGCGCGCCAAGGACGCTGGGGTCGTCGCAGATGGCGAGGATGCGCGGGACGCGGGGGTAGGCGGCGCCTAACGCCGACAGGAGCCGCGCCTCACGCACGACGTCGTGCGCCACTCCTTTGCCCACCCCGAACGGGGGGCGCCGCAACACATAGGCGCGCTCGCCGACCTCCACGAGGTAGGTGAGGTTGGAGAAGCCGCGCGGGAACTGCGACACGCGCGGCACGTCGTCGTCGGCGAGGTCGTGCGCGCGCAGGAAGGTGCGTAGCGCATCGACGTCGAGCGCCTCACCGTCGCGCACCGCGGCGGGTTGGTCGACCGCCCCCTCGTTCATTCGCGGACGGTGAGGCCGTATCCCTTGAGGATGCGGCGCGCGACGACGCTCTTGTGCACCTCGTCGGCGCCATCGTAAATGCGCGCCGCGCGTTCGTGGCGAAACCAGTAGGCGAGCGGGGTGTCGTCCGTCATCCCCAGCGCGCCGTGCACCTGGATGGCGCGATCGAGCACGCGCTGCAGCACGCCGGCCGCGTAGAACTTGATGGCCGATACCGCCTCACGCACCGCCTTGGCTCCCTTTTCGTCGATCTGGCGAGCGCAATCGAGGATCAGCAGCCGCGCCGCATCGATCTCGGCGCGCGAGTCCGCGATCATGTGCTGCACGCTCTGTTTGGTGCCGAGAAAGACGCCGGGCGAAAGTTCGCGCGACGCTGCCTGACGACAGGTGAGGTCGAGCGCGCGTTCGCAGATCCCCATCCAGCGCATGCAGTGATGAATGCGCCCGGGGCCGAGTCGCTCCTGCGCGAGGGCGAACCCCTCTCCCTCCGCGCCGATACGGTTGCTCATCGGCACGCGACAGCGATCGAAGCGCACCTCGCCGTGCGTGGCGTACCCTTCGCCTGCATCACCCATGACCTTGATGTTGCGCACCAGCGAGTAGCCCGGCGTGCCATCGGGGACGATGATCTGCGAGGCACGCTGGTGCGGCGGCGCGGCGGGATCGGTGACCGCCATGACGATGGCAAAGGCGGCGCCATCGGCCGCGGAAGTGAACCACTTGTGCCCAGTGATGACGTAGTCGTCGCCGTCGCGCTCGGCGCGCACTTCGAGCCATACCGGGTTGGAGCCGGCGCGCTCCGGTTCGGTCATGGCGAAGCATGAGCGGATCTCGCCACGGGCAAGGGGAGCGAGCCATCGCGCCTGCTGTTCGGCGCTCCCGTGCCGGTGCAGCAACTCCATGTTGCCGATATCGGGCGCCTGGCAGTTGAGCGCGTAGTGCCCGATGGGAGTGCGTCCGAGCTCCTCGCTGATGCCGGCGAATTCGAGGAACGGGAGATCGCGTCCGCCCAGATCGTGCGGGAGGTGCGGGGCCCAGAGGCCGCGCACCCTGGCATCGGCGCGCGCCGCATCGAGCGCGGGGAGGACGGCCGACCACGGCTCGTTGAGGTACCGATGCTCGAGCGGAAGCAGGACCGTATCGACGAAGGCGCGGACCTGGGCCCGCAGAGTCGGTTCGTTAGGCATGGAGCACCCGCGCGAGCGGGTCGGGCTAGATGGTGACGCCGCCGTCGACCATGTACGTGCCGCCGGTGCAGAAGGACGATGCCGGCGAGGCGAGAAAGAGTGCGAGTCCGGCGACATCGTCCGGCTCTCCCATGCGCGGGATGGGCTGCGCTGCCAGGACCCGCTGCAGCACCTTCTCGTTCCCCCACAGCGCGTGGCTGAAGTCGGTCTTGATGAGGCCTGGGCAGATGGCGTTCACGCGCACGTTGCGGGCGCCCCATTCCTTGGCCATCACCTGCGTGAGGCTCAGCAGCGCCGCCTTGCTCACGCTGTAGATCCCCAGGTTGGGCTCGGGAGACACGCCGCCGATCGATGAGATGTTGATGACCGATCCGCCGCCGCGCGCCGCCATCCCCGGAAGGAATCGCTTGGCGAGTTCGAACGGGGCGCGCAGGTTGACGTCGAAGATCTTGGCGAACGCTTCAGGGCTGGTGTCCTCGACTGGGCCGTACACCGGATTGGCCGCCGCGTTGTTGACGAGGATATCGATGCCGGCGTGCGCCGCGAGGACACGATCGGCCAGCGCGTGCAACTCGTCGAGCCGTCCGACGTTGGACGCCATCCCTTCGGCCGAGCCGCCGGCGGCGCGCAACGCCTCGACGGTTTCGACCACCGCGGGTTCCTTGCGCGAGCTCACGATGACGTGCGCGCCCGACGTGGCGAGCGCAGAGGCGATCGCGCGCCCGATGCCGCGCGTGCCGCCCGTAACAAGGGCAATCTTGCCAGAGAGATCGTGCGACATGAGGGTCTCGACGGTTCCTACTGCGCCACGCGATTGACGACCGGAAGTACGATCTTCGATGGCTTGGTCGCCGAGCGATAGACGCGTTGCGTTGCGACCGTGAAGTCGCTCGGCTTCGCTTCGAAGATGTTGGGGACGAACTTCTGCGGATTGCGGTCGATGAGCGGGAACCAGGTGCTTTGCACCTGGATCATCACCTTGTGTCCCTTCTTGAAGGTGTAGGCCTGCGTGTGCAGGTCGATCGTGATCTCGGTGGGGGCGTTAGGCGTCACCGGCGTGGGCTTCTCGTAGCTCTTTCGATAACGGCCGCGGAACACTTCGTTCGCGACCATGAACTGGTAGCCGTTCATGGTGAGCGGCGTCATCCCGGTGTCGGGGTACACGTCGATGAGCTTCACGATCCAGTCCGCGTCGGTTCCGCTGGTGGCGGCGTGCAGCGTCACCGCGATGTCACCGGCGATCGTGAGGTCCTCGGCGAGCGTGGGAAGTTCCCAGGCGGCGACGTCGGGGCGGTTGTGTGCGAAGCGTTGGTCGTCGGTGAGCCAGCGACTCCACGTCGATCCCTGTCCGTATGTGGCCGGGATCGGGCGCGGGCGATAAGGCACGGGCTTGTTGGGGTCGGAGACGTACGCGTCGAATGCGTTCGGCCCGGTGGCCTTGGGCGGCTCCCACCCCAACGCGCCCCCTTCGCGCAAATACAGCGCACGCGCCGACACCGCTTCCTTGGGTGGCCAGGACGCGTAGCGGCGCCACTGGTTGCTGCCGGCCTCGAACACCAGCGCCTCGGGAAGCGCCAGCGATCCCTTGTCGTGCAGGTAGCGGGCAAAGAACGGGGCCATGATGGAGTCGCGGAAGAATCGCGCCGTGGGCTGCCCGAACTGGATGTTCCCTAACGACGATCCGTCGCCTCCCATCCACCCGCCGTGGTTCCACGGTCCGACGATCAGGAAGTTCTGGTTACCGCGGTCGTGCTTCTCCAACTCGCGATAGATGGTGATGGGGCCGTAGAAGTCCTCCTGGTCCCACCAACCTGCGACATTGAGCGTCGGTACCGTCACGCGCGTGAGGTACCCCTTCATCGCCTGACGCTGCCAGAACTCCTCGTAGTTGGGGCGGCGCGAGAAGTCGTTCCAGGTGGGGAGTCGCCCCTTGAGGAGCGAGTCGTTGATGGCCTTCAGCGACCCGATCTTCAGGTACCAGTCATACGTGTCATAGTCGTCGAAGGCAAACTGCGTCATCTCCTTCCCCGACTCCATCATGGCCGCGTATTCGAAGCCGTAGCTCAGGCGGAACGCGCCGTTGTGGTGGAAGTCGTCGCCGATCCACATGTCGGCCGGCGAGG
>CAZLLP010000022.1:0-57020 GCA_964560345.1 uncultured Gemmatimonadaceae bacterium
CGACACCTGCAGCGGCGCGGGATGGTCCAGAGGGAGAGGCCGACGCGACCGCGCGGCGCGACGGACGGGGGCGCCGAGACCGTGGAGACCGGGCGTGGGCCACGGACCGCGGCGGACCCGTCGCGCGACCCTGCGTTCCGTCAACAGAACCCAACGCATTACTTCATGTCATGCGGCTTGGCCTTCGCCGACATCGCCGACATGGCAGCACATTGCTTCAGGATCTCGGTCGTGTGCTCCGAGACTTTTCTGGCGTCCGGCGTACTGGCATTCACTTCGGATTCCAGAGCCGTGAGATGCTCGCCGAGCGCTGTGAGGTGGGTCTTCATGTTTTGCATCGTTGGAGGCATCGGCGGCCTGGCGCGGTCGCCCATCATCGTCATCTGCGCCTGATGGTGTTGCTGCATCTGGTCGAAGCTGCGCCGCATCTCGGCCACCGCCGGTCGAGCCAGATCGAGGTCGACGGTCTTTGACTGGGTGTCTTGTCCTCGCAACGCCCGAGCGAACGTCGCCAGGTTGTCCCTGTAGGCCATCGCCAGCACATGATGCGGTCCTACAATCATATCGCTCATACCCTTCATGCCTTCCTGATGCTGGGGCATCTTGGCGGGCGATGGCTTGGTGGTCTGTGCCATGCCGGTTGCCGCCACGCCGCTCACCACCAGAAAGAGCGTTGCCGCACCCAGGACCAGCGAATGTTGTCGAGTCGTCATGCTGCCTCTCCGTCTATCGTCGTGTCGTCCAGTCCGGTGACTGGGGCGGCGCGGCGGGTAAGATTCTGAACCGAACGTGGAAGTAGGAGCAACGGAGCGCGAATCACAATCGATCAGAAGAGTGAACGCAGGCACGGTCGGGCGCTAACAGCGCGACCAGCCACCTGCGCTCTGTGAATGTCAGCGGCAACGCTGCTCCAGCCTATCGGGCATCTTTCGTGCCGCGCTCATCCTCCCGCCGGTCCAACCTTCTTCACGTCTGGCACTGCTGCGAAGAAGGTAGGTCCCCGTTGTGAGTTGAAGCTGAGGCCACGCTGAGTCCTTGAGCGTCGGCAGGTGAGCACACGAGGCAAGAGCGAATGCGTCGTGGGGTTCACAGGGAGTTCAGCTGACCACCACGCTGGCTCCACTGAGAATGATGCGACGGTGTCCGGCCCCAAGTCACGCGTTAGGCGATGCCTCGGTGGATGAACCCACGTCGTGCATCACGTCGGGCGGATCGTAGTCCTGTTCTTCGCAGCACCGTGTGAAGGCGACCCCAAGCGTTCACGAAGTGCTCGTGGGCGCCCCTTCGCGCGAAGCAAACACGCATCCACGATTCACGTGGCCCGGCGAAGCGATACCCCCCGGCGCATCGAAGGGTGGCGCGCGACGGTCTCGATGCGCACGGACCTCGCGCTCGACGCGCGCGGGAGCCATGACGCCAGCAAGACTACATCCAACGAGCGATAGGCAGCGGGTACCAGAAAAGCTAAAATGTTAGACGCAGCGTAAAAGGCACAGTGTACGATGCTCCGACGTCGTCGTACCCCGGTGCGGATGTCTCACCGGTGAGTCGTAAGATGGTGCGTCGTCACGCGGTATGCACCGAGGAGAGGTCGACCCGTATGGCAACAAACAGCGCGCTCATCCTGGTTACCGGTTCCAGTGGACGTATAGGCGACGCGCTGATGCGGCGCATGGCCGTTCTTGGCTTTGATGTCGTCGGTTGCGACCGTAAGGCGCCCTCGCCGCCGCCGCCGGGCTGCACCCACGTACCCATGGAGATTACCTCAGACGAGAGTGTCCGAGTTGGACTGCGCGCGGTGCGTCAGCACCACGGCTCGCGAGTGGCCGCTGTGATCCACCTTGCGGCGTACTACGACTTTTACGGCAAGCCGAGTGACGCGTACGAAGAGATCACCGTGCGGGGGACCGGCCGCCTGCTACGCGAACTGCACGAGCAGGCCTTTCTGGTCGAGCAATTCGTCTTCTCGAGTACCATGCTGGTGCATCGTCCCGCTGAACCGGGCGAATTCATCACTGAGGAGTGGCCGATCGAGCCGACGTGGGCGTACCCCCTGTCCAAAGTCCGGACCGAACAGCTTATCCATGACGAGCGAGGCGAGATCCCCGCCGTGCTGCTGCGCATTGCCGGCGTCTACGATGACCTTACGCATTCAATCCCGCTCGCGCATCAGATTCAGCGCATCTACGAACGTGACCTCACCAGTCGCCTCTATTCCGGTTCCACCGCGCACGGGCAGTCCTTCGTGCACATGGATGATCTGGTCGACGCCATCGAACGGGTGGTAGATCGCCGTGGCACGTTACCTCCCGAGGTGCCGCTGCTGGTCGGCGAGCCCGAAGCAATGAGCTACGACGAAGTACAGCACACAATCGCGCGACTGATTCGGGGCTCCAGCTACGAGACGGTCGCAATCCCTTTGGCCATGGCGCCGCTGGCCAAAGTCGGTGCGTGGGTAATGGACCACCTTCCCGGCCGGGAGGGCTTCATCAAGTCATGGATGATCGACAGAGCCAACGACCACTACGCGCTCGACATCACGCGCGCGCGCACTCTCCTCGACTGGGAACCTAGACGTTCGCTGCGCGACACCTTGCCAATGATGGTCGCGTCCCTCAAGGCCGACCCCTTGATGTGGTACCGCGAAAACGAGCTGGAACCTCCCACCGATCTCGAGACGGGTCCCAACTCGCGGGATGTTCCGGCTGCAGCCCCACCTGCGAACGCGCCCAATCCACCAGAGGCCGCGCAGGCTCACGAAGAACTGGGACAACCGTCCCCGTGACCCCCGAATACTCGGCGCACGGCGATCACGCGCCGTCACCACCACGGCGTGCGGTCCCGACGTCGCCTATCGTCGACGTTTCTCCAGTGGCTCCGGTTCCGACAAGTGACGTGCCCGTCATCCCGATGGCCGAACTGGCTGAACCGGGCGAGATGGGAGCGACGGCGATGGCGCACGACCATCGCGTATCGTGGCCGCATTTTGCCACCGTGATTCTCGGCCTCTGGCTCATCACGAGCGCCTTTGCGATGGGGTACCAGAGCCGTGCGCTGCAGGTAAGCGACGTCGTGTGCGGTGTGCTCGTCATCGTGCTCGCTACGCTCTCCATATCCGGTCGCCCGCGGTGGATGCTGTGGTGGGCGCCATGGGCAAACTCGCTTGTGGGCCTCTGGCTGCTGTTCGCTCCGCTCGTCTTCTGGGCCCCAACGGCAGCGGTCTACTCGAACGACACACTTGTTGGTGCGCTGGTGGTTGTGTTTGCCGTGCTGGCGCCGGGGATGCCGATGGCGCCCGGCATGCGAATGACGCCCGGATCTGATCTCCCGTCTGGCTGGTCGTACAACCCCTCCAGCTGGCCGCAGCGGGCACCGATCATTGCGCTTGCGCTGGTCGGATTTTTCCTCGCGCGACAGATGACTGCGTTTCAGCTCCAGCACGTCGTCACGCTCACCGACCCATTCTTCGGCCTCGGCACGCAGCGTGTGCTCACCTCTGACGTTTCGCGCGCCTTCCCCATTCCTGATGCAGGACTCGGCGCCGTGGCCTACATGGTCGAGTTGCTCATGGGATTCATGGGCGACAAGCGCCGATGGCGGACGATGCCGTGGATGGTGACCTTCTTCGGCATTCTGGTCGTACCGCTCGGCGTCGTGAGTATCGTGCTCATCATCCTCCAGCCGCTCGCGGTTGGCGCGTGGTGCACACCGTGCCTCGTTGCCGCCATCGCGATGTTGCTCATGATTGCGCTCACACTCGACGAGGTCGTGGCGATGGGCCAGTTCCTTGTGCAAGCATGGCGCGAGGGGCAGCCGTTCTGGCGAACGTTCTGGATGGGCGGCACGCTGCGCGCAACGCTGGAGTCCGATGCGGTCCGCCATGACGTGGTGAGCGCCAAGGCGATGGTCTGGGGCGTGTCGATGCCATGGAATCTGCTCCTAACCGTTGGCGTCGGGATATGGCTGATGTTCACGCCATCGGTGCTAGGACGCGTAGGCAGGGATGCACACAGCGCACACTTGTTCGGCGCCCTGATTGTGACCGTCGCGGTAATCGCGATGGCGGACGTGGGCCGCGCGATGCGCTTCGTCAACGTCGTGTTAGGTGCTTTGGTCGTCGCATCGCCATGGGTGCTCGGGGGGGCCACGACGGCGTCACGATGGGGCGGCACAATCGCGGGAGTGCTGGTGATCGTCCTCTGTCTCCCGCGAGGGGCGGTGGGCAATCGATACGGTACCTGGCAGCGGTACATCCGATGACACAGTGCCTGGGACACCCGGTCTCGACGACACCACGGCGTATGTGTCCGGTGGCGGCATCGCGTTGCGTACCCGCGTCGCCTACCCGCGTCGCCTACGTGACGTGAGACGGGACAACAGAGGCGTATTCAGAGCACCTCGCACGCTGATCCGCGCGGGTGCAAATACGCATGATGCATGACAGGAATGGGTACCGAACGAGACTCACTCTCCGGACCCGGCGTGCCATTCGAGAGGAGCGATCCTTCGATACGCGCGCTGAAGTGATTCGCTACGTCGCCACACACACGAGAGGCAGCATGCCATACCAGAGCCTGAATCCATATGATGGCGAAGTCCTCAAAACGTTCGAGGAACTAACCGACGCGCAGCTCGAGGTTGCGATACAGACCGCCGATGAATGCTTCGCGGCATGGCGGCGCACGTCGTTCGACGAACGCGCCGCAGTGCTCGCGCGTGCGGCGGCCCTGCTGCGCGAGCGCATGGACGACTATGCGCGGACCGCCACGATCGAGATGGGCAAACTGATCAGCGAGAGCCGTGGCGAGGTGGCGCTCAGCGCCGAGATTCTCGACTACTACGCCGAGCACGCCCAACGCTTTTTGGCGCCGCAGCAGCTCGCACCCGCCTCGGGTGAAGCGTCCATCGAAAGCAGTCCGTTCGGAGTGCTGTTCGGTGTCGAGCCATGGAACTTTCCCTACTATCAGCTCGCCCGCTTCGTCGCCCCGAATCTGATGGCGGGCAATGTCGTGCTGGTGAAGCACGCCTCCAATGTGCCGCAGTGCGCGAGTGCTTTCGCCGATCTGTTCATCGAAGCCGGTGCCCCAACGGGGGCGTACACCAACCTTCGCATCAGCAGGAGTCAGATCGCGCGCACCATTGCCGATCCACGAATCAAAGGAGTCGCGTTGACCGGGAGCGAAGCAGCCGGTGCAAGCGTCGCCGGACTGGCCGGACAGGCGCTCAAGAAGTCGACGATGGAACTCGGTGGGAGCGATGCGTTCATCGTGCTTGAAGACGCCGACCTCGAATCGACCGTCAGGTGGGCGCTCTGGGGTCGCATCAACAATGCAGGCCAGTGTTGCGTCGCGTCGAAGCGCTTCATCGCGGTGGAGGCTATCGCCGATCGCTTTCTTGAGCAGTTCACAGCGGCGATGAGTGGGCTTCGGTCTGGCGACCCCATGGATCAGAACACCACGCTCGCCCCTCTCTCCTCGAACGAAGCCGTCGACAAGTTGGTGGGACAGGTGGACCGGGCGGTTGGGAACGGGGCCCGCGTCGTCATGGGTGGGACGCGGTTGCAAGGTCGCGGCGCATTCATGCAGCCGACCATCCTGACGGATATCGCACCCGAAAATCCCGCTTATGCAGAGGAATTCTTCGGGCCCGTCGCGCTCTTCTTTCGTGTGGCCGACGAGAACGCGGCGGTGGCGCTCGCAAACGACACGAGCTTCGGTCTGGGTGGTTCCGTGTTCACCAAGGACGTGGCGCGCGGCAAGCGAGTAGCTGATCGTCTCGACACGGGTATGGTCTTCGTCAATCATCCGACCTGGACCGCCGCCGATCTTCCGTTTGGTGGCATCAAGAATTCTGGCTACGGGCGTGAGCTCTCCGCTCTCGGTATCCAGGAATTCGTAAACAAGAAACTGGTGAGGGTCGCCAATATCGACAGCCCTCCGTAGTCGAATCCGGGCGTCGTCTTCAGTGAAGGCGTCTACCTCGTCAGCATGCTTCCGACCGCTCAGGTCGTCATCGCGACGATCAGCAGGATGCGGTGTCGGTGAAGCAGCTGGCAACCCAGCACTCGTCACACACCTCGGAGTTTAGAATGCAACTTTTTGATAAACGCCACGCTGTCCCTCGATTGCTTTCGCTGGCAACGGTCCTTGCTGTCGCTGCGCTCGCGCTCCTCGGCATATCACGGCCCGCCATCGCGCAGGATAAGGGGATGGCCGCCGCCGCGAAGGACAAGCGTCCGTCGATGGCGACAACCGACGGCGATGCGGAACTACCCCACGCATTCTTCACGCACATGGGGCTCCCGGAAGGCGTGGGCGTGTACAGCCTCCGCCTCCTCGGCATCGCGGCGGGGCGCGACGGCCAGAATACCGGTGATGTCGCCTTCCACTTCGAAACCGGGATAACACCTCGCATCGGACTCCACATCAGGAATGATCGCTTCCGGAACAGTGACATGACCGAAGCGATGTTCCAGTTCGCCGCCTACGTCAGCAAGAACGGGATGAATGGATTCGCCCCGCTCATCGAGTTCGAAGTTCCGACGCGTTCGGGCGCCAGTCGAGTCAACACGCTGGTCGGTTTCACCACGTCGCTCGGCGCGTCGAAATGGGCATTCAATCAGGTCGTGCACTACGACCCGAGGGAGGACATGCTGGACGGCAGCGTCGCCTTTGTTCTGAAAGCAAGCCGCTTCGTGTTCCCCGTACTGGAACTACTCGGCGAAGGAGGTACAGGCGTCTCGAGCGCGGTCAACGTGCTCGCCGGCATCAAGGTTCGCGTGCGCGCAGGGATCAATCTTGGAGTCGCCTATCAAATCCCCGTCACCGTGCGGAAGGACTTCTCGCGTCAGGTCGTGGTCGGTCCGGACTTCGACTGGAGGCGATGACGACTTGCGCGCGAGCGGCCGCCGATCCCTTGGAGTCACAGTCCCGCATTGCCGGCTGACGTCCGCTTCTACGAACGTGCATACGCTACGTGAAGTGGTCTCAGTTGTCTGAAGAGGGTGGCGGACTGGAGATGCAGGCTCACCCATGCGAGACGTGTTCGTCACCTTCCATGAATCTCGAAGTCGAGATTCTCCCGGTGCAATCGCGCCGCCGCCATCTTCAGACGAGAGCGCGACGATTCTCCTACGACCGCCTATCGTCACCGCGCCTTAGCGCTCGACCGCTCGCGCCTCGATCCACCGCAGCATCGCCGGGTGCGGCAGGAGCGGTTCGCCGGCGTATATGTGCGGCGTGCCGCGGAGGTCGTATGGGAGCTTGTCGCGGCTCACACTCCCTTTCGAGACGAGAAGGGGCACCACGAGCACGTCAGTGCCGGTCAGCGCATTCTGCAGGTCGAGCAACTCGCGCAGATGCCGCACCGCCTCGGCGCGCACCGTCGCCGGAGCATCGTCTCGCACGAGATCGACTCGCACGTCGCGGAAGCCTGTCCAGACCCGCACGCTGTCGGCCATGGGACGCAGGTGGGCCATCCAGGCAGCGTTGTCCTCCGCGGAGTTGGGCCCGTGACCTACGATGAGGAGTGCACGGGTGCGCGGCGCCGCGTGATGCGCTCGCGCCAACTCAAGGGCTCGATCGGCCAGCACGCGGGCAACCTCGCGTGCGCCATCCATCGCCTTAGCGAGCCGAAGGGGTACGCGTGTGACCGGGCGAGTGATCCCCGCCATGTGCAGGTGATGCTTCATCGTCTCGTCGAGCGTGATTTCCTCGCCGACGAGCCAGCGCAGCTGGTTGTAGTGTTCGCTGTGGCTCGAAACGAGGACCGGGACCACGACGATCGAGTCGACGCCGGCCCGTTCCAGCTTGGTCACCGCATCCTGGAATCGCGCATGCGCTGCCGCCGGCCCCATGAGGAAACTCACCTCGACGGGCCCGCCGGTACGTGCGGCGCGCGCCGCGTCGATCACGTGCGAGTTCCACAGCGAGTCGCCGCCGTGGGCGATGACCACAGTCCCGATCCGCTGAGCGGACGCGGACTGCGGCACACAGGCGAACGCGAGCAGAAATGCGGTTCGACGGAAGGCGGCGCGAAGCATGTGAGGGGTGATCTACCGCTGGATGAGAGTGAAGTGAGCGCGATGACGGATGGTATCCCGCAATTCCGACAAATTCAATACCCTTTCTCCATCGCTCTCGAAACCACTCCGCCTGCGGCACGCGCGGTAAATGCCTCACCACGTGCACGGGGTGTTGCCGGACCGCCGCGCCGGTACCGTCGTCCGAACGCCCTCGGGAATGTAACTCCCGCGGATGCGCTGTCGACGCGCGCCAGATCGAGTCAGGGTACTGTCGCCGTTCCCCCTGAACCGTCGGATTCAGTCGCTACATCACGCGTTGCGATAAGCGCCCCCTCACGCACTTCACCCGCGCCCTCCGACTACGCGCACATCGTCCCATGCCCGCTCCAGGCGGCATCGTAACCTCCGGCCCGCGCTCCACTCGGCCCAGCGCGTTAGGCAACGCAGCGAGACAATGGCACTTCACTCGCGAACCGGCGCCGCACCCACGAAGCGAGTTAGCACTCGCTGGAGACGGTACACGCCGTGGCGACCATCAAACGCACCCAACTCGTCATCGGTGCGGAAGTCTGCATCCAACGCCTCGTGCAGCGCATGATGTGATGGGAAGGCGTTCTTGATCGCGACGCGTGTGAGAGGGATCAAAGTGTCACTCGCGGCAAGACTGAAGTATCGCACCGGCATGATCCGATAGCCTTCCCGGTTGCCTGCCGGTACCATCATCGAGCGCGCATACATGAGAATGGCGCCCGCCGAGAGTATCGCGTACTCGCTCCCGTCGACATAGCGAACGATCGTGCCGTCGCAGTCACGAAAGCCAAACACATCGCGCTTGTTGATGCGCGTTCGTACGCCCTCGTGCGTTAGGTCGATGTACGGGCGCGCAAGCAACAGGTGCCGATCGATCCGGTGCGCGTCCGTGCGACAGTCGATGGCAAGATCCAGGATCCCAGTCCTGAACGACTCGGCGCTCCTGTAGATACCGCTTCGCGCGGCGTTGCCGCTATCCGGGACCTGCGCCTGGAAGCGCGAGGGCAGGAGTGTGAGTCCAATGATCGCCAACATCCATCCCGTGCGTACGCCGGCCCCACTTCGTTCAAGTGCGCTGAGTGGCATTCCGAGACCTCCGGTGGATGTCATGACATCAACGACGCGCGTACACCGCGCTCTCCCCATTCTTCGAGAAGGACATGACGTCGTAGTGCTCGGCCCCCATCTCCATCCCCGGCGCTCCCTGCGGCATTCCGGGGACGGCGAGCCCGGCGATGGCCGGACGTTCCCGCAGCACACGCTCTATGAGGTCTGGAGGGACGTGCCCCTCGAAGACATAACCGTCGACGACACTGGTGTGACACGATTGCAGCGTCGCCGGCACGTGGTTGCGTTGTTTAATGGACGACATGTCGGTTTCCTCGTGCACAGTGGCAGCGAAGCCATATTCGCGCGCTCGAGTGACCCAGCGCCCGCAACACACACAGGTCGGACTCTTGAATACATCCAGCGTGCCGACACCGACGAGCGCTGCTGGCGGCGTCCACCACCAGGCTCCGAGGGCGAGGGCGACGATCGCTGCGACAAAGGCGCCGAAACCGAAGCGACGAATCACGAGAGATCGACGGACGAGGGCGTTCCGGTGTTCATGACGAACGGCGCTCTTGCTGAGTGGGACGCTCGGATCGTTGGATGGGTTCTTTGACATGGCAACCTCCTGGTCCAAAGACCGTGTCGGCGCGCACGCGGTCGTACGCGCGCTCTAAGATTGTGGGTAGACATCAGGGGAGCCCAGGCACTTCGGCTGCGGCTCCTTCATGTGGCGCCGGGCGGACCACGTGTGCAGAGAGCACGCGAAGTTCGCGCTGCTTCAGCAAGGAGTAGATCGCTGGAATCACGAGCAGAGTGAGAATCGTGCTCGAAATCATCCCCCCGATCATGGGGGCGGCAATACGCTTCATGACACTCGCGCCCGCGCCGTGGCCCCACATGATGGGGAGCAGGCCCGCCATGATCGCGGTAACCGTCATCATCTTCGGGCGTACGCGCTCGACCGCCCCTTCCATCACCGCATCATAGAGATCCGCGAGTGACGGAATCCCGCCGGCCGCTGCACGACGGGTGCGCACCTCGTCCCACGCGTGGCCGAGATAGATGAGCATCACCACACCAGTTTCGGCCGCCACGCCTGCGAGGGCAATGAAGCCGATCGCCACGGCCACCGACCAGTTGTAGTCGAGCGCCCAGAGGAACCACAGCCCACCCACAAGGGCGAAGGGAAGGGAGAGCATCACGATGAGCGTCTCGCCGACGCTCTTGAAATTGAAGTAGAGCAGGAGGAAGATGATGGCCAGCGTTGCCGGGATGACGAGCTTCATGCGTTCCTTGGCGCGCACCATGTACTCGTACTGCCCGCTCCATGCGAGGGTGTAGCCGGGAGGCAACTTCACGTCGCGCTCGACCATCTGCTTCGCCTCTGCGACGAAGCTGCCGATGTCTCGCCCGACCACATCGACGTAGACCCACGCGGTGGGCTGCGCATCCTCGGTGCGAACGACCATGGGACCTGCGACGGTCCGAATGGTCGCGACTTGCCCCAAGGGGACCTGCGCTGATCCGCCGCCCGACGCTCCCGCGCTCCCGCCCATGCCGCCCGCCATCGGACTCGCCGCGCCCTTTCCCCCTGGCACGCGGTTGTGCGTGATCGGAATGAGCACCGTGGCCAGTCGCTCAGGGGTACTGCGCAGCTCCTGCGGATATCTGAGCCGCACGCCGTACCGTTCGCGACCTTCGACCGTTTGCGTAATCGTCATGCCACCAATCGCAGTCGCGATGACGGCCTGGATGTCGCCGACGTTCAAGCCGTGTCGCGCCGCGGCGGCGCGGTCGATCTCGATGTCGACGTAGTAGCCGCTGACCGCACGCTCGGCGAAGACGCTACGAGTGCCGGCAACCATCTGCACGGACTGTTCGACGGCCTTGCCGATGCGCTCGAGTTCTGCGAGGTCGGGGCCGAAGATCTTGATGCCGACGGGTGTGCGGATGCCGGTCGCGAGCATGTCGATGCGTCCCTTGATCGGCATCGTCCAGGCGTTGGTGACGCCGGCCACGCGCACGGTCGAGTCCATCTCCGCGATCAGACCATCGTACGTCATGCCAGGGCGCCATTCGCTTTCCGGGCGCAATGTCACCGTCGTCTCGAACATGTCGAGTCCCGCAGGGTCGGTGGCGGTGTTCGCACGTCCCGCCTTTCCCCACGCGTGCTCGACCTCGGGAATGGTCTTGAGCAGGCTGTCCTGAATGCGAAGGATCTCCCGTGCGCGGGCGACACTGACGCCGGGAACGGTCGCAGGCATGTACAACACGGTCCCTTCGTCGAGTCGTGGCATGAACTCGCTGCCGATGCGACTCCATGGGATCCAGGTCAGGACGACAGCAACGATCGCGACGGCGATCGCTTCCCATCGGTGCGCGAGCACGCCACGAATGAAGGGGCGATAGGCGGCGATGAGCCAGCGATTGATCGGATTGTCACGCTCACGCAGGATGCGACCTCGAATGAAGAGTCCCATCGTGACCGGCACGAGCGTCACCGAGAGCAGCGACGCGGCCGCCATGGAGAAGGTCTTGGTGAACGCCAGGGGCTTGAAGAGGCGTCCCTCCTGGCCTTCAAGGGAAAAGACCGGGAGGAACGACACGGTGATGATGAGCAACGAGAAGAAGAGCGCGGGCCCGACTTCCTTCGCCGAGTCGACCACCACGTCCCATCGTTCGGTCGTCGTTAGGCGTCCGCTGTCCAGCCACCGGCTGCGGCGCGGTTCAGCGTCGGCTGGCGACGATTGCTCCTTCGCCACCACGGCCCGCTCGAGGTGCTTGTGCATGTTCTCGATCATGACGATCGCCGCATCGATCATCGCGCCGATGGCGATGGCGATGCCGCCCAGTGACATGATATCGGCGCCCACCCCCACCCACCGCATGGCGATGAAGGCCATCAGGATGCCGACGGGGAGCGTGAGAATCGCGACCAGCGCCGAGCGCGCATGCAGGAGGAACACGATGCAGACGAGCGCGACGATGATCGATTCCTCGATGAGCTTCTCGCGCAAATTGTCGATCGAGCGTTCGATGAGATCGCTCCGGTCGTACACCGGGCGAATGACGACGCCCGGCGGGAGACCACTCGCAATCTCCGCGAGGCGTTCCTTGACGCGCTCGATTGTCGTCAACGCATTCTCGCCGAAGCGCATGACGACAATGGCACCCACCGCATCACCGCGTCCATCCAATTCGGCAATCCCACGACGGATCGCGGGTCCCACCGAGACGCGCCCCAGTTCTGCCACACGGATCGGCGTTCCGCTTCGATTGGCGCCTACGACTACATTCTCGATGTCTGCGAGCGACTTGAGGTACCCGAGCCCCCGGACCATGTACTCGCGCTCCGACAACTCCATCACCATGGCGCCGATGTCGTTGTTCGCGTTTTGTACGGCGCTCATCACTTGCGTGATGGGAATGCCGTAGGCGAGGAGCTTTGCCGGATCGACGTCGATCTGATACTGCTTCTGATACCCCCCGACGGTCGCCACTTCCGAAACGCCGGGGACTGCTGTGAGCGTGTAGCGTAGGTACCAGTCCTGCAGGCTTCTGAGCTGCGCCAGGTCGAGGCGTCCAGTCGTGTCCTCAAGCGCATACTGATAGACCCAACCCAGCCCGGTCGCATCCGGGCCAAGCACTGGCGTGACCGCTGCGGGGAGTTTGCCTCGAATGCCGTTCAGATACTCGAGTACGCGAGACCGGGCCCAGTAGAGGTCGACACCGTCCTCAAAGATGATGTACACGAACGAGACGCCAAAGAACGAGTATCCGCGGACCACACGCGCGCCTGGCACCTTCAGCATTTCGGCTGCAATCGGATAGGTGACCTGATCCTCCACGATGCGCGGTGCCTGCTCGTTGAACTCAGCCTGAACGATGACTTGAACGTCCGACAGGTCGGGAAGCGCTTCGAGAGGGGTGGCACGCACCGCCCACCACCCGCCGAGGAGCGCCGCGACGGTGAAAAGCGAGACCAGTAACCGATTGTTGGTCGACCATTCGATGATGCGCTTGAGCATGGTTCAGTCCTCCCGGCGCGGCGTGTCCATGCCCGGCATCTTCGTGATTGGCATCTTCTCGTTCGACTTGCCGCCCGGTACCGTTGGCGACACCGACGGCTGTTTCGAACCGCCCTTCGGCGCCGTCGAGGCGGGAGGTGCCATGTCCATGCCCGGCATCGAGCCCATGCCGCCGAGCGCCGAGCCGAGATTCGACTCCGCGTCGACCAGAAACGTCGCGGAGCTTACGACCGTGTCGCCGACGGCGAGTCCACGGACGATCTGGGTCTGCGTGTCGGTCGAGAGGCCCGTGATGACTTCCCGTGACTCGAGCCGTCCATCCGGTCGCCGGACGAAGACAAGGCGCCGCTCGCCGGTCGCGAGAATGGCGCTGCGCGGTACGAGTAGCCCGGATGCGGCCGTGGAACCGGTGATGCGGATCGTGCCGTACATGCCTGGCTTGAGCTGCAGGCCAGGGTTGGACAACTCGACCCGGATCTTCGCGGTACGCGTATCGGGATCGAGCGTGGGATAAAGGTACGTGATGCGGCCGACGCGCTGCTCACCGGCCAACGCGTCAAATTCGGCGGTCACCGTCTGGCCGACACGTATGGACGACAAGTCACGCTCGAACACCTCGCCCTCCAACCAGACGACGCGCAAATCGGCGACGCGGTACAGCGCATCGCCCGCCATGATCCGCTGTCCGCCGAGCACGTTCTTTTCGACAATGACTCCCTGCACCGACGAGCGCAGAGTGAGCGTCTTGGTCACGTTCCCCGTCCGCTCCAGCTCGTCGATCTGGGCGTCGGAGATGTCCCAGTACTGCAACCGTCGGCGCGCGGCCGCGCGAAGCTCCTCGACTCCGCGCCGGGCGTCGCCCTCGGCCTGGGCGACTGACGCTCCGAGGCGGCCCGCCAGCAACAACTCCTGCTGCGCCGTGACCAACATGGGCGAGTAGATGGTCAGCAGCGGATCGCCCACTGCCACCGGTTGCCCAGTGTAGTTGACCAGGAGTTCTTCCACCCAGCCATCGATCTTGGGCGAGATGGCCTTGACGCGCGTCTCGTCGTATGTCACCTGGGCGACGGTGCGCACTTCGGTCGCGATGGTCCCACGCGTCACGGCGGCGTAGGTCACCCCGATGCGTCGCGCCGCCCGGGCATCGAGCGAGACCGGCTGCGCTTCGGTGACTGCCGGCGCGGCGCCGTGTGCGTGACCGCCGGCTGCTTCCGGCGCCTTGCTGGCCTGTGAGAGTCGGAAGGCGAGCAGCAACGCGGCCAGGAGAAACATGACGATCAGCGAGACGCGCACGATGCGCGAGCGGCGAGTTGATGCGCCGAAGGGCGAAGTGGCGGCCGCCGCTGCCGGCGGCGTTGCGGACGTCCCGGTCGAATCGATGTGTTCAGACATAGTTCACTCCTGGTCGCGCGGCGTGCGCGCATTGACGTCGATGAGTTCGCGACCGATGAGCATTTCCAGCTCGGCGAGCGCCTTCCCTTGCTCCGATTCGAGCACAAACAGCTCCTGCCGGTACCGATTGACCGTCATTTGGTTATCGAGGAGGGTCATCAAATTGACGGTACCCACGCGGTACGAGGCCAGCGACGACGTCACGGCCGCCTGCGCCTGTGGCAACACGGTGGTGCGGTACAATGCCTGGAGGTTGCGCGCGCGTACGATGTCGGCGTACAGCTCGGCCACTCGGGCGCGCGTGTCGGCTCGCATCGCCGCGAGGTCGGCTTGGGCCATCGCGCGCATGGCGCTCGCTTCCACGCGCATCTGCAGCTGACGGTCCCGAGCGAAGACCGGGAGCGAGGCACCGATCATCAGGCTTCCCATGCGTTCCGTCCCCATTGCGCCGCCACGTTGCCCGTATTGCAGACCAAGCTGCAGATCGGGCCAGATCTCGCGACGCGCGAGGCGTTCGGCTGAGGTGGCGGCCCGTAGATCGGCTTCACCAGCCCGCACCATGGGCCGGTTCGCTTCCGCCTCGGCCACGAGCGACGCGAGCGATGGGATGTCGTTGGGGGCCTGAGGGAGCGCGGGAATCATCGGCGTGGTGTCCGGCGGCTCGTCGAGTACGCCGCGCAGCCTCGAAGTCATGGCAGATCGCATGGTCTCCATACGCACGATCTCTTCGTTCATGCGAGCGACCTCCACGCGTGCACGCAGCACGTCAGCCTGTCGCCCCTCTCCGACGGTATACATCGTTTGTGCCGTCGTCGCGATGTCCGTGACGAGCTGCCGAGTTTCGCGAGCGACGCGGACGGCGCGATCGGCCTGGTACAAATCGAAGAACGCCATCGCGACGCGAGCCCGCTGTTCCCAGCGTACGTCTTGTGCGCGTGCGCCGGCGGCGGCCGCCTGGGCATCGGCGACGCGCCCGTTCAACGAGAGCTTGCCCGCGACCGGGAGCATCTGCATGAGTTGCAGCTGCTTAATGCCGAGCGCTTCCACCGGCGCGAACGCGGGCACGCGACAGTTCATCAGGCCGAACTGCAGTGGCGGATCGGGCGGACGGCGCACGCCGGGGATTCGGGCGCGGGCTGCGTCGGCGGGCGAGCGTGCAGCGGTGACGCGTGGACTATGCCGCGCCAAGCGGGCGTACAGGTCGGGGAGCGTGACCTCTTCGACCGCGGCGCCTGACCGCGCGGCGACGGCAACCGCGCTGTCGGCATGCGACCGCGCGGGCGGTGCCGATTGCGCGTACAGGATGTTCGATTGGCTGGCGCTCACCAGCATCGCGAGCGAAGCGAGGCCGAGACTCGGGAGTACCACCCGAGCGCGAGAAATGGGCATGTGCAGCGTGTCTCCAGTGTCCCTCCAGCGGTGAGTTAGCGATGGGCCGCTGGAGAGGGATGGGGGAATGTCACCCGATCATCGCGGCCTCGCAGGGTGCGGAGGGGCGCGGGCGAGTCGTGGGGCGGAGACTAAACTCGGGGCGGGGGAGACC
This sequence comes from uncultured Gemmatimonadaceae bacterium, assembly GCA_964560345.1. GTDB lineage: Bacteria > Gemmatimonadota > Gemmatimonadetes > Gemmatimonadales > Gemmatimonadaceae > SCN-70-22. The sequence goes on from CAZLLP010000022.1 coordinate 16,070, forward strand.
GTGGGGCTCCTCTCCATGCACCAGGCGGAGTGAGCACGACCACGGCCAATCGGTCCTGCGCACGCATCGTCGCGAGGCTCGCTTGGCTTTCTGCGATGCCAACCAAAGCGCTACATCCGACGCGTGAGTGGCAGGAGGGAAGCGATGAGCAGGGCGGATCGCACGCTTCGCATGGAGTCGGGGCGATGTCGGCGGACTCACGCCCCGGAACCAACGGCGTCGTCGCATCGACCGTTCGATGTTCGTGTGCGCCGGCCGACGTGCGCACGACAGGCTCATCGTGAGCGAGTGCTATCGAACGGCTGGATGTGACAGCGAGCCCGAGAAGACTGACAAGCCACATGACGCGACGAAGGGCGATGAACATGGTCCGATCCTACTTTACGATGGATCAAACGATAGTCGCGGGATAACCGCAGGTAATGTCAGCATTTCCCCGACGCCCCAGAAGTGGTGGTGCGAGCACTCGAGCACGCCGTCGCGTCAGCGGCCGGTAGGCGAACGGTCGCGGCCCAACGATGGGGATGGGCGCGCGCTGTCGAGCCATGCAACCGTCGAGCGACGGTTCGAGCGCACAGCGCTCTCGATGATTAGTTGGTCCTTTGGCGTCACTCATTGCGCGCTCAGCGGGCATTCAGTTGGGCGCGATACTGTGCGCGGCACTCTCCACCCGTTGAGGCTCTTCTCCATGGACGACCCCGCTTCCGATCTACCGGCGCCCGACCGCCGACGGTTTCTGCGCTGGATATCTGCTCTGGGCGCGACGCTGTCGGCAGCGGTCGCTGGCGTCCCATCACTGCTCGCATTCATCTCGCCTGGGTTTCGGCGTGAGTCGCCCTCCAATTGGATCAAGCTCGGCGAGACGGCGTTGCTCGATATCGGAGTGCCCATCAAGCGCGACTTCACCCAATCGGTGTCGGACGCGTGGGTGGAGGGGCGCGTGCAGAATACGGTATGGCTCTACAGCGACGACGGCGAGCAGTTCACGGCCTTCAACGGGCGTTGCACGCATCTGGGCTGCGGTGTGGACTTCGACACGGACAAGAAGGTGTTCCATTGCCCGTGCCATCATGGGCTCTTTGACGTGAAGACGGGCGCGGTGGTCGGTGGTCCGCCGCCGCGCGCTTTGGATACGCTTCCTGTGCGCGTCGAGGACGGTGAAGTGCTGGTGCAATTCAAGCACTTCCGCTCGGGCATCGCCGAGAAGATCGAGGCGTAAGATGGCGCGCCTCGCGGAGTGGCTGAACGAGCGCATGGGGCTGGTCGATCTTCGGCGTGCGCTCCTGGACCGTGAAGTGCCGTCGCGTCTGACGTGGTGGCACACGTTGGGAAGTGCGACGCTCGCGACGTTTCTGATCCAAGTCGTGACCGGCGCCGTCCTCGCGACGTTCTATGCGCCGACACCCGATCACGCATACGACAGCGTTCGATACATCGAACGTGTTGTGCGGGCCGGTGCGTTTGTGCGAGGCATGCATCATTGGGCGGCGTCCTTCATGGTCGTTCTGGTGCTGGCCCACATGGTGCGCGTGTTCTCGATGGGGGCCTACAAGTATCCGCGCGAGGTCAACTGGGCGCTCGGTGTCGCGCTGTTCGTCCTGGTCATGGGTTTCGGCTTCACCGGGTATCTGCTTCCCTGGGACCAGAAGGCGTACTGGGCGACGCAGGTGGGAACGAGCATGGCCGGCACGACGCCGATCGTGGGAGCGGCACTTGCTGGACTGCTGCGTGGAGGGGCGCAGTTGGGAGCGGCAACGCTGACGCGCTTCTACGCACTGCACGTCCTGTGGCTGCCGTTGCTGCTGGGCGGATTGGTGTGTCTGCACCTCGGATTGGTGATACGCCAAGGGATTGCCCCACGCACAGCGACGTTGGACGAGGGCGCGCCGGCTCGCACGACCGCGCCGGAGTACGGGGCGTTTTACCGGGAGCGCTACACGGCGTCCAAGCGTGCCGGCGTTCGATTCTGGCCCGACATCATCGCCAAGGACGTCATCGTCGCTACCGTGATGGTGCTGCTCATCGCAACGCTCGCCGCCACAGTGGGCGCCGGCCTCGAAGCGCCGGCGGATCCCACCGACACATCCTATGTACCGAGGCCGGAGTGGTACTTCCTGCCGATCTTCCAGCTGCTTTCGCTGGTCCCAGGAGAATTGGAGAGCGTGATTGCCATCGGACTCCCGACGGCGCTCGTCCTCACCCTCCTCACGCTCCCTTTCTTCGACACGCGCAGCAGGCGGAGTCTGCGCCGTCGCCCGATCGCGATTGGTGCGCTCGCAGTGCTGATCGGCGGCTCGAGCCTGCTGATAGGTGGTGCGGTGCGAGCCGACGCGGGGCGCGCGCGGCCGGAGCCGGGAGGAGTCGTGCTGACGTCTGTTCAACGTGCGGGTCGCGCGCTCTTCGGACAGCAGCAGTGCGGCAGCTGCCACGTCGTTCGCGGCGAAGGCGGTGACGAGGGGCCGGACCTGACGGAGGTCGGACTGCATCGGTCTGCGGCCTGGATGCACAGCTTCATCGAGCAGCCCAAGCGATTCCACCCCGACTCATCCGATATGCCAAGCTTCGGTCCGCCGATTCTCACGCACCAGGAGATCGAGGAGATCGCGCAGTACCTGTCCACACTTCGAGGCAGGCCGGGTAGCACGGCCAAGCCAGACATTCACGACACCTTTCCACAACTCCCGCCGGCGCGGTAGGCCCTCCGGTTCATCGACTGGTACGCCTGAGACCGTTCGCCGACCAGGCGGGCACGTATACAAGGAGCACATCATGTACATCACGTTACTGCGCGCTGTGGTCATCGCCGCGATCGCCGTTGGCCTCGTGATACAGGACGCCGAAGCGAAGAGCGTCCGGTTGACTACCCGCACCGCCACATCGAAGGTGATTCCGGCGTGGGCACGTCGGTACAACGCCAATTGTTCGATGTGTCACAGCCCGGCGGTTCCACGACTCAACGCGCGCGGCATTCAGTTCAAGTGGGCCGGCTACCGCCTGCCGGAGGAAATCGGGGAGAAGGCCGAGGTGACGAAGCTGCAGGACTACTTCGCCGCACGAACGCGGCTGCAGTACGAGTACGAGAAGCCACAGGGGAGCGACGCGACGACGAATACGTTCAGCGTGGCCGGACTCAGCATGTTTGCAGGTGGGGCGATCGGCAAGGGGTATGGGGGCCTGTTCGAACTCGATCGTGCAGCTGACGGTGAGGTCGAGGCGGTCGTATCGGCGACGGCGGTCTGGGGAACGGAGCGGCGATTTGGCGGGCTGCGCGCCGGTCAGGGGCACATGCTGCTGCTTGGCGGCGGGGTCGCCGGATTCGACCGCGCGATCGGCATCAGCCGGCCGATACCGTTTGGAAGCGACAATACCGCGGTGCCTCTCAATCTGGGCGGTGATCTCGCGGGTGCAGAAGCGTTCTACGTCGTCGGCGCCAATCGAACAGGGGTGCAAGTCGTGAATGCTGTGGGGAAGGAGGGCGGCGCGAGCGGGGTGTCGCAGGATCTCGTGCTGAGCAATCAATTCATGTGGGATGCGGGAGGCGCCGGCATCGGCGCCGCCATGTACATCGGCAGTGCGAAAGGACTCTCCGCTGATGCGGCGGACCAACGGTCTCGGTACACGCGCCTGGCGCTCACGGCCAACAAGTACATCGGCAGCTTCGAGGTCCTCGGAGGTTACGTCTCGAGCAGGGATCGGAATCTGCCAGTGGGCGACGACTTCGCGCGAGCGTCGGTCAGTGGTCAGGCCTTTTGGTTCTCTGGGCAGTACACGTTTCGTCCGACGCCGGTGACAGTGTTCACGCGGTGGGAACTCCGCGATCCCGATCGTGACACACGAACAGACGCTGATCGCCGATTTGTTGCAGGGGGCGTGCTCCCGCTCAATCTCCCGGAGTATCTACGACTCGCGATCGAGTACCGGCGTGACCAGCCACAGGGCGGCGGCCGACTTCGTCGCAACGGGTTGGCGGCCGAGTTCCAGATGACGTTTTGATATCGACGATTCTCGGATCGTCTCCAGTCTTCTCCTATCCTTCCCAACATGACTGTGTTTCAGCGTGTCCTCGTGTTCATGTGCGCGACGATCCTGCTGCTGCCCGCTGCCGGGCGCGCGCAGAGCGTCGACGGCAAGGCCATCTACCTCAAGAACTGCCGCAGTTGTCACGGGAACACCGGGACGCCGTCCAAGCAGGCGTTGCGAGAGACGCCCAAGATTGCGAAGCTGGATCAGGCGTTTCTCGCGGCGCGCTCTGATGACTCCCTCCGCGTCGTGATTGCGAATGGAGCGGGGAAGGACATGAAGGCATTCAAGGAGAAGCTGTCGCCGCAGGAAATCGAGGCGGTCGTGAAGTATCTGCGCACGCTTGGAGGGCCGCCGAAGACATGACGATGCGCGATTGTCAACGCGAGCTTTGGTTGGCGCGAGCGCGTGGGACACGAGCTCGACGGGGCCTTGACACGGTTGCTCCCCGTCGCGGCGATCGCGTAGTGATCGGTGGCGCACCCGGGAATACGGGGCGGATCAGACAAGCGGGGTGCCGTCGCGAGGGTCACCCCGCTTCTCCGGCGCGAACAGACTCAGAATCCTCCACTCCCCACCCCTGCGAGTGAGCCGTCAGACGCCGACTCGCTCGCCCGCAGCATCGCGCTGACGCCGTCCGCTAGCCACGGCGTCAAATCGATGGCGTTTGAGCGATGGCGAATCGTGGAACACGAGACCAAGCGTCTCGTGCCCGCCGCGAGAACCTGATCATAGGCGTCCCCCGCGAGTATCGGGTGTATCGCCACGCAGATAGGCGCCGGATGCCCCGCAGCGCGCAGATGATCGATGAGGCGCTCCAGTTCGTGGCTGCTCTCGACGATAGCGCTCACAATGATGGGAGTGCGACCGATGTGTGCTCCGGCATGTTCTCCGGCGACACGCCGGGAGGTCGTCGAGGGAGACGCGCCCGCGACCTGCTCGGCGACGTCAAGGAACGGGGCTCGCAGGGTCCTCGCGAGGCGACGTAGCCAGGGTGCTGTTCCATCGTGAGGCACAATGATGAGCGGTGCCGACACATGCTCGTGTATCCAGCTGGAGATCGCCTCACCGCAGTCCGCGACGTGCACAGGGACGGAGAACTGCCGCTCCATCGTTCGCGAGCTTTGCAGTTGCGGCGACACGGTCACGATCCAGTCGAATGCAGCGGAGAGCAGCGTTGCCGTCGATCCGGACGTGCCGCCGGTCCCGCGGGCGGTTCGACGATCCGCACGCAGGCACGACAGGTACGGCGCGACGAGCCCCACCTGCTGGGCATGCAACTCCATCGCGGTCGCGGCGAGAAACACGGTCGGCAACAGGCGCGGCGCCGGATAGGTGAGCGTCGTAACGATCACTGGCGTATCGCCGGCGCGCACTCCCTCGAGTCGGACGTGCTGCTCGCCATCGGCAAACGTGCAGACATGGACCTGGGCCACGCGACCGCCAACAGCTGACGCGAGCGCATTCGCAAGCGCTTCGTCGCCAGGCGTTGGGACAAAGACCGCGGTTGTCATTCGAGGCATGGGAAGTTGTGTCATGGCAGCACCAACAGCCTTCGATCTGGTGTGGAGAGGTGGCAAAGGATCCCCGCGTGCCAACCGAATCGTGAGATCGACCGGCTGTCCTACGTCGCGAGCAATGTGCGCTGCGGATCTGAGGACGGAATGAAGGCACCGTGAGGAGCGCGCGGGGCGTGGGCAGGGCCGCTGCGCTTGGCCGCGCGATTCCGCGCCTCTCCGCGCCTCTCAGCGCCTCTTCAGGAGTCGTTCAGTTGGCGCTGGTATCGTATGCGCAGGTCGTCGAGTTAGGCCGTCCCTGATCGCGCGTGTTGAGGACCCCACAGCGCAGACACGCGCGTGTTGTTCAGCGTTCCCGAGCATCACTGGAGAACCTCAATGTCACGACTCGAACAGTTCGCCGAGCGCCTGGACCGGACTATGGCCACGCTCACGGAAGAACGCCTCGCGGAGCGGGAAGTGCGCGCCGCCGAGATGGACGTGTCAGATGCCGAAGTGAAACGTTTCGAGGCGCTGGCGGATGCCATTCACCATCTCGAAGTGCGACCGAGGCTGGACGCACTCGTCCGCCACTTTCCGAACGCGAGCGTGGAACACTGGCTGTCGTCATCGGGCATTCACTCGCACTGCAGCTTTGCCCGGACGTCGCAGTTTCCCGCGACCGTCAAGCTGACGATCGGCATTACGCACGACCGAGCGGCGCGCCGCACGGCGCTGCAATACAAGCTGTCGGTGATACCACTCCTGTTCCAGTTCGACGCCGCCGATGAGATGCCGTTCGACACGGCGGCCCCCGACATGTCAGAGATCGTAGACTGGATCGAAACCAAACTCCAGCTCTTTCTCGCGACGTATCTGCGCATCGAGTCCGATCCGAACTATCAACGAGAGAATCAGCATATCGATCCGGTGTGTGGCATGCACGTGCAGGCCGGACGAACCACGTACACGTGTGCGCACGCCCATCACACCTATTTCTTCTGTTCGCGGGAATGCGCGGATCGCTTCAGTGCCTGGCCGGACTTCTTCACGGGAAGCGCTATGCGACCGATCGAGAGTGCCGAGCCGCGCGCAGCAGCGGGTGCGTAACGCCCCTACAGCGGCACAGCGAACCGAACGCGTACGACTGTGCCGTGCCCGAGTGCACTGCTGATCTCGAGGGCGCCGGCGTGCTGCTCTGCGATCCACTGCGCAATCGCCAGTCCGAGCCCTGTTCCGCCCGGATCGCGACTGCGCGCGGGATCGGCTCGAAAGAAGCGATCGAAGACATGCACCAAGTCCTCGGCGGAGATGCCAATGCCCGAATCCTGCACTTCGACGATGACACGATCCGCATCGCGAAGCAGGCTGGCGCGCACCAGGCCGCCGGCCGGTGTATACCGAATGCCATTGTCGAGCAGAATCAGCAGCAGCTGGGTCAGTCGATCACGATCGCCGGTGATGGTACAAGGTGTGACGACGCCAAGCTCCAGGCGTTGTCCGCTCGCCAGACGATGCGCGGCCCCGAAGGCCAGCATGAGCAGTCGATCCAACTCGACCGGTTGCCGTTGCATGGCGACGCCGGCATCAGCGCGCGCGAGGCTGAGAAGGTCGTCCACGAGTCGAGCGAGTCGTTCGGATTCCTGTCGTGCTTCACGGATGGCACTGGTGCGTTCCTCCGCCGGGAGCCTCGTCGCTTCCTCGAGAAGCTCCAGGTTGCCCCGAATGATCGCCAACGGAGCGCGAAGTTCGTGCGACGCGTCGGCGATGAAGCGCTGCTGCGCCGCGTAGGCACGCTCGAGACTCGACAGCATCACGTTGAAGACCGTCGCCAAGCGTCCCAACTCGTCGTCGCTTGCGGCCTCGGGCACGCGTTGGGAGAAATCGCCGGCGCTCGCGATCCGTCGGGCGGCCTCGGTCATCGTCGCCACGGGTCGTAGAGCTCTCCCAGCGACGAGCCAACCCAGCCCCCAGCCAGCGGCGGCGCCGAGCACGGCCATGACCACCATCAGGCGGCCGAACATCGCCACCGATGCATCGAGCGGGGCGAGCGAGCGGAGCGCTGCGAGCTGCAAGTCGGTCCCGGCGACCGAGGCGACATGGACCCGCCACCGTTGTCCGGCGACCGACAACACGCCGAGTCGCTCGAGCTGCTCACGGCGGTCGAGCATGGTGGGCGCGGCGGCCACGAACGATGAGTAGGGGCGTGCGGGAGCAGCATTGGTTGCCTGGACGAGCGTGAAGCGCGGCATGGGAGACGCGGGTGCCGACTCGGCGCGCACATTGCCCATGGCATCGAAGAGCCGCACGGGCGTTCCAAGTAGTCGCGAGGCGTCGAGGACATGCGCTCGGGCGACCGAGTCCGGTGCACGCGCGACCTCGAGCGCCACATGGGCGGCGGCTCTGATGAGCGTGGCATCCGCGTCATCGTAGTGCGTGCGCGCATGCACCGCGTAACTGTACAGACAAGTGGCCACGACCATACCGCCGGTCAACCCGCCGTACCACAGTGCGAGACGCAGCCGAAGCGAGCGATGCAGACGAATACCCGGTCGCACCGCCGTCATGGCTCGCGAAGCACGTAGCCCGCGCCGCGGAACGTGTGAATCAGTCGCGGCTCACCGTTCGCTTCGAGCTTTTGACGCAACTGCTTCACATACACTTCGAGGACGTTCGATCCGCCTTCCACATCGTACCCCCACACACGCTCCATGAGGAAGTGTTTTGCCAGTACGCGTCGAGGGTGCAGCATGAACTGCTGCAACACCTCGAACTCGGTCGATGTCAAGTCCACTGCGCGAATGCCGCGCTGGGCGCGGCGCGTGCCCGTGTCGAGCGAGAGATCGTCAAAGCGGAGTACCGCGGGATGGTCGAGCTCACGCCGCCGAAGCAGCGCCTTCACGCGGGCGACAAGGACTTCGAACGTAAATGGCTTAGCGACGTAGTCGTCGGCGCCACCGTCCAGGCTCCGGACCTGCGTATCGGCATCGCCTCGTGCCGTGAGCATGAGGACCGGAGTCGAGTCGTCGGCAGCCCGAAAGCGGCGCAGCACTTCAAATCCGTCGATGCCGGGGAGCATCACATCGAGAATGACAAGATCAGGGACGTGGTCGCGGGCGCGTGAGAGACCATTGGCGCCCGAGTTTGCCACATCGACGGTGAACCCCTCGTATGCCAGTCCCCGCTTGAGGACGTTGGAGAGCGTGAGGTCGTCGTCGATTACCAAGATTCTGGGCATGAAAGACCCGCGGTCGAGGGGCTCGCTAGAGCGTTCTGCGTTGCTGAACTCTGCCCCGGGTCCTATTGGCACGCTGTCGGGGGAATCCCTATGCTTTTACGAAGCCTAAAGTGCATAAGGCTGATGGAGAGCGTCCACGGTAGAGACTGCACGTGCGACCGACTCGACGAGCAGTCAGCGACCGTCCGACTGCCCGCATTACTCCGGATCGACTTGCGGTACGAGTTCGACCTGCCAGCTCCGGGCGTCGCAACACGGCCCCCGACCGTCACAACCGGCGTGCCGGCAGTGGAAGGAGAACGCGAGCTGCCGAGCGTCGCTTCGAAACGGACCTAGACGCACGACGTGTCGAGCGGAGTCTCGTGGCGGCGCGGAGGAAATGACGGTCATCTGTTCGCCACGTGCGAACACGCCCAGTCGCCACCGGATGAGGCCTGGACACGGGCTCACGATGACCAGTTGTTCGCGGACGCCGATTCGCTCGAGCGGGCGCGTGAACTCCCACACGCGTTGCGGCGTCGTCAGACGCGGCGGTAGCCAGTCCGGAGGTGGAAGTGCGTTCAGCGCATACATGCTGCGTAGGTGTGTGAGAAACATCCGCTCGAAAAAGGCATCGTTGCCGGAGTCCTGGTCATCTCCAAACCACCAGAACCAGTCGCTCCCTTCCGCAGCGAAGAGCGCGCGCCAGATGCTGTCACCTGCGCGCGCAGAGGTGAGCACTCTGGAGAGATCGTCACGAACCAGGCTCAGATACTCCCACGCCTGATTCTCTTCCGGCTCACCGATCCAGGTGCCGAGGTCGGCGCCGGTGCGTGAGTGTGGTTCGTCGATCCACGAGGCGATGGCCAGGTCGTGTACGAGTCGTAGGGAATGGATGGAGTGGCGGGCGACTGATCGATCACTGTTTCCCTCAAGGAACTCGCTTGGCGTGACTGTGACCAGGTCGGAGGCCTCCGCCAGCTCCGCGTAGAGGGCGTGCAAGAAGGGTCGGCCGTCGTCAGCATAGTCACCCCACGCGTTCTCGCCATCGAGCACGATCATGATGATCGGGTCCGTATCTGCGGAGCGCAGACGCTCCGCGCTCGACCTCAACCGTGACATGAGGTCGGCGGTCGCGTCGGCGGCGCTGCGGTTGTGATAGTCGAACGAGATCAGGTTGGAGAGGTCGCGATCACGGAAGAACACGGCGCACTGGTGGCCTTCGTGGTGCGCCCGATACGCGCGCGACCGGACTTCAACGCGATCGCTCTGGTAGCCCCAGCGTCCGGAGCGCTGAAGCACGCCCTCATCCGTGGCAATCCAGCGGAGCCCGTGACGCGCGGCAAGCGAGATAACGTCCGGGGAGACGGCTCCTTCGGACGGCCACATGCCGCGCGGGCGGACGCCGAAGCGAGACTCATACTCGGCAATCCCCAGCGACAGTTGGCCCTCGGCGTCCTCGGGATGACGAAAGCGAATGGGAAGCGTCGTTTCGGGGCGATCAAGGGTTGCGCCATCGGTGTCGACAAGCAATGGGAGGATGGGATGCGCGTACGGCGATGTGCTGACCTCTATGCGTCCCGCAGCCTGTAGTTGCTTGTGGAGCGGGACAATCGCACGAAGCAACTTGTATTGCTCATGCACCATGTCCTCGATGTCTGCGTGCGAGAAGTGTTCGCCTTGCTCCACGAAGCGGCGGACATCAAGGAGCTCCCCGGTGGCCAACATTGTAGGCGCCCGCCGGAGCTCCGTCGCGAACCACGCGAGACTCCCCCACATCTGCAGGTCGCGTAGATCGTGCGGGGCGAACTCCTGATGATCGAGCCGTTTGCGCAACAGTTGCGTATAGCGCGGGTGCGGATAGATCTGCCGATGCCAGTTCGCATCGAAGAAGCGCTCAGTGATCTCCTTCCGCTGCGACGAGTTCATCTGCTCGGCTCTCGTCAGTGTCAACTCGAGCGCCGCGTCGGTCGCGCCAGCCTCATACCCGGTGAGTTGCTCTAGCAGGACCGGTGAGAAGTTGAAGGTCACGTGTACGGCAGGATGCACCACCACCATGGCGGCCATCCCGTAATAGTCGCGCAGTGCGTGCAGTCGTACCCATGGGGCGAGAAGGGCGCCGCGTGCATCAAGTCGCGACAGGTCGCGGTACTGTGGCTGGTGATGGTGCCAGAGGAGCGCCACGGGAAGCGACATCATCAGGCTGCCCTGAGTGCGAAGCGCATGCGTCGCCGGCGCTTCAGAGCGTCTCGCTTGCAGGTGGCTCTGCGCACTGACACTCGTATCCGCAGTCGCAGATGGTGCGCTCGAGACGAGCCTTCGTCACACGGCGGTCGTCGAAGTCGATCGCGACCAGGCCACGCCGCGCGTCGACGGCGACGCGGACGACGCCGGGAAATTGCGCCAGCTGCTGCGCCAGTCCGAGGTCACTATGCTCGAAGTGCAGGTGATCGACGTGATAGTGTGTCGTACGCATGTGTTGGTGGCGAGACATCGAAACCTCCCTCGCGCGCTCGATGAGCCAGCGCCGCGCCTGCGCGATCCGATCTCCGGCGATTGTGGTGGAGCTGACAGGAGGATACGAGCTGTCGATGAGGAGGGGCTGAATCCGATGTGAAGATCGCCGAATCTGCTCCGCAGGGTGCACGACATCCGAGCGGCCATCCAACTCATGATGCGTTCACCGTCGATTCAGCGAGTAGCGCCAAGTTAGGCGAGGGCGGTAGGGCACACGGCGACACGCGCGCGCCTCGCCTGCGAGGGTATGAATCACGAGATGGCCCGACGGTGCGATCACCATGCGTTCATGCACGTCAACCACGACGCAATGCCGTGAAAGGTTTTTGGACGTGGATACACGGCTTCAGGCGCGTGTCGCGCCGTCCGACGCACGCGGCGGGCGCCACAGTCGTTCGTGCGAGTTGCGCGTGACGCGTCCGCACGTCGTACATGTCAGTGCCGAATGTTGGCCCTTCGCTCGCACGGGTGGGCTGGGTGAAGCCGTAGCCGGTCTCGTCGGAGCGCAGCGGTGCGCGGGACGCGCGGCTTGGGTCGTTGTGCCCTTGTACAGCGCCGCACGTGCGTTTCTCGAGAAGCAGGGATGTGAACTGGAAGCCGTCTGTGGCCCACTGTCGCTCGCCGTTGGGAATGAAGGGGGCACCGCGGTTCGCCTCGTGCGAGTACGTCGCGAGTCGGTACGCGGTGCCGGGCCTACCACGCCTCCGTGGCGTGCCATGGCATGCGCGGCGATTTTCGTGGAATGCGCCGCTGCGTTCGACCGTCCCGGGATCTACGGGGAAGCAGGCGTTGACTATGTGGACAATGCCTGGCGCTTCGCGATCCTCTGTCGTGCGGCTGTGGATGTGCTGCGCGGCGTTCGTCGTGCGGCCGAACACGACGACGTGATCGCGCACGCGCACGACTGGCATGCAGCGCTGCTCCCATACTTTCTTCACGCGGAAGGGAGCCGCGACCAGACCCTGCGCGCCATCGGACGAGTGTTGACGGTGCACAACGCGTCGTTCCAAGGTGTGTTCTCCACGTCAACGCTCGAGGCGCTCGGGCCTCCGGCGGATTTCTACGATTGGACGGGCGCTGAGTGGTACGGGCAGGTGAATCTCCTGAAAGGAGCACTCGCGGTGGCCGATCTGGTCACGACCGTGAGCCCGACTCACGCGGCAGAGCTGCGGACCGCAAGCGGCGGCTTCGGGCTGCAGGCCGACTTTCAGGCATTGGGCGAACGATTCATCGGCATCTGCAACGGAATCGACCTGGCGGCATGGGCCCCGCGCGCCTCGGCGCTGCAGGAGGCCCGCGGCAACGAGAGCATGAGAGTGAGACGGCGCGAGGCGAAGGCGGCATTGCAACGACGACTCGGACTGCAGGAGGCGCCGACGCTCCCGCTTATCGCGATGTGCAGTCGGCTCTGCGCCCAGAAGGGGATCGACTTCGTCCTCGAGGCGAAGGTAGCCGCGCGTGCAGACCTGCAACTGGTGGTGTTGGGCGAAGGCGACGAAGGTAGTGTGCAGGCGCTTCGAGCCATGGCTCACACGCATGCGGATCGCGTGGCGTTGATCACACCGTTCGAGGATGATGCCGAGCGTTCGTTGCTCGCGGGGGCCGACATGCTGTTGATGCCGTCACGATTCGAGCCGTGCGGTCTGGCGCAGCTGCGTGCGCAACGCTTCGGTGTTGTCCCGATTGCACACCGAGTCGGCGGCCTCGCGGACACCGTCATTGACGGCGAGACCGGATTTCTGTTCGCTCCGTATCGAACCGACGTCCTGCACGCGGCCCTCAATCGTGCCATCGCGGCCTATCATGACGAGCGTGAGTGGGAGCGGATGTTGCGCGCTTGCACGCGAGCGGATGTGGGATGGTCCAACCCGGCGGCTCGATATGAAGAGATCTACCGCGGCGCGGCTGTCGCGGCGCGTGAACGTGTGGAGTGAAGGGTGAAAATGCTGACGATACGCCGCCGTCCCCTGATGCCCTGGACGTCAACCGTTGTCGGAGCGGTGATGGGGGCGGTATTGCTGCACCCAGTCACGATGGCGATCTACTGGTTCGAGTTCCATCCGGAGCCGTCTGGGTGGCGGACCATCTGGGCGTTCGTCAACTACCGCATGCAGGCTGGCTTCAGTGTCGCCATGCTCGCGATGATGGGAGTCTTCGCCTTCATCGGTGGCGTCCATGGGCTCGCGTTCGGCGTCGTGTCGGCCACGCTGGCGGAGCGGCGCCGCACGCTGGACGCCCTGGAACTGGAGCTGGGACGCGCCATACCGGCCCTCTTGGCGGCCGGCGAGAGTGAACTACTCGAGTACAAGTCATCGGCGAGGTGGGACTATCGCGAGGGCAAGACGTCGGGCGGTATCGAGGACGCGACGGCGCGCGCGATCGCCGGACTCCTGAACCACCGCGGCGGCAACCTCCTGATCGGCGTCGATGACGACGGCAACGCGCTTGGACTCGAGAGGGACTACGCGTCGCTGCGACGCAAGGACCGTGATGGATATCAGCAGTTCCTCATGTCCCTTCTGCAGCGGAGGCTCGGCGCCAAGGCGTGTACGCTCGTTCACGTGATGTTTCACGCGATCGACGGGCGTGATATCTGTCGTGTGCTGGTCGAACCCGCGCCAAGCCCGGTGTATTTCGCGACGGAGCGGGGGGCGGAGTATTATGTGCGGGCGGGCAATGGTACGCGCGCGCTCGATGTACGAGAGGCGATCGAACATATCGCAACTCGTACGGGATGAAGGTCGGAGTGGTGGAGCAGGGAAGGCGCACGGCCGATACTCCGTCGGACGGCCGCCGCTCGCCGCGGCTGGCAGGCAACCGCGTGGGCGCCATCCATTCGTCCACCCGCATCCGACTCTTCCCGCCATGACAACTGCCGTTCGACCGCGCGTTGCGTTCATCGCGATCATCCTCGCGAGCGCCTGTGCCGATCCATTGGCGACACAGTGGGGGGATGGGGAGTTGGACGGATCCTCGCGCGTACTGCGTGTCGTCCCGACGGGTGGGTCGCGCGGCGTCTCGCTAACGACCTCGATCGAAGTGTCCTTCAATCGAGGAATGGCGGCATCGACCGACGTGCGCGTCGTGCTACACCGCGATTCGCCGCTCGGCAGAGCGGTGCCCGGAGTCGTGCGGTGGACGACGAATCGGATGACGCTGATCTTTACGCCCTCCGAGGCACTTGGCGCTCGCACCCGCTATGTCTTGCACCTGGGTCCCGATCTCCACACCGTGTTCGAACAGCGGCTGAATCACGAGGCGTGCCGACTGTTGGGAGGTGTGAACGTGCCGGCGTCGGCATTTCCCCCTTGGAGTGCGACCGATAGCGCCATTGGCCCGGGGATGAGTGGTGAGAGCTGGCGCGCGGTCAACGGGAGCTACGGCATCGCCTTCGATTTTGTCACGCGATAGGCGGGTCTGGTGCTCGCTGCGCACGATCGCCCAGACGCGCGTGCGGCGCCTCGGATGCCGTGGCGTCGTGCTCGGCGCCAGTCGACTCGGGACCCTCGGCGCCGTGGGCTCGCCCACACGGCGCGTGAACGCCATGCCGAGATGACCGCGATGCGGCAGGCGAGTGATCCAGGGAGGGAGGCGTGCCCTCCGAGCGAGGCGAACCGTGATGGACGCGATGCATGACCAGACACGCCAGAAGGGCAACATACGGCAACGCCTCGAGGGCATGTACTCGATGATCGCTCAAGACGATGCCGAGCACAATGGATCCGAGCAGGTACGAAGCGCTGCGCAATCGCCAATGCATATCACACCAATAGCGCACGGTGCTGAGGATTGGGTGAAGGGATGCTGAGAGTCCGGAGGGACCACGCTCCGACGTCTCGTGTACAATGAGGTCGTGCCTGACGGTATAGATTGCGGTGGCACACGACTCGCAATTCCCCTCTAGGTGACTCCGTCGGTCATGCCTAACGCCCATCGATTTGTCCCCGCACTCGGCTTCAAGAGTCTGACACGGTTCTACGATCCGATCGTCGCACTGACGACTCGAGAGCACGAGGTCAAGCAGCGATTGGTCGAGCAAGCGGCGCTGCGAGGCGATCATCGCGTGCTCGACCTCGCCTGCGGCACCGGAACGCTGGCGATCATGATGAAGCGGCACGTACACGAAGCCTCGATAGAAGGGGTGGACGGGGACGCCGAGATTCTCCAGCGAGCCCGCCGGAAGGCGCGAGCGCAGGGTGTGGAGGTGGCGCTCTCCGTGGGGCGGTCCACGGCCCTACCGTTCGCGTCGCGCGCGTTCGACCGCGTCCTCTCGAGCCTCTTCTTTCATCATCTGACGAGCGCGGAGAAGTCCCGCACGGTGCGCGAAGTTCTCAGAGTGCTTCGGCCGGGCGGCGAGTTTCACGTTGCCGACTGGGGCAAGCCATCGGGACGACTCCAGCGCGCCGGCTTCTTGATCGTACGCGCGCTCGACGGGTTTGACTGTACGCGCGACAACGTCGAAGGACGACTTCCCGCGCTGTTCATGCGAGAGGGTTTTGACGACGTGCAGGTGCGCGACGAGATGTCGACCATGCTCGGCACCATGGCGTTGATGTCGATGCGGAAGGCGGGAACGTGACGGGCCGGCGCGGGCGCGTCACGCGCGCGCACGGTTACACTTCGCTAGCGATCGCCGACCGGCGTTCCGACGTTCATGCCTCGTTCAGTCGCGGTTCAGCTGACGGCGATATCGTGCATCGACTGACCCGAGGTCGCGCGCGCCGCCGCGCGTGTACGTGCAGGAAGAGAGTCAGGAGCACCGATCGTCACGTGGAGTCAATCATGCGGTTTTCATGCATCGTGGGGTGCGTGATCGTTTCGCTGAGCCCCCGTATCGTCGTGGGTCAGATGCACGCGATGTCGGGGACGTCGATTCATGGTGTTCTGGGCGTCCTGGCTCCAACCGGTCGACACCGCACGGCGTTTCGCGACGCTTTCGCGATCGGTGCGCAAGGCCAGATCGGCCTTCGGCCGTGGTTTGCGCTGGTTGGAGGTGCGCTTGTGGCGCAACCCGGCTACCGAGCGCCTTTGAACGGCGATGTTACGATGATCCAGTACGATCTCGGTGTCGAGTTCGCGCTTCGCGCCGCGTCGCCCATGACGCACTCCGCGCGCCGTCGCATCGCGCCCTTCCTCGGAGGCGGCGTCGGCGGAAGGCGCTACGCGGTGCGGGAGGACGCGACCACGAGACAGTCGACCGGTGCGGCTGCGTATGTGTCGGCGGGGCTCGAGCTGGCCGCGGGTCGCGGGGGACTGCGCCTCGAAGTTCGAGACTACCGTTCGCGGTCGGACGTCGCGCCGACGTGGAGAGGGACGCAGAATGAGGTTGCGGTCCTCGCCGGGATCGCGTATCACTTTCACTAGGGGTGCGCGAAGGAGGACGAAACGGCTGCGCTACGACGGCGAGGTGAGGTCAGCGCGTTCCGCTGGAAGGGGGAAAGGGATTGTCGCGACTCACCTCCGCTTGGCGTCGTCGCTGCGGGGGCGACCACCCCGTCTTGATGTAGGTGAGCACGGCGTGAATCTCCCGCGGCGTCAGTATTGCTCCGAACGCCGGCATGCCGTACCGCGTCGCGTGCAGTGAGTCGCCAAGGGCACCTGCCGTCCCCAAGGTCACGATACGATACAGGAGGCCGTCGGCGTGGTGCCACGTGTGCCCCGTGGAGTCATGCGGAGGCGGAGGAAGGCGGCCACCCGGGCCCCACGATCGCCAATTTGGGGCTCCCTCCCCGCGGCCACCGTGACAAGACGCGCAGCGCGCTTCGTACACTTGGGCGCCGAGGCGCTCCGTGTCGCGGTCGACCGATGTGCACGCCGCGAGAAGGGTCAATGTCAGTGAGGCGGAGATAGTACCTCTCGTCATACTGGCACGCCATGCGCGTTCGAATGCCCGGTCTTCGCTGGCGGTCGCGATGCTTCGATGGCGAGGATGATGTCCAGGAAGACCGACTCGATGCGTTCGATGTCAAAACCGGCCTCGATGACGGCGCGCACGGTCTCACGACTCATGTCGGTGCCACGACGACGGCTCCACAGGCTCATGGCGTCCAGGACAGCCGCGAGGATCGGCTGGCTGCTTCGCACGTGTTCGAACATCAGCAATCGACCACCCGGGCGAAGGACTCTTCGCAACTCGCTAAGCACCCGCGATGGGTCCGCTACGGAGCAGAGCGTACACGCGGTCGCGACGGTGTCAAATGAATGGTCGGCGAATGTGAGCGCCGCGGCGTCCATGAGGCAGAGCTCTAACGACGCGCAACCGTGCTCTTCTGCAGTAGCGAGATACCGGTCTCGGTGCCGCCTTGCACGACGGAGCATGTCCTCGCTGATGTCGATCGCCGTAATGACGGGACCTACCGGAAAATGCGCGATGTCGAGTCCGGTGCCAACGCCCACGAAGAGTGTCTGACCTCGCATGTGTCGAAAGAGCGTGCGCTTCGCGTGCGCACGGCGCAAGTCCGACGCCTCGAGCACCTCGTACAACCGCGCTCGCCGGGCCCACTGACGCGTCGTGTCGCCGCCAGGACATTGTCGAGGGGGGGACGCACTCGCGGCAGACATATCACCGTTCATGGCCAAAAGGGTCGAGGGAAGTCGTCGCCGGTGTGGCACATGGCCGCGCTACGGCCAAAGTGCGAAAGCGATGTCGACATCGATGTGCATACGCGATGGTCCAGAGCCAGAAGGCCAATGCGATCGTCGCCGTCGCCGCATCGAGCTGGGATCGTCGCCAGTCCAGTCCAAGGAGTGACAGCACGCACACGACGGCCGGAAGCGTCATGGCGATGACAGCCGTCGGAACCATGCTCTCGATCGAGCCGAGAATCGGCGCAGCGAGCGTGGCGAGCAGCAGCTGTACCAGCATGGACGCCAGCATGCCGAGGAGGAGCCCGACCGCGAGCGGAAGTCCCGTCTCATGCGCGACCTGCATCACGCGGCTTCCAGCGATCGCAACCGTGAGAATCAGGGCCAGATCTCCCACGGAGAACGCGATACGACGAACTGCGCGTGCTCTGATCGCACCAACCGGCGGAACACTCACGCTGCTCACAGGGCGACCGCTTCCGTCTGAAGAAATGCCGTCAGGTCGCTGCTCCCAAGGCAAGAAGATATCTCCGAGAATTCGCTGGCTCGCGAAAATGCGGAGCTTTGCTGAATGCAGGCTGAGGCGGAGCGGAAGGTGTGATGCTGGAGCGAAGAAGCTGACGGCGGTTCTTTACGGCGCGTAGAATACCTGACGAGCGCTCACCGGTGCCCCGACACCGCGAGCCGCGGGCTGTCGACATGGTGAAGACAACACGGTCGTTCAATTCGCTCTCATCGCTCTCATGAATGAGGATCTTGATATGTATCGCGGGTTTCGAATTGCCATTGGTACGCTGGGCGCCGTCGTGACCGCATGTGCCGACCCTGTATCGTCGGTCGCGATCGATCCGTCCGCCGCTGTAGTGAGTGTCACGCCGTCAAATGCCGCGGTCGACGTGAATCCCGGCAAAGCGATTGTGGTGACGTTCAATCGCCGGATGATGACCGGGATGGAGATGCGAGTCGTTCTGCACGAGGGGTCGGTCACTGGAGCGAACGTGGCCGGGAGCTACGCGTGGTCGAGCGACCGCACGACGCTGACGTTTACCCCGAGCAGCGCGCTCAAGGCCAGAACCGCTTACGCGCTTCATCTGGCGCCGGACATGCGGGTTGATTCGGGGGACCGATTGAGCCACGCTGGCTGCACCTCCCTGGGTGCCCGGAACGTCACACAGGGGATGATGGGAGGCGGAATGATGTCCGGTGGCGCGATGGGACCCGGTATGATGGGGAGCGGATGGGGCGCAGTGGGCGGGAGCTACGGGATGGTCTTCACCTTCACTACGGCCTAGCGAGTTCCGAGCGTCGTTGAGGGAAAGGGGAGCGGGTGCATTGCCCGCCAGGTTTAGCAGCAGTAAAATACATGGCGCCGACGGAGCGAGCATTCGCCAGCCGTCGGTGCCACCGTAGTATTGCTCCCTCCTTTCCGCTTACTCATGAGAATCCCCTCGCTCGCGCCGGCAATCCTCGCCGCGACGGTGCTGGCCACCACTGTGTCCGTCGCGAGCGCGCACGACTTCTGGTTGGTGCCGAACGCCTTCGCCGTCCGCAGTGGAGCGACGCTGGAAATCGCGGGGCGCACGAGTTCGCGTTTCCCGACCAGCGAAAGTGCCGTCTCGCCCGAGCGTGTGCAGTCGGCTCGCGTACTCATCGCTACGAGAGAGTGGGCGGTCGGCGACCTGTCGGTCGAGGGGAAGGCGTTGCGGTTGCGACATCGCCCGGAAGCCGAGGGGCAATACGTGGTGGCCGTCGCGCTGGCCGCCCGGGAGAGTCGGACGACGCCCGAGAGGCTCCGGCGTTACATCGCGCTGGAGGGCGCCCCCGCCCTGGCTGATCGGTATCAGCGCGAAGGGACGCTGCCGACGGCAGACACCGTGACACAAGTCGTGGCGAAGTACGCCAAGACGCTCGTCGAAATAGGGCGTGGGGGGCCAGCGGCCTACACTCGCCGAGTGGATCATGCTCTGGAAATTGTCCCCCGCAACGATACCCGAAGATTGCTCGCGAACGACTCGCTCCGGGTCCAAGTGTATTATCGCGGCGCGCCACTTCGCGAGGCGCAGCTCTTCGCCGGAGGCGCAGTACCGGCGGATTCCGTCGCTGCTGGGGACAAGAAGCCCGATGTGATCGTGTTTACCGATCGTGAGGGTAACGCGTCGATCCCGCTCGGCTGGGGTGACCTCTGGAATGTGCGGACAGTTCACGCGGCTGTTGCGCCCGGCGGCGATCCCCAGCGCTGGGAGGTCCTGTTCGCGACGCTAGTCGTGCAATTGGCGTCGTCGGGACACGGCGCGCACCGACCATAGGCCACGGTCCGCTGGACCGTGCGGCGGCACTTCTATCTGTCCGACGGTCCAGCTATTTTATGAGTCGTAAAGAACTAACATAAGCACACCCGTCGCGACATGCCCCCTCTTCTCACGCCACGACCACTCATGCCGATTCCCGCTCCTGTCGATCCCGGCCCTCGCGTTCGCAATCGTGGTGGACTCAGTCGGCGCTGGGCGACAGTGCTCCTGGGAATGATCGCGTCGCTTGTGTCGCCAGTCGAGGCGTTCGCACATGGCGCGCTCAAGAGCTCTGTCCCGAAGGCGGGCGCGTCGCTTGACACTGTCCCATCTGAGCTGCGACTGCTGTTCAACGAGCGCGTGGAACTGCGACTGTCGAAAGTCGTGCTACTTGGTCCGAAGGGTGAAGCCCTCTCCCTTCCACCCTTGAGGTTCGGTGATGCCAGCAGGGCACTTCTTGTGACCGGCCCCTTGATGAAATTGGCGGTGGGGCGATACGAGGTGCGGTGGCAAGTCGCCGGGGCGGATGGGCACCCGACGCGCGGGAGCTTCACCTTCGCGATTCGCGATGGTGCTGTGCGCGTTTCTGGTGACGGCACGACGATGCGGCCAGTCGTCAACGAACCGGTCAGCACCAAACTCGTCGCTGCGCCATCGGCGGCGTCGCGTATCCAGTCCGCACCGGTGGATCGTGAGCGAGCGAACGGTTTCGACGAACGATCGGTTGCGTACGTGCTGATTCGTTGGCTCCAGTACGTGGCGGTCTTTCTCCTGATCGGCACACTGGTGTTCAGCCGCGTCGTGCTGACTCGGGCGCAGGAGGCGGGAGAATCTACGCAGGAGCTGGCCGCGCGGGCGCGCGTTCGTTCGCGTGGCGTCGGCACGTTTGCGAGCGGAGCACTCCTCGCCGCACAAGCAGCGCGTTTTCTCGCACAGCGCGAAACTTTACGCGGGAGCGGCGACTTTAGAATGGACGTCGCTGCTGCAGACATGCTCATCGGTTCCGCGTGGGGAACGGGCCTATTGCTTGTTGTTCTGGGCGGCATCATCACGTTGGTCGTGCTGCGCCGTATGTCCGTGGTTGAGAAAGCTGCGACGCCGCTGCTGATGCTTGGTCTTGGTATGGCGGCAGTAGGACTGGGACTCTCCGGCCACCAGGCAGCATCGCGGATGGGAGCACCGCTCGCGGTCACGGTCGACGCGGTACACGTATTGGGAACGGCGGGATGGCTCGGGACGCTGGCGGTGCTGGTGATTTCGGTCGTACCTCTCGTCAGGTCTGAGGACGCCACGGATCACGCGCTGCTGGCGCGCATTCTTCGCGCATTCAGCCCTGTCGCACTCATCTCGGCGGCGGTGGCGGGGGCGAGCGGTCTGACACTGGCGGCCGTGAACCTCGGGCGCGTCCCCGCCTTGTGGGAGTCGGAGTACGGTCGAGTGCTACTGCTTAAGCTTTCGGTGCTTGCCTTCGTGGTCGCGACGGGAGCGTACAACTGGCGCCGCGTCCTTCCGTCGCTGGGCACTGCGCAGTCCACGATGGCCTTGCGACGATCGGCGACGGCCGAAGTGCTTATAGCGATCGCGGTCGTGGCGGTCACTTCGGTGCTTGTCGCCATTCCCAACGCGTCCATGCCGTAGTGGCACGTGAACCGCGTCGAGCTGCCACTCGAGGGCGTCGAGGTGCAGATGCGACTCGTGCCCGAGGCGCCCGCGCTCGCGTGCCCCAACGGCGGCGCAGCAGCCCTTGGGTCACAAGTTCGGCTTCGCGAACCCTCGGTCACTAGCGATCCTACGAAAGACCGCGTCGAGATTGGACAATTTCGTCAGGCGACTGGACATCTGGCGACCGTCTGACGAGACTATGTTGTAACCCGATTGTCGTCCCGCAGGTCACTTTACCTGCGGCCGCTCCCATTGCAGCGTCGACCACACCGTCCAGTGCACGCGTTCCGCATCCACCTGCGTCGTCTCACTGCGCTGCTCCTGAGCGCGGTGCTGTCGTTCGCCGTTGCGGAACAGGTGATTGCGGATGAGCACGACGGCGACGCGCGCGCCACCGTGAGCGATACATCGACTCCGGGCCACGTGCCGTCGACGGCGAGTCCTGCCCGCCACGTCGCGCCGTCCGATGCGCCACACGCGCACGGTGAGCTCCCTGGCGGCAACACCCCGCCCGCCGGGCACCAGACGCATGTGTGCCACGACGGTCATGCCCACGGGCTGTGGGGGCTTGCGTCGTCCAGCGCGAAGCCCGCCGCCGCCGTCCGGGGTCGCGTCGCCAGAGACGTGAGCCGCGAGTTGGCCAGCGCCGCTCGCGAAACACCGTTGCGCCCGCCCATCGCCGGTTGATCGCCGCACGCGCGTCATCGCGCGTGGATGGTGAACGTCGGCATCCCGTCGCGCGCAGCGACGGCCACACATCAGTATCTCATTTCCCTCCACTGACTCGGGGCGCCGTGCGCCTTGGTTTGGCGTGAGTGAACGGTGCGTACCGCTCGCGACGAGTGTCCCTCTCGCGCGTGCGCCCCCGTCCACCACGCCAATGGGGGGACCATTCGGGAGAATCGGGCGCGTGCATCCATCGGATTCCGTGCGGAGAACTCCGCATCGACTGCTCCTCCACCTTGCCGGCTACACACTGAGTGCCGGACTGCTCTTCTCACCTGTGCTCGGTCGTGCCCAGCAAGCGGGTTCGCCGGATCACATGATCACCGACTCGCTGGTGCTGACGCTTGCCGACGTGCAACGTCGCGCCCTGCGAGATAACCCTGCCTTCCGCGCGATCGCGCAGGAGCGGGCGATTGCCCTCGGGGGCCTCCGGCAGGCGCGGCTCTCGCGATTCAATCCCGACCTGGGGGTGACTGCGCCCGGCGCCGCGCCCGCCAACGGCGCCAGCCCGCTCGAACTGACGCTCACGCAAGAAGTGGAGTGGGCGGGGCAGCGTGGCCTGCGGAGCACCGCCGCCCGGCAGGGCGCCGATCGTGCCACGTGGTTGGTACGAGATGCCGCCCGTCGCGCGCTCTTTGAAGCCAGCGCGAGTTTTGTGCGTGCGCGGGCGGCGACGGAACGGTTCCTCGTCGCGCAGCGCGTGCTCGGGCTGGGTGAGACTCTCGTGCGCGCCGTACGCACACAGCTGAGCGAAGGCGAGATCAGCACCCTGGAGGCCAATCTGGCGGAGATCGAGGCCGGTCGCGCCCGGGCTCGTGTCTTGAGTGCGCGACGTGAGGCCAGTAGCGCCCACATCGAGCTCGCTCGCCTGCTGGGGATCTCACCCGACACTCCGTTTCGGCTTGTGGGCGACTCGGTGTCGCCTTACCCACGTTCGCTGAGCGTCGACTCGCTGGCAACGCTAGCGATGCAACGCCGCCCCGATGTCAGCGCAGCCGCGGCACGCGCTCAAGAGACCGGGTCGCTGGGGCTCCTGGCACGTCGGGCGGCGATCCCGAATCTCCGCTTGGGCGTAGTGGCCGAGCGCAGTCGTGGCACCGGCGATCCGCGTGCCGGAGTGCTGGTCGGATTCACGCTCCCACTGCTCAACCGCAATCAAGGTGAAATCGACCAGCGTGACGCCGAACGGCGGCGTGCCGACTACGAGCAACTAGCCATCGCATTGCGGGTCCGTGCCGATGTCGCCGACGCGGCGCGCGCGTGGGAGTCGGCGTCGGAGGAATTCGACGTCCTGTCGCGTGCCGTCCTCGAACCCGCCAGACGCAACAGCCTTCTGCTCGAGGAAGCATATCGCGCGGGCAAGCTCACCTTGCCGACGCTGCTCCTGCTGCGCAACCAACTACTGGATGCCGAATTGGGCTACTGGAACGCCTGGCTCGCGCAGCAGGAGGCGCTGCTACGCCTGCGCGCGGGCACGGGCGATCTCCTCGGTGAGGACGCCCTGTTGACCCAGCTCTCCTCCACCTCTCACGACGCCAACCGATGATGCGGTTCTCCAAGTTGGGACGCGCGCTACGCCGGCTATCGGCGTGCCTTGTGCCACTGCTGCTCGTCGCCGCCTGCGGTGGCACCGCGGCGACACCCGCCGCCGACAGTGCCGGTGGGACGCCGCTGGTCGACGTGGTGCAGCTCGACACCGCCGCGGTGCGGCTCGGCGGGATTCTCGTCGGGCGGGCAGATACGGTGAGCACGATCGAGCTCCCTGTGACAGGCACCATCACCTTCGATGCCAATCGTGTGAGCCACGTCGGGTCGCGTACCGAGGGGCGCGTCGTGGAGCTGCGCGCCGACCTCGGGCGACGCGTGGCCAAGGGCGATGTCCTCGTCGAGCTCGAGAGTCCGGAGGTGGGACAGATCCGGGCCGACGAGCAGGAAGCGGAGGCGCTGGTGAAGATCGCCCGCGAAAACTTCGAACGTGAACAGCGCCTCGAGTCGATGGGGATCTCGAGCCGCAAGGAGCGGTTGGACGCGGAGGCTGATCTGCGTCGTGCCGAAGCGGCACTCAAGAGCGCCGCGGATCGCCTGCGCGTGCTCGGCGCTGGGCACGGCGATGGCGGGCATTTCGACTTGCTCGCCCCATTCGCCGGTGCGGTGGTCGCCCGCAACGTCAGTGTCGGGCAAATGGCGAGCCAAACCGACACCCTGCTCACCATCGCCGACCTCGCACGGGTCTGGATCGAACTGGACATCTACGAGCGCAACCTCGCGCAGGTGAGGCCAGGACAGCGCGTGGACGTGACGGTGGAGGCGTATGCCGAACGGACATTCCCGGGGCGCATTGTCTACCTCGGCGCGGTGCTCGACGCCGCACGCCGCACGGTCCGGGCGCGCGTCGAGATCCCGAATAGCGACGGCGCCTTGAAGCCAGGAATGTTTGCGACAGCGCGCATCGCCATTCCGTCGTCCACTGGCCCACTGGTCGTGGTTCCCGAAGACGCGGTGCAGGAGATGGAAGGGGCCCTCAAGGTCTTTGTGCCCGGGGAGAAGGCCGGCGAGTTTCGAGCCATCGAGGTCTCGATCGGCGAACGTCTCGCGGATCGACGCGTCGTCATCACACGCGGGCTCACCGCCGGCCAGCCGGTCGTGGTGGCCGGTGCCTTCGGCCTGCGCTCCGAGCTGGCGCGCACCGAGCTCACCTCGGGCGAGCACTAGGAGACGCCGATGAAACGACTCATCGAGTTCGTCCTCGAGCAGCGACTGCTGGTGCTCGCGCTTACCCTCCTCCTCGTCGGCGTGGGGAGCTGGTCGGCGGTGAACCTGCCCATCGATGCGGTTCCCGATGTCACCAACGTGCAGGTACAGATCAATACGAATGCTGGCGCCTTGTCGGCGGTAGAGGTCGAGCGCCAGGTCACGCTGCCGGTGGAGCTGGCGATGTTTGGACTCCCCAACCTCGAGGACATTCGTTCGATCTCCAAGTTCGGCCTGTCGCAGGTGACGGTGGTCTTCGACGAGGGAACGGACATCTACTTTGCGCGACAGCAGGTGCAGGAGCGGCTCCTGCAGGCGCGCGAACAGATCCCGCGCGGTTTCGGAACGCCGGAGATGGGCCCGATCTCGACCGGGCTCGGCGAGGTCTTTCAATACTCGGTGGAAGGCGGAGGCGATGCCAACGGGCGCCTGATCGACCTGCGCACGCAGCAGGATTGGGTTGTCGCGCCGCAGCTGCGTGGGGTGCGCGGCGTCGCCGAGGTCAACTCCTTTGGTGGCTTCGAGAAGCAGTACCAGGTGCAAGTGCGCCCCGACGCGCTGATACAGTTCGGGCTGTCGCTGCAGGACGTGCTCGACGCCATCGCCAGGAACAACCAGAACGCCGGCGGTGGCTATGTGACCAAAGGCCCGGAACAGCTGGTGATCCGTGGCGTCGGACAGGTCCAGGATCTCGACCAGATCCGCGGCATCGTCGTGGCGAGCCGCGACGGGGCGCCAGTGAAGGTGGGCGACCTGGCCGAGGTGGTGATCGGGT
This sequence comes from uncultured Gemmatimonadaceae bacterium, assembly GCA_964560345.1. GTDB lineage: Bacteria > Gemmatimonadota > Gemmatimonadetes > Gemmatimonadales > Gemmatimonadaceae > SCN-70-22. The sequence goes on from CAZLLP010000022.1 coordinate 42,107, forward strand.
CCACGATTCGACAGGGCGCGGTCACCAAGAATGGAGTGGGAGAGGTGGTGACGGGGATCGTGATGATGCGGATGGGCTCGAACGCGCGCACCGTGGTGAGCGCCGCCAAGGAGCGATTCGCGCAGGCGCAACGCACGCTGCCGAAAGGCGTGACGCTTCGGCCATTCTACGATCGCACGGCACTCGTGGATCGAACCATCGCGACCGTCGAGAAGAACCTGCTCGAGGGCGCCGTGTTCGTCGTGGTGGTGCTCTTTCTACTGCTCGGCAACATCCGCGGCGCGCTCATCGTGGCACTGGCGATCCCGCTGTCGATGCTGTTCGCCCTGAGTCTCATGGTCAAGGCGGGGATTGCCGGCAGCCTGATGAGTCTCGGCGCCATCGACTTCGGCCTGGTGGTTGACGGCTCGGTCGTGATGGTCGAGAACTCCATGCGACGCCTCGGCCATCGGAAGCCGAGTGAGGGATTCCTGTCGACGGTGCTCCACGCCTGCGCCGAGGTCGCACGTCCGATCCTGTTTGGCGTGGGGATCATCATCGTGGTGTATCTCCCGATCCTCACGTTGCAGGGGGTTGAGGGGAAGATGTTCCGTCCGATGGCGCTGACCGTCGTGTTTGCGCTCGTCGGGTCGCTCGTGCTCACGTTCCTGCTGACGCCCGTGCTCATCTCGCTCGGTCTTCGCGGTCGCGTGGAGGAGAAGGACGTCTGGTTGATGCGACGAGCCAAGCGCCTGTACGAGCCTGCACTGGAGTGGACGCTGCGGAATAGCCGGCGCGTCCTGATTGGCGCAGGGGCGGCCGTGCTCGCGGTGTTGGCCGCCGTACCGTTCCTGGGGTCCGAGTTCATCCCACGCCTCGATGAAGGCTCGTTCGCCCTGCAGGTACTCCGGCTGCCGAGCGTGTCGCTGGAAGAGTCGGTGCGACAGACCGTGCGCCTGGAGCAGGTGCTGCTCGCCGAGTTCAAGGACGAAGTCGCCGACGTCGTCTCCAAGACCGGTCGCGCCGAGATTGCGACCGATCCGATGGGGGTGAACGTGAGTGATGTGCTGGTGATGCTCAAGCCACACGAGCGCTGGACACGCGCGAAGACCAAGGAGGAGTTGGAGGCGCAGATGTCCGATGTCGTGGCCAGGCTCCCCGGCATGGCGGTGAGCTTCAGCCAGCCCATCGAACTCCGCGTGAACGAACTGATCGCCGGCGTGCGGAGCGATCTGGCGATCAAGATCTTTGGCGACGATGTGGCCCAGTTGAGCCGCGCCGCCGACCAGGTGGTGGCGGCCGTGTCTCGTCTGCCTGGCGCCACCGGCTTCAAGGCCCAACAGCTTGAGGGGCTCCCTCAGCTGCAAATCACGGTGCGGCCGGCGGAACTCGCGCGATACGGCGTCAACGCGGCCGACGTGATGCAGACCGTGGAGGCGTTGGGTGGCATCGAGGTGTCGCAGGTGCTCGAGGGGCAGCGGCGCTTCGCTCTCATTGTGCGGTATGCGGAGGAGGTGCGGCGAACACCTGAAGCGATTGCCGCGATCCTGGTGCGTGCGCCGGGCGGCACTCGCGTTCCGATCGGTGCGCTGGCGCGGGTTGAGGAAGTCCAAGGGCCGGCCGAGATCAGCCACGAGAACGGTTCGCGCTTGATCATCGTCGAGGGCAACGTGCGAGGGCGTGACATCGGAAGCTTCGTGAGAGATGTCCGGCGGCTCTTCGACGGGGGGGCGCTCGCGCTCCCCACGGGCTATCGCGCCGAGTTCGGCGGGCAGTTCGAGAATCTCGAGCGCGCATCGCGTCGCCTCCTGCTGGTCGTTCCGCTGTCGCTGCTGCTCATTTTCCTCCTGCTGTTCGCGACGTTCAACTCGGTGCGACAGGCGGCCCTGGTCTTCACCGGTATCCCGCTCGCCACGGTTGGGGGGGTCATCGCCCTGATCATGCGTGGCATGCCATTCAGCATCTCGGCCGGCGTCGGATTCATTGCATTGTTTGGGGTGGCCGTGCTGAACGGTGTGGTGATGGTGAGCTACATCAACGAGCTGCGGGCCCAAGACATGCCCTTGGACCGCGCCGTAAGTGAAGGCGGGCTCACACGATTGCGCCCCGTGCTGATGACGGCGCTCGTGGCGAGCCTCGGCTTCATCCCGATGGCGCTGTCAAGCGGAGCAGGGGCTGAGGTGCAGCGTCCTCTCGCGACCGTGGTGATCGGTGGATTGGTGACGTCGACCCTGCTCACCTTGCTGGTGCTGCCGCTCCTCTACGTCCTCTTCGAACGCAAGCAGGAAGCGAGTGCGCGTCTGCGAGATGACATGACCGGCGAACACGCGACGGTATCTGCGACGAACAACTCCATCGGAGATTCCCTGTGAAGCGAGACAAGATCGATGGCGGAGGCGAGCGCATCGCGCGCCTGGAAGTTCCGGTCCTCCTGCCCGGTGTGCCCGATGGCGATGGCTGCATGGAACGTCTCGTGCAGCTGCTCGACGGCCGGCCGGGCATTCGCTCCGTGCACGTCGTGCCAACCGACGCACACCCCCACGACGCGAGCCAGCCGCCTGGCCAGTCACGACCGACTTCGCTGCGTGAGGCAAGCCTGTGTCTTCACTACGATCCCGAGCGCATGACGCTCACGCAGGTCGAGGCGCTTGTCAGATCGGTGGGAGCAGAGTTGCTCGACCGCTACGATCACGCGGTGTGGGCGATTCGGGCGATCGGCGCGGAGGACGAAGGGGCGAGGCTCGAAGCGGCGGCGCGCGCAATCGACGGTGTGACGGCGGCCTCGGTGAACCTCCCCGGCCAGGTGATGCGCATCGAGTTCGAGCGGGATCGCGTGGACCGTGTCGCACTCGGCCAGTTGATGTCGACGTTGCAGGTGGTGCCAGCGGTACCAGCGGCCGACCGTGGGGTGGCGGCACCGAGTCGCGCAGCACCATCTGCGGCGAGGGTGCAGGGCAAGGTAGAGCCGCCGCCAACGTGGTATGAACGGAACGAAGAGCTGTCGTGGAGTCTCGTCGCGGGAGCGCTTCTGGCGCTTGGGTGGTGGTTCGAGCGTGCCAGTGGACGCGGCATGGTGACGATCGCGCTGTATCTCGGCTCGTACTTCTACGGGGCCCGCGACACGGTCGCGCATGCCCTCCAGGATCTGCGCCGTGGCACGGCGGCGTTCAACATCGACCTGCTCATGATCGTGGCGGCCGTGGGGGCCGCTTCAATCGGCGCCTGGAGCGAAGGCGCGCTACTGCTTGTTCTCTTCAGCCTTGGACACGCGCTGGAGCACTATGCGCTGGGGCGGGCCCGGCGGGCCATTTCGGCGCTGTCGGAATTGTCGCCGCAGACGGCACTCGTCCGGCTCGAGGATGGGACGGAAGTCGAGATGCCCATCGCCGATGTGCGCCCCGGCGCGCACGTGGTCGTGCTCCCGGCGCAACGCGTGTCGGTCGATGGAACCGTGGTCGAGGGGCGGTCGGCGGTGAACCAAGCGCCCATTACCGGCGAGAGCGCTCCGGTCGCGAAGGGTCCGGCCGATGACGTGTTTGCCGGGACCGTGAATGGGGACGGGGCGCTCGTGATTGCGGTGACAGCGGCGGTTGGCGATCGCACGCTCGACCGGGTGATCAAACTCGTGGCCGAGGCCACGACGCAGAAGGCCCCGACGCAGCAGCTGACGGAGCGCTTCGAACGAGTATTCGTGCCGGTGGTCCTCATAGTCGCTGCCCTCCTCGCCGTGGTGCCACCACTCACCGGTCTCGGGACGTGGAACGAGTCGTTCTACCGCGCGATGGCGGTGCTGGTGGCGTCGTCACCCTGCGCGCTCGCGCTAGGGACTCCGGCGGCGATCCTCGCCGGCATCGCCCAGGCCGCACGCCATGGCGTCTTGATCAAGGGAGGCGCGCATCTCGAAACGCTCGGTACCATTGGCGTGCTCGCGATCGACAAGACTGGCACGGTGACGGTGGGCGAGCCATCCGTCACGGACGTCGTGCCGGCGGCTAGCGTGACGCCGGACGAACTCCTGGCGACGGCGGCAGCCGTCGAGCGACGCTCGCAGCACCCGCTCGCCGCCGCGGTCGTACGGGCGGCCGAGGCGCGAGCGCTCCCGTCGTGGGCGGCAGATGACTTGGAGTCGATCTCGGGACGAGGCGTGCGCGCGCGCCTCGGCGATTCCATCGTGGAGGTCGGTCGCGCACTGCTCTTCGAGGACGCGGGCGTGACGGTACCGGCGAATGTTGCCGCTGAGGTCACCCGGCTCGACGAGTCGGGTCGATCGACGATGATCGTGCGCCAGTCACCGGCGACGACCAAGGGGCCGGGTGAAGATGGCGGTCGATGGCTAGGGGTGATTGGCGTGATGGATGCCCCGCGCCCGATGGTGCGTGAGACGCTCGACCGCATTCGGGCGGCAGGAGTACGTCGCATCGTCATACTGACCGGCGACAACCTGGGGGTCGCGCAGGCGATGGGTCGAGCGATCGGGATCGACGAGGTGCGCGCGAACCTGCTTCCCGAAGACAAACTCGCCGCGATTCGAGAGCTCACGGCGACGGCCAAGGTCGCGATGGTTGGCGATGGCGTGAATGACGCGCCCGCGCTGGCCCACGCCACGGTTGGCATCGCGATGGGAGGGGCCGGAACGGCGGCCGCGCTCGAGACTGCCGATGTGGTGCTGATGGGGGATCAACTTGAACGGCTCCCGTTCATCATCGGGCTCAGCCGACGGACGCGAGGCGTGATCGTTCAGAACGTCGTGATCTCCTTGGGAGTAATCGTAGCACTCGCCGTGGCGACGGCGACAGGGGCCGCGAGCATCGCAGTCGCCATCGCGGCGCACGAAGGGAGCACGCTGCTCGTGCTCGCAAACGCGCTGCGGTTGCTGTGGCAGGTCAAGGAGACAGGATGACCGACGAACTGCGTTCACCGGCGCATACGATCCGCTCTCGCGCTCGTGAACTGGGTGGATTCAATCGGTCGTCGCAACACCTTCAACCAAGAGGTGTTTATGGGGCGACCTGCAGGATGGATGAAGCAATTGACCGGTGTTGAAAATGGCCGGGCAGCCGTGGCGCGTGAGGAACAGCGGCCCGATCGACCTGCGCCGCAAATGCCGGGGCACGGTTGCGACCGGGATGGTTCGACTTTGGGGGACTCCTCGGTAGAAGCGCAAATGACGCAGGGGGAACCCACCGTCCACTTATCCTCCAGGTTCTGAAACCCGACACCGCTGCAGTCTCCGGAGGCGCCGTGCTCAACATCCTCCCGTACCTCACATCCGGTTGACATGGCCTAAGTGGCTGTCTACGTTGCAAGTCTGCCAAAAAGCGCCTTCCGGCGTTCTTTCGCACCACGTCAGGCCGAGCCGGCCCGCGCGTCGTACTCGTCATTCGTTTCCGATCATGAAGACTTTTTCCGCGACTCCCAAGGACATCGACCGGCAGTGGTTCATTGTCGATGCCGAAGGCATGGTGCTTGGGCGTCTCGCCTCTGAAATCGCGAAGATCCTTCGCGGGAAGCACAAGCCGATCTACACGCCGCACATGGACACCGGTGACAACGTGATTGTCATCAACGCGTCCAAGGTGAAGGTGACGGGGCGCAAGGCGGAGCAGAAGCAGTACTTCCGCCACACCGGTTACATGGGGCACGAGAAGTACACGCCGTTCTCGAAGATGATCGCGACCCATCCGGAGCGCGTCATCGAGAAGGCCGTGCACGGCATGCTCCCCAAGACGGCGCTGGCGCGCCAGGTGCTGCGCCTCAAGCTCCGCGTGTACGCAGATGCGAACCACCCGCACGTCGCGCAGAAGCCGACGGCGTTGACCTTCAACAGCAAGAGTGAGTAGGGATGGCTGAGAACGCGCAGATTCACGCCGTCGGCCGCCGCAAGGAAGCGGTCTGCCGCGTGTACGTGAAGCCCGGCTCGGGCAAGTGGGACATCAACGGTCGCACGTTAGGCGACTATTTCCCGCGTCCGACGCTGGTGTCGTCGATCCAGCAGCCGTTTACGGCGACCGACATGCTCGGGCGCTTTGACGTCAAGGCCCACGTGGAAGGTGGCGGCCAGACGGGACAGGCCGGGGCGCTTCGCCTCGCCGTGGCCCGCGCCCTCGTCGAAATGGACGAGTCGCACCGCCGCAAGCTGCGTGACCTGGGGCTGCTCACGCGCGATGCCCGCGCGGTCGAGCGCAAGAAGCCGGGCCGCCCTGGCGCCCGCAAGCGCTTCCAGTTCTCCAAGCGCTAAAGCACAAGACGGGGGACGGGAGACGGGAGACGGGAGTGTTGGCGCCTTCGGCGCCGACCATCGCTCGAAGCCCGCAGCTCACGACCCTCTCACACAACGAGTCTCGCGAGCTGCGTAGCAGCGAGCACTCCTGTCTCCCGTCTCCCGTCTCCCGTCTTCACATCGCACTTCCCCCGAGTTCCCGCGGGTGCCGGTCATGCCGGTCGTAGGGAACGTGGACGGGGAAGGTCGAACAACCCAAACGATCGGAAACCTAGACAGATGTCCTCCCCGACCCTCGAACAGCTTCTCGAAGCCGGCGTCCACTTCGGCCATCAGACCCGTCGGTGGAACCCGAAGATGCGCCGGTTCATCTTTGCCGAGCGCAACGGCATTCACATCATCGACCTGCAGAAGACTCTTCGGCAGATCGAGCTCGCGCAGAAGATCGTGCGCGATGTGATCCTTCGCGGCGACAACGTCCTCTTCGTCTGCACCAAGCGCCAGCTCTCCGCCATCGTCAAGGGCGAAGCCGAGCGCTGCGGCGCGATGCACGTCACCGAGCGCTGGCTCGGCGGCCTCCTGACCAACTTCCAGACGGTCAAGAAGCAGACGCGGCGCCTCAAGGAGCTCGAAGCCGGCTCCGAAGCGGGCGGTGATTTCGAGAACTACACCAAAAAGGAACAGCTCCTCCTCACGCGTCAGCGCGACAAGCTCTCCAAGAACTTGTCGGGCATCAAGAACATGGCGCGCGTCCCGGGGCTCCTCTTCATCGTCGACTCCAAGAAGGAGCGCATCGCGGTCTCCGAAGCCAACAAGCTCGGGATCCCGATGGTCGCCATCTGCGATACCAACTCCGATCCCGACCAGATCACGGTCCCGATCGCCGGGAACGACGACGCCATTCGCTCGGTCGAGCTGATCACCCGCATGATCGCCGAAACGATCGCCGAAGCGCGTCGCGAAGCGCCGGTTCGCTCGCAGGAAGAGGACGCCGAGGAGAGCACCTACAGCTCCGATCGCGGCCTCGAGCCGGCCGCTGCGCCGGGGAGCGAAGAAGAACGCCGTCGTCGTCGCCGCCCGCGCCGCCGCCGTGCCAAGCCCGAAGCGATTGCGGCCCGCCTCAAGACCGGCGAAGCCGGCGCTGAGGGCGGTGACGCCGCCGACGCTGCTGACGCCGGCGATGCTGGCGGAGACGACGCAGCGGAGTAGCGATCTCCACGGTCCGGGTGCCCACGCCGGCGCACCCAGACCGACACGGCGCGAGTTGCACGACTCGCGCATTCCCAGGCAGCATTGACTAGCGCCGCCGGCACCCCAGCCGGCGGCGTTCTCACGATCCGATGGAATCGGGAAGGACACGAACATGAGCATGCCGATCACGGCGAAGGACATCGCCGAACTCCGCGGCCGCACGGGCGCGGGCATGATGGACTGCAAGAAGGCGCTCGAAGAAGCTCAGGGCGACATGGATAAGGCGATCGCCATCCTCCGCACCAAGGGGATCGCCAAGGCCGAGAAGCGCGCCGGGCGCGCCGCCTCCGAAGGGCGCATCGTCGCCATCACCGCGCCGGACGGCAAGAGCGTCGCCCTCGTCGAGGTCAACTCCGAGACCGACTTCGTCTCCCGCAACGACGAGTTTGGGGCCCTGGCGCAGCAGCTCGCCGTCCAGGTGCACCAGGACGAATCGCTCGATGACGCCGTGCACGTGGCCGGCGAGGGAACGCTCCTCGCGCAGCCGTTCCACGCCGACACGAGCAAGACGGTCGAGGAAGCCGTGAAGGCCGCCTCCGCCAAGACCGGCGAAAACGTCGTGCTGCGCCGCTACGCGCGCTTCAAGACCGAAGGCGCGTTAGGCACGTACGTGCACTTCAACCACAAGGTGGCCTCGCTCGTCGAGATCACCGGCGCCAGCGGCGCCGAGGTTGAGGCACTCGCGCGCGAGATCGCCGAGCACGTGACTGCGGGTGTCCCGCGCGTCCCCGTCGCCGCAAGCCGCGAGGACGTTCCCGCGGCGTTCGTCGCCAGCGAGCGCGCGATCTTCGAGGCGCAGGCCAAGGAGAGCGGCAAGCCCGAGGCGATCGTGCAGAAGATGGTCGACGGGCGCGTCTCCAAGCTCTATGGCGAAATCGTCCTCGTCGAGCAGCCGTGGGTTCGCGACGACTCCAAGACGATCCAGCAGCGCGTCGACGAAGTCGCCAAGAGCGTCGGGGCCAAGCTCGCCGTCCGTCGCTTCGTTCGTTTCCAGATGGGTGAGGAGTAATCACCGGTGACTGAGTCCCGCTCCCCGTATCGCCGTATCCTGCTCAAGCTCTCCGGCGAGGCCCTCGCCGGAGACAAGGGGGCCGGCTTCGACTTCGTTCGCGTCAACCAGTTCGCCGACGAGATCAAGGGCGTGGTCGACACCGGAGTGGGCGTGGGGCTCGTCATTGGCGGCGGCAACATGGTGCGCGGAACGCAGCTCGCTGCGCTCGGCATGGACCGTGTGGCCGCCGACTACATGGGGATGCTCGGCACCGTCATCAACGCGCTGGCGTTGCAGGACGTCCTCGAGAAGAAAGGACTCGTTACCCGCCTGATGACGGCCATCCGCATGGAAGAACTTGCGGAGCCGTACATTCGCCGCCGCGCATTGCGCCACTTCGAGAAGGGGCGCATCGTGATCTTTGCTGCTGGCACGGGCAATCCCTACTTTAGCACCGACACCGCAGCGGCTTTGCGGGCAATCCAGATCAAGGCCGAAGTCATCATCAAGGCGACCAGCGTCGATGGTGTCTACTCGGCCGATCCGAAAAAGGACCCCAGCGCCACGCGATACGAGCAGATCTCTTACCGCGACGTGATGCTCGAGGAACTGGGAGTGATGGACCAGACGGCGGTGACGCTCTGCAAGGAGAACAAGCTGCCGCTCATCGTCCTCAACATTCACGAGCAAGGCGCCGTTGCGCGCGCGGTGCGCGGCGAGCGCGTGGGGACCATCGTCCGATGAGCACGATCCAGAACATCCTGAAGGACTCGCGGGCGCATATGGAAAAGGCGCTCGAATCCGCCAAGCACGAATTCACCACGGTGCGTTCGGGCAAGGCCAATCCGACCATGCTCGATACGGTGCGCGTCGAGATGTACGGCTCGCACATGACGATGAACCAGGTGGCCAACGTCTCGAGCCCCGAGCCGCGCCTGCTCGTCGTGACCCCGTTCGACAAGGGGCAGATCAAGGCGGTGGAAAAGGCGATCCGCGAGTCGGACCTCGGTCTCGACCCGGCCATCCAGGGGGCGATCATTCGCATCCCGCTCCCGGCCATGAACGAGCAGCGCCGCAAGGACCTGGTGAAGGTCGTGCACAAGCTCGCCGAGGAAGTGCGCGTGGGCATTCGCCACTGGCGCACCGACGCACGCGATCGCTTCAAGAAGCTCGAAGGCGTGTCCGAAGACGACGTGAAGCACGCCGAGAAGGACCTCCAGAAGTTGCACGACGACTTCATCGCCAAGGTCGACGCCTTGGTGAAAGCGAAGGAAGCCGAGATCATGGAAGTGTGATCGTCCGATCGCGCGGCGCGCAGCGCGTCTCTCGGCGCGCCACTCGGCGCGCCACTCGGCGCGCCACTCGGCGCGCCACTCGGCGCGCCTCTCGGCGCGTCACTCAACGCGGCACCCGGCATGGGTGAACTCGCGCGCCGCGTCATCGTGGCGCTCGTTGCGGCCCCCGTGGCCATCGGCATGGCCGGGCTGGGGGGACTCCCCTTCGCCGCCTTCCCGGGAGTGGCCTGGGGGATCGGCGCGTGGGAGCTGTACCGCATGGCGCGCCCGCGCGGCGTCGAACCGCTCGACGCGTTAGGCATCCCGATCGCCATCGCCCTCCCGCTCCTGGCACACGCCGATCGCCTCCAGGTGCTGCGAAGCCCGGCGGCGATCGGCGGCGTCGTCTTCGTCGCACTGCTCGGCGCGTCCATCTGGGCGCGGGGCGTGGGGGGACGCCCGATGGAATCGGTCGCCGTCACCGTCTTCGGGGCGCTCTACACCGGCGGGATGCTCGCCTTCGGCTATTCGCTGCGGCACCACCGCTTCGTGATCGAGGCGGCGGCGGGGACGGCGCTGGTGATGTTCCCCGTCATCCTCACGTGGGCCTCGGACATCGGCGCGTACTTCGTGGGACGCGCGTTAGGCAAGGCCAAGCTCATTCCGTCGGTGAGCCCGGGGAAGACGCGCGCGGGCGCCATCGGCGCCCTCGTCGTGACTATGGTCGTCGCGTGGGCGTACAACGTCTACGTGTTGCGTCCGTGGTCGCAGCTCGCGCTGACGCCGTGGACCGCGCTCAGCTTCGGGCTCGTGATCAGCATCGCCGCACAGGTGGGAGATCTCGCCGAGTCGCTGCTCAAGCGCGAGGCGGGGGTGAAGGATTCGTCGCACCTGCTGCCGGGGCACGGCGGCATCCTCGACCGACTCGATTCGCTCTTCTTCGCCCTCCCGATCGCGTATCTGATTCTCGGGCGACTCCTCATCCCGGCACCGCTGTGAGCCACTCCGTGCAGCGCATTGCCGTCCTCGGCTCCACCGGCTCCATCGGGCGCTCGGCGCTGCGCGTCATCGCGCGCCATCCCGATCGGTTTGTCGTGGCGGCGCTCACCGCGCACTCGAGCGCCGAGGAACTGGCCGCACAGGTCGCGGCGACCACGCCTGGCTACATCGGGCTGGTGCAGGACGGAAGCGGCGTGCCGGCAGGGTGGAAGCTCGGGCGACAAGCACTCGTCGAAGCTGCAACGCTCGAGAGCGTCGACACGGTGATCAACGCCATCGTTGGAGCGGCGGGGCTCGATGCCACGCTCGCCGCGCTCGAGGCGGGAAAGAAGGTCGCGCTGGCCAACAAGGAGTCGCTGGTGGTCGCCGGTCCGCTCGTTGCTGCGGCGTCGGCGCGCGGTGGTGGTCGCATCGTCCCCGTCGATAGCGAGCATTCGGCGATCCTGCAGTGCCTCGCGACGCGCCCTGCGCACGAAGTGCGTCGACTCGTCATCACGGCATCCGGCGGCCCCTTTCGCACATGGCCGTCGGAGCGCCTGCGCGAGGCGACGCTGTCCGACGCCCTCAAGCATCCCACGTGGAGCATGGGGAAGAAGATCACCGTCGACAGCGCGACGCTCGCCAACAAGGCGCTGGAAGTGATCGAGGCGCACTTCCTCTTCGGCATCCCGTTCGACAGGATCGACGTGGTGGTGCACCCGCAAAGTATCGTGCACTCGATGGTCGAATTCGTTGATGGGAGCGTTGTGGCGCAGATGGGCGTTCCATCGATGGAGCTGCCGATCCTCTATGCGTTGACCCACCCGGAGCGAATCGAGGACGATGGGGTACCTCGACTCGATCCGGTGGCGACGTCGCCGCTCACGTTCGAACCGGTTCGGCACGACGACTTTCCGGCGCTCAGTCTGGGAGTCGGGGCGGGGCGGGAAGGGGGGGCGGCCCCGGCGGTGTTCAACGCGGCCAACGAACAGGCGGTCGCGTTGTTTCTCGCGGGATCGATCAAGTTCCAGGACATTTCCTCGGCCATCGAGTCGGCGCTTCTGGCGTTACGCGGATCGCCTGGCGGGGACAAGGAGGCGCTGCTCGCTGCCGACGCGGCGGCGCGCCAACACGTGAAGGATCGCTTCGCATGCTGAAGTTCGTTGCGCCACTGCTCGTCTTCGGGATCGTGGTTTTCGTCCACGAACTCGGGCACTTCCTCGCCGCCAAGCTGACCAAGGTGTACGCCCCGGTCTTTGCCTTTGGCTGGGGACCGCGCCTGCTCGGCTTCAAATGGGGCGAGACCGACTATCGCTGGTCGTGGTTCCCCATCGGCGGCTTTGTCGCGATGGCCACCAAGGATGCCGAAGGGGGCTCCGCCATCGAGGGGAGCACCGACTTGAGCGCGCCCGACGGCGACGCCACCGCGGAAGTCCCCGGGCATCAGCGCGGGCTCAATCCGATTCCGTTCGATCCAAATGCGCTGCGCCCGTTTGGACCACACCCGGTGCCGAGCGATCGCTGGATCGAGTCCAAGGGACTTCCGGCGAAGATCTTCATCCTGTCGGCCGGCGTGCTCATGAACATCGTGCTGGCCCTCGTCGTGTCGACGGGGACCATCATGAGCTTCGGCCGTTTGTACAACCCAGCCGTTGTCGACTCGGTCATCCCCGGTCGTCCGGCGATCGCTGCCGGCATGCAAGCGGGGGACAGCATCGTCGCCGTGGCCGGGGAGCCGATTCGTCGCTGGAGTGAGGTGCTGGACAAGGTGTCGGCCTCGCCGGGGACGCCGCTCACGTTCGACGTGGTGCGCGCCAGCGGTGAGCGTGCCACGCTGCAGGTGACCCCTGCGCTTACCGATGACGTGGATCTCGCGACCGGAGCGCCGACAAAGGTCGGGCGCATCGGCGCCGCGGTGAAGGCGCAACCGATTCGCGAGCAGCTCGCCTTTGGCGAAGCGGTCGGCGCGGGGTGGGACGCGACGTGGGGGATGGGTGGGGCCGTGGTGAAGGTCGTGCGCGGCCTCTTTGTCGGCGACGTGTCGGTGAAGCAGCTGGGCGGCCCCATCGCCATCGCGCGCACCTCGTTCCAGGCGGCCAAGAACGGGTGGGAAGACCTGTTGGGACTTCTGGCCTTCCTCAGCATCAACGTGGCCGTACTCAACATGCTCCCGGTGCCGCTGCTCGATGGCGGGCAGATCCTGGTGCGGATCATCGAGAGCGTGAAGGGGAGCGAGTTCAGTGTCCGCACGCAGGAGATGATCGCCCGGGTTGGCGTCCTGGCCATCGCGCTCCTGTTTGCGCTGGTGATGTTCAACGACATCAAGGGACTGGTCCAGACGTTCTTCCGATGATTCGGCGCACCCTCCTTGTTGTCGCGGTGGCCCTGGGGGTGTTCGCCGTCCCGGCGCGCGCCCAGCTCAAGGGCGTCCGGTTCGAGATTGCAGCCGTCGGCGATACCACGCTCTCGTTTCGTTCGGGGACCGAGCACTGGATCCGGCGCGGGCTTCCCGGCATCGCCGTCGATCCGCGCAAGCGCGATGTGCTTGTGGCTCGGCTGCGCGTCCTGCGGGTCGATCGCGCCGGGACGGTCACCGCGCTGGTGACGGGGCAGACGACGGCGGTGACGACCGACCACGTGGTCCTGCTGCAGGAGCTGCATCCGGCCTGGTACCGCCGGCGCACGTTCTGGGTGGGGATGGCGCTGGGGGCCGCGTTAGGCGCGGTGGCGGGGAGCCAGTTCTAGCGTCGTCAGGCGCCGCCTAACGAACACGACGCAGGAGCGACGGGCACGCACGCGCGTGCCCGCGGTCGTTTACTGGCGCTCGCAGATCACACGGAACGTCAGGCGCGTCGACCGGTCGGCCACCACGTTCACGCTCTCGTTGGTGTACGGGGCGCAGAGCGGCTGTTGTGCGCTCACGCGATACTCGCCGACCGGAACCACGATTCCGCCTTCACGCGGCAACGCCCCTTCGAGCTTCACGGCGCCGTCGCTCGAGACTACCGAATAGCGCGCCCCGCTGGCCACGTTGAGCAAGTTGATGGCGATGGTGCCGCAGGGGCGCGGCGACAGCGTGACCGAGTGCGAACCTCCGCCGCGCACGCGCACCCGTTCCTCGACGGTCGCCCAGTCGCACCCGCCGCTCGACGGGAGCGATGCACCGACGGTGTACTCCCCCGGCTTGAGCGAGTCGCCGCGCCATGTGCCGTCACTCACCGCCTGCCCGTTGACGCTCACCCGTGCGTTGGCCGGCGCGTTTACCACCAGGCGACCGATGGTCGGGGCCGGCGGCTTGGGACGGGCCGTGTCTCGTGGCGCCGTAACCGAATCCGCGCGCCTCGCGGAGTCGGCGATGAATAGCGAGTCCTTGAGCGCCGAATCGGCCGGCGGGACGAGGAATTGGACAGAATCGCGTCGTGCGGAGTCGGCGGCGGCATTGAGGGCGAGTTGCCCGGCCTGCCGGCGATTGGCCAGGGCGAGCGCCGTCACCCCAAGTGCCACGAGCACGACGGTGATCGGCGCCGCCCGGCGCCAGACGCGCGGTGAGCGCACCAGTTCGAGCGGCGTCACCAGCGTCGGCGTGTCGGACGGCGAGAGGTACATCCCGCGCGCACCGGCCTCCTGGGGGGCATTGAGCACCGCCGTGAGCTCGTCGGCGAGCTGCTCTCCCGTCGCCGGGCGGTCGTCGGGGTGCTTGGCCATGCAGCGCAGGAGCACACGCTCGAAGGCTGGCGAGATCGCGGGGTTGATGCTCCGCGGCGACGGCGGGGTGTCCTCCACGTGTTGCCGGGCGATCTCGTACCAGTCGTCGCCCTCGAAGGGGAGGCGCCCGGTGGCCGCCCTGAACAGCGACACCCCCAGCGAATAGATGTCGGCGCGCCCGTCGAGCGGCTTGGCGCGGGCTTGCTCGGGGGCGAAGTACTGCGGCGTCCCCACGACCATGTTGGTCCCGGTCTGGTTGGTGTAACCAGAGACGGCGCGGGCGATGCCGAAATCGGCCACCACGGCGTTGCCGTGGGAGTCGAAGAGGATGTTGTCGACCTTGATGTCGCGGTGGACGACCCCTTCGCGGTGGGCGAAGCCCAGGGCGCGGGCCACGTCGATCCCCACCCGCACGACGAATTCCTCAGGGAGGAAGGGGGTCGCTTCGAGCTTGTCGGCCAGCCCGGAGGGGAGGAAATCCATCGCGAAATAGACCGCGTCGCCGTCGCGACCGAC
>CAZLLP010000023.1:0-56839 GCA_964560345.1 uncultured Gemmatimonadaceae bacterium
GGAGCGTCGTGAATCGCTCGATGAGTGCCCCGGGTTCGTCGGGGGAGACGGCGGCGATGGCGGCGGACTGCTCGGGGGACAGGGGCATGCTCTTGAGACGGGAGACGGGAGACGGGAGACGGGAGACTGCCGGCGGGGGGGGCGCGGGGGTGCGTGCAATTGCCGCAGGATACCGGGCAGTGTCAAGGGCGCGGGTTGATCGCGGGATTCCGTGGGGGCATTATGGCGGCTTCCTGAACTCGGACTCCATGCGCACTCCTCGCCGAATCTCCCGCGTGATCGCCTCGGCGGTCGTGTCGATCGCCTGCCTCGTTGCCGACGGCCGGACGTTAGGCGCGCAAGCACGTCCGGCGGCGCGCGGTGCAGATCGCGCGGCGCGGCCGGACACGCTGTTGGCGTTCGTTGGCGGAACGCTCATCGATGGAAACGGCGGGACACCGCTGGCTGACGCGGTGGTGGTCGTGCGCGGGGGACGGATCGCCGCGGTGGGCAGTCGCGGGAGCACGGCGATCCCCCGCGGTGCGCGGATCATCGACGTGTCGGGCAAGTGGATCACCCCAGGCTTCGTCGATTCCAACATCCACGCCTCCATTTATAGCGGCATCGAGAACTTCGCCCGCTACCAGGATCGCTTTGCCGACGTCGCCATCGAGGCGGCGCAGAATCATCTCAGGGTGGGCGTCACGACGGTGCGCGATTCATACGGGATGCTCGCCCCGCTCATCGCCGCGCGCGACGCCATCAGGCGCGGTGAGGTTCCGGGGCCGCGGATGTACGTCGCGGGCAATATCGTCGGATGGGGCGGTCCCTTCTCGTTCTCCTTCACCGGGCGGCAGCCGGAGAATCTCTCGCTCCTCCAGGAGCAGATGAACGACGCGATCGCGCAGGGCGCGGGCGAAGAGCTGGTCAACATGGAGCCCGATTCGCTGCGCGTGGCCATCAACCGCTATCTCGACAAGGGAGTCGACTTCCTCAAGTTCGGCGGCACGTCGCACTTCGGCTTCCCGGTCTTCATCGGCTTCAGTGAACGCGCGCAGCGCGTGATCGTCGACGAGGTGCACAAGCGTGGGCTGGTCGCCGAGACGCATTCCACCACGCCAGAAGGGCTGCTGATTTCGCTGCGGGCCGGCGTCGACCTCGTGCAGCACCCCGAGGTGCTCGACGTCCCGATGTCCGACGAGATCGTGCGCGAGTTTGTCGATCGCAAGGTGGTCTGCGCGATGCTCTCCAACACGATGACCGGCGCGCCTTGGACGGAATACTCGACCAAGCTGCGTCGCGACGACTCGACTCGTCAGGCACGCCTCGATTCGGCGCGCGCCAAGGGCGTCGCGCAGCGCGAGCGCACCGAGGCGGAGAAGCGCCGCGACCTGGGCGATCGCGGGATGGCGATACGGCGAGCGAACGCCGAGAAGCTGATCAAGGCGGGGTGCGTGACGACCATCGCGACCGACAACTACCTTGGCCTCGCCCCTGAATTCCGGCGTGATCCAAAGCCGGCGTGGCAGGACCCGGGGACGGGATCGCTGGCGGCGATCGAAGGACTGGTGGAGCTGGGGATGACGCCGATGCAGGCGATCGTCGGCGCCACGCGCAACGGGGCGCTCGCCAGCAAGGCGCTGGCGGACTACGGCACGATCGACGTCGGGAAGTCGGCCGATCTCCTCGTGCTCTCGGCCGATCCGCTGGCCGACATTCGCAACATCCGGCGCCTCGAGACGGTCGTGGCGCGCGGGACGATCATCGATCGGGAGGCGCTTCCGACGAAGAAGATCTGGACTCGTCCCGCTCGATGAGGGCGTCGACGTTGTGATTGCACAGGGCGCACGCGCGCGCGAGCACGCGGAAGCCCTGCAGCGTGACCTGCCCGGAGAGGAACTCGGGACGCGATGGTTCGTCGCGCATCAGGTCGGTGGAGAGATACTTCTTGTTGCTGTCGGCAAAGACGGTGACGACCACCGCGTCGCGTCCGAGGCGTTCCTGCGCCACGATGCTGGCGAGGAAGTTTGCACCTGACGAGATCCCCACGGCGAGGCCCACCTCGCGCGCCAGCTTCTGCGCCATGATGATCGCGTCGCCATCGTCGATGGCGATGGGGTCATCGAGGTAGTCGAGGTCGACGATCGCGGGGATGAACTCGTCGGAGATCCCCTGGATGCGGTGATGCCCGACCTTGTGGCCGGTGCTGAGCGTCGGCGAGTTCTCCGGTTCCACCGGGTATAGCGCGATCGACCGATCGTTCTCGCGCAGGTAGCGCCCCGTTCCCATGATCGTCCCGCCGGTCCCGACGCCAGCGACAAAGGCGTCTGGCGCGAGGCCAAGCGGGGCGAGCTGCCACCAGAGTTCGGGGCCGGTGGTGAGTTGGTGCGCGAGGCAGTTGGCTTCGTTGGAGAACTGGCGCGGGAGGAAGGCCCCCGGCGTGCGCGCCGCGTGCGACTCGGCGAGTTCGATGGAGCCGAGGAACCCACCTTCGGCGCGCGAGACCAGGCGCACGTCGGCCCCGAACGAGCGAATCAGGTTGATGCGCTCACTGCTCATCCAGTCGGGCATGAAGATGGCGACGCGGTGACCCAGTGCGCGCCCTAACGCGGCAAAGGAGATCCCGGTGTTGCCGCTCGTGGCCTCGACGATGAGCGCGCCGGGAGTGAGGACGCCCGACTCGGAGGCGCTGCGCAGGATGTGGAGCGCCATGCGATCCTTCACGCTCCCCGTCATGTTCATCGACTCGAGCTTGGCGTACACCGTGCGCGATTCGCCGCCAAAGGTGAAGTCGAGGGCGAGGAGCGGGGTATTGCCGACGAGCAGGGCGAGCGAGCGAAGGCGCTCGGCGTAGGCCGAATCGCGATGCGCAGGGCCGGTCGGGCGCTGCGGTAGGGTCGACGCCATCGTTAGGTCTCCAGGGCGCGGGAGTCGCGGTCCACGATGCACGCCCCGCCAGGCGACATCCATCGGCTCCGGTGCCCGTGGAATGTGGGGGGGCCGCGGCGGGCGCCCCAGGACCGGGGGGTCCTTGGTGGAGGGGCGGCCGCCGACGGCGGACAGCCGGCAACCGGCAGCCGGCGGGGCGGCGTTCCTTCGCCGGAGGACATCGCGCCGTCCTCCATTGGCGACAATGCCGCCCGAGACGGCCGGCCCCCAAACCACGCACGCCGAGTCGCTGCAACGACTTACGCGATAGGCCGCGTGGCGCGCGCGCGTGGCACCGATGCTGCCCTTGGTGAGGGTGGCGCCGCGCGCAACGCGCGCTGGCTCCATGCTCCTATACCACCGACGCGGGAGAGACCATGCGTAACGTTCTGTTTGCCCTGATGGCCACCTCGGCTCTGGCCGTGTCCCCTCGCGTGAGTGTTGCCCAGCGCGTTCCGAGCGAAGGGGAGATCCGCACACGTACGGGCGACGTCGTGATCGACCGCGACCGCGACACGCGTGCGCGCGACCGCAACGGCGACCGAAACGGGAGCTGGGACTGGGAGCGCGGGCGTGACAAGGATCGCAGCCGGGTGAAGGATCGTGACCGCGATCGCGACAGGGATCGTGATCGCGATCGTGACCGCTACGACAATCGCCGCGACAACCGCGGGATCGGATGGGGATGGGGGCGCGACGACGACTGGAAGGTGTATCAGCGCGAGCAGCGCGACTTCGAGAAGCGCGCGCGTCGGTGGAACCGCTACCAGTGGGACGCCTTCCGTGATTGCGAGCGCGACATGTGGCGCCGTTCGCGCTGGGATCGCGTCGACACGCGCCGCGAAGCGCTGTGGGAGCGCCGTCGGATTCGCGAGTACTGCGAGCGTCGCGTCTCGCGCTGGTAGTCGCGTGCGGGACGATTCGGTCGGGCGCCGGTAGCCAGCACGCCGTCCGTCGGACATGATTGGGGGCCCCCGGCCACAGCGGCTGGGGGCCCGTCTCATACCCGTCATCCCCGATGGACCGACGACTCCTCCTGGTGGCGATAGCCGCCGCCGCCACGACCCCCGCCGGCGCACAGACGCGCCTCCTTCGGCAGCCGACGATTAGTGCGACGCAGGTCGCCTTTTCGTATGCCAACAACATCTGGACGGCGCCGCGCGATGGCGGCGACGCGCGACGTGTCACGTCGTTCCAGGGGGTCACCACCAATCCGCGCTTCTCGCCCGACGGCAAGTGGATCGCCTTCAGCGGGCAGTACGCCGGCAACACCGATGTGTACGTGGTGGCGGCCGAGGGGGGCGAGCCGAAGCGGCTGACGTGGCATCCGGGGCCAGACGTCGCGCAGGGGTGGACGTCGGACGGATCGCGCATCGTGTTCGCATCGGCGCGTTCCTCACCCAACGGGCAGATGAAGTTCTGGTCGGTGGCGCTGCAGGGCGACGTGGAGACGGCGCTCCCGATGCCGCGCGCCTTCCAGGGGAAGATTGCGCCTGACGGCAAGCGGGTGGCCTACCGCATGAACGGCTCGTGGGACGATGAACGACGCAACTATCGCGGCGGGCAGAATCGCGCGATCTGGATCTTCGACCTCGCCAGTCACGAGGTCAGCACGCCCCCGTGGACCGACTCCAAGGACATCGACCCGGCCTGGTTGGGCGATGTCGTCTACTTTGCGTCGGATCGCGACGGCGTGCACAACGTCTGGTCGTATGACACGCGCAGCAAGGCGCTCGAGCAACTCACCAAGTTCACCGACTACGACGTCAAGGCGCTCGACGCGGCCAACGGCCTGGTGGTGTTCGAACAGGGAGGCTACCTCCATACGCTCGATGCGCGCACCAAGCAGCACAAGCGTCTCGACATCACCGTGCGTGGCGACTTCCCTTGGCTGGTGCCGCAGTGGAAGGAGGTGGGGAATCGCATCACGAACATCGCGTTGTCGCCGACGGGAAAGCGCGCGGCGGTGGAAGCGCGCGGCGAGATCTTTTCGATCCCGGCAGAGAAGGGGGACTGGCGCAACCTCACGCGCGCCAACGGGAGCGCCGAGCGGGCGCCGGCCTGGTCCCCCGATGGCAAGTCGGTGGCCTACTTCTCCGATGCCGGTGGTGCGTACAAGCTGGTGATCGCCTCGCAGGACGGCATCACGCCGCCGCGCACCATCGCCCTACCCGAGCCCTCGTTCTACTACACGCCGGCGTGGTCGCCGGATGGCTCCAAGATCCTCTACACCGATGCGCACCTGCGTCTCTGGGTGACCGACGTGGTGGCCGGGCGCTCGACCAAGGTCGACACCGATCCGTACATGCTCCCCGATCGATCGATCAATCCGGTGTGGAGCCCCGACTCGCGCTGGGTGGCCTATGCCAAGCGCCTGCCGTCGTACTTCCGTGCGATCTTCGTGTACGACGTGCAGGCGGGATCGACGCGCCAGGTGTCCGATGGGATGGCCGACGCGAGCTGGCCGGCGTGGGACGCGAGCGGGAAGTACCTGTACTGGATGGGGTCCACCGACTTCGGCCCCCGCTCCGGATGGTTGGACATGTCGTCGTACGATCATCCGGTGACGCGAGCGATCTACGCGGCGGTGCTGCGCAAGAGCGATGCGTCGCCGCTGGCGCCGGAAAGCGATGAGGAAGGGACGGGAGACGGGAGACGGGAGACGGGAGTGGCGGCGCCGGTGGCGCCGCCGTCTGGTGCAGCGGGGAATCGGGATGCGACGCCAGTGGCACCGGCGGTGAGCATCGACTTCGAGGGGCTCGCCAATCGCGTCATTTCGTTAGGCGTGGTGCCGCGCGACTACAGCGGGCTCAAGGCAGGGATCGCCGGCACGATTTTCTTCCTGGAGAACACGCCCGACGTCGGCACCGCCGCCGGCGCGCCGCAGGGCGGGGGCGACGTGCTGCATCGCTACACGTTCAAGGAGCGGCGGGCCACGGTCTTTGCGCAGGGGGTCGCGCAGTACACGATCTCGCAGGACGGCAAGAAGCTCCTGTGGCGCAGCGCCGGACAACAAGGGGCGCTCGCGATCGTCAACACCGAAGGGCCCGTCCCCACCGCGGGGCAGGGGCGCATCAACTCGGCGATCCGCATGCTCGTCGACCCGCGCGCCGAGTACAAGCAGATGTTTGCCGAAGGATGGCGCAACCAGCGCGAGTACCTGTACGTGAGCAACCTGCAGGGGGCCGACTACGACAAGGTGAAGGCGATGTACGAGCCGATGGTGGCGCACGTCGCACACCGCGAGGACTTCGGTTACCTGCTCGACATGACCGGCGCCGAGGTGGCGGTGGGGCACTCGTACGTGCGCGGGGGCGACCTCCCCGAGGTGCCGCCGGCCAACGTCGGCTTGTTAGGCGCCGACTTCTCGATCGAGAACGGGCGCTATCGCATCACCCGCATCTACGACGGCGAGAGCTGGAACCCGGAGCTGCGCGCGCCGCTCAGCGGCCCCGGACTCGACGTAAAGGTGGGCGAGTACATCCTGTCGATCGACGGCGCGGACCTCCGCGCGCCGGACAACATTTATCGCCTGCTGGATGGCACGGCCAACCGTCAGGTGGTGCTGATGGTCAACGGCTCGCCGGAGATGGCGGGGGCGCGTCGCGTGGTTGTGGTTCCGGTGGCCGCCGAGAATGGGCTGCGCAACCGCGCCTGGATCGAGGGGAACCGGCGCCTGGTAGACTCGCTGTCGCAGGGGAAGCTGGCGTACGTCTACATCCCCAACACCGGACAGCCGGGCTACACCTCGTTCAACTGGTACTACTTCGCCCAGCAGCACAAGCACGGGGCCATCATCGACGAGCGCTTCAATGGTGGCGGCTCGGCGGCCGACTAAATCGTCGACATCATGGAGCGCGACTTCGACGGCTACTTCAACAACCGGGAGGGGGAGCGCGTCCCGTTCACTTCGCCCGCTGCCGGGATTTGGGGGCCGAAGGTGATGATCATCAACGAGATGGCCGGCTCAGGGGGCGATCTCATGCCGTACATGTTCAAGCGGCGCAAGGTGGGGCCGCTGGTGGGCAAGCGCACGTGGGGCGGGCTCGTGGGGACGTGGGACACGCCGGTGTTGATCGACGGCGGGACGATGATTGCTCCGCGTGGCGGTTTCTTCACGCGTGATGGCAAGTGGGCGGTGGAGAACGAAGGCGTAGGCCCAGACATCGACGTGGAAAACACGCCCAAGGAGGTCATCGCCGGTCGCGATCCGCAGCTGGAGCGTGCGGTACAGGAGGCCATGCGCCTGCTTCCCAACGCGCCGCAGCGGATGATGACGGAGCCGCCGCCGCCGCTGTGGGGGAAGAGAAAACCGTAGAGCGGACGGGAGACGGGAGACGGAAGACGGGAGTGCGCGCGGCGTTGCCGCGCGCGGTGCTTACGCGAATCTTGCCGCTTGTCCGGGGCGAGCGGGACGGGAGAAGCGTTGGCGACGCGCACAGCGCGTCGCACTCCCGTCTCCCGTCTCCCGTCTTATCTCACCAGCAGGATGCGCGGATTCGCCGGATACACCCACTCCACGCCGCGCGCGGTGATGATTGCATCGTCCTCGAGCGGGATACGCAGCTTCTTGCCCCCCCACTCGGGGATCGGCGTGTAGGCGAAGAGTTCGATCGAGAAGAGATTGGTCGGGCGGATCTCGTAGGTGAGGCGCCCCGGGTTGAAGAACGCCATCGAGGGGCCGATGCCGTGCCCCCAGTCACCGACCGAGTGACAGCCGATGATGAACTCGATCGAGTCGTCGGCGCGCACCTGGTTGAAGCCGCGCATCGGGAGCGGCCCGCTCTTCGCGATCGCCGCGTTCACCTCGTCCATCATCGCCTGCGCCGTCTTGCCGGCCTTGGCGGTGCGACGAATGACGTCGCGCACCTTCACCGCGTTGTCGAAGGCCTTCTGGTAGCTGTCGGGGAGTTTCGTCTCGCCAGGCTTGAGCACGTAGGCAATGCGCTTCTGGTCGGTCCACATGTTGAGGTAGCCGACGCCGAAGTCGATCATCAGCAGGTCGCCGCGCTGGATGATGCGGTCATTCGACGTCGCCTCGATCCCGTTAGGCCCGGTGACGTAGATCGACGGCACTTCGAAGGAGCTGCCGAGTCCGCGCCGCAGCATCTCGTCCTGGATCCACCACGACACGTCGGCGAGCATCGTCACCCCCGGCGTGATCACCGCGTTGGACAACGCCCGCTCGGCGATCTGCCGCCCGATCTCGCCGGCGTCGCCAAAGGCCACGATCTCGGTGGCCGTGCGGCGCGAGCTGAAGTCGGAGATGAGCTTTTCGGCGGAGACGAGGCGCGAGACGTACGGTTCGCCCAGCGTCTTGACGATGTGCTGGTGCAGCGTGTGCGTGAGGCCATCGGCCATCCCCATCTCGGCCGACATGTTGAGCCCGATCCGCTTCGGGTTGCGGGCCTTCACGAAGGCGGCCAGGTCGTTGCCGTCGTCGTCGATGTCGTAGGCGCCGCAGGCGGCGCGATGGTGATCCGCGATGCCTAACGCGGCGCGTTCGACGCGATCACCCCTGTCGGTGAAGATGAAGTAGCCGATGCTCCCGGTGTACCCGCGCCCCAGCACGTCCCACATGGGGTCGTAGTGCCCCTCCTTCATCGCCACGATCCACATGTCGATCCCGTTCTCCCGCATCGCCTCGGGGAGGATCAGGTCGAACTTGTCCTTGCGCATCTGGCACAGGCGCTCCCAGCGCGTGCGCGCCTCGTTGACCGCCTGGGCCGGCGCGATGGAGGAGAGGAGCGCGGCTGCAACGACGGCGGCGGCGAGCGGGAGGATCACGTGGTGGCGGCGGGGGAGGAATCGCATGGACTCGTCGGCAGGTGAATGCCGCAACGCAACGTCGGACGCAGGCTCGGCGCAAGAGCGGCGGCACTCATGCGCCCGCACACATGCGCCCGCACGCATGCGCCCGCACCTGGCGTTGCCTACGCCCCGCGCGCACTCGCTTCGCGTACTCGCCGCGCGCCCTGTTCCGCCACAGATTCTCGCCGAGCTGGCGCGGCGCCAACGCGAGACGTTGCCCGCACGTTCTAGAATCACACTCCTCCCCACCCCGAGGCGCAGTATGCACCAACGTAGTCCGAGTTCCGCGCGCCGTGGCGCGGCGGGCGCCACCCTCCTTGCCTTCGCGCTCCTTGCTCAGCAGGGCGGGGCGCAAGCGACAGCCCCGGCGCGACCGGCCCCCGCTCGGCCGGCCCCCGCCGCCCCGCTCACGCAGGTGAGTCCCGCGCACTTCAACAACCTGCAGTACCGAATGATCGGCCCCGCGCGCGGCGGTCGCGTCACCACGGTGACCGGCGTCCCGCAGGAGCCGCTCACGTTCTACATGGGCTCCACCGGTGGTGGCGTCTGGCGCACCATCGACGCCGGGCAGACCTGGCAGAACATCAGCGACAAGTACTTCAAGGTCGGGTCGATGGGCGACATCGACGTCGCCGACTCCGATCCCAAGGTCATCTACGCCGGGACCGGCTCGGATGGCTATCGCTCGAACGTCGCCATCGGGATCGGCGTCTACAAGTCGACCGATGCCGGGGCCACCTGGGCGCATGTTGGGCTCGACAACGTCGGCAACATTGGCGGCGTCGAGATTCACCCGAGCAATCCGGACATCGCGTTCGTCGCGGCGATCGGGAACCCGTTCCGCCCCAATCGCGAACGTGGCGTCTATCGCACCACCGATGGCGGAAAGAGCTGGACCAACGTCCTGTACGTCTCCGACTCCACCGGAGCGGTCGACGTGGAGTTCCAGCCCGGCAATCCCAGCGTCGTATACGCGTCGATGTGGCGTGCCGAGCGCAAGCCGTGGACGATCATCTCCGGGGCGCGCGAAGGGGGACTCTACAAGTCCACCGACGGCGGCAGCACCTGGAAGAAGCTCACCAACGGCCTTCCGGGCGAGCTGTTCGGGAAGAGCAACATCGCCGTGACGCCCGGCGCGCCTAACGTGGTGTGGGCCGTCATCGAAGCGAAGCCCGGCAGCGGGCTCTATCGCTCCGACGATGCCGGCGAGTCGTGGACGCTGGCGTCGTCCTTCGCGCCGATGCTCACCCGCCCGTTCTACTACACCAACATCGCCGTTCACCCCAAGGACCCCAATACGGTCTGGGTGATGAGCGAAGGCTTCTACAAGACGACCGATGGCGGGAGGACCTTCCGCCCGCAGAACATCCCGCACGGCGACAACCACGACCTCTGGATCAATCCCAACACGCCGGATCTCATGGTGCAGTCCAACGACGGCGGGGCGACGGTGTCGCTCAACGGCGGGCGCACCTGGTCGACGCTGTACAACCAGCCCACCGCCGAGATCTACCAGGTCGTTGCCGACAACCAGTTCCCGTATCGCCTGTATGGCGCGCAGCAGGACAACTCCACGCTCATCGTCCCCTCGTTGCCGCTGACAGCTGGGCGCCCTGACTCGCCGATGCAGGAGTGGATGCAGGGGCCCGGCTGCGAGACGGGACCGATCATGCCGCATCGCACCAACGCCGACACGGTGTACGGCGCGTGCAAGGGACAGTTCTCGCGCATGAGCATGCGTTCGGGGCAGGAGCAGCCGTACTGGAACGGCGGGCAGTCGCTGTATGGCAACCCGGGGAAGGACCTGATCCTCCGCTTCCAACGCGTCTCGCCGATGGAAGTCTCGCCCAACGAGCCCAACACGGTCTACTACGGCTCGCAGTACGTGCACCGCACGCGCGACGGCGGCGTCACCTGGCAGACGATCTCCCCCGACCTCACGCTCAACCCCAAAGAGCGGCAGCAGGCGCCGAGCGGTGAGCCGATCACGATCGACGTCACGGGCGAAGAGTACTTCTCGGTGGTATACGCGATCCGCGAATCGGTGCTCGAGCCCGGCGTCATCTGGACCGGCGCCAACGACGGGCCGTTCTACATCACGCGCGATGCCGGCAAGACGTGGAAGGACATCACGCCGCGAGGGCTGGTGCCGACGTCGGACGACTTCACGCGCAACGGCTTCAAGGGGCCGCCGGACGGCTGTCGCACGCAGCAGATCGAGCCGTCGCCGCATCGTCGCGGCTCGGCGTACTACGCCGTGCATTGCTACCTGTTGGGCGACTTCCGCCCGTTCATCTACAAGACCGACGACTACGGCGCCACGTGGACGCTGCTGACGTCGGGGAACAACGGCATCGCCGCCAACAATCCCACGCGCGTGGTGCGCGAGGATCCGGCGCGCGAAGGGTTGCTCTACGCCGGGACCGAGTTCGGGATGTTCATCTCGTTCGACAACGGCAAGCAGTGGCAGTCGTTCCAGCGCAACCTGCCGATCACGCCGATCACCGACATGCGCGTGCAGCACGGTGACCTGCTGATTTCCACGCAGGGGCGCTCGTTCTGGATCCTCAACAACCTGTCGTCGCTGCACCAGCTCTCGGACAAGCTCGTGAAGGCCGAGGCCGAGTTGCTGACGCCGCGCCCAGCGGTGATGCAGCGCTACGCCGGATCATTTGGCGGCGTGGAGTCGTCGCGCTTTGACCCCGCCGATCCGCAGTATCCCCCCGCGGGGGCGCAGATCGACTACTGGCTCGCCAGCGCCCCGACCGCGCCGGTGACGCTCGACATTCTCGACGCGAGCGGGACGGTGATTCGCTCGTTCTCCAGCGCCGGGGACGGCGAGCGCGAGACGGTGCAGCCGTCGATGCGCCAGATGGTCACCGAGCGCCTGGGGACGCCGCGCCTGCCGGCAGCGGCGGGGATGAACCGCTTCTACTGGGACTACACCGTGGCCGGGCCGTGGGACCTCAATGCGTCGCGCAGCGGGCGCAACGGGCCGCGCGTGGTGCCGGGGCGGTACAGCGTGCGCCTGACGAGTGGCACCTGGTCGTCGACCAAGCCGCTCGAGCTGAAGATGGACCCGCGCGTTGCACGTGACGGGGTGACGCTGGCCGACCTGCGCGAGCAGTACCAGCACAACCTCAAGGTGCGCGACCTCGTGACCGAGGTGAACCAGGTGGCGGCCCAGATCGAGGAAGGGCGTCGTCGCCTCGCCTCGGCGGCCAGTGCGGCCGACACGCTCAAGGCGCTGGAGGCGCTGCGGGCCAAGGTGATCATGCCGTCGGTGCGCTACTCCAAGCCGGAATTGCAGTCGCACATCCAGTACCTGTACAGCATGACGATGCAGGCCGACCAGCGGATCGGTCGCGATGCCATCAAACGCTACGGCGTGCTGCGCAAGGAACTCGACGAGCGCATCGCCGAACTGCGGAAGGTGCTGGGGACGCCGTCGGTGAGCGACAACGACGACGACAACGACGACGCGACTGGCGGCGCCGGACGCTCGACCAGACCGTGAGCCGTCGTTCGTAGCGCGATCGGCGACTCCCGGTCACCCGCTGTGCGGCTCGGCGGCGCTCCCTTTCGGGGGGCGCCGCCGAGTCGTTTTTGGGGGGATGGGAGGGGGGTGGTGCATGGTTGTGACGCACCGAGTGTCACGTCGTCTTTACAACGCAAAGCACTTGACGACAGCGCCTTCCCAGGGCATTCTCCGTCCATGACGCGACACGACCGTCCACTCAAGCTCGAGCCCCCCACCCCCCCGCCGGCCCTTTCGGACCGGGCGCTGGACAACCTGCGCTTCATCCGGGAGACGATGGAGGCAGCGGGGACGTTCACCGCGGTGTCCGGGGCGGGAATCACGCTGACCGGGATCGTGGCGCTGGTCGCGACGCTGGTGGCGGGATCGCACCTGGAGACGCCGCGCTGGCTCCTCACCTGGATGGCGACGGCCCCCATCGCCTTTGCCGCGTCGGTCTACCTGACCGTTCGCAAGACGCGGGAGTCGAAGGCGACGTTCACCACGGCGCTGGCCCGCAAGCTGGCCTTGGCCTTTTTCCCGTCAGTTGTCGCGGGCGCGGTGCTGACCGCCGTGGCGCTGCGCGCCGGGTGGTATCCGGCGCTCCCCGGGATGTGGCTGATGATGTACGGCGCGGCCGTGATGGCTGGGGGGGCGATGTCGGTCCCGATCATCCCGGTCATGGGGGCGCTGTTCATGGGTTTCGGGGCGATCGCCCTGGCGGTCCCGCTGGTCTTTGCGGCCTGGCCGGTGGAAACGCGGGGGATCCTGCTCAGCGCGATCATGGCCGCCGGCTTCGGCGGGCTGCACGTGGTGTTCGGCTATCTGATCTCACGGAGGTACGGTGGCTAAGCGCAACACGGCCGCCTCGACGCGCCCGTCGATCGGGCGCTCCGAGGCCCCTAGTGGGGGAGCGGGCGGACTCTCCTCGGTGGACGGCCACGCAATCGATGCGACCCCGGCCGCCCTCGATCGTCTGATCCACGAGCGCATTCGTCTCGGCATCGTTTCTGCACTCGCCGTGAACGATTCGCTGAGCTTCAACGCCCTCAAGTCGCTGATGGGGACGACCGATGGCAACCTCAGTGTGCACGCGCGCAAGCTCGAGGATGCCGGCTACATCCGTTGCACCAAGTCATTCGAAGGACGCCTACCCAAGACCGACTACGCGCTGACCCCGCTGGGGCGGCAGGCGCTGGAGCGGTATCTCGGGCACATGGAAGCGATCATCAAAGCCACTCGCGAGCGGTGACAACGACATTCAGACGGGAGACGGGAGACGGGAGACGCGACATCTCCTCGGTCTCGGCATTCGGACCGCGGCACGTGGCCATGATCATGGATGGCAACGGGCGGTGGGCGCAGCAGCGTGGCAAGCGTCGCACGATGGGGCACATCGAGGGGGCCAAGACGGTGCGCCGCATCGTCGAACACGCCCGCCGCTCGGGGGTGGGATACCTCACGCTGTACGCCTTCTCGTCGGACAACTGGAACCGTCCGCAGGACGAGGTGAGCGCGCTGATGAAGCTGTTCCGTCGCAACCTTGCGTCGGAGACGCCGCGTCTGCTCGACAACGACATCCGCCTGAGCGTCATCGGACGCCGCGACCGCCTGTCGCCCGAGCTGCGCCGGGCCATCGAGGCCTCGGAACGCGAGACGGCCGACTGCGACGGGATGGTGTTGCGTCTGGCGGTGGACTACTCGTCGCGCGACACCCTGCTGCGCGCCGCCACGATGGTCCCGCAGGGGGCCGCGCTCTCGCGCGAGGACTTCAGCCGAGCCATCGCGATGGTGAACCACTGCCCCGGCGATGTCCCCGATGTCGACCTCATGATCCGCACCGGCGGCGAGCAGCGCCTGAGCGACTTCCTGCTGTGGGAATGCGCCTACGCCGAACTGGTCTTCTCGCGCCGCATGTGGCCCGACTTCTCCAACGCCGACTTCGATGAAGCCGTGAGCGACTTCCGCGCACGCGATCGGAGATTCGGGGGGCTCTCCAAAGCGATTTAGGGGAGAAGACGGGAAGACGAGAAGACGAGTGAGATCAAAACCCTGGGGGGGCCGGCAGACTGCCAGCCCCCCCAGGGTCGTTTTCTCGTCTTCCCGTCTTCCCGTCTTCCCGTCTTCCCGTCTTCTAAACCCTCGCTTCCGCCTCCGCATGCACCTCCGCCCCATACCGTGCAACAATCTCCGGAATCGCCTCCACATCCTGCGATGACGTGCGGAAGTTCACGATGCACGCGCGCAGCAGGTAGCGCCCCTCGACCACCGCGTTCGAGACAAACAGTTCGCCGCTGGTCTCGAGGCGCGCCTGCAATGCCCGGTTGAGCGTGTTGAGGTACTCCTCGACGGCGGGATCACCCGCACGGCCGCGGAACTCGTCAGGCACGTAGCGGAAGGTTGCGATGCTCAGGCTCAGCGTGGCCGCCTCGAAGCGCGGGTCGGCGTCGAAGCGTTCGTACAGCGCACGCGCCAGCGCGATGTCGTCGCCGATCATCTGTTCATAGCCACGACGCCCCACGTGGCGCAGCGCCATCCACACCTTGAGGGCGCGGAAACCGCGGGAGTTCTGCGGCCCCAGGTCGAGGAAGTTGGTTGCCGCCACCCCAAAGTGGTAATACGGCGGGTGATAGCTGAAGGCCGCGCGGTGCAAGGCGGGGTCGCGCACCAGCGCACACCCTGCCTCCAGCGGGGCGTACAACCACTTGTGCGGGTCGACCGCCACCGAGTCGGCGAGCGCGAGTCCGCGTAGATCGGCCGGGACACTGTCGAGCATCGCGGCAAAGCCACCGTATGCGCCATCGACGTGGAACCAGACGTTGTGTGCGCGGCACAGCGCCGCCATCGCCGGGAGCGGGTCGATCGCCCCGGTGCTCACCGTCCCCGCCGATCCCACGACCGCCACCGGAATACGGCCGTCGCGCACGTCGGCCGTGAGTCGCTCGGCCAGATCGTCGAGCACCAGGCGGCGATCGGCGTCCACACGAATCGAGCGCAGGGCGTCCGGCGGGAGCCCGAACATGTCGACCGCCTTCTCGATCCAGGTGTGTGTCTCGCTGGAGGCGTAGATGGTCGCGCGCGCCAGGCGCGCGGGGCGCCCTTCGGCGTCATCGCGCGGGAAGACGGCCCGCAGCGCCGCGTAGATCCCGACGAAGTTGGCCTCGTTCCCACCGCTCACCAGCACCCCGCTACTCCCGTCCGGATATCCCAGCAACTCGGAGATCCATCGGATCGTTTGGGCTTCGATCTCCGTGGCCACCGGCGACAGCACCCACGCCCCCACGTTGGGGTTCACCGCCGCCGCCAGCAGGTCGGCGAGCATGCCGATGGGTGCCGGTGAGGAGGTGATGTAGCCGAGGAACCGGGGGTGGCCGTTGTAGAGCGAATGCGCGGTGAGCATCTCGGTCGCCTGCGACAGGATGGACGACGCGTCGCTCCCCTCGTCAGGCATGTCGCCAAATGGCGCGACCAGCGCGCGCACGTCGTGCACCGAAAGCCCGCTCGTCACCTTGCGCTCGCGCATCGTCGACAACAACTCGGCGATGCGATCCACCAGGGCGTGACCGGCGGCGCGAAACTCCCCCGGCGAGAGTTCGAGCGGGGACTGCCGGCCAAGGGCCGGAGGTTGTCCATCCATGGGAGACCTCGAGGGGGAGACGCGCGACCGCGTTAGGCGGGATCCAGGTGGAAGCCCGGGGTCGAGCGCGACAGGGCGACTTCTTCGTCGGTCATGTCGGTGGCGACCCCTTCGAACAGCGGCGTGGAGAGGTATCGCTCCCCCGTGTCGGGGAGCATGCAGCAGATCACCGAGCCTTCGGGCGCCCGCTCGGCCACCTGGATCGCCACCGCGAGGCTCGCGCCCCCGGAGATCCCGGTGAAGATCCCCTCCTGTGCCGCCAGCTTGCGCGACCAGGCGATCGCGTCGGGCCCTGCCACCGCGATCAATTCGTCGTAGTAGTGCTTGTCGATCGACTCCTGCAGCACGTACGGGATGAAGTCCGGCGTCCATCCCTGGATGGGGTGCGGGGTGAACGCCGAGTGCGAGACCGCTGGCGAATGATCGGCACCGCGCTCCTGCTGTACTCCGCTGCCTAACAACTGCGCGATGGTCGGCTCGCTGAGGATGATCTTGGTGAGCGGGCGATGGCTGCGCAGGACGCGCGCCACCCCGGTCACTGTGCCGCCGGTGCCGTAGCCGCTTACCCAGTAGTCGAGTCGGCCGCCCTCGAAGTCGGCGAGGATCTCGCGCCCGGTGGTGTTCTCATGCACGAGGGCGTTGTCCGCCGTCTCGAACTGCCGCGCGAGAAACCACCCGTTGGCATCGGCCAGTTCCTTTGCCTTCTGATACATGCCGAGCCCCTTCGCGGCGCGCGGCGTGAGCACGACCTTGGCACCGAGAAAGCGCATCAGCTTGCGCCGTTCGATGGAGAACGAGTCGGCCATCGTCACGACGAGCGGATAGCCCTTCGCGGCGCACACCATCGCTAGGCCGATCCCCGTGTTGCCGCTCGTGGCCTCGACGACGGTCTGCCCCGGCTTGAGATCGCCGCGACGTTCGGCCTCCTCGATGATGCTGATGGCCAGGCGGTCCTTTACCGACGCGGCCGGATTGAAGAACTCGGCCTTCACATACAGGCGCACGTGCGAGGGGGCGATGCGGTTGAGGCGGATGCACGGCGTGTTGCCGATGGTATCGACCACGCTGTCGTACAGGCGGCCGCGGCCGTCGGTGGTGCGTGAGGCGTGCGACGTCATGGAGGGCTCCCTGGCGAGTGAACGATGCCGAGTGTCGAACACCGCGGCGCGGCGTGCGAGCGTGAGTGCAATGCGCAGTTTGGCGTGACGTGCGTATGGACTCGACGCGCTGCGCGCGCGGGCCACGCCCTGGGCGATCCCAACGGGAAAGCAGTGAGGTTACAACCGGTATTCCCGCTGTCAATCTCGCCTGTGCAAGGATTTGCGCAGCGTCGGCAGGGGAAACGACACGGCGGTGCACGCCAAGCTGAACGCCGTGGCGCGCACCGCCGTCCAGTTTGCCCAGCCCGTTTCCCGCATGCGTGCTGCGGCCCCGGGTGGGGCTCAGCGCTTTTCGATCACCCCGCAGGCGATGCGTGCCCCGCTGTTTCCGCTGGGGTCGGTCATCTCGTCGTCCGGCGAGGCGTGAATCACGATCGCCGTGCCGTCGGCATCGAACAGTCCCCCCGCCGCGCTGTTGGCCGCAACCCGCAGTGTCTTCGTCGTCCAGCCGGTGCTCTTGCCGCCGCGGATGACGAGGTTGGGGAGGTCGCCCGCGTGCGGGCCGGCGGGGTTCTTCACGCCGTGTTTGGCCCCGCCGGGATTGAGGTGCCCCCCGGCGGTGGCGAAGTCAGGGGCGTCGCACTTGCCCACCGTGTGGAAGTGCACGCCGTGATCGCCATCGGGAATGCCGCTCACCTCGAGGTCGAGTTGAATGGCGTTGTCGACCTGGCGGAGCGTGGCGGTGCCGACGGTTGCGCCCGTGCTGCTGCGCAAGGTGGCGGTGGCGATGGGGGCGGGGCCGGCCGGGCGGCCGCCGTGCGCACACGCGGCGATGGCGAGCGACAGGACCAGGGCTGCGACGGGGCGAGCGATCATCGCGCCACGCGGAGCCTTCGGTGGGGCGAACGACTGGTTAGGCATCGGGCTGTGGACGAGTGGCCATGCGACGTCTGGCCTCGAGGACGCGTTCGAGCGCTTCCTGCGAGGTGGAGGCGATCGCGGAGAGGTGCCCCATCTTGCGACCGGGGCGGGCGGAGGCCTTGCCGTACAGGTGCAGGCGCACGTCGGGGACGGCCAACGCCTCGGCGAAGTGCGGTTGTTCCCCTTCGACCCAGAGATCGCCCAGCAGGTTGGCGATCGCTGCCGGCATCACGCTCTCGACGGCGCCTAACGGCAGGCCGCAGATGGCGCGCACCAGTTGCTCGAACTGCGAGGTCGAGTGGCCGCGCTCCGAGTGGTGATAGGTGTTGTGCGGGCGCGGGGCCAGTTCGTTCACCAGCAGGCGGCCATCCTTCGTCAGGAACAACTCGATCGCCAGCAGGCCGACGATCCCCATGGTCTCGGCGATGGCGTGCGCGACCTGCTGCGCGTGCTGCACGAGCGGCGCGTGCAGTCCGCCGGGACAGATGGCCCAGTCCAGCACGCCGTCGACGTGATGATTGACCGACGGGGGATACACCGCGCTGACGCCGTCCTCGCGGCGCGCCACCAGCACCGACAGTTCGAGGTCGAGGTCGAGGAACTGTTCGACGATCACGCGGCCGCTGCCTAACGCCTTCCACGCGTCGCTCGCTTCCTCAGCGGTGCGCACGCGGCGCTGGCCGCGTCCGTCGTAGCCGCCCATCGGCGC
Source organism: uncultured Gemmatimonadaceae bacterium (assembly GCA_964560345.1). Lineage (GTDB taxonomy): Bacteria > Gemmatimonadota > Gemmatimonadetes > Gemmatimonadales > Gemmatimonadaceae > SCN-70-22. The sequence continues at coordinate 18,603 of CAZLLP010000023.1, forward strand.
CTTGCAGATGGAGGGGCCGAGCGCCGCCACCGCCGCGGCGCACTCCTCGGCGGTTCCCACGGCGCGATAGGGGCCGATGGGAAAGCCGTGCGTGTCGAGCCACGAGCGCTGGCGAATGCGATCCTGCACCGTGAAGACCGCCTCGGCGCGCGGTCGCAGCGGGGCAAACTCGGTCACCGCTTCGAGCGCGGGGCGGGCAATCTGCTCGATCTCCAGCGTCACCACGTCGCAGTCGCGCGCCAGGTCGGCGGCGGCGTCGGCGTCATCAAAACGCGCGGTGATGGTGCGCGAGGCAATCGCCTTGGCCGGGCAATCGGGGTCGGGATCGAGGACGTGCACGTCGTAGCCTAACGAGCGCGCCGCCATCCCCGTCATGCGCCCGAGCTGCCCGCCGCCCAGGATCCCGATCGTCGCGCCGGGGAGGATCACGCTCACGGGAGCACCTGCCCCAGCACTTCGTCGCGACGGGCGTTGCGCCACGTGCGAATCCGTTCGCGTACCTCGGGGTGACGCGCGGCCACGATCTCGCTGGCCAGGATCGCGGCGTTGATCGCCCCCGGTTTCCCGATCGCCAGCGTCCCCACCGGGACACCGGCCGGCATCTGCACGATGGAGAGCAGGGCGTCCTGTCCGTTGAGCATCGTTGCCGGGATCGGGACGCCGAGCACCGGCAGGAGCGACTTGGCGGCGATCATGCCTGGCAGATGCGCGGCGCCGCCGGCGGCCGCAATGATCACCAGCAGTCCACGCGACTCGGCGGAGGCGGCGTATTCGAACATCCAGTCCGGCGTGCGGTGCGCCGAGACGACGCGCGCCTCGTACGGGACCTGCAACTCGTCGAGCATGGCGCAGCAGTGCTGCATGTGCTCGAAGTCGGACTTGGAACCCATCACGACCCCGACGAGGGGGGCGGCGGACGATGGCATGGCGGTGGGAAGGCGGTGGCGGGGGAGTGCGCCGGCGGCGCGCGCAGTCACGCGTGAACCCGGGCGAAATATGCTGATCGTGCACGGGCGCGCGAAGGGGCGCTGCACCTGAAACGGACGCGAGACGCCGCGCGGACGGAGATCACGACCGTCGCCGACGCCATTCACGAGCCACATATTCCCGCCTCCTCCAACACCTCGCCCATGTCCCGCCTTGCTCGCCGAGCGGTCGCGTCGCTGGCCGCTGTCGTCACGCTCACCGCGCTCTCGTCCACACGACTGCTCGCACAGGGAGCCACGGCTCCCACGCTCGACCAGTTGCTGGGCGTACCCTTTCCCACCGAACTCACGGCCGCCCCGCGCGGCGGCGCCGTGGCCTGGGTGCTCAACGAGCGTGGAGCGCGCAACATCTGGGTGGCCACCCCGCCGAGCTACACCGGGCGCCGCCTAACGAGCTACACGGCCGACGACGGACAGGAACTCTCGGCGCTCACCTGGGAGCCGGACGGCACGTCGCTCGTCTTCGTGCGCGGTGGTGCGCGCAATCGCGCGGGGGAGAGTCCCAATCCGGCGCAGGATCCCAAGGGCGCGGAGAGCGCGATCTATCGTGTGGCGCTGTTGGGCGGGGCACCGGGGCGGTTCGGGGGAGGTTTCGCTCCCGGCATTTGGCCCGATGGCGCCACGCTGCTCATCGGCCGCGGCAAGCTGTGGGCGCGTTCGCTCAAGGACGACAAGGCGGACTTCGCCGAATGGCTCAACATCCGCGGTGGCATCGGCAACTTGCGGTGGTCGCCCGATGGGTCGCGCCTGGCGTTCGTGAGCAATCGCGGCGATCACGCGTACATCGGCGTGTTCGATGTCGCGTCGCGCACGGTGCGCTTCATGGCGCCGAGCGTCGACACCGATGCCTCGCCCACCTGGTCGCCGGATGGACGGCAGCTCGCTTTCGTGCGCATTCCGGCGTCGAGCGAACTCTACATGTTCCGCGCGCAGCGCACTGCTCGCCCGTGGTCGATCATGGTGGCCGACGTGGCGGCGGCGACGGCGCGCACGGTGTGGACCGCCGATGCTGGCGATGGCAGTGTCCCGCACGGCGTCGTCGGTGCTGACCAGGTCCTGTGGGGGGACGGCGACGTCCTGGTCTTCCCGTGGGAGAAGGACGGGTGGAATCACCTGTACAGCGTTCCGCTCGCCGGGGGACGGCCGACGCTCCTCACGCCGGGCGACGGCGAAGTGGAGTATGTCTCGCTCAGCCGCGACCGTCGCGAGGTCTACTACAACACCAACATCGGCGACATCGACCGGCGTCATGTGATGCGCGTGCCGGTGCGTGGCGGTGCGCCGGTGGCGGTGACGCGCGGCGAGGGGATCGAGTGGGGGCAGGTGGAGCTGAGCGATGGGACGCTGGCGGTACTGCGTTCGGATGCGCGCACGCCGGCGCACGCGGCGCGCCTAACGGCCAACGGCGTCGCGACGCCGCTGGCGCCGTCGCTGCTGGCCGAGTTCCCCTCGGCGCGACTGGTGGTGCCGCAGGCGGTGACGATCAGTGCGGCCGACGGGATGAAGATCCCGGGGCAGCTCTTCCTGCCGCCAGGTGCAAAAGCGGGGGACAAGCGCCCCGCGGCGATCTTCTTCCACGGCGGGTCGCGGCGGCAGATGCTGCTGGGCTACAACTACATGGAGTACTATCACCACGCCTACTCGCTGAACCAGTACCTGGCCAGCCGCGGCTTCGTGGTGCTGTCGGTGAACTATCGCAGCGGCATCGGCTACGGGATGCAGTTCCGCGAAGCCGAGCGATACGGCGCCGAGGGGGCGAGCGAATTCAACGACGTGGTGGGGGCAGGGCTCTTCCTGCGCGCGCGCCCGGACGTGGACCCCAACAAGGTCGCGCTCTGGGGCGGTTCGTACGGGGGCTATCTCACGGCGATGGGGCTGGCGCGCGCACCGGAGTTGTTTGCCACGGGGGTCGACATCCACGGCGTGCATGACTGGAACGTCGGCATTCGAACGTTTGTCCCCGACTACAACACGCTGCTCGACCCCGACCGCTCGCGCCTGGCGCTGGCCTCGTCGCCGCTCGCCTCGCTCGACCGGTGGAAGGCGCCGGTGCTGGTGATTCACGGGGATGACGACCGCAACGTCTCGTTCGCCGAAACGATCACCCTGGTAGAGCGGTTGCGCGAGCGGAACGTCGAGGTGGAGCAATTGGTCTTCCCCGACGAGGTGCACAGCTTCCTGCGGCACCAGTCGTGGCTGAGCGCCGCGCGGGCGACGGTCGAGTTCCTGGAGCGGCGACTGCGGTAGCGTCCAACCCGTGGGCGCAGGTGGTTCAGTCGATTCGGGGCGAGCGCCAGATGGCGTCTCGCCCCGTGTTTTCGCGCATGGATTGGCGCGGACCTGGCGATGCCCTCCGCCTGAATCGCATTGCACCCGAGGTAACCGTTTTCATCCCGAGAATGGACGCCTCATCCACGAGTTCCGTCGTTGACGGACGCTTTTTCAACCTTTAACCTAGCGAATCCCTCGGAACGCCTTTCGAAAGCCGACCCCCGTACTCCCCCCCGCGGGCTGGTTGCTTCGAATTCGGCCGTGCCACGCGGCACGGCGAGGGCGTTACATGGGTCCCCTCATCCTCCCCACACCCTGGAGTCCGTGGAATGAGTACTATCTCGTTCGGACGAGCCCTGCGGTCTGTCGGCGTGCTCGTGGCACTCGGTGCCAGTACGCTTGGAGCACAGACCTCGCAGGGATCAATCAGTGTTCGTGTGACCGAGGCCGCCGGCGGCCGCCCCCTCGATCAGGCGCAGGTCGTGATCGTCGGGACGACGCTTGGCGGCCTCACGAACGCCGACGGCCGCTACACGTTTCGCTCGGTGACGCCGGGCAACGTGACGGTTCGCGTGCTGCGCGTGGGCTACTCGGAGTCGAAGAAGCCGGTGACGGTAGCTGCCGGACAGACGGCCAACGTCGAGTTCACGCTGAGCGAAGTGGCGCTGACGCTGGCGCCCGTCGTGACGACGGCGACTGGCGATACGCGTCGCGTTGAGCTGGGGAACGCGGTCGCCTCGATCGACGCGGCGAAGATTGCCGAGTCGGGGGCGGTGCAGAACGTGAACGACATGCTCAACTCGCGTACCGCGGGCGTGACGGTCACGTCGGGGACGCAGACCGGGTCGGGGGCGCGTATCCGCATCCGCGGCCAGAACTCGCTGTCGCTCTCCAACGACCCGATCTTCATCATCGACGGCGTCCGCATGTCGAACAACATCGGATCGTCGAACCTCTTCACGGGCGGGGCGCAGCCGAGCCGTATCGGCGACCTGAACCCGGAAGAGATCGAGAGCATGGAAATCGTGAAGGGGCCCTCGGCGGCGACGCTGTACGGCACCGACGCGGCCAACGGCGTGGTCCTCATCACCACCAAGCGTGGGCGGGCCGGGACGGCGCGTTGGACGATCTACGGCGAAGGGGGGATGATCAAGGACAACAACGTCTATCCCACCAACTACACGATCTTCGGGCGCCGCAAGGACACCGGGGCCGCGCTGGCGATCAACGGCTGCAACCTTCCGTTGCTGTCCTCGGGATTCTGCACGATCGACTCGGTGGCCAAGTACAACCTGTTCGAAGATCCGGACGTCACGCCGCTGGGCACGGGCTATCGCAACCAGTACGGGCTGCAGCTGTCGGGCGGCAACGACCTGGTGCGCTACTTCGTCTCGGGTGAGCGCGAGGACGAGACCGGCATGCTCGAACTGCCGGACTTCGAGCGTCGTCGACTCGACACGCTCAACCTCCCGATCCGCGACTGGACGGAGCGCCCGAATGCGCTGGGCAAGAACAGTGTGCGGGCGAACATCAACGCCGCCGTCAGCCCCAAGCTCGACCTCTCGGCGTCGACCGGCTTCATCAATCTCGCGCAGCGCTTCTCGCTCGAGTCCAACGCGACCGCCGGCCTTGGTTCGCAGGCCTTTGGTGGCCCGGGGTGCAAGATCTGCGCGCCCAACCGGCTCGTCGGCGCCGGCATCCTGGCCACGCCGCTGTACGGCTATCGCGCCTGGACGCCGGGCTACACCTGGCAGGAAAAGACCGGACAGCGCGTCAACCGCTTCCTCGGATCGTTCAACGCGAACTGGCGCCCGACCGATTGGCTGCAGAACCGCCTGACCGTCGGCAACGACTACACCAATCGCGTCGACGACAACCTGCTGTATCGCGGCGAGGGTCCGCCGATCACGGCCAACTACCGCCTGGGCTTCAAGCAGAACACGCGCACCGACATCCGGAACTTCACCGTGGACCTCGGCTCGACGGCGTCGTACTCGCCGCGTCCGTGGCTCGCCCTCAAGACCACTGGTGGCGTGCAGTACGTGAACTACCTGTTCGAGTTAGGTTCGGCGACCGGCACGCAGCTCGCCCCGGGCGCCCAGACGGCCGGCGCTGGCGCCGTGCCGACGGCGGCAGAAGCCACGACGTTCCAGAAGACGCTGGGTCTCTTCGTGGAGCAGGCGGCGGCGATCAACGACCGCCTGTTCCTGACGGCGGCGCTCCGCACCGACCAGAACTCGGCCTTCGGCACGAACTTCCAGTCGGTCTACTATCCGAAGGGCTCGATCTCGTGGATCATGTCCGACGAGTCGTTCTTCCCCAAGTGGGAGGCGCTGAACCAGTTCCGCTTCCGCGCCGCGATCGGGTCGTCGGGCGTGCAGCCGGGCCCCAACGACGCGCTGCGTTTCTACGGCGCGACGACGGCCAACTATCGTGGGATCGACCAGCCGGCGGTCACGTACAGCGCGATCGGCAACCCGAACCTCAAGCCCGAGCGTTCGACGGAGTTCGAGACGGGCTTTGACGCCAAGTTCCTCAACAACCGCTACTCGTTCGAGCTGACGTACTACAACAAGACCACGAAGGACGCGATCATCTCGGCCATCCAGCCGCCGTCGATCGGCGGTCCGACGAACCAGCGTGTCAACATCGGTTCGGTGGCCAACCAGGGGTGGGAAGCGCTCTTCTCGGCGCAGGTCGTCGACAAGAAGAACTTCGCCTGGGACATCGCCCTCAACGGCTCGACCAACTCCAACGAGCTCGTGTCGCTCGGCGGCACGCCGCCGCAGATCGGCACCACGACGCGTGCGGTGGAAGGCTATCCGATCTTCGGCCTGTGGGCGCGCAAGATCACGGGCTGGCAGGACAAGAACAACGACAAGATCCTGACCTACAACGCCGATCCGAACCTCAACGAAGTGTTCGTTGCCGATTCGTTCAGCTTCCGTGGGTACGGGCAGCCGCGCCACCTGGCCACGTGGACCAACGGGATCGACCTCTTCGCGCGCCGCTTCCGCGTGCAGACGATGATCGATTATCGCGGTGGGCATCGCTGGTACAACAACACCGAGCGCATTCGCTGCGTCTCGCGCCAGAACTGCAACGGGCTGCAGAACCCGAACTCGTCGTTCGAGGAGCAGGCGATGGTGGTCGCGACGCGCAACCACCCGTCGGCCTCGCTCGACGGCTTCCTGCAGGACGGCGCCTTTGCGCGCTTCCGTGAGATGACGGTCCAGTACAACCTGAGCCCCGACCTCTCGCAGCGCCTGTTCAAGAGCCGTGCGGTCAGCGTGCTTCTCACCGGGCGCAACCTCGCCCTGTGGACCAAGTACCGCGGCGTCGATCCCGAGAACGACTATCAGGTCACCACTGGTGCCGACATTCCGGGCGGCGACTTCCAGGGACTCGGCCTTCCCAGCTACTACATCCTCCGTGTCAACATCAACCGCTAACGCCTACCTGAGGAAATTCCAGATGCATCGCATCTCCTTTGGCGGGCGCCTTGCGAGGACCGTGGCGGTCCTCGGGCTCGCCTCTACTGCCGCCTGCAGCAGCATTACCGATACGCTGCTGGAGGCGACCGATCCTGACCTCATCAATCCGGGCGACGTCAAGTCGCTCGAGGGCGCACGCGCGCTCGCGATCGGCACGGTCTCGCGTCTCTTTGCCGCCACGGGCGGCAATGAGAGCACCTGGCTCTTCGGCGGACTGCTCGCCGACGAGTGGGCGACCAGCTCCACGTTCGTGCAGAACGACGAGACCGACCAGCGCCGTATCCAGGAGAACAACTCCCAGATCTCCGGGATGATGTATCGCCTGTATCGCGTGCGGACGTCGGCCAACCAGGCGATTGCGGCGCTCAAGGAGTTCGAGCCTACCGCGACGACGAGCATCGCCGAGCAGTACTTCTCCCGCGGCTTTGTGGAGTTGCAGCTGGCGTCGGATTTCTGCAACGGCATTCCGCTGTCCGACGGTGCGGGAGACAAGATCGTGTTCGGCACCCCGTTGCCGGTGGCGCAGGTGTTCGCCGCTGCCGTCGCCGCCTTCGACTCGTCGATTGCGGCTGCCGGAAGTGCGACCGATGCCAACACCGTCGCGATCGTACGCGCCGCGCGGGTGGGCAAGGCCCGCGCCCAGCTCGGGCTCAACCAGGTGGACGCGGCCGCCGCCACGGTGGCCGGTATCCCCACCACGTTCGCGTACCAGGCGACCTTCTCCCTGACAACGCAGACCAACCAGCTCTGGTCGCTCGGGTTGTCGGCGCTTCGGTACACGGTGGGTGATTCCGTGCAGGGAAACCAGCGCAACGTGCTGGTGGCCAACGCCATCCCGTTCGCGTCGCTCAACGATCCGCGCCTGCCGGTCACCAAGCGCACGACGGCCGGCCAGGACGGACAGACGTTCATGAACACGACGGCGGTCTTTGGGCAGCTCACCGCCCTCGATATCGCCAACGGGATCGATGCCCGCTTCGTCGAAGCGGAGAAGGCGCTGCGCGATAACAACGTCGCGCAGTGGTTGTCGATCCTCAACGCGCTGCGCGCCGCCCCGCCGACGATCCATTCGGTCGCGGTCGCCCCCATGCCGCCCCTCACCGACCCGGGCAACGCCCAGGCGCGGGTGAACCTGCACTTCCGTGAGAAGGCGCTGTGGACGTTTGGCCGCGGTCAGCGGTTGGGCGACATGCGCCGCCTCATCCGGCAGTACGCGCGCTCGGCCAACGACGTCTTCCCGACGGGATCGCACTACAAGGGCGGTACCTTCGGACCGGACGTGAACCTCCCGATCATCCAGGACGAGCAGAACAACCCCAACTTCAAGGGGTGCCTGGACCGCAACGCCTAAAGCGCTGCGGCAGCACGGGCCGGCCCGCGAATGCCATCACGGCGTTCGCGGGCCGGTGTCGTTTTGCAGGCGATTCCGAGACACGACGCGCGGAATATCGGGGCTAGCGCCCGATTGCATGTGGCGGCAGAATAGCCGGATGACGTCGAGCGCTGACCCAGCACGCATGCTCACTGCGCAGACCGAGCTCCCGCTGGTGGGGCGCCGGGCGGACCTGGCCGCGCTGCGGCTGGCGCTGGACTCGGCGTCCGAAGCGAAGGGACACACGATCTTCCTTTCCGGTGAGAGCGGGGTCGGGAAGACGCGACTGGTACAGGTGCTCGCGCGCGAGGCGCTGCGGCGCGAGATGTTCGTCGCGGTTGGAGGGGCCTATGCCGCGGAATCCGGCATTCCCTATGGGATGATCTCCGATGCGTTGGTGCCGGCGCTGCGCGACCTCCCGCCGGCCACGCTGTCGGTGCTGGCGCGAGGCGCCGAACGCGAACTCGGGATGGTGCTGCACGGGCTCGCGCTCGGACGCGAATCGGCGGAAGATGTCTCGCCGCACGACGCCGACCACAAGGCGCGCCTGCGCTGGAACTTTGCCCAGTTTCTCGGACGCCTGGCGGCGCGGCAACCGCTACTCCTCATCCTCGAGAACGCGCAGTGGAGCGATCCCTCGTCGATGGAGCTGGTGCACTTCCTCGCGCGCCAGCTTCGGCAGTCGCCGATTCTCCTGGTCGTCACGTATGCCGACGACGAGCAGGAACTGCCCACGGCGCTCATGACGGCGGAGCGCTCGCTCCTGTCGCGGGGCGAGGCGACGCTTCGTCGGCTCGAGCCGCTCACGCGTTACGACATCGGTGAACTGCTCTTCCGATTGTTTGACCTCGGGGGCGACGATGCCGCGCGCCTGGCGGAGCGGCTGCACGATCGCGCACGAGGGAATCCGCTCTTCGTCGATCAGTTGGTGCGCCACCTCGTGGAGTCGGGGCGGCTCACGCAGGTGGGCGAGCGGTGGGTGGTGGGGAGCTTCGACGACGTGGGGCTCCCGGCCACGATCCGTGAGGCGCTGCAAGCGCGCATGCGCGAGGTCGAGCCGGGGGCGCGTCGCGTGGCGGAGGCCGCGGCGGTGATCGGGACGCGCGCCTCGCTCCCGCTCCTGCAGTCGGTCACCGGGCTCGAACCGCAGTCGTTCGCCGATGCGATCGACGTGCTCTGTGCTCGACGCGTGCTCCGCGAAATCGGCGAGGGGGCGCTGCCGCAGTACGAGTTTGTCCATCCGTTGCTGCAGCTCACGGTGATGGCTGGCCTCACGGCGGCCCGCCGGCGCGCATTGCATCTGACGACTGCAGCGGAGATGGAACGTGCGCTCGGCGCCAGCGCGATGGGGCACGCGCGCGAGATCGCCCGGCACCTCGTGGAAGGGCAGTTGCTGGGAGGAGATGTTCGCACGCTGCAGTACGTGGTCGCCGCCGGACGCGAGGCGCTCGATCGCCATGCCGATGCCGAGGCGCTGCGTTTGCTCACCGACGCTCTGGCCATCGCCGAGCGCGTGGCCCCGGCGGAGCAGGATGCCGTGGCGTACCGCGCCCTCCTCGAGGACCTCGCACGCGCGCGTGCGCGCACCGGCGATCGTGACGGGGCCATGACCATGTGGCAGCGCGCACTCACCCTGGCCACCGAGGGAGGCGACGAGCTCGCGCGCGCGCGCCTGTTGCGGAGGATTGGACTCGCCTGTGCCTTCGCCGGCCGCTCGGCCGACGGCCTGGAGTCGCTGGCGAAAGCGGAGGCGGTGGTCAATGCGATCGGGCGTATCGACCTGGCCATTCAGGACCGCGTGGCCAAGGGGATGATGCTGCAGTCGCTCGGTCGACTTGCCGAGGCGAAGGCGGCGGTGGAGGACGTTCTCCCCATGGCCGAGCGCACGGGAGATCCGGCGCTGCAGGCACTCGTGCATCGCGCGCTCATGCAGTTCTACGGCTGGACGGGGCCGGCCGATGTCGCACGGACGCACGGGGCGGCGGCGCTGGCGCTCGCGTCGGCCAGTGGCGATCGCGCCCTCACCTGGTGGGCACACTGGGGGCTGGCCGTGATTGAGGGACTCGGCGGCAACTCGCAGGCGGTGGCCATGCATCATCGAGAGGCAATGCACCTGGCCCGCGAGCTGCATTCGCCGCTCCTGCAGGTGCAATCGGCGGAGATCGCGATCGAGTACGCGTCGGGGGTGGGGGAGTGGGGCGAAGCGCTCGCGCAGGCCGAGCGTGCCATCCCGATGGCGCGCGCCGTGGCGCCAAACACCGTGCTGCCGCGACTTCTCGTCTGGACCGCCTTCATCTACCTGGCGCGTGATGAATGCGAACACGCGAAGCGCTTGATCGACGAGGCGTGGCAGGTCTCGCGCGCCGAAGAAGTGGAAGCGGCGATTCGCACGGGGAAACCACTCGTCGAGGGCGAAGCGCACACGGCCATCCTCGCCCACACCGGGATGGCGGCCTACTGGCTGGCGATGGGGGAGTGGCGCCGCGCTCTGGACCTCGGCGAACGCGGCCTCGCCATCGCCGATGCCTTCGGTTATGTCGTGTGGGCCATCCACCGGCTCCTGCCGATCATCATGGAGGCCGGGCTGTGGCTGCAGGAGTTTGCCCTCGTCAGGCGGCAGAGCGAGCGACTGCGCGAGCAGTCGACGTTGTTAGGCCATCGCTTGGGACTGGCGTGGTGCACCGCCGCCGACGCGCTGCGGCTGCGCTTCGAGGAGCATCACCCCGATGCGGTGCCGGCGCTGCTCGCCGCCGCCGAGGAGCTGGAGGCGATTCCGTTCCCGTTCCATGCTGCACGCGTGCGTCGCAACGCTGCACAGGTCATGCTGGCCGACGGCGACGCAGAGCGGGCCAAGCCCGAGCTGCGCCGTGCACACGACGTCTTTGCGCGCTTGGGCGCGGAACACGAACTGCGCGGCACGCGCAGCGAGATGCGCTCGCTGGGCATGCGACTCCCGGCGCGTGGGACAAACGACGGGGCGTTCTCGCTCACCGGGCGCGAACTCGACATCGCGCGCCTGTTGGGGCAACGGCTCACCAACAAGGAGATTGCCGGCCGGCTCGACATCTCGGCGCGCACCGTGAGCACGCACCTCTCCAACATGTTCGGGAAGCTTGGCGTCGACTCGCGCGGCGCGTTGGTCGACCTGCTGCGCGCGCAGCCTGGATTCGCCGACGACGCGTCCTGAAGGCGCGGAGGGCGCGCGACGACGTCGGCGCCGCGCTACTGGTCCTTCTTGTCGGACTCGAGGAACTGCCCCAGCACCAGGCTGGTGATTGACACCACCACCGATCCGATGAGGGCGGCACCAAAGCCACGCACGGAGAAGCCCAACCCCAGCGAGCGCGAGAGTCCCGACGTCACCATCAGCATCACCGCGTTGATCACCAGGAGGAACAGCCCCAGCGTGACGATGATGAAGGGGAACGAGAAGAACTGGACGATCGGCTTGACCAGCGTGTTGACGATGCCGAAGACGAGCGCGACACCAATCAGCGCGGCGGGCGTCCCGGTGAACGAGATCCCGTCGACGAAGCGAGTGGCGACGTAGAGCGCAGCCGCATTGATGAGAAGGCGCAGGATGATCGACATGCAACGCTCGGGAGAAGGGGATGGCCGGTGCATCCAACCTAACGGAGCGGGACGGCGTCAGGTGTCAGAGCCGGACAAGCGCAATTGGATGGCGCCGGAACGAGGGCGGGGGGGAACCGGAACTTCGGTGATCCCCGCCCCGCGGTGACGGCAACGCGCCGCACAGCGACGCGCCGCCGGCGGGCGGCACATTGGTGGGGTGCCAATCACCCCCCGAGGTCTCCCGATGTTCGGAACGCGCTCGCCACGACGGCTTGCCGCCGCTGCCCTTGCCGCCAGTGCGCTGGGGCTCGCCTGCTCCAGCGAGCCCTCGTCCACCAGCACCGGGATCCCCGATGACGCGCTCGAGCCGATGGCCGCGGTCATCAACGGTCCGCTCAACGGCCGTCGCCCGTTCCCCGACGACAATCCGTGGAACACCAGCGTGGCCGCATCGGCGGTCGATCCCAACTCGGCGACGCTCATCGCCAGTTGCGGGCTGCGCAACCTGCACCCGGACTTCGGGACGACCTGGAACGGGGCGCCTAACGGGATTCCCTACGTGCTGGTGGGGGACAAGCAGGCGAGGCGATCGGTCACCTTCCAGTGGGCGAGCGAGAGCGATCCCGGTCCGTATCCGATCCCGCCTAACGCCCCGATCGAGGGCGGGGCCAACGGGACGGGCGACCGCCACGTCCTGGTGATCGACACGCTCAACTGGAAGCTGTACGAGATGTTCGACGCATATCCGCTCAACGGCGGCAAGGCGTGGCGGGCAGGGTCGGGTGCCGTCTTCGACCTCAGCTCCAACGCCTTGCGCCCGATGTACTGGACGTCGGCCGACGCAGCCGGTCTCCCCATCTTTCCCGGGTTGGTGCGGTACGAAGAAGCGGTGACGCGCGGGGCGATCAACCATGCGCTGCGCTTCACTTGCCCGCGCACACGCCGCGCCTTCGTGGATCCGGCGCGGCACTACGCCTCCAGCGATACCTCGAGTGCGCTCCCGCCCATGGGGATGCGCGTGCGGCTCAAGGCCAGCTTCGACGTGAGCGGCTATCCCGCCGAGGTGCGCGTGATCCTGCAGGCGATGAAGACATACGGCATGCTCCTGGCCGACAACGGGAGCGGCTGGTACGTCTCCGGCGCCCCCGACTCGCGATGGAACGACGGCAACCTGGGCGCCCTCAAGCGCGTGCCGTCGAGTGCCTTCGAGGTCGTGAAGATGGGGACGGTGCGCTACTGACGACTGCCGGCGCAGCGCGCGTCGCCTGTCGCGCCGAGAGGCGTCAGGCGGCTGGCGCGAGGCGCGGGAGGACGAGGCGGAACGTCGCGCCATCGCCGGGCACACTCTCGACGCGCACGTAGCCACCGGCCTTGGAGACGAGCTACTCGACGATGGGGAGTCCCAGCCCCGTCCCGCGCTCGCCCTTGGTGGTGAAGAACGGTTCGAAGAGCCGGGGCACCACCTCGGCCGGGATCCCGGCCCCGGTGTCGCGCAGCTCCACCGTCACCCAGGTGGTGTTGTGCAGTCCGCCGGGATCGTGCTCCGTCTCGCGCACCGAGATGCGCATCCTGCCGCCGTTAGGCATGGCGTCCCGCGCATTGAGGGCGAGGTTCACCATCACCCGCTCGAGGTCCTTCGGATCCATGAAGACGCGCCCCACGCGATCGGCCAGGGCGAACTCGAGCTGCACGTCGTGGCCGATGGAGAGCGCGAGCAGTCGCTCCATGGCGCGGAGTTCTCCGGGAATGTCGAGCATCGCCGGCGACGACGGCGCTTCCTGCCCGAAGGCCAGGAGGTTCTGCACCAACGATTCGCCGCGCCGTACGGCGCCGCGGATGTCCGACGCCAGCGATTGGACCGGTGCCGCGTCGTCGCTCTCCTCCTGGATCATCTCGGCGATGACGCCCACGCTGTGCAACACGTTCCGGAAGTCGTGCGCCACCCCTGCGGCGAGGCGAGCCAGCGCGGCCATGCGCTCCAGCCGCTCGAACTGGCCGTGCACGACCCCCATCCGCGACTCGGCGTCGATGCGCTCCGCTTCCTCCGACAAACGGGCGAATGTCTGCGCGACCGAGGCGGCGACATGACGCTCGGCGTCGGTCCAGCGCCGGGCACCGCCCAGGTGCTCATGGCACGCGACACCGACCACGCGACCCTCGCGGTAGATTGGTGCGTCCATCAGCGCACCGATGCCTAACGGCTCAAGGTACGACGTCACGAGCTCGGCGGTCAGCGGCGACGTGCGTGCATCGTCGGCGCACACCACGTGCTGTGCCTCGAGCGCCGAGAAGTAGGTGGGGAAGTCACGCCGACGCAGCAGCGCCCCCTCGAACATCTCGCCATCCGACGGCTGCACGACGAGGTACGATCGGATGGCCATCCGGTCGTCGGTGAAGAGCCAGATCCCGAGTCGGCCGATGCCGAGCGTGCGCACCACGTCCTCCGCACCGGCGGCGAACGCCGACCACGCATCGCCGTCGTCGGCCAGGCGCAGGTGCGCCAGCCGCAGCTGCGCGGCATCGAGTGCTGATACGGAGGATTCAGACGGAATCACGGGACGATCATCGCGCGTTCGAAGGGGCGAGTCTCGGGTCGACGGGCAACATGGAGGAGGATGCGAAGGCTGCCAATGGGAGGAAGACTGACGGGTGCCCTCCCCGAATGGATAGGACACCCGCCTACAACCGTCGCGCGTGCGCCTCAGTCGCTGATGGGGCCGCGCGGGCGCACGATCACGTTGGGGACGTTGCGCGCACGCAGGAGGTCGTTGAAGGCCGACAACTCCCTGTCGAGCAACCCGTCGAGCCGGCGCAGGTGCTGTGTGAGTTCCCCGTTCAGGATCGCTTGCACCTCGCCGTGCTGGTTGGTGGGACGATAGTCGCTGCTGGAGACGCCGTTGGCCAGATAGTTGAGCTTGGCCAGCAGCTTGGAGCCGAAGCGAACGCCGTCCTGGCCTCCCCCCGTCAGTCGCAAGTCGACGAGGTTCATCTCGAGGTCAATGAACTGTTGCAGCAAGGCATCGGCCGACTTCTTCACCTCGGCGTCGTCCACCACCTTGGCAATCGCCTCCACCTGCACGCGCACCGCCTCGATGCGATGCACGGCGTCGGCTCCGTCGTTCATGTCCTTGCGGAGCGCCACCAGTGCGCGCACCTGCGCCTCGATGTCGCCTTCCGTCCCTCCGGAATTGGGGTCCTTGCGCACCTCCAGCTCCTGCTTCTGCTCCACGCCGCCCGCGGAGAGGGTGACGGTGTAGCGCCCCGGCGGCGCGAGGATCGCCAGCTGCCCGGTCCCAGGTGCAACGCGACCGTTGGGGCCCGGGATGATGTGCGACGCATAGAGCGGTGACGTCATGAGCCGCGTGGCCATCGACGCTTCGTGGCGGAGATCCCAGTAGGTCCGGTTGATCCCCGCGGCGTTCGAACCGGTGAGCGTGCGAATCACCTCGCCCTTGGCATCGGCGATGGTGACCTTCACGTTGCCCGGCACTGGCGACTTGAGGAAGTAGTTGATCGACGCGCCGTACTCCGGATCCTCGCCCATCGTCGGGTCGTCGTACGTCGTCGACGGCGCGGTGATCGGGCGGAAGCGATAGGCGGCACGCAGCGGGAAGAGCGTGGCGGTGGAGGCCAGCACCTCGGGCGTGAGCGCACGAAGCGGGGTGATGTCGTCCATGATCCAGAAGCCACGCCCGTACGTCGAAATCACCAGGTCGTTGAAGTGCTCCTGCACCACGATCCCCGAGACCGGTGCGTGCGGGAGGTCGTTCTGCAACGGCTGCCAGTTGTCGCCATCGTCAAACGAGACATAGATGGCGTTCTCCGTCCCCACGTAGAGCATTCCGCGGCGCACCGGGTCCTCGGTGATGACCTTGGCGTAGCTCAGCATGCTTTTGGGAATGCCGTTGGTGATGCTCTTCCAGGTGCGTCCGTAGTCGGTCGTCTTGTAGATGAACGGGTCGCGATTGTTGACCTGGTGGAAGTCGACCGTGAGGTACGCCGTGGCCGCGTCGAAGCGTGACGGGGCGATCGTGCGCACGCTCCCCCACGCCGGGAGGTTGGGGATGTTCTTCGTGACGTTGGTCCACGTCTTCCCGCCGTCTCTCGTCAGCTGCACGAGGCCATCGTTGGTCCCCACCCAGATGAGCCCCTTCTCCAGTCGCGACTCGGCGATTCCGTAGACCACGCCCGCGTACTCGACGCCGATGTTGTCCGGCGTGAGGCCGCCGGAGCTTCCCATGCGCGAGCGATCGTTGAGCGTGAGGTCCGGCGAGATGACCTCCCAGCTCTGAGCGCCGTTGGTGGTGCGGTGCACGTGCTGGCTCCCCACGTAGATCGTGTTGTGGTCGTGCGGGGAGATGTGGAACGGCGAGTCCCACACGAAGCGGTACTTCACCCCTTCGGCGGGGCCGTTCGACTGTTGCGGCCAGACCTCGACGTTGCGGAACTGCCGGCGATTCTCTTCAAAGCGCACGACGATACCGCCGACCATCCCGGAGCCAGAGGCGGTCGACCAGATGATCTTCGAATCGGTAGGGTCGGGCGTGGCCCACCCGCTCTCACCGCCCCCCACCGAGTGCCACATCCCACGCGAAATCCCCGCACCACGCCCGCCCATCACGCGCGAGTTGGACGGCCCGCGGTACGACGGTTCGTCCTGCTTATTGCCTAACACGTTGTACGGGATCTCGTTGTCGACCGTGACGTGGTACATCTGCGCATTGAGGAGGCGCTGGCGGAACCACGAGCGGCCGCGATTCTGCGTGATCGAGAGCCCCTGGTCGTGGGCGACAATCTGGCGATCGCCATTCGTGGGATCGATCCAGATGTCGTGGTGATCGCCGCCGGGGGCTTCGCGTCCCTGGAGCGTGCGCAGCGTCGCGCCACCGTCCACCGACTTGGCGTAGGAGGCGGTGAGGAAGTAGGTCTCGTCCTGGTTGTCCGGTGTCACCGCCATGCGCGAGTAGTAGTGGGCGCGCCCCATGGCGTTGCGGTCACGGGTGATGAGCGCCCAGTTGGTGCCGCCGTCGTCGGAGCGCCAGAGCTGCCCGCTCTCCGTCGGTTGTCCGTTCCACGGGAGCCCGTCGCCCGTTTCGATGAGCGCGAAGACGCGATCCGTATTGGAGGGGGCGATGGCGACGGCCACCTTGCCCACCGGTCCGCGCGGGAGCCCGTGCCCGGTGAGGCGCGACCACGTGGCGCCGCCGTCGCGCGAGGTGAAGAGCCCGCTCCCGGGACCACCGCTCGTGCGCCCCCAGGTGTGGATCTCCAACTGCCACATCCCGGCGTACAGGATGCGCGGATTCTTCGGGTCCATGGCCAGGTCCGAGCAGCCGGTGTTCTCGTCGACGTGCAGGACGCGCGTCCAGGTGGTCCCGCCGTCGGTCGTGCGATAGACGCCGCGTTCGGGCTGCGGGCCATACGCATGGCCGAGCGCGCAGACGAGGACGATATTGGGGTCCTGCGAGCTGATGATGACGCGTGCGATGCGCCCGGTCTTCTCCAGCCCCATCAGGCTCCAGGTGCGCCCGGCATCTGTCGACTTGTAGACTCCCATTCCCACTGAGATGTGGCTGCGGATGTGCGCCTCGCCCGTCCCCGCCCAGACGATGTTGGGATCGGTACGCGACACCGCGAGCGCGCCGATCGACTGGACCGGCTGGGCGTCAAAGAGCGACCGCCAGTTGACCCCGCCGTCCGTCGTCTTCCACACGCCTCCCGAGGCCGCTCCCACGTAGTACGTGAGCGGATCACCTGGAATCCCGGCCGCCGAGGTGAAGCGGTTGCCCTCAGGCCCGATCGTCCGCCATTGCAACTGGCGGTAGCTGTCGATGGGGATCCTGGACGATGCCGGGGCTGCCGCGCCCTGTGCGCCGAGCGGAAGCGACAGCAGCGCGTGTGCAGCGACCGCGAGCGCGAGCGCGACGCGCGCGAACGGACGAATCGGGAGTGACATCTCGACCTCTGGGGGTGGCACGTGACGGACGTCATGCCGCAGGTGAGCCCGGAGATGAGCGCTGCGGAGGAAGGGGAGACCGCCCGTCGCGGTCGGCACGATCCTACTGCTCGCTGTACGCAGCGTCAAAGCGTGACGCTGGGGTCGCCACGGGCCGTCGCTCGCGCCGCTGTTGCCGCACGCCCCCAGCCTGCCGCCGTCCCACAATCCAGCATTGCGGAGCCGCCAGACTCCCGTATTTTCTTCGGCACCATCGCACCCTCAACGTCCACCCTGCAGCGAGGAGGTGATCCATTGTCTACTGACCCAAGAACGGCGCGGATCGCCAGAGGCTGGTAGCTCGAGGTACGACCTTCCGCACTGGCTGTCCGGCGCACCGCGCCGAGCGGTCACGTAACACGGGGGCCTTGTCGCGTTAGGGCGCGACAGGGCCCCCGAACCGTTTCAGGCGGAGGGTTCTACAACCTCGGCGGGACGGGAGCGGAAGACTCCTATGGGATGGCGACGAGAAGGTTCGGTGGCGCAGTCGGGACGTCCTGATCTCTCCGGAGGGGAGAGAGGCGACGGGCGGAGAGGTGAGGGACAGATCACCTTAGCCGTTGTCAGGGGGAGTACGGCGCGGCGGTGATGAAACCCCCGACTCCTGTGAGACGAGATGATGCAACATGATGTTGCTATGTCGAACGCTCTGGAACGAAACGCTGGGGTCACGAGTCGGGTCGGCGACGACGCCGCAAACACCATCGCCAGGCTCGCCGGGATCGGGTGGTTTCAGGTAGACTCCGAGCGAACCCTCACCGCGGTGAGTCCCGAACTGGAACGGATCACCGGCTTCTCCGCCGAGGAGGTCCTCGGTAAGCCGTGCATCTCGCTCATACGGTGTCGCGAGTGCCTGCGTGGGTGTGGTGTCTTTCGCCACGGGCACCTCGGCGAGACGACGCTCTCAGTCTTCACGAAGGACGGCACCGAGATCGACATCGCGCGTGCTGGGCAAGTGACACGCGATGCGGAGGGGAACGTGACGGGGGCGATCGAGACGGTGCGCCTCGTCGATCGCGGCGGCGGAGGACAGCCGTCCGAGCAGCTGGAGACGCTGCTCGGGAGTCTGGGACGCATGTTCATTATTGCCGATGGCGATCAGCGCGTGATGTCGTCCTCGGCCGCGCTCGCCGATTTGCTTGGCGTATCCCCGGCGGCGCTGGTTGGCGTTCCGTTGGCGCGCGTCTTTGGCGAGGCGCAGCTTGGCGCACGAGGGGCGTTAGGCCAGGCGCTCGACTCCCATGTGCGACGAGAGGGGCTGGCTTCGGAGCTCGTATCGAGCGCCGGACGCCGAATCCCAATCTCCGTCTCTGTCGGACCCATCGCGGCCGGGACGCATTGCGGCGCTGCTGGGGCGCGCAACGCGATCATGATCCGCCATGCCGACGATGCCGCGCAGGCCGAGCAGATCCCGTCGTTCGAGGGGATCGTTGGGCGCTCGGTGCAGATGCAGCGGATCTTCAGGCTCATCGAACTGCTCAACGAGAACGACGCAACCGTGCTCGTGACCGGCGAAAGTGGAACGGGGAAGGAGATGGTCGCGCGGGCGCTGCATGCACGGTCTGGGCGGCGCGGCCCGTTCGTCGCCGTGAACTGTGCCGCGCTGCCGTCGGAGCTGCTGGAGAGCGAGCTGTTTGGCCACGTGCGCGGCGCGTTCACCGGCGCGTTGCGCGACCGCGAGGGACGCTTCGAGCTCGCGGACGGTGGCACGCTCTTTCTCGATGAGATTGGCGACATGCCGCCGACGTTGCAGGTGAAGCTCTTGCGCGTGCTGCAGGACCACACGTTTGAGCGCGTGGGCGATTCGCGCATGCGGACGGTCGATGTGCGGGTGATCGCGGCGACACACGTCGACCTGCGCGCCGCCGTCGTGGCCGGGCGCTTTCGCGAGGACCTGTTCTATCGCCTGCGCGTCGTCCCGATCCACGTCCCTCCGCTGCGGGAGCGCCGCGACGACATCACACTGCTCATCCCGCACCTCCTGGATCGGATCGGCCGACGGCGCGGCCGCGCGCTGCGCCTGTCGCCGGCGGCGCTCGATGCGCTGGTCATGTGGGACTGGCCCGGCAACGTGCGCGAACTCGAAAACGCGCTCGAGTACGCGACCGCGCTGTGCGACGGGCAGACGATCCTGGTCGAACACCTTCCGCCGGGGATTTCACTCGACACGCGGGTGGCGCCTCCGCCAGTCCAAGGCGCGGGGTCTGGTGGCGTCTCGTCCACCCCGACGAGCTTCGCCGTGGGCGCCGAGGAGCACGACGAGTTGCGGCGCATTCGCGCCGCACTCGAGCAGACGCGCTATCGCCGGGACGAGGCCGCGGTCGTCCTCGGGATGAGCCGTACGACGCTCTGGCGCAAGATGAAGCAGTACCGGCTCTGAGCCCACCAGCGTGCGCAGCACGCCGACCCGACCTGACGCCGTGAAACGTTCGCGTTTCGCGGCGTTTCTCGTGTTGCAACGTCGCGTTTCGTTCGGCACGACGTCGGGCGGGGCGCGAAACGTCTAACCCATTGCCTAACAACTGCTTGCGTTTTCTGTGGCCGGTGGCGCGCGTCGTGCCTTGCACAGCAACAGACGATCGCGACATGCGAACCGCGTTGAACGGAGGAGAGCGATGAAACGGATTCTGATTCTGGGCGGTGGGACGGCGGGAACCATGATGGCGGCCAAGCTCGTCCGCACCCTTCCCATGGATGATTGGGAGGTTGTCGTCGTCGATCAGGACGACCGGCATATCTACCAACCGGGACTCCTCTTCGTCCCGTTTGGCGGCTACACGCTCCAGGAGCTGTACAAGCCGCGCTCGCGTGTGCTTCCGCCAGCCGCAAAGCTGGTCCTTGGCGAGATCGACCGGATCGCGGCCGACGAGAATCGCGTCACGCTCACCTCGGGCGAATCGCTCGCCTACGACTTCCTCATCATCGCTACTGGGAGCCGGATTGCACCGGCCGACACCGAGGGGCTGCTGGGCGAGGGATGGGGGAAGACGGCGTTCGACTTTTACACTCCCGAAGGGGCCGGCGCGCTCGCCGAGAAGTTCCGCGAGTGGAAGGGTGGGCGCCTGGTACTCAACGTGGTCGAGATGCCGATCAAGTGCCCGGTGGCCCCGCTCGAGTTCCTCTTCCTGGCCGAGGCGTTCTTCAACGAGCACGGCATGCGGGACAAGGTGGAGATCGTGTACGCCACCCCGCTCGACGGTGCGTTCACAAAGAAGCGTTGCGCCGACGTCATGAGTGGGCTCCTCACAGAGCGGCGGATCCAGGTCGAAACGCTCTTCAACGCCGGCGAGGTGGACGGGGCCAATCGCGTCCTCAAGAGCTGGGACGGCCGCGAGATCCCTTACGACCTTCTCGTCACGATCCCGACGCATCGCGGCAGCGAGTCGATCGCGCGCTCCGGCTTGGGCAATGAACTCGACTTCGTCCCGACCGACCGACACACGCTGCAGTCCAAGGCCTTCCAGAACGTCTTCGTGATCGGCGATGCGACCGACCTCCCGTCGTCGAAGGCCGGTTCGGTGGCGCATTTCCAGGCCGAGGTCCTCATCGGCAACATCCATCGCGCGATCGGCGGGCGCGACCTCGACCCCGGCTTCGACGGCCATGCCAACTGCTTCATCGAGACCGGCTACGGCAAGGCGATGCTCATCGACTTCAACTACGACACCGAGCCACTCCCCGGCAAGTTCCCGCTCCCGATCGTTGGGCCATTCAGCCTGCTCGAGGAGACGGAGGCGAACCACTGGGGGAAGCTGGCCTTCAAGTCCATTTACTGGAACGTGCTCCTGAAGGGAGCCGACCTGCACGCCATCGGCCCGCGCATGAGCATGGCGGGCAAGCGCAGCTGACGACGAGCCCATGAGGAGCTGACCATGACGACCACATACGACATTCATGACTCGCACGCCCCCGTCGTCGGCAACGAGGTCTCCGAGCTGCGCCGGCTGCTGGACGAGCAGCGCCGGGTGCTGGCCGAGCAGACGCGCATGTTGCAGGCGCTGGACGCGCGCCGCGAGGAGATCGAGGAGTTGGTGGTGGACATGATGCCGATTGCCAACTCGGCGATGCTGATGGCGACGCGAGCGCTGGAGGCGGCCGACCGATCGGCGGTGAAGGACTGGACAGTCGCGACCGTGGCCGAACTGGCGTCCGTGCGTGAGGCGGCGGCGCCAGGACTGCTCGACCTCCTGCGGCGGCTGCGCGCCCCCGAAGTGCGCCGCGGCCTCGCCCTCGCGCTGACGGCGCTCGCGGCGGTCGGCCGGGGCGCCCCTCCCGCCAGCAACAAAGTGGCACCGAAGCGCTAGGCCATACCCGCGCACTGCACGCCAGCGAAGCCCTTGCTCCTGGCGACCCCACGACCACCCATTGGCGCCACGTCGCCGTGACTGACCGGAGGACACCATGACCACCGCCACGATTGCAGGACACGCCGTACAACTCAACGATGACGGCTTCATGATCGACGCGCAGGAATGGACGCCGGACATTGCCGAGGAGCTCGCCCGCCAGGCCGGGATCACGCTGACCGATCGCCACTGGAAGGTGATCGAGTTTTGCCGGCGCGACGCGGCCGAGCAGGGAACGTCCCCCGGGCTGCGGCGCATCACCGCCGTCGCCGGGATCCCCACGAAGGAACTCTACCAGCTCTTCCCAAAAGGGCCTGGCATCCTCGCGGCGAAGATCTCGGGGCTGGTCAAGCCCAAGAGCTGCGTCTGAGACACACGCCCCTGCTTCTCCGCATGTGAACGCCTAACTAGTCCTGATCAGGAGACAATCATGCAATCCGTGCTCGATACCGTGGGCGCCCCAGTCCCCGCCGTCGGCGGCCTGCCGGCCACCAATCGCAAGGTGGCCATCATCTGCTCCAAGGGGAGCCTCGACATGGCCTACCCCGGACTCATCCTCGCCAATGCCGCCCGCATGATGGGGATCGATGCGGTCCTGTTCTTCACCTTCTGGGGGATGGACATCATCAAGGAGTCGACGATCGACAAGCTGCATGCGGGGATCGTGGGCAATCCGGGCGCCCATATGCCGGCGATGATCGCCGGACTGCCCGGCATGGAGGGACTCGCAACGCACATGATGCGCAAGAAGATCGAGTCCATCGACGTGCCCACCGTACGCGAGCTGATCGAGACGCTCTCCGACGCCGGGGCCGAGATCTATGCCTGCCACATGGCGATGGAGATGATGGGCATCAAGCGCGAGGAACTGGTGCCGCAGGTGCAAGACGTGATCACCGCGATGGACTTCTTCGAGAAGTCCGAAGGCGCGCAGGTGATCTTCATCTGACGCAACGAGCGTAACATGTTGACCATTCGGTCCATTCGAACCTCGCTGGGGCTGGTCGTCCTGGTGGTGGCTGGCACGGCTGAGGCGCAAACAAACGGGTACGTGCTCCAGTGCATGTCCGCGCGCGCCGCGGGGCAGGGCTGCGTGACGCGGGCACGCGACGATGTTCCCACCGACCTGTTCCGCGATCCCGCGGCGATCGCCTGGTTCAAGCAGCCGGCGCTCGAGGTCAACGTCTCGCCGTTCATGCCGAGCCTGACGTTCCGCAATAGCGCCAATCCGCAGACGGTGGACGGGGCGCGCCATGCCTACCCGCTGGCGTCGTTTGCCTACGTTGGCCGCAAGCTCTCGCCGAAGCTCTCCTGGGCGGTCGGCATGGAGCCGGTGGGCGGCTTCGGCTCCGACTTCAAGCTCTCCCACGCGCTGTTAGGCGCCAACCAGGACTACGAGAGCTTCTTTGCGGCGCTCAAGATGGGACCCGCCCTGGCGTATGAAGTCACCCCGGGGTTCACGATCGGGGCCAGTGCCTACGCATCGTATGCGCAGATCCGCGACTTCCGCATGCCGTTCACGCTGCCGCCGTCGGCGGCGAAGGGGCTGGCGGGGCTGGTGCAGCTGGATCCCCAGCACTATCCGGCGCTGTTCGGCCAGGTGACCGAACTCACGGCCTACGGCGACTCGTATGATTTCGGCGGTTGGGGATATGGGGGGAGCCTCGGCTTCGCGTGGAAGCCAAACGACGCGCTGCGAGTGAGCGCCAGCTGGAGCCCGCGCATGAAGCTGGACCTGAAGGGGGCGACCGCCGTCATCGACATGAACACGCAGTTCCAGGCGGTGTTCGCGGCGATGGTGCAGGAACGGATGCAGAACCACGGGATGGGGGCCAACGCGGCGCAGGGCTACACCGCACAGGCGCTCGGACAGGCGGGGATGAACCTGCAGCTTGGCGCCAAGTCGACCTACGATGCGGCGACGGAGCTCTCGGACCCGCAAACCCTCGGGGCCGGGCTGTCGCTCAAGCTCAACGACCGCTGGCGGCTTGGGCTCGAAGGAGTCTGGATGGATTGGTCGGCGGCGGCGAGCACGATGCCCTTCAAGATGACGAACGGCGACAACGCCAACGTCAACATCCTGGTGAATGGCAACCCCACCGCTGCCAACTTCACCTATCCCTTCCCGCTCAACTGGGACGACAGCTTCACCGGCAAGGCGGGGGTCGAGTTCAAGGCAACGCAGGCGACGACGTTGCGCGCGGGCTACCTGTACGGCAACAACCCCGTGCCCGATAACACCGTCTTCATCGCCTTCCCGGCCATCAGCGAGCAGGCGTTCACGCTCGGTGCAGGGTTCGCGCTCGGCGGAGTGTCGATCGAGACCTCGCTGGTGCGGGCGCTCAACTCCACGATCACCGGCACGTCTGGCGCACACCTGCTGGGCGCGGAGTACCGCAACAGTACGACGACGATGAACCAGACCGTGATCACGATCGGCGCGGTGTGGAAATTCAAGTGATGTTCGGCAGCTGCGGCGAGCGAGGAGGGCATTCGCGGCCCCTTCGCCGTCTCGCGGAGGGGACGCGGTCCCTGTCCGTCGTCCGTCGTGCCGCTCGCGCGGTCGCACTGATCGCGGCCGCGCTCCTCGCGGCCGCGGTCCTCGCCGTTTCGCCGGGCCCCCTTGGGGCGCAGGCGTGCCCGCCGCAGAAGACCGCGCTCGTCCTTCCCGGGGGCGGGGCCTTGGGGATTGCGCACGTGGGATTGCTGCAGGTCCTCGACTCGTTAGGTATCGTCCCCGACCTCGTGGTTGGGACGAGCATGGGGGCGGTCACCGGGGCCCTGTATGCCTCGGGCTACAGCGGGAAGGAAATCGAGTCGCTGGTGCGCCGGTTCAACGTGGGCCCCCTGATCGGCACGTACGCCCCGCGCGCCCCGCGTTCCATCGGCCAGGACGTACCGCTCGTCTCCTGGGAGCAGGCAGACTCGTCGTCGTTCTCGCTGCAGACGAGCGCCGTGCGGGAAGGGGAGGTCAACGCCCGAATATCGGCGCTCCTCCTTCGCGGAAACCTCCTCGCGCGGGGCAACTTCGACTCGCTCCCGATCCCGTTCCGCGCCGTCGCGACCGACTTGCAGAGCGGGAATCGCGTCGTGCTGGGCACGGGTGACCTCGCGCAGGCCGCGCGCGCCTCATTCGCCATACCACTCGTTTTCAAGCCGATCGTCCTCGACGGCGTGGCGCTCATCGATGGGGGGCTGGTCGAGAACGTCCCCGTGCGCACCGCGCGCGAACTGGGCGCCACGCGGGTCATCCTGTCGCAACTCGATGCCTCGCATCCCCTCGCCGATCCGTCATCCGCCAGTTCCGTCGCCCTGAAGCTCGTGGACTACCTCTTCACCGCCAATCTCCCGGTGCTCGCGCCCGGCGACGTGGTGGTCAACCACGACGTCTCGGGCTTCAGCAATCTCGACTTCGCCGACTCCGCGATCACCGCGATGATTCAACGCGGGCGCCGGGCCGATTTGCAGCTGGCGAACATCGCCTGCCTGCCCCGGGGTGCGCGGCGCGACGTCGCGATGCCCCCGCTGGCGAGCACGCTGATCGCCGATCCGCGACGCGGCGGCCTGCGGCAGGTCGTGCTCAACTCGCTGCGACTTGTCCCGGGCGCCGTTCCCGACGTTCCCGCCCTGCAAGCGCGGTTCGTGGAGCTGGGAGCCACGGAACTCGTGCGCGCCTTCTGGCTGCGGCCGCAGCGCCGAGGCGATTCCATCGTCTTCAGTCCGTGGCTCGAGCGCGCGCCACGGCGGGCCCTCGCCGCCGGTCTCGCCTATGACAGTGACCTGGGAGGACGGGGGTGGGTGGGCGGAAGCGACCGTACGCTGCTCGGGCGCGAACTCGAAGGCGCGGCGCGCGCGCGCATCGGCGTGTTCCGACGCGACGTCAGCGTCGGGTTGCGTCCGTCCTACCAGCCCGCCGGGCAATCGATGCGCCCCTACATCTCGGCAACGTTAGGGAGCGAGGACGTACGGCTGTTCGACTCCCTCGGAATCGAAACGCCACGGGACCTCCAGCCGACCGTCAGCGAGCAACTCGTAGAGGCGGGAGTCGAGCGCACGGTGGGCCGAGTATGGACCATGCGCGTTGGCGCGGGCTATCGGCACTGGCGCACCTCACGTGCCGCCGACCTGGCGCGTGTCCGGCAGGACGCGGTGGGAGTGCTCCTCCGCCTCGATCGCGACGCGGCGCCTGGCACCTTGGGCCTCGCGGTGGAAGGTGACGTGAACACCGACTACCAGCGCGCTGCGATCGTCGCTACCCGTTCCCGGGCGTGGCGCATGGTGCGCGAGACGACCACGCTCCGCCTCGGCATCGCGAGTCGCGATTCTCCGCTGACCGAACGCTTCACCCTCGGGGGAACGGACGGCTTTGCCGGCTATCACATCGGCGAGCGCCTGGGGCTGAGCGAGGCTGTATTCCAATCCGACGTCGGCGTGGTCCTGCGTGGGCCACTGCAGGCGTTCCTGACCGTGATGGGGGGGCAGACGTCTGACGAAGCTCGCCGCCCCATTTCCGGCGACTGGATTGGCGGGGTGCGGGTGGGAGTCGGCGCTGACTCGCCGGTGGGGTCGCTGCGTGTACAGTGGGGCGTCAACACCGAGCGCCGGCGCCTTTGGTTCCTCCGTCTCGGTCGATGGGGGTGAACGGATAGGCGCCTCGCGACGGCTTGCCGGGGAGGCGCGCATTGCGGAGTGTGTGTCCGACCCCGAACGTCCTAACGGGATGTAACATGGAGCCACCGGCGCACTGAGGCCCGCGCGCGACCGGGCTGACGTCCCCGACTTAGATCCGGGGTTTCCCGCGAGCACCCGCACGCGCCATTCGTGAGACGAAGACACCGTCGCTGGGCCCACGCGCGAGCACTGCTCGCCGTTCTCGGACTCCTGGTCGCTCCCGGCACCGTGCGCGCGCAGGCTGCCAGGGGCACGATCGTCTCCTGTGAGGGGAAGGTCGTTTCGGCGATCGTCATCACCCCGCGCGACCCGTCGTTCCTCGTCGCGCCACGGCCGCTTCGTCCGGTCGTGCGCAGCGTGGAGCGCCTCCAGACGACCACCAGGGCGGAGGTGATCGAACGGTTCCTCTTGCTCGAGGTGGGCGAGCGCTGCACGAATCGGCAACGCGCAGAATCCGAGCGTATCCTGCGGCAGCAGCCGTTCCTCGCCGAGGCGACGGTCCGGACCATCGCCGACAGCGTGGGTGGCGTGCGCGTCGAGGTGGAAACGACCGACGAAATCCCGACCGTCTTCGCGCTGAAGGTGAGCGATCGGCGCCCTTCGGCACTTCGACTCGGCAGCGGCAACGTCGGTGGCCAGGGGCTGTTCGTCGGGGCGAGCGTGGAGCGCGGATTCGCGTACCGAACGGGAGTCGGCGTCACTGCTGTCGCGCGGCAGGTGTTCGCGCGACCGTACACCCTCGCCTTCGTCGGCGAGCGTGCGCCGCTGGGGAGTACGCTTTCGCTCGCCATGGGAAAGCCATTCTTCACTGACCTTCAACGGACTGCGTGGCACGTGGGGTATCGCGAAGCGAACCGCTACCCCTCGTTCGTTCGCCCGGAACTGGATCCCCTCGCGCTCGGGGTTCGGCGCACGTTCTGGGATGTGGGTGGGGTGCGCCGGGTCGGCCTGGGGCGCCGGCGGGCCTTTGCGGGCGTCCTGCTCACCCACGAGGACGTGTCGACGGAGGGGCACGCCGTCGTCATCTCCGACTCGGGGCTGGTGACGGATACGAGTACGGCGTTAGGCACGCCAATCCCCGGTTATCGCAACCTGCGTCTGAACGCGGTCCTCGGACTGCGCGCCCTTTCGTTCATGACGGTGCGCGGATTTGACGCCCTCACGGCGGCGCAGGACGTGGCCACCGGCGTTCAGGTGGGCGTGGTGGTGGGGCGGGGCATGCCGCGGCTTTCGGTCAGTGAAGACGACCTCTTCGCCTCGGGCGACATCTACCTCGGACATGGTTCCGCCAGGTCGTTCGCTGCAGTGCGGCTCGAAGGCGAGTCACGGAATGGTCGCGGCACGCGACGCTGGGACTCGCTCATCGGGAGCGGGCGCGCGGCGTGGTACGTCAAACCAGCGAGTGCGCACCTGGTGATCCTGAGTGCGGAGTTCGGCGGCGCCTGGCGACAGCGCCTTCCATTCCAACTCACGCTCGCTGATCGTGAGGGCGGCGTGCGGGGATACGTCGCCTCGCGGGTCGCGGGTACGAGTCGAACTGTTGCGCGCGTTGAGGAGCGGTGGTCGCTTCCACCACGCGGGTCACGTATCGCGCTCGGGCTGGCGGGGTTCGCCGATGCGGGGCGTGTGCGCGCCGGCGATGCGCCGTTCGGCGTGGACAGCAGAACCGTCGTCGGAGTGGGCGCCGGGGTGTTGGCGGCGATTCCCCCGCACTCGTCGCGACTCTGGAGGCTGGACGTCGCCGTTCCGGCGAGCCCCGATGCGCACGCACGGTGGGAGCTCCGACTTTCCAGCGTTTGGACGCGGCGATTCTGGCGCGAGCCGAGCGACGTGGCGCAGGCACGCGCGGGGGCCGCGCCGTCGACCATCTTCACCTGGCCGTGAGCTGCACCGCCAGCTGCCGCCGCCGCCACATGTCGGATCGCGGTGTCGCTGCCTACCCCTTTCGTGATGCCGGCGCGGCGTTCGGGTCCCGGAGGCGCGCGAGCGCGAACTTCTCCAGCACCGGTTCACGCTCCTGCACGACGGCGGCGATGTGCTCGCCAAGCGCCGGCCCCACCTTGAAGCCGTGTCCCGACCCGCCGCCGGCAATCCAGGCGTTGTCAGCGCCAGGATGACGATCGACGACGAAGTCACCGTCGGTGCTGTACTCGTACTGGCAGACGCGCGTCTCCACGATCGGCGCCTTGCCCAACGCAGGAAACCGCCGACGCACGAAGGCCCGCACGCGCGCCAGCGCCGCGGGACGCACGATCCGCTCGAGCGTGTCGGGATCGATCTCGTCGCCCAGTGAATCGTCGGCCGCCTTGAAGCCACGCGACTCGTTGCCCGGCATCCCGTAGTACAGGCGATCGCCGAAGTTGGCCCACGCCGGCATGGCGGGGTCAATGAAGCGCGTGTCGCCCGCGGCGGTACCAAAGAAGAACATCTCCTGCCGCGTCGCGCGCACGCGGCGACCGATGACATCGGGGAAGAGCTTCCCAAGCCACGGTCCGCAGGCGAAGAGAAAGCGATCCGCCTGAAGCATGCTGCCGTCGGAGAGCGCGAGCGATGTGAGTCGCTTCCCGCTGATCGCCCCCGGCCGCGCGGACGCGATCTTGAACTCACCGCCCTCGCGTACGAACGCTTCGCGCACCGCCTCGCAGGCCGCGCGTGCCAGCAGGACGCCGGCCTCGGGCTCGAACCAGATGTGGCGAACGCCGTCGAACGACACCTGCGGCCAACGCGTCGCAGCATCGCGGGACGAGACCTCCTCCAGCGGCAATTGGTGCGCGCGCATCCCCGCGACCGATTGGCGCGCGAAGGCGTCGTCGGCGCCCTCGAACAACCAGAGCGCCCCGGTGCGCGTCAGAAATCGCTTCCCCCACGCCCGCTCGGCGTCACGCCAGAGCGCGTAGGCGCGCGCGACCATGTCGATGTAGGGGACCTGCCCGTTGTATACGGCGCGAATCAGGCGAGTCTCGCCGCCTGACGAGGCGCGCGAGTTCCCCGCACCATAGGCGTCGATCAGCGTCACGCGATGCCCGGCGCGCCGCAGGTGCAACGCGGCCCATCCGCCAAACGCCCCCGCGCCAACCACGGCGATGTGTTCCGCGGCGCCGTTGGGACGAACAAGGAGTGAGCGCGGAATGCTGCGTGCGAAGGGGAGGGCGGCGAGTGCCGCCACCGCCGAGCGTCGGTCGATCGTCATGGCGCGTTCCCCTGCAGCGAGGCCGCACACGCGGCGATGCGCGCCAGCGCCGCATCGAGTTCGCTCGTCGCCGACGCGAACGAAAGGCGGAGCCGCCCCTCGCCCTGTGCGCCGAACGCCGTCCCGTCGATCGCCGCCACGCCAAAGTCCTGCAGCAGGCGGTCGGCGAACTGCGCCGAGCTCATGCCGTGCCGGGCCAACAGCGTCGAGAAATCGGGGAAGACATAGAATGCGCCGTCGGGCGTGGCGCATGTCACGCCATCGATGGCGTTGAGTCCGCGCACGAGGAGGTCGCGCCGCGTGCGATACACCTCGACCTGCGCGCGTACCATATCCTGCGGCCCCGTGAGCGCGGCAACACCTGCCCGCTGGATGAAGGGGGCGACGCACGTGTGCCCGTTGGTCGCCAGCATGATCAACGGTTCGATCCATGGGCGCGGGGCGACTACGAAGCCCAGGCGGTACCCGGTCATCGCATACGTCTTGGAGAAACCGTCGACGATCATCGTGCGATCGCGCGCGCCGTCGAAGGCGGCGAGCGTCGGGGCGTACGGGGCGTCGTACACCAACCGGGTGTAGATGTCGTCGGTGATGGCGATGATACCGTGTCGCTCCACCAGCGTGGCGAGTCGTGCCATCGCCTCGCTGCCTAACGCGCCTCCCGACGGATTGTTGGGCGAGTTGAGCAGGAGCGCGCGCGTCCGCGAGGTGATGCGGCGCTCGATGTCATCGAGATCGGGAGCGTTGCGGCTGTCGACCCCGTATCCGACCGGAGTCGCACCGGCAAACCGGACGGCCGAGGGATAGATCGGAAAGCCCGGGTCGGGGACGAGGATTTCGCTCCCCGGTTCCGCGGCCGCAAGGATCGCGTAGAAGACGGCGGACTTGGCACTCGGCGTCACGAGCACCTGGTCGGCGTCGGCGTGCACGCCACGCGATTGCAGATCGTTGGCGATTGCCTCTCGCAACTCGGGGATCCCGTTCACCGCGACGTAGCGCGCGTCGCCGTCACGGAGCGCCCGAATCGCCGCCTCGGTCACGTGCGCTGCCGCCGGCACGTCGGGGGCGCCGAGCTCCAGGTGGATCACGTCTCGTCCGGTCTGCTCCAGCGCCTGTGCGCGCCGAAAGACATCGATGGCCCCTTCGCCCGCCAGCAGGTCGAGGCGAGAGGAGAGCGAGGGGGGAGCGACAAGCGAATGCAGGGTCACGTCGTTGGGGGCTCGGGGCGGCGAAGTGGTGCGGCCGGGAAGTTCAGGTCGGCCGCGGAGGCGCGCCAGAGCGTGAGCCTACGCGAGGCAGCGGTGTCGATTGTGTGTCGTAGCGCACCAACAGATGGGTCTGACGCGACACATCGCCTCGGGAGCGGGCTGGGAGGTTGGTCGGTCAGCGCGACCGAGCGCACGGCCAGCACACGGACACCATGACCGAAATGCGGTCACGGTGACGCAGGGGGAAATCACGTAAATGCTTGTTTCGTAATGAGTTAGATGGCACGCCCCGTGCAATGCTTCGCCACTGGCTCCAGCAAGCACGCACCACTCATTCGACTGCACACTACGATGCTGCCCTTCAAGCGCCTTTCGAAACTCTCCGGCTTGGCCGCCGCCCTCCTTCTCACCGCCTGCGCCGATTCGGCGATGTCGCCGACCCCGGTGACCCCCGGACTCGCCCCCGCCACGGCCAATCCGGCGACGCTCGCCGCCGACTTCGTCGACATCAATGCGCAGTTTGGCTGGCTCCCCAAGCTGTCGCCGAGCAAGACCATGAAGGGCGACACCACGATCCAGAAGGTCACGATCGATCCCAAGGCCGGGGCGCTGGTGAGCTTCGGGACCGATCACAAGGTCGTGATCTATCCGTGGGCGATCTGCGATCTCGAGACGTCGGGATATGGCCCGAGCTACTGGCTCAAGACCTGTACGCAGGAGACCACGCCGATCGCCTTCACGTTCAAGTCGTGGAAGAACGCGAATGGTCGCCCGGCGATGCACGTGTCGCCTAACGTGCGCTTTGTGCCGGGGAGCCTGGTGCGCATCTACTTCCACGACGCGACGCTCACCAACTTCAGCAAGCTGTACATCCCGTACTGCACGGATGCGGGGAGCTGCGTTGACGAAGGCGCGACGGATTCCTTCCAGCAGACGTACTATGCGCCGGGGGTTCCAGGGTACTGGGTCTTCCGCAACCTGCGCCACTTCTCCGGCTACAACGTCTGGGCGTAACGGCGTGCGCTCGACTCGCAGTCAACCTCATCCCATGACAATGGCGAATCAGACGTCGCGGACCCCTGGCAGAGGGGTGGGCGAGCCAGGGTGGCTGCTGGCCTCCTGACGACAGCGGCCAGTGCAGTCAGCGGCGCCGGATCACGCGGGCACAAACCCGCTGAGCCGGCGCCGTTCTGTCGGGAAAGGGACGCGCTCCCGATCCCGCCGTGTCGAACGAGCCGCTCGTGACCCGCGATCGCGGTCAGACGTGTGGGGATTTCCCTCTCGGCGGACAGGGAGAAGCACAACATACTTCTCGCATGACTACACTCCGACTGCCAGTGAGGCTCGCCGTACGCGCCCCCCGCGCCGCGGTGACAGTTCTCGCCGCCGTCACTCTCGCGGCGGCCTGCGCCCGCACCACCACGGTGCGCAACGCACGTCCCGCGCCCCTCGCGACCCGCATCGTCACGCACGTCGTCACGCACGACGCAAAGCTCATCGGCACGGCGGTCGGTGGGGTGCGTGTCACCATCCGCGAGGTGGCGACGGGACGCGTGCTCGCCGAGGGGCGCCACGAAGGATCGACCGGCGACACCAAACGCATCATGCAGGAGCCCCGCGCGCGCGGTGAGGCACTTTTCACCGCGCCCGACGGCGCGCGCTTCGAGACGTCGATCACTCTTGTTGCCCCCACCATGATCGAGATCGAGGCCGAGGGGCCGTTAGGCTATCCCGACCAGATGGTGCGCACCACCAAGCGACTCACCGTCGTTCCGGGCCGCGATGTGTTGGGCGACGGCATCGTGCTCGAGTTGCACGGGTACGTGATCGACCTCCTCGCTCCCGATACGACGGCGACGATCGCGCCCGCGCCGTCGCTGGCGGTGCGAGCACGCGTGCGGATGCTGTGCTCGTGTCCCACCCAGACCGGGGGGATGTGGGAGGTGCGAGAAGTGCTCGTGCGCCTGCTGCGCGACGGCGCTGTTGTGGGAGAGGCGCCGCTGGCGTACGCTGGCGAGGCGAGCACGTACGCGGGCCAGCTTCCGCTCCCGGCGGCGGGGAGCTACGTCCTCGAAGTCTTCGCGGCGACGCCGGAGCGGGCATCGTTCGGCGTCGTGCGCCGGCGCGTCACGATCGCGCGTTGAGCGGACGCGGGGTGGAGGAGGGCGCCGGTCTCTTCATGGCCTGCACACGACAAAGCCCGCCGCTTTCGCGACGGGCTTTGTTGTGTGCAGATCCAGCTCCCGAGGAGGGACTCGAACCCCCGACATGGTGATTAACAGTCACCCGCTCTACCACCTGAGCTACTCGGGATCAGGTCGCGAAAAGTAGACGCCCCCCCACGCGCGGTCAACCCGCGGCGCCGATCCGATTTCGCTCATCGCAAACCCTTTCCCGCACAGCGCTTAGCGCTCGGAGCGCTTCGCTACATCCGCTTGAGCTGGTCGATGAGTGACTGCCGGATGTCGCGCAGGTCGCGCACAACCTTCACCTCCGGATTGTCGCGCTTGAGGAAGGAGAGCCCGGTCTCGTTTCCGCTCAGCAGGAAGTCGGTGAGGACGACCTTGTACCACGCGCTGTCCACGACCGGTGTGCCGCCGACCAGCAGGGTCTGATTGGCATCGAGCGTCGCCCCCGACGCGTGAAGGAAACCGCCGCTTCCGATGTTTTGCCGACCCGCGGCGAGCACCTGGCGCAGCAGCTTCCCCGTCAGGTCGGCACGCACGCTGTTGCCGCCAAAGGGGAGGATGCGGATGACGTCGTACTGCGTGAGCGGCCCCGCCGGGACGACGTCGTCGATGCGAATCGAGCCACCGTTGAAGATCGCGACGTCGGCGTCGCTCGCTTCGGCGCGCATCGCGGCGAGGATCGCGTCGCTCATCGGGCCGCTGCGCGTTCGCACGACCGTCTCGCGTCCGTCGAGCGGGGCGCGCAGCGTCGCGACCAGCTGCTCGGGGGCAAAGCCCTGGCTGCGGTAGCCGGCAAAGGCGGCGTCGATCCAGCGTTGCACCTCCACGTTCACCGCGCTGTCGCTGCGCATCGCATCGGTGATGGGGACGAGCGTGCTGCTGATGCGGGCGCGCGCACCGCGTCCCCCGGGTTCGATGCGAACGACGGCCACGGTGCGCACGTTGGCGTCGCCCTTGATGATCGGTGTGAAGTTCGGCCCTCGCTGCAGCAGGTAGTTCTCGTGCTCGTGCCCGCCGAGGATGACGTCGATCGACGGGATCTCCTCAGCGACGCGCTGATCGTCGGACACGCTCAGGTGCGTGAGGGCGATGAGGATGTCGACCGAATCCCGAATCATCGCGGCGTGCGCCTTGAGCGACGCGATCGGTTCGGTGTAGCGCACCCAGGGCTGTGGGTTGGAGCGCACGACGACGCCCACGAGCCCCACCCGGAGCGTGCGGCCGCCAGATGCAACGTCGACGATCGCGTGGGGGAGGATGCCGGGGAAGGGACGCCCGGCGCTGTCGGTCACGTTGGAGGCGACGTACTTGAAGCGCGACTCGGCCACCCGTGAGCGAAAGGCGGGCTCGGGGATGTCGAACTCGTGATTGCCTAACGTGGTCCAGTCGAGCCCCGTGGCATTGAGCACCGCGACCATCTGCCGGCCGGCGAGTCGCTCGCCGTTGACGCGGGCGGTGCCGAGCGCCGACGGCGAGTACAGGTCGCCGCCGAGCGTGGTGAGCACCGGCCCGACGGAATCGATGAGCCGCTGGCGCAGCGTGGCGACGCGTGCGAGCCCGCCGGCGCGCCCCCCCTCGACCGGGGTGATCTCGTAGATGTCGTTGAAGTGCAGCACGGTCAGGTGCGGCCCCGTCGAAGGAGCGGGAGTCGCCCCCGCCGCACGTCCGCCCCGCGCGGCCGGAGTACAGGCGGCGAGCAACAACGCAACGCAGGGCGCGAGGCGAAGGACGAAGGATCGGGACATCACGACCTCGGAGAGAACGAATCAGCGGGACAAGCTAGCGCGAGACAGAGCGACCGTCAGCAGAGGGAAGGCATGCGCACGTCCGCTTCCCCCTCGCCCGTTCCTTCCCCACCTTGCCGCCCCCTCTCGTCTTCCCGTCTTCCCGTCTTCCCGTCTTCCCAAGCCAATGCGCAGTCTCGCGATCATCACCGGCGCCAGCGAAGGAATCGGTCGCGACCTCGCGGCGCTCTATGCGGCCGACGGTCATGACGTCGTGCTGGTGGCGCGGCGCGAGTCGGTCCTTCGCGAACTCGCGGCCGACCTCGAGCGCGCCCACGGCGTGCGGGCGACCGTGGTAGCCGCCGACCTCGCCACACGCGAGGGATGCGACGCCGTGGTCGCGGCCTGCGCGGGAGAGGCGTCGCGCGTCGTGGCCCTCGTGAACAACGCCGGCCTCGGCGCGCTGGGGTGGTTCCACGACATCGCCTGGGAACGCGAGCAGGTGCAGATCGACGTGAACGTCACCGCGCTCACCTACCTGACGCATCGTGTGCTCCCGTGGCTGCGTGCGAACGGTCGGGGGCACATCATGCAGATGGCGTCGGTGGCCGGCTTCCAGCCCGGGCCGTTGGCCGCGGTCTACTACGCCACCAAGGCCTACGTCGTCTCGTTCAGCGAGGCGCTGCATAACGAGTGCGCGGGGAGCGGGGTGACGGTGACCGCGGTGTGCCCGGGGCCGACGATCAGCGGCTTTCAGCGTGTCTCCGGCGCAATTCCCGGGGCGCGCGCGGCCGGGGCGCCCCCCATGTCGTCACGGGCGGTCGCCGAGCTCGCCTATCGCGGGACGCGCGCCGGAAAGCGTGTGGTGTACACGGGCCTTCGCAACCTCGTGGCGTCGATGTTGGGGCGCTACATGCCGCGTGGCTGGTCGGCGGCGGTGGTGCGGCGCATCCAGTCTGCGCGACTCGGATAGCGGGAGCGGTGCGCGCCGACGGTGGCGAACGCGCGGCGCGCGCGCGAACGTCTCCGCGGGGGGGAACCTAGCGACGCACAGCCGCACGCCGCGCCGCCGACGTGCCAGCGCGCACATCGACGCCGAGCACCTCGCCAAGGAACCGCCCGGTGTGCGAGCCCGGAGTGGCGGCGATCTCCTCGGGGGTCCCCATGGCGACGATCGTCCCGCCGCCGTCTCCGCCTTCCGGGCCCACGTCGATGATCCAGTCGGCCAGCTTGATCACGTCGAGGTTGTGCTCGATCAACAGCACGGTGTGCCCGGCCTCCACCAACCGATCCAGCACCTCGGCCAGCTTGCGCACGTCTTCCAGGTGCAACCCGGTGGTCGGTTCGTCCATGAGGTACAGCTTGCGCCCGCCGGACTTGGCCGAGAGCGTGAGTTCGCGCGCGATCTTCACGCGCTGCGCCTCGCCCCCCGACAGCGTGGTCGCCGGCTGTCCGAGGCGGAGGTAGCCCAGCCCCACCTGTTGCAGCTGCCAGAGTGCCTGGCCCAGCTTCTCCTCGTAGGGAAAGAAGCGGATGGCCTGGTCGATCGTGAGCTGCAAGACGTCGTGGATGCTCTTCCCGAACAGCGTGACCTCGAGCACCTCGGGCTTGAAGCGGCGGCCGGCGCATTCGTCGCAGGGGACGAAGACGTCGGCCATGAAGACCATCTCCACCTCGAGATAGCCCGCCCCTTCGCACTTTTCGCAGCGCCCGCCCTTCACGTTGAAGGAGAAGGTCGACGCCGTGTACTTGCGCTGCCTGGCCAGCGGGATCTGCGAGAAGATGCGGCGGATCTCGTCGTACGCCTTGATGTACGTGACCGGGTTCGATCGCGGCGAGCGCCCGATCGGCTCCTGGTCGATGAGCACGACCGCGTCCAGCGATTCGTAGCCGGTGAGCGTGTCGTAGGCGCCGACCTTTTCCCCCAGGTGCTGCTTGGCGCTGTGCTCCCCCGTGAGGCGATACTCCAGCGCGCGATAGAGGACGTCGTGGATGAGCGTGCTCTTGCCCGATCCCGACACGCCCGTCACCGCCACCAGGGTGCCTAACGGGATCTTCACGTCGACGCCCTTGAGGTTGTGCTCGCGGGCCCCGGTGAGGGTGAGCCAGCGCGGGCCGGTGCGGCGGCGCGTGTCGGGGAGCGGAATGGTGCGTGCCCCGGTGAGGTACTGCCCGGTGAGCGGCGAGTCGGCCGCCTCCGACACGGGGCCATCGAAGACCACGTGCCCGCCCTGTTCTCCCGACGCCGGTCCCAGTTCGATCATGTGGTCGGCGGCGCGAATGGCGGCGAGATCGTGCTCGACGATGAGCACCGTGTTGCCGCGGTCGCGCAGGCGCGCGAGGAGGGCGAGCAGCCGGTCGAGGTCGCGCGAGTGCAGCCCGATCGATGGCTCGTCGAGCACGTACAGCGTGTCGACGAGCGACGAGCCTAACGCGTTGGAGAGCGAGATGCGCTGCGCCTCACCGCCGGAGAGCGTGCGCGTGGCCCGGTGCAGCGACAGGTAGGTGAGCCCCACATCGCACAGGAAGCGCACCCTGTCGCGTGCCTCGCGCAGGATGTGGTCGGCCACCTCCTGTTCGAACGGCGACAGCGCGAGCCCGTCGAGCCAGGTACGCAGCTGGTCGATGGGGAACGCCGAGACGTCGGCGATGGTGAGGCCCGCGACCCGGACGTTGAGCGCCTCGGGCTGCAGCTTGGTCCCGTGGCAGGTGCCGCATTCCTTGGCCGACTGGTACTGCCGCAGGAAGACGCGGATGTACTGCTTGTAGCGCTTCTCCTCCAGGTCGCGCAGGAAGGGGAAGATTCCCTTGTAGCCGCGCGACGACTGGTGCAGCAGCGCATGTCGCTGGTCGGCGGGGAGCGACTGCCAGGGTGCGCTGGTGTCGATCCCTTCCTTCTTGCAGAACTCGGCCAGCGCGCGCCGCTTGTTCTCGTAGCGCGGCTTGGTCCACGGATCGATCGCGCCGTCGCGCACCGACCGTTCGACGTTAGGCACGATCAGCGCTTCGTCGTACTCGAGCACGGCACCAAAGCCGTTGCACGTGGAACACGCGCCGCGCGGGTTGTTGAACGAGAAGAGCTGCGGCGACGGCGCCGGGGCCCGCGTGCCGTCGTTAGGGCACTCGAAACGCTCGGTGAAACGCAAGACGGGAGACGGGAGACGGGAGACGGGAGTGCCGACGCGCTGCGCGCGTCGGCCGACGCTTGCACCCGCCTG
>CAZLLP010000024.1:0-55880 GCA_964560345.1 uncultured Gemmatimonadaceae bacterium
CGGGAGACGGGAGACGGGAGACGGGAGACGGGAGACGGGAGACGGGAGACGGGAGACGGGAGTGCAAACGGCGCCTTCGGGCGCCGTTTGCCGTTCGGGGGGCGGGGCGCATGACGCCCCTCGCTTCCCCCGTAGGTTCCGGCCCAGGGTCCTCTCAGGCCTCCACAACTCCCTCACCCGGATGTCGAATTTGCCAAACGCGGTTCGACGTGTAAGTAGAGCCGAGTAGCACGCGCGAGCGGCGCTGAACCTCCGGCCTTCCCCCCCTCAAAACGGAGACGACAATGCGATTCATGGTCCTGATGATCCCCGGCGTGTACCAGAAGCCCGCCGACCTCAACTTCATGCCGCCGGCCGACATGGTCGAGAAGATGATGAAGTACAACGAGGAGCTGATGAAGGCGGGAGTCCTGCTCTCCCTCGACGGGCTCCATCCCCCCGAGAAGGGGGCGCGCATCTCCTTTGCCGGCGGGAAGGCCACCGCGAAGGACGGGCCGTTCACCGAGTCCAAGGAAGTGCTCGGCGGCTACTGGATGATCCAGGTCAAGTCGAAGGCCGAGGCGGTCGAGTGGGCCAAGCGCATCCCGGCGCTCGAGGACGACATCGTCGAAGTCCGTCAGGTGCAGGAAATGAGTGACTTCACGCCGGAGATCCAGGACCTCATCCCGCCCGCGCTGGAGAACCTCGGCAAGCAGTAGCCTGGCGCGCGCCGGTACGTCAGGAGCACGACGGTGACAGGCTCTGACCGCCAGGAACTGCACGACGCGATTGACGCCGTCTGGCGCATCGAGCAGGCGCGGCTCATCGCCGCGCTTGCCCGCATGACCGGCGACGTCGGTCGCGCCGAGGACCTGGCGCAGGATGCGCTGGTGGCGGCGTTCGAGCAGTGGCCGGCGTCGGGGGTGCCTAACAAGCCCGGTGCGTGGTTGATGACGGCGGCCAAGCGCCGCCTCATCGACCAGCGGCGCCACGGCGCGATGGCCGAGCGCAAGCACCAGGAACTCGGTCGCGACGCCGACGCGCGGGGCGAGGAGGTGGAGGATGCGCTGGTCGCGGCGCTCGACGACCATGTGGGCGATGACCTGCTGCGACTGGTGTTTGCGACGTGCCACCCGGTGCTCTCGACCGACGCACGCGTGGCGCTCACGTTGCGCCTGCTGGGCGGCCTGACGACCGGGGAGATCGCGCGCGCCTTCCTGGTGCAGGAGTCGACAATCTCGCAACGCATCGTGCGCGCCAAGCGCACCCTGTCCGAAGCGCGCGTCCCGCTTGAGGTGCCGCGCGGCGAGGCGTTGACCGCACGAACGGCGTCGGTGCTCGAAGTGATCTACCTGATCTTCAACGAAGGCTACTCGGCCACCGCCGGGGATGACCTCGTGCGCCCGACGCTCTGCGAGGACGCGTTGCGGCTGGGGCGCATCGTGGCTGAACTGATGCCGCGGGAGCCGGAGGTGCACGGACTCGTGGCGTTGATGGAGATCCAGGCCTCACGCCTGCGCGCCCGCGTGAACGCCGCGGGGGAGCCGGTATTGCTGCTCGATCAGGATCGATCGCGCTGGGATTCCGTGCTCATTCGCCGCGGGCTCGCGGCGCTGGGGCGCGCCGAATCGCTCGGGCAGGCGTTAGGCCCCTACGCGCTTCAGG
Organism: uncultured Gemmatimonadaceae bacterium; assembly: GCA_964560345.1. Taxonomy (GTDB): domain Bacteria; phylum Gemmatimonadota; class Gemmatimonadetes; order Gemmatimonadales; family Gemmatimonadaceae; genus SCN-70-22. Next base: position 1,645 of record CAZLLP010000024.1, read on the forward strand.
CCGCGATCGCCGCCTGTCACGCGCGGGCGCGCCTCGCATCCGAAACCGATTGGCTCAAGATCTCGGCGCTCTACGACGCACTGTCGCAGGTGATGCCATCGCCGGTGGTCGAGCTCAATCGCGCCGTCGCGGTGATGATGGCCTTTGGCCCAGCGACCGGACTGGAATTGGTGGATGCGCTGGTCGCGAGCGGGATGCTCAAGGAGTATCACCTGCTGTACAGCGTGCGCGGCGACTTCCTGGCCAAGCTGGGCCGGCTGGACGAAGCGCGCACGGAGTTCGAGCGCGCCGCCTCGCTGACACGGAACGAGCGCGAGCGCGCCTTGATGCGCGAGCGTGCCGCCGCCTGTTTGCGGCTGACGGGTGGAGGGCCGGGGTAAGGTTGCGACGGAGGAAGAGCTCGACCGCAGAGAACACAGAGGACTGCGAGCACACGGGGACTCCCTCGCACGGCGCGATGATCCCTCGCCCCAGGTCGACCCCGCACATCACCCCCTCCGCCCCCGAGCAAGGCAAACGGCGCCGTTAGGCGCCGTTTGCACTCCCGTCTCCCGTCTCCCGTCTCCCGTCCGCAGTTACTGCACTGCCGACTGCGACGTCACCCGCTTCACCAACCGGTACGTGAACTCCATCCCCTGGAAGAACCCCTTCTGCGGGATGCGTTCGTTCATCCCGTGGGAGAAGGTCTCGTTGTAGAAGAAGCCCGTCACGCCGTAGACCGGGATGCCGGCATTGCGCATGTAGACACCGTCGGTCGCGCCGGTGCTCATCGTCGGGATCACCGGGACACCGGGCCACATCTCCTTCGTCACTCCCTCGATCTCTCCCATCAGCTCACGCGTCAGCGGCGACGGCCCCGAGGGCTTGGGCGCCTGCGTGACAGTGATCGCCACCTTGGGGTCGGCAATCACGCGCTCGAGCGTCTTCTGGATCTCGGCCGGCGGGTCGTTGGGGAGGATGCGGCAGTTGACGTTGGCGCGCGCGCGCTGCGGGAGCGCGTTGGTCGCGTGACCACCCTCGAGCATCGTCGCCACGCAAGTCGTGCGCAGCTGCGAGTTGTAGGCCTTGTCGCTGGAGAGCGCCGCGATCGCCGCCGCGTCGTTCGGGTTGGCCGCCAGCGCCTTCATCGCCTCGCCCATCTTCCCCGGCGTGATGGCTGCCGAGCGTTCGAAGTAGGTGCGCGTGACGTCGTTGAGGTGCACCGGGAAGTCGAAGGCGCCGATCTTCACCAGCGCTGCTGCCAACTGGTAGATCGCGTTGTCCTTCACCGGCTGCGAGGAGTGGCCGCCAGGGTTGGTGACCTCGAGCCGGAAGTCGGCGTAGACCTTCTCTGCCGCCTGGATGTCGTGCGAGAGGTACTTCCCGTCGCGCACCCGGCCGCCGCCCCCCTCGTTGAAGGCGTAGTCGGCCTCGATAAGGGGGCGATGGTTCTTGAGGAGGTAGTCGACGCCGTTGTTGGGGCCCCCTTCCTCGTCGGTCGTGAGCGCCACGATGATGTCGCGGTTGCCGGTGTAGCCCTCGGCCTTGAGGCGCATGATGGTCGTCAGGTGCATCGCGCCATCATCCTTGTCGTCGGCCACGCCGCGTCCGTAGAACGTCGAGTCCTTCTCGACGAAGGTGAACGGCGGGAGCGTCCAGTCCTCGGGCTTGGCCTCGACCACGTCGATGTGCGACAGGAGGAGGATCGGCTTTCGCGTCGGGTTCTTCGCGCGAAGGCGCGCGACCAGGTTGCCCTTGCGATCGGTCTGCTGGATCACGACCACGTCGGAATCGGGGAAGCCGGCCGCCTTGAGCCGCGCCGCCATCGCCTGCGCCGCCTTGAGCGTGCTCCCCGAGCTCTCGCTCGTGTTGATCTCGATGAGCTCCTTGAAGAGGTTGCGCGCCGTGGAGTCCCACTTGGTCTTGCCGATGTGCCCGGTCTGCTGTGCCGGAAGCAGCGCTGGAAGCAGCGCTGGCGCTGCCAGGAGGAGCGCGGCGGCGAGCGTGCGAATCGATCGTGGTGTCATGGGGTCAGAGCTGGGGTCAGAGCTGGGGTCAGAGCTGAGCTCTGACCCCAGGTTGTAATTGGTCGAGTGCCCGAGACCTACTAGTCGATATCTACTGCGCCGGTCCGCGACCGATCGCGTCCCAGATCAGCGGAAGCGTCGCGTTGGTCTGCCCGCGGTACTGCGGCCGGAAGCCGTACAGCACCACCTTCCCCTTCCCGACCGGCGCCTCCACCAGCGCCGCCTTCCCGTGCAGCCGCTCGGCGCCTAACAACCATCCCGAGACCAGCGCGTTGCCGCTCGCCTCGTAGGTCGCCACCGCCTTGGCCTTGGACGCATCGGTGATCTCGAACGCCGGCGAGTCCTCGAACCAGACGGCGGCGGTCGTTGCCGTGTGGCGCGCGGCGATCGGGTTGGATTTGTCCAGTGTCACCTTGAAGAGCGACCCCGGCGCATAGAACTCGGTGTTGCGCACCCCCGCCAGTGCGTTCTTCACCGGGAGCTTGAACGTCTCGATGGCATACTCGCTCGCCTCGTTGAAGGCGAGGATCGTTCCGCCGTTCTCGACAAACTCCTGCAGCGCCCGCGCCCCGGCCTCGCCCACGCCGCCCCGCAGTGAATCGGGATACGCGGTCCCCAGGCCGCGCGTGATCTGCCCCGCGCTCTGGTCGGGGAGGATGATCGCATCGAAGCGCGCGTTGAGGTTCCCCGCGCGCAGGTCCTTATCGAGCACGCTGGTGAACGGGATCTTGTGCGAGTCGAAGATCCAGCGCGTCCACCCCTCGTCCATGCTGGCCGCATAGCTCTTGTAGATGCCGATGCGGCGCGCGCGGTTGCCGGTGAGCCCGGCCACCGAGTACGCCGGCTCGGCCACCGGCGCGACCAGCGTGTTGCTGACGGCCACGTCCCCCTTCACGGGGAACGCGTCCACGCCAAACAGGAGCGGGAGCGTATGCGCCGTCACGTCATACGGGCGCTTGGGTGGCCCGCCCGGATACTCGCGCAGGTTGGGATACTTCTGCGGCTCGAGCAGCGCCTTGGCGTACGAGCCGAACGGCTGCCGGATCACCACCGCGTAGCTCCCGGCCGGCAGCGTCTGTCCGCCAGCCGCAACCGGCGCCGTGGTCTCGCGAATCTCCACCTGCCCATGCTGAAGCGTCCAGACCAGGCGTTGCACCGCCTGCGCATCCTTCTGCTGCCTGGGGATCACGTACGCGGTCGGCACGTCGGAGTCGACGGTCCACGGATGATTCGCGGCCAGCGCGCGTTCGCCTAACGTGGCGTACCCTTCCAGCCACGACCGCCGGTCGCGCGCCGCCTGTGCCAGCAGCGCCCACGAGGCGCTCGACTGGTACGCGACGATGTCGCCAATCCCCCAGCGACCGCCGGGCCAGATCGACGAGTAGTTCCAGCTCTGGACCTTCGCATCGTAGCCGCGCCCGGTCCCCAGGGCGCTGAACGGGATGTTGATCGCCGTCGCCAGCCGCGCGCTCGCCGTCTCGGTGAGGATGCGCGCCCCGCGATGGTTGAGCGAGTACTGCCGCGCCGGCGACCACTGGTCGTACGACGCGTTCGTCGCGATCCCGGTCTTCCCCTCGGCGGTCATCCGCCACGCCATCGACATGCCTAACGCATTGGTGGCCGACGTCAGGATCGGGTCGATGTTGGGCTCGAGCGGATCCATGTACGGCGGAATGAAGATGCGCCCGGCGTTGGATCCCTGCTGGTGCACGTCGTTCACGATCTGCGGATCCCACGGCGTGTACAGCGAGTCCACCGTGTACCGCGTCTCGGGCTGCGTGAAGGCGTACCAGTCGCGGTTGTTGTCGTGCCCCGTGTAGTAGTGGTACAGGTCCGGCGGCTGCATCCCTTCGGCCGGCGTGTCGAGCGTCGAGCGATACCAGTTCCCCACGATGTCGACCCCGTCCGGGTTCTGCGACGGGACGAGCATGATGATCGTGTTGGACAGGATCGACTTCACCTCGGGGCTGTTGCCGCGCGCCAGGCGGTCGGCAATCACGAACGGCGTCAAAAAGCCGCCGACCTCGGTGCTGTGGATGCTCGAGGTGATCAGGATGACGTTCTTCCCCTCGTCCAGCAGTTGCGGCAACTCGTTGGCCGTCCGCAGCCGCGGATCCATCAGCTTGCGCTGGATGCGCTGGTACTTGGGGAGGTTGGCCAGTGTGGCGGGATCGGCGATGAACGCCACGATGAAGTCGCGTCCCTGCACCGTCTTCCCCAGCGTGCGCACCGAGACGCGCGGGCTCGCCTTGTCGAGGGCGCGGAAGTAGGTCGTGACCTGCTGCCACGTCGGGAGCTTGCGATCGGTCCCCGGCTCCCAGCCCAGGACCGAGGCAGGGGTCGGGATCGCCGCGGGCGACTGCGCTGCCAGCGGACGAGCAAGAACCGAGGCGGAAGCGCCGAGCGCGAGTGCGGCGGCCGCAACGTTCACGGTGAGCGCGGCGTGTCTGGCACGCGCACGAGTGCGGAGTGGCATGAGGCGGGGGACAGGGGAGTGCGTGGGACGGACCGTGCGAAGCTGGAGAAGGGCTCCCGGAGCGTCAAGCAAAGCGGTGCACGCTACCTTTACGCCTCGCACTCCACAGCCGTTCAGCCGCCAGTCAGCATGCACCGTCGCAACCACGTTTCGACTATCGTTCGCGCGCTGTCCATCGCGACCATCGTCGCCCCGCCGCTTGGCGCGCAGGGCGCCGCCGCACCCGCCGCGTCGCCTTCACGGTCGATCTTTGGCGCCGTCGCCCCGCGTTACTCCGGCCCCCGGGCCAAGGAAACGGTGGCCCTCCTCGACCGCTTTGTGCGCTGGCCGGGGAATCGCGGCTTCGACGCGTCCATCGACCACCTCGCCGATCGATTGGAGCGCGCCGGCTACGTGCGCGAGGACAAGGCGACACCGACCGCGCGCCTCACCTACCGCATCGAACGCTATCCGATGGCCAACCCGGCGTGGGAGCCGGTCGCGGCGTCGGTTGAGATCGTCGGGCAACCGGGGGCCGTGTTGCAGCTGTCGACCAACCGGAACATGCTCGCCACCAACTCGTGGAGCACCCCCGACACCGGCATCGTCGCCGAACTGGTCGATGTGCGACGCGCCACGCCCGCCGCGCTCGACTCGGCGGCCGTCGCCGGCAAGATCGTGCTGGCCGACGTTGGCGCCTCGCGCCTCTTTGCCGAAGCGGTCCTCAAGCGCGGCGCCGTTGGGGTGATGGGGTACACCATGCCCGCCTACACGCAGCCGGAAAAGAACACACGCTCCATCCAGTTCGGCGGCATTCCCTATGACACGACCAGGCGCGCCTGGGGGATGGCGCTCTCGTTCGATGCGCAGCAGCGCCTGCGCACCGCGCTGGCGGCGGGGCCGGTGCGGCTGCGCGTGCGCACCAACGTGACGTGGACGCCTAACGCGGTCGAGCGCGCGGTCGTGGCCGACGTGCGCGGGAGCACGCACCCCGCCGAACGATTCGTCTACAGCGCGCACGTGCAGGAGCCGGGCGCCAACGACAACGCGTCGGGGGTTGGCGCGCAGATGGAGATGGCGCGCGTGACGGCCGAACTCCTCAAGGCGAAGAAGATCGACCCCAGGCGCACCATCACCTTCCTGTGGGGGCTCGAGATCCGCTCCACCGATCGCTACGTCACCCAGGACACCGCGCGCGCCGCCGGCATCAAGTGGGGGCTCTCGCTCGACATGGTGGGCGAGGACACGAAGAAGACGGGGGGCACCTTCCTGATCGAGAAGATGCCCGACCCCAGCGCCATCTGGACGCGCGGCGACGACAAGCACACCGAGTGGGGCGGCTCCGCCATGACCAGGGAGCAGATGACGCCGCACTATTTCAACGACCTCGTGCTCGGGCGCGCGCTCGAGATGGCGGCAACCAACGGCTGGGTCGTGAAGACCAATCCGTTCGAAGGCGGAAGCGACCACACCCCCTTCCTGCGCGCCAAGAAGCCCGGCCTCCTGCTCTGGCACTTCACCGACCAGTTCTACCACACCGACGGCGACCGCCTCGAGATGGTCTCGGCCGATGAGCTGCGCAACGTGGGGGTGACGGCATTGGTAAGCGGATTGCTGCTCACCGGCGCCGACGGAGCTGCGGCGCGCGGAATCATCGCCGAAGTGGAACGCGCGGCGCTCGCTCGACTGTTGGTCGAGCGGACGCTCTCCGTGGCCGCACTGGCCCAGGGAGGCGCCGCCGACAAGGAACGCGACATCGTGGAGACGTGGGGACGCTGGTATGATGGCGCTCTCGCCTCCACCGCCGACATCGAAGTGGGCGGGAGCTCAGCTGCGACGCTCGCCGCCATCGAGGGGGCGCGTGGTCGCGTGCGCACCGCCGTCGAGTCGCATCTCACCGCCCTCGCTCCACGCTGACCTTCTCCCCTCTCCATGTTTTCGCGCGAACTCTACAACGTCGCCCACGTCGTCGGGATCATCCTGCTCATGTCATCGTTAGGTGGCGTGGCGCTGCACGCGATGAACGGCGGGACCAATTCCAACAACCAGTCCCGCCGCTTCATCACCATCCTGCACGGGGTGGGCGCCTTCCTCATCCTGCTCGGCGGCTTCGGGATGCTGGCGCGCATCGGCTTCAAGCACGGCGAGAATTTTCCGCCGTGGCTCATCGTGAAGCTGACGATCTGGATCCTGCTGGCCGCGGCCCCGTTCCTCCCGTACCGCCGCCCCTACCTCGCGCGCTGGCTCATGCTCGGCCTCCCGGTCTTCGGCGGAATCGCCGCCTTCATGGGGATCTACAAGCCGAGCTGACCGCGTCCGTCATGTCACACGCCATCCGCGACACCCTCCTTCGCCAGTTCGAGACGGCGACCGCACTCGCCAACTATCACCTCGACGGGCTCACCACCGCGGAATGCCTCTGGCGCCCCGCGCACGCCGGGCTGCACGTGCACCAGGGCCCCAACGGACTGTGGCGCGCCGACTGGCCCGAGCACGAGCGGTATGACCTCGGACCGCCGAGCGTCGCCTGGACCACGTGGCACATGTGCTTCTGGTGGTCGATGCTCTTTGATCATGGATTCGGCGACGCCACGCTCACGCGCGAGCAGGTCGCATGGCCGGGCGACGCCGAAGCGGTGCGCCTCGCACTCGGCCAGTGGCAGGCCAGGTGGCATGAGATGCTCGAGCAGCTCAGCGACGAGGAACTGCAGTCGAGCGAGCGCACCCGTTGGCCGATGACCGATCGCCCGTTAGGCGACGTGGTGGCGTGGGTGAACATCGAGCTCACGAAGAACGCCGCCGAGCTGGGATTCGGTCGCTTCTTGTACGCCGTGCGCTCGTAGCGCCGTCGCCTCTCCCGTCTCCCGTCTCCCGTCTCCCGTCTCCTATCGTCCCGATCGCTCGACGGTCGCCCCGGTGAAGTTCTCGGTCGACAGGTCCTTGCCCTCCCCTAACGAGCGGACATAGGCCGTCAGCGCGATCATCTGCGGCCCCGGGATCGTCGCCCCCCATGCCGGCATCCCGCCGGGGCGCCCTTCGGCAATCGAGCGAAATACGTCAGCCTGCGTTCCGCCGTATCGCCACCGGTTGTCGGCCAGCGACGGCGCCATGGCCCCCGAACCGCCCGCGCCGTGGCAGTCACCGCAGTTGTAGGCGACAAACAACCGCCCCCCCTCGGCCACCTGAGGCGAGACCGGCGCTGCAGCTGGCGGTGCCTGCGTCACGGGGACGTCGGGACGCGACCCGCGGGGCGCGTACTCGTCAGGCGGCGCCAGCGTCGTGGGCGACGACGCCCCTTGGTTGGCGAGCGCCATGCTGGCGATGGCGCCGAGCGACACGACGGCCGCTGCGGCGACCAGAGATACGCGTGGGATCATCGCCCCCTCACAGCGAAAAGACGAAAAGCATGCCACCCCAACTCGTGTAGCGCGCCAGGTCGGGAAGCGTGGTGCCGCGCTCACGCACGTCGTGCGGAAGGTTCGACGCCACGTCACCAGCAATCAACGCCCCCATGTCGCCGCCGACGCCAGCGTAGATGGCCACATACTGCTTGCCGTCGGGGCCACGGTACGTCACCGGGTTGCCCACCACCCCCGAGCCCACCTTGAACTGCCACAGCACCTTCCCGGTGGTCGCATCAGCCGCCTTGAACCAGCCATCGAGCGTCCCATAGAAGACGACGTTCCCCGCCGTCACCAAGGCGCCGCCCCACACGGGGAACGGCTCCTTGATTCCCCAGATCTTCTTTCCCGTGCTGGCGTCCCAGGCCATGAACTCGCCCTTGTAGCCGCCCGGCCCCCCCTTCTCCGGTGCATCTGCGCCAATGTAGGGGGTGCCAGGATAGTACTGCACTGCACGCCCCTTGTAGTCCATGCACAGGTTGTTGGTCGGGACGTAGAACAGCCCCGTGCTCGGGGAGAAGGCTGCCGGCTGCTGGTTCTTCCCCCCTTCGAGCGAGGGGCAGATGTCCTTCACGAGGACGTCCTGCTTGGTCGCCTTGGCCGGATTGACCTTGGGTCGCCCGGTTGCGAGGTCGATCCCTGTGGACCAGTTCATGGGCGCGAAGGGCTCGGCCAGGAGCACTTCTCCGGTGGCGCGATCGATCGTGTAGGCAAACGCATTGCGGTCGAAGTGGACCAGCACTTTCCGCATCGCCCCTTTCACCGGCATGTCGACGAGGATGTTCTCGTTGACACCATCGTAGTCCCACAGGTCGTGCGGGGTGAACTGGTACGCCCATCGCAACTCACCCGTGTCGGCATCGCGCGCGAGGATGGCGCACGTCCACTTGTTGTCTCCCGGGCGCTGGTCCTGGTTCCAGGGCCCCGGGTTGCTGGTACCGTAGTAGATCAGGTTGAGCGCCGGATCGTACGAGACCCACCCCCACGCCGCGCTCCCCCCCGTCTTCCATGCATCCGCCGGCCATGTGGTGGCGCCGAGGTCGCGTCCCTTGTCCTGCGCGTAGAATGGGGCGAACCGCTCGGTGATCTTCACGTCGGCATCGGGGCCCAGGTTGTAGGCGCGCCACCGTTCCTTCCCGGTCGCCAGGTCGAGCGCGGCGATGAAGCCGCGCACGCCCATCTCCCCGCCTGACGAGCCGACGATCACCAGGTCCTTCACCACGATCGGCGCCATGGTGATCGTCTCGCCAGTTGCAACGTCAACCACCTTGGTGCGCCACACTTGCGTCCCCGTGGCGGCATCCACCGCCACCGTGTGTCCGTCGAGAAGGTTGTAGACCAGCTTTCCCTCGGCAAATGACGCCCCGCGGTTCACCACGTCGCAGCACGCCTTGCCGGTGGCGCGCTCGTCGTTCTCCGGGCGGAACTTCCACTTGAGCGGAAAGCCCGGCTGCGTGAGGTCGAGCGCGTACGCCACGTTAGGGTATGGCGTCACCAGGTACATCGTATTGTCGATGACGAGCGGTTGTCCTTCGTGTCCGCGCAGGACGCCGGTGGAGAAGGTCCAGGACGCCTTGAGTTGGGCGGCGTTGCCGGCGTTGATCTCGGTGAGCGTCGAGTAGCGCGAATTGGCGTAGTCGACGGCCGGCATCACCCATTGCCCCGCGCTGTTCGCGGGGGGCGGCGTACCGATGCGGGCATCGGCGACGATGGCAGGGGGATTCGCGACAGCTGCCGAACCCGCGTCCCCGCCCGAGCATGCGACGGCGGAAACGAGCAGCAGCGGAGACATCCAGGGTGCGGCGCGCATGCGGCGTGGGCACGGGGGAAAGACAGGTCCCCCTGAATTACGGCGCCATCGCGTCCCTCGGAAGGGGACACACGCAATGCGGGGGCGCGACCGTCGCGCCCCCGCACCGTGCCGTGGATGTCCTGCGCGTTACGAGGCCTTGGGCGACGCCTTGACCACCGGCTTGAACAGCAGCCCGTTCTTCGTGATCGAGTTGCCGCGCATGACGAAGCTGTTCTCGAGGTCGAAGTCGATCAGCATGGTGGACGTGCTGTCGGCGCCGATGGTGATGGGCGTGGTGAGCGTGACCTTGATCCCGCTCCGCGCCGCGCTCGGGAAGGTGACCGAGGGCGAACTCGTCCCCGTCAGCTGCATCCCGTTCGTGAGCTTCACCCCCGACCGCGACGGATCGATGATGAGGCGGAAGCCCCGATAGGCTCCCGGCGGGATGGTGTCTTGCCCGATGTCGGCGACGGTACCACCGCGCAACGTCAACAGGTCGTACGAGCGATCGGGACGGGCGATGGTCGTCCAGCCGCCGACCGTGGCGCTGTCGTCGGCGGCGCCGGTGGCCGCCTGTGTGGAGTCGGCGTCGGCCATCCGCGCATCGACGCGTACGACAAAGACGTCGACGCTGGCGACCGAATCAAACGGAAACGGCGCGTCGGTGAGCTGGATGCGCACGATGCCATTCCCCTTGGTGACCGGGGTGGCAGACGTCGCATCGGACGAGCCGCACGCGAGCGTGCCCATCGCGGCGGCGAGCAAGACGAAGTGTCGCATTGACGAAGACCTGCAATTCTGGTGGTGGGTGGGTGACGCAATCTGTTACCGTGTGCCGCCGGCGTGCCGGATGGACGGTCACCCTTCGCCCGTGACCTTGGTCAACGTGACGACGCCCGGCGCTGCCATGCGCCGGGCGTCATCGGAAGGCGTTAGGCAGCGCCTCGGCGCACTACTGGACCTGCGTCCAGTGCCGTTCCTTCACGCGCACCAGGATGGCGGAGCCAGCCAGGGCACTCTCGACGGCGCAGCGCGAAAAGACGACGTCCTGGTTACCGGCAACGAAGCTTGGATCCGCAAGCACCGTGTTGGCGGCGTAGACCGAGCCGCGGATGTTCGCGGTCCCGTTCCCCTTGCGAATGTCGTCGCGCACGATGACCAGGCCGTAGAACTCGAATTTGCCGTTGATTTCCAGGTCGCCATTCACCAACAGGATCCCCTGTCCGTAGCCGTTGCCATTGAGCTTGACCGTGGACGAGAAGTAGATGATCGGGTAGCGGCCGTAGCAGCCGGCGATGGCGCCGGGGCGGAACGGCTCTCCCCAGTTGGTGAGGACCGTATTGTTGCACGTGGTCGCGGTCCCGACCGGGGCAATGTCGCTATTGTACGTCCCGCCCGGCAGCACGATGTCGGCGTTGGCCACCAGCGAGTTCCACGATTCCGAGCCGTACCGCACATAGGTGTTCGAGTCCGCGGCCGCCGAGTCAAAGACCACGGCAGGAGTGGAGGGGATGTTCTGCGACTTGTAGCTCACCGACATCCCCGGTGCGGCGACGATCGCCGGCACGTCGGCATTGGGAATCGCCGCACACTGCCCCCACCCTGCGGGGTCGGTATCGCGGCCATCGACGATCGCGCTCCCCGTCACCGAGATGTTGCCGGCCGTCGTGATCGCCCCCTTCGGCGTGATCGACGGATAGGCGATGCGCACATACGCGCTGGTCTGTCGGCGCGACTCGAGCGAGGCATTGCCGATGTTGGCCATCCCTTCGGACATGACCCAGAAGCTCGTCGGCGTGAGGCGCGTGATGCTCACGTGCGCCGTGTCGCCAGCCGCAACGTACACGCGCGACGAGTCGACCGCACCCACTGCCATGCCGCCGGGGAGGTTGCGCCCGCGATCCCAGTTGGACACCTCGGAGTTGAGCCCGAACTCGGCGACCGCAAAGGCGCGTTGCTCGACGAGGGCATTGCGCCCGCCGCGGTTCTCCTGGTTGGAAGAGAAGAAGGCTCCCGAGATCATCAACGCGATGACCACGATGCCGAACAGCGCCGTGAGCAAGGCCATGCCACGGCGATCCCGCGTCACCGGCGGCGTGTCGGGTGACTGCGGAGTAGGAGGAGTCTGGCTCATTTGTAGTTCCTCAGGCCGATGCGGAACAGGGTGGAGTCGGTCATCAGGGCTCCCTTGCGCTCGGTGATCGACGATGCGCCACCGGCAGCACGCAGGTAGACGTCGAGGCGAGATACTCTGAGCTTGCTGGCGATGCTGTTGAGGCGCGTGCCGGTGGAGTCGTAGTAGCGGAACTGCAAGCCGCTGGGCCTTCCGTCACCGGCGATGAACTGGCGATAGGGACCGGCCACCGCTTCGGGGCTCGTCCATGCGCCGTTGCCGTATTCGGAGTAGCCCAGGTACCACGAGCCACTGTTCGACGACTGGAAGAGCTGGTAGCGCATCGGGCGCGTGAAGCGCACGACCGATCCCACCTTCACCGAGTCGGAGAGGCCACCGCCCGAGGGGCTGATGATGCGAACACGAAAGCGCGGCTTGGTTGCCGGCGCGTCGAGCACCGGGTCGGCATAGGGCGCGCCTGGGCAGGTCGACGTGTTCGGATCCACGCTCACGATCGCCAGCTTCTGCCACACATCGTCCTCGGCGCCGGCAAGCAAGCTGTCGTTGTAGACAAAGACCGTGTCACCCGCCTTGGGCGGCGTGGTCCACGACGTCAGGGTGTGGTTGACGAGGTTGGTCGGGAGGATGTCGAACGACGTCGCCGTGCGCGCGCAGATGACCGAACTACCGTAGGTGCCGAGGAATCCGAACTTGTCCTCGTTCATCTCGAGCACGTCGCCACCGGAGCTGCTGATCGACCGCACATCCTGCGGCAACATCATGCCACCCAGGCGCAACTCGCGACGCATCGTCGCCGTGCGCGCCGAATCGCGATACGACTGTTGCTGCTTGGTGAGCGTGCGGACGAGCGCGGCCCCAACGATGCCGAGCAGCGTCATCACGACGAGTAACTCGGCCAGCGTGATGCCGCGGCGCGCACGCATGCGGCGAGGCGTTGAAGGGCGCGGGGCTAGTCGCGGCATGGCAGGATGCTCGTGTAGACGAGGACCTTCTTGCGTCCCGTGAACGTGACGGAGTCGATGACCGTCTTGATGTCGTTGCCGTCAGTGATGCGCCACTTCTCGGTGATGCCGCGAGTGACCGTGGTCCCGGTCTGCGTCCCCGACGCGGCCAACCCCTGGCACGACACACTCGCCAGCGAGTCCATGCGCGATTGCACGACCATCGCGGCATCCGACTGGCGCGAGGCGCTGCTGAACTGCTTGGTGACGGTCAGGGAGATCCCCGCCATTCCCAGCATCCCGACGCCCAGGATGACGATGGCCACCATCAATTCGATGAGGCTCATCCCGTCGCGAGATTTCGCTGCGGATTTGGTACGCTTCGGTCGAAGCTTCATTGCACACACCCCTGGCCGATGACCTGTCCGATGATGGAGATGCACGTGGAGTCGGTGCGCGAGCCCTTCGTGAGGCGATATCGCGCCACGCTGGTGAGGCGTGGCGTCGCGAAGCCGCGTGGGTTGAAGACGATGGCCGTGTCGGCGCCGCCCGCCAGGGCGATGGTGACGCCTAACGATGAGTCGAGCGGGATGCCGGCGAGCGTGTTGGTCGTGCCCCCGGCATCGTTGATGACCGTGCGGACCCCGATCCGGTTGCCCGAGATCCAGAAGGTCGAGTTCCGTCCCTTCTGGATGGCCGACGCCCGCGCCGTCGCCAGCGCCGACTCCACCTGTTGACGGGCCGAACGAAGCGCGCTGCGTTCAGTTAGGGTCTTGAATCGAGCCGACGCGAAGAGCGACAGGATCGAGACGATCGTGAGCACGATCAGGAGCTCGACTACTGTCAGGCCGGCGCGCGACGTTCGGTGATGCATGGTCGCGGGAGTGAAGGAGTACGGACGGAGGGGGATGCTTCGGGCGCGAGTTGTCACCGCACGAAGCCGCATTCTCAGGAGGAAGACGCGCACTCCCCCGTCCCGTAACTCGTTGCAGTGTCGAGGATTCGCGAGGTCACTCCGAATGACGATCAGGGCCGCCCGCGTGATGCGACAATGTGATCTGCGTCCCCTTCCCTCCGGCGCACAACGCCGGGTCGACCATCCCGAACGCGAAACGGACCCCCGGTAAACACCGGGGGTCCGTTCCTTTTTCGAGCAACCTGGATTCAGCGCATCAGCAGCGCTGTCACCAGCGCATCAGATGCCGCCGGTCGTGCCGCAGTGACCGGGGCCGACGAGCCCGTTGTTATAGTTGTCGAGCGCCGTCATCCAGGTGTTCACCTGGGCCTTGGTCTGGTTCGACAGCGAGCTCCACGAGGCGGCCGAGTTGGTCGCGAGGAAGGCATCCGCCAACGCGATCGTGGCCGAAACCGCCGCGCCCGAGGCACCCGACGCGATGTTGAGCTTGGCGCCCAGCAGCTGCGCCTTGAGCTTGACGATGCCGTTCGAGGCCCCGCCGCTCATGCTCAGGATGCTGACGGCCTGCGTGGCCGTCGTCACCTGCGTCGAGGCGGCACCACCGTTCGTTCCCAGCCAGATCGGGAGGTACTTCGTCACGACGTCGGCGTTGTTCCCGGTAAAGCCCGCGTGGGTCTTCCAGTAGCCGATGGTCAGCGTGCAGCCGGCCGGCGGCGGCGGAGCGAAGCCGAAGTCGTACGTGAGGTCGACCGTCGAGTTGGTCGGGAGGTTCACGGCGACCGGGGCCAGCCCGTCGCTGTCGATCGCGTCGTTCAACCCCTGGTTGGCAGGCGACGCCGTGAAGCCCGACGGGCCAGCGCCCACGGTCACGGTGTAGTTGCCCTTGGCCAGACCGGTGAACGAGTAGAAGCCGTTGGCGTCGGTCGTGGCCGTGGCCGAGGCGTCGCCGCCCAGCGTCATCGTCACGCCCGGGATGCCAGGCTCACCCGAGTCCTGGATGCCGTTGTTGTTCGAGTCAACCCAGACGAAGTTGCCGATCTGGCCGGTGGGGATGACGTTGTAGAACGTCGCCACACCGCCGCGGCAGGCGCCGGAGGAAGAGCCCGACGTCACGCCGGTCACGGTGGGGCCGGACACGGTGGAGTTGGTGATGCTTGCCGTGGCGCACGAGCCGGCCACAGCGTTGACCCCGCTCTGCACTTCAACCCGATCGAGCACATAGCCGGCGGGCGCGCTCGTCTCGGTGACCGAGACGTCGGAGCCCAGGCCACCGCGCTGGATGACGGTCACGCAGTCGCCGCTGTTGAGCGAGAAGGTGCCGCTTTCATCGGTGCCGACGCCGTTGGAGCGGTAGTCGACCGTGTACGAGAAGTTCGCGGACGATCCAACCTTACAAACGCGGAATTCCTCCAGCTGCAGGGCGTTGGTGCTGGGGACGACCGCAGCCGAGGCCGTGGATCCAAGTTCGGCGACGCGGGAGCTGACCGACGGCGCAGACGTGGGGGCTTCGGCACAGGCAGCGAGCAGCGCCGCCAGGCCCACCACTGACGTGGTGAGAACTCGAGTGGAACGCATTCTGATCCTCCGTAACAAGACGAAGTGAGAGGGTATCTCACTACCGTGGTCGATCCATCTTCTCGGACCGGCGGCCAGGCCATCTCTGACGAGACCCTTGGCTTTGCGAGCCGACCTCGCGGTCGGGGTGCCCTTGTTTTCGGTAGCGTGTTGTGTCGCATAGCAAGGCAGAATCCGTGCCTCGCGTCACACAACACGTCACGTGGCGTCATTTGCTCCATTAGAAGGACATCATCCCGTTCCAGAAGGGCTTATCCGCGCGCCACCGGGCATTCGGTGCCGTGGCAGGGCCCCGTGCGGAGGCGCGCGCGCACTGCATGTGTCGCGGCCGAACAACAAACGCTAGGGACGCACGCAGCATTCCTTGCTTGCCGCACCGAGTGGCCGAAGTAGCTTCGGTAGCTCATTGCCGACCGCGCCACCCGCGATCAGACGTCATGTTCGCTCATGGCATCCACCGTCGAACGCGTCACGCCAGGCAATATCATCCCGTTGGACAAGCGATTCGTTGCAGCAATGCTTAGAGAAAGCGAGGCACGAATCGAAAGTCTGTTGTATGAAATGCGACACCGCGTCCATTCGACTTCCCATGCGCGACCTTCCGATCGAGTTCCTCGGTTCCCCCTTCCTTCGCCACGTCGCCGCCGACGTCGAGGTCTTTGACGACGCGCTGCGCGAACTGGTGAGCGCGATGTTCCGCACGATGTATCGCGCCAGCGGCCAGGGGCTGGCCGCCCCGCAGGTCGCGGTGCTGCAACGCATCGTTGTGATCGACATGCCTGAGGAGGACTCGCCCGCGCTCACGCTCATCAACCCGCGCATGGTCGAACGCGGACGCGAGACGGCCAAGTTCGAGGAAGGGTGCTTGAGCATCCCCGGCGTGACGGCCAAGGTGGAGCGACACACCCGGGTGGTGGTCGAAGCGCAGGACGTGGACGGGCAGCCATTCACCGTGCGCGCCGAGGGGGCGTTGGCCGACTGCCTGCAGCACGAACTCGATCATCTGGATGGCGTGCTGTACATCGATCACCTCTCCCACCTGGGGCGCCAGTTGCTGATGCGGCGCTATCGCAGGCTCGAAGCGAAGCGACTGGCGTGAGCGACGCCGAGCACCATCGCCCCTCGATCCCTGCCGGGATCCTGGAGTACGAGCTTCCCGACGGATGGCAGGTTGTTGCCGGGAAGACTGACGCCGCCAACGACTTCGTGAGCATCAAGCTCGCCAAGGCACGCGACCGGTGGTTTCACGTGCGCGGGATGCCCGGCGGGCACGTGGTGCTGCGCGTCCCCGCCGACCGCGAACCCGGTCGCGCGACGCTCGAGTGCGCGGCCGCCATCGCGGCGTATCACAGCAAGGCGCGCGGCGGCGGGATCACCGCCGTGTCGATGACCGAAGGGAAGCACGTCTCCAAGCCGCGCGGTGCCAAGTCGGGGACGGTGGAGATCAAGAAGGAAACGGTGCTGCGCGTGCGCCCGGCGACCGACGAGGCGATTGCCTCCATGAAACGCGGCAAGGCCTAACGATGACTGTCCGAACGATGCGTCTGCTCCCTGTCTTTTTGTCGTGTGCCGTCGCGGTGCTCCTCTCCGCCTGTCACCGCACGCCGCCATCGGTCCTGCGCGCCGCCCCCGCGGCGCTCGATCCTGTCGCCCCCGACTCCTTTGTCGTGCGACTCGAGACCACCAAGGGCGACGTCGACCTGATGGTCCATCGCGACTGGGCCCCGCGCGGCGCCGACCGGATCTACGGACTGGTGCGGCTGGGCTACTACGATGGCGTGCGATTCTTTCGCGCCGTCCCCAACTTCGTGGTGCAGTTCGGCCTCGCCGCCGACCCGGCGGCCACGGCGTCGCTGCGGGAGCGGCGCATCGCCGACGATTCGGTGCGCCGGAGCAACGTGCGCGGGACGCTCAGCTTTGCGGCTGGCGGCCCCAACACCCGCACCACCCAGCTCTTCATCAACCTCAAGGACAACCAACGCCTCGACCGGCTCGGCTTCGCCGTCGTCGCGCAGGTGGTGGCCGGGATGGAGGTCGTCGACGCGCTGTACACCGGCTACGGCGAGGGGGCACCGCGCGGGCAGGGGCCGACGCAGGAGCGGATCGTGAAGGAAGGGGAAACGTACCTGGCCAAGGACTTCCCCCTCCTCGACCAGGTGCGGCGGGCGACGGTGATGAAGCGGTTCGGCGCGTCGCGACGGTGAATGTGCGGGGCGCGGCGCCACGTGGGGACTTCTCCGCCTTGTCTCGGGTGTGCCAACGCCTGTTCGGCCGCGTGGTATGGGGTCAGCAGCCCCGCGCTGGGCTGATGGCGCGCTGTCCAGCACTAACGGGGTGCTGCGCAGTGCGAACGGTTCGCCGCGCGGCCCCGACGGCGCGCTGACCAGCGCGGCTGGACGACTGCTCGCGATTTTTGGAGCAGTGACCAGCGTCGACGGCGCATCGCGCTCCACGAGCGGGCGACCGGCCGGTGCGAACGGTTCACTGAGCGGCACGAACGGAGCGCCGCGCGACGGCGATGGAGCACTGACCAGTCGCGTCGGGGGCCTGACCAGTGTGCACGGGGCGCGGCGCAGAAGTTTCGGACGGCTGCGCACTTCGAACGGAGCGCTGACTCGTTCGAGCGGTCGACTGACCACTCGCGACGGACCACCGCGCGATGCCGACGGCCCGTGGACCACCGGCGACGGGCGAGCGCGCGATGGTGACGGGCGGCGCATCAGCGTGTAGGAATGATCGCGCGATGTGAATGGGGCGCCGCGCGGCGCCAACGGCGGAGAGTCACGCGCCGTCGGACCACCGATCGACAGCGACGAACGAGGCGTCAGCGCACACGAGGCAGCGCGCGGCGCGCACGAGCGACCGCGCGGTGTGGGCGGAGTGCAGAGCACGATGCACGAAGTGCTGTGCAATGCGATCGAAGTCCTGTGCACCGTTTGCGGAGGGCAGCGCGGCTCGTGCCGACTACAGAGCACGACGCGCGACGTGGAGCGTATAACGTGCGACGTCGGGTGCGTGATACGTGCGCTCCGTCGCTCAGCCCTCGAAAGCCGGCGCGCAGCCCACGAGGTTCGTGCATAACGAGCCGGGGTCCTGTGTACACCGCACGGGCGCAAGCCAATGACCCTCGACTTCCGGAGCTCAACGCTCGACGACCGGCACGTATCGCTCGAAGTTGGGAGCATGGTGCTGTATCCGCATCACAGGCGGTCCGACGGCATCAGCCGCCCGGTTGCGGCTCCAACCGCACCGGCAAGACCACATCCTGCAACTGTGCGCATTCGTCACGAACGACACGGACCCCGCTGCGCGCCATCGGCTGCCCGGTCGTGGCATCTGGGGCTTACGCGCTCACGGCGATCGCATCCGTCCCGGCACACGTGTCAGACGGTCACTTCTGCACCGCCCGCCGAATCGCCCTCCCCGGCAGCGCATCCCGCACCAGTTCTCCCTCGCGAATCACCGGCACCCCGTTCACCACCACATGCTTCATCCCCACTGATTGCGCGTTAGGCGCGGTGAACGTCGCCTTGTCGCTGACGGTCGCCAGGTCAAACACCACCACGTCGGCGTCCTTCCCCACCTGCAGCCGCCCCTTCTGCTTCATCTGCGGGACGCTCCCCTCCAGGATCTGCGCCGGCGTCAGCGTCACGCGCTTGAGTCCCTCGCGCAGGTCGACCTTCTTCCGCTCGCGCACGTAGTCGCGCAGGAAGCGCGTGAACGTCCCCGCGCTGCGCGGATGCGCGAACGCATCGCCCGGAAGCGGCCACACGTCCTCGGTGATCGTCTTCCCCTGTGACGTCCAGGGCATGGCATCCGACGCAATCGCGCCGCCAGGAAAGAGGACCGCCTGGTCGAGGTACGCCTGGTCCTGCGCGCTCTGCTCGGGACGCATGAAGTGCACGACGATCCACGTCCCCGGCGCCTTGTCCTGCACCTCGGCCAGCGTCGAGTCGTTGTACGGCTTGCCGTTCACCTCGATGTCGCTCGCCTTGGCCCCTCCCATCCGCTCGCGCCAGTTTCCCCGGAAAATTTCCGCCCCTACAACCGTGCTGCCGGCGGCGTAGGGATAGGCCTCGGTGGTGATCTTGAGGCCGCGCTGCTGCGCCCCGCGGATCATCTCGGCGATGATCGGGATGTCGCGCGTGCTGTTGCTGTTGAGGTGACTGATGTGCATGTGCGCCCCGGTGCTCGCCGCCAGCGACACCAGCTCCTCGAACGCCTCGAACGTCGACTGCGGTTCGATCACGCTCAGGTAGCGCACGTGCGTGAAGGTGGGGACGTCGTACTTCTTGGCCAACTGGGCCAGGGCGTAGTACTCCTTGCGCCCGTATCCGGGGGCGTAGCCCGCCAGCACGCCAATCCCCAGCGCCCCTTCCTTGAGCCCCCGCTCCACACGCGCCATGATGCGCGCCGTCTCCTCGGGCGAGGCGATGGTGTACTGCCACCCCTTCTTCTTCTGCGCGTTCTGGAAGAAGGCAATGTCGCCATCGGGCTCCATGTGCTCCTTCTCGGCGATGCGCCCAAAGAGCCAGGCGGCGGAGAAGCCGTAGTTGATCGGCCGCCCTTCCTTGGCGACCTGTGCGTAGGCCGCGGCGATGGGGAGCGTCCCCGCCTCGAGTTCGAGCGCGGTGGTGACGCCATCAAAAGCCTGCATGCGCGCTGCGGCCATGTACTGCCCATGGGCATGCAGGTCGATGAAGCCTGGGGCGACCACCATCCCCCTGGCGTCCAGCGTCTCCTTCCCCTTGAGCGGCGTGGCGGAGATGGCAGCGATCTTCCCCGCGCGGACGCCGACCCAGCGCACGGCATCGAGCCCCGTCTCAGGGTCGACCGCCCGTCCGTTGGCAATCACGAGGTCGAAGGGGGCGCTCCCCTGCGCGGCGAGCGCGGAGGACGAGAGGGGCAGCATGAGGGCCGCCGCGAGCGCGGCGCCAACGGAACGAATACGAGGCATGGCGGGGTGGAATCGGGGGAATGGGGCGCGGCAGAGAATGCCGCGCAACGCCCTCGTCCGCCAGTCCGCCGTTAGGCGCTCGGGGTTTCCCCTGCTGGCGCCCTCCGCCACCGGGGCGCATTGTGGTGCTGCCTGTGGTGGCCCCCGCTCCGATCCCGTCGATGCGCCAATCCCTGCACGAAGGCCTGCGCGACGCCTACGCCCGTACGTACGACGACGCGGCCCGCGACCCCGAATGGTTCTGGGGGCACGCGGCCCGCCAGCTCCACTGGGACGTCCCCCCCTCGGTCATTCTCGACCGCTCGCACGCCCCGCTCTACCGCTGGTTCACCGGCGGGATGCTCAACACCTGCTACAACGCGATCGACCGCCACGTGGAAGGGGGGCGAGCCGAGCAGGCGGCGGTCATCTACGACTCGCCGGTGACCGGGGTCAAGCGCACGCTGACCTACCGCGAGCTGCAAGGCGAAGTGGCGCAGTTCGCCGGGGTGCTCACCTCGCTGGGCGTGACCAAGGGAGACCGGGTGGTCATCTACATGCCGATGACCCCCGAGGCGCTGATCGCGATGTACGGCTGCGCGCGCATTGGCGCGGTGCACTCGGTGGTCTTTGGCGGTTTTGCCTCCAACGAACTGGCGGTGCGCATCGAGGACGCCGCCCCCAAAGTCGTCGTCTCGGCATCGTGCGGGGTCGAGGTGTCGCGCGTGGTGGACTACAAGATCCTGCTCGACGCCGCCATCGAACTCTCGA
Source organism: uncultured Gemmatimonadaceae bacterium (assembly GCA_964560345.1). Classification (GTDB taxonomy): domain Bacteria; phylum Gemmatimonadota; class Gemmatimonadetes; order Gemmatimonadales; family Gemmatimonadaceae; genus SCN-70-22. The sequence continues at coordinate 22,572 of CAZLLP010000024.1, forward strand.
CGCACAAACCGGCGCACGTGATCACGCTGCAGCGTCCGCAGCGGACGTGCGCACTCATTCCCGGGCGCGACCACGACTGGCACGACCTCATGGCGCGGGCCCGCCCCGTGGGGTGCGTCCCGGTGCACGCCACCGACCCGCTGTACATCCTGTACACGTCGGGGACCACCGGTCGCCCTAAAGGCGTGGTGCGCGACAACGGCGGGCATGCCGTCGCGCTGCACTGGTCCATGCAGCACGTGTACGACATGGACCCCGGCGAGGTCTTCTGGGCGGCCAGCGATGTGGGGTGGGTGGTGGGGCACTCGTACATCGTGTACGCCCCGCCCCTGCTGGGGTGCACGACGATCATCCACGAAGGGAAGCCGGTGGGGACGCCGGACCCCGGCGAGTTCTGGCGCGTGATCCCGGAGCAAGGCGTCAACGTGCTCTTCACCGCCCCCACCGCCTTCCGCGCAATCAAGAAGGAAGATCCGCTGGGTCACTTCTACAAGAAGTACGACACCTCGGCGATGCGCGCGTTGTTCCTGGCGGGAGAGCGCCTGGACCCCGACACCTATCACTGGGCACGCGCCCTGGTGCAGCGCCCGGTGGTGGATCACTGGTGGCAGACCGAGACCGGGTGGCCGGTGGCTGCCAACTGTTTGGGGATCGAGCAGCTTCCGGTGAAGCCGGGCTCCCCGACCAAGCCGGTGCCGGGCTACACGGTGGAGATCGTGGACGAGGAGGGGAACGTGCTCCCACCGGAAAAGGAGGGAGCGGTCACGCTGCGCCTTCCCCTGCCACCGGGGACGCTCGCCTCGCTGTGGCAGGACGATGAGCGCTACATCTCCACCTACCTCTCGAAGTACCCCGGGCGCTACCTCACCGGCGACGGCGGCTACATCGATGAAGACGGCTATCTCTTCATCATGGGGCGCATCGATGACGTGATCATCGTCGCCGGGCACAACCTGTCCACCGGGAGCATGGAACAGGCGCTCTCGGCCCATCCGGATGTGGCCGAATGCGCGGTGTTCGGGGTGAAGGACCCGCTCAAGACGCAGTTGCCGCTGGGACTGGTGGTCCTCAAGGCCGGTGTCACGCGGAGCGCCGCGGTGATCTGCGAGGAGTTGGTGCAACGGGTGCGGCTGGCGGTGGGGCCGGTGGCCAATTTCCGGAAGGTGGCGGTGGTGGCCCGCCTCCCCAAGACACGCTCCGGCAAGGTGCTGCGCGGGACGATGCGCAAGATTGCCGACGGTGACGCGTACGCGGTCCCTCCCACCATCGACGATCCGGCCACGCTGGACGAGATCAGGGTCGCGCTGCAATCGTTAGGATACGCGCGTGACGCCGGAAACCCGATCGGCGGGTAGGCTCAGCGCGCGGCACACAGCACCGCCCCTCACTTCTCTCCCCTCATCGCCCTCCCATGTCGCTCCTCAAGTGCCACGGCTTCCTCTTCGACATGGATGGTGTCCTCGTCGACTCGCACCTCGTGGTGGAGCGCAGTTGGCGACGGTGGGCCGAGCGACACGGGATGGACGGCGATGCGATCGTCCCCATCGCACACGGACGGCGCGCCAGCGACACGCTGCGTGACATCGCCCCGCACCTCGACATCGCCGCCGAGACAGCGTGGATCGACGACATCGAGCGCCACGACATGGACGGAGTCGTGGCGATGCCGGGAGCCGCGACGCTGCTGGCGCATCTCCCCGGGCTGGCGTGGGCCATCGTGACCTCATGTTCCGACGCGCTGGCGCGTGCGCGTCTCGAAGCCTGCCGCCTCCCGATTCCGCGCGTCCTCATCGCCGCGGAACGCATCAGCAACGGCAAGCCCGCGCCTGATGGCTACCTCGCCGGCGCGCGCGCCCTGGGCATTCCCCCCGCCGACTGCATCGTCTTCGAAGACGCTCCCCCGGGGATCACGGCCGGAATCAGCGCGGGCGCGCGCGTCGTGGCGCTCTCGACCACCTTCCCGGTCGAGCAGCTGACGGAGGCCACGCGCATCGTGCGCGATCTCTCGGAGGTGCGCATCGGTCGCGACCACGGTGCGCAGCCGGTGCTGGGCGGTCACGACGTCTTTCACGTCCTGCTGGGCAGCTAGTCCGTACAACAACTGGCACTGTGAACGGCGGCCCGTGTGACGGGTCGCCGTTGTGTGTTTCGCGCACGTAGCGGCACCGCCACAGTCGCAATCTGAATCCGCGCGCGTACTCCGCCGTAGTCCCGAGAAGGATAGAGGAACAACAGGTCACCGACTGTCGGGAGTGCGGGATGGCAAAGCGTCCGGGACGATTGGGCAGGATCGCGCGATTCTTGGGGCGACTCCTGCTCCTGCTGTTCATCGTTGGCCTCGCCAGCGGAGCCATTGCCTACTGGCGATCCACCAACGACTGCCCGCAACCGGGACGGGCCGCCCCTGCCGATGGCATGCAGGCGTATGTGCACTGCGAGTTCGGCTCGCCGTCGGTGTTGCGGCGCGAAACGCTGGCCAAGCCCGTCCCGAATGATTCGCAGGTGCTCGTGCGCGTGCTGGCCGTGTCGCTCAATCCGGCCGATTGGCATGGCATGCGCGGCACGCCGATGATTGCGCGCCCGACGATGGGATGGCGCGTCCCCAGGGAGATCGCCATCGGGTCGGACTTTGCCGGCGTGGTGGAAGCGGTCGGCGCGCGCGTCACGCGCTTTCATCCCGGCGACTCGGTGTGGGGCGCCCGCACCGGAGCGTTTGCCGAGTTTGTCGCCGCCCGCGAGTCGCGCGTGATGATGAAGCCGGCGCGAATCACGATGGCGCAGGCCGCAGCCATCCCGGTCGCCGCGATCACCGCACTGCAAGGCGTGCGCGACCAGGGAGGAGTGCGTGCCGGTCAACGCGTGCTCGTGAATGGCGCGTCGGGTGGCGTCGGCACCTTTGCCGTGCAGATCGCCAAGGCACTCGGCGCCGAGGTAACCGGAGTGTGCAGCAGCCGCAACGTGGACATGGTGCGCTCGCTGGGCACCGATCACATCATCGACTACACCAAGGCCGATTTCACGCAGCAATCCGACAAGTACGACGTGATCATCGACAACGTCGGCAACCACTCGCTGTCGGCGCTGCGCGGCGTGCTCAAGCCGAACGGGACCTACGTCATGATCGGCGGGCCATCGGGGCGCTGGCTCGACCCCATGCCTCGCGCGGCGGCCACGGTGGTGCGCTCGTGGTTCGGTTCGCAGCCCATGAAGTTCTTCATCGCCGACTTCAACGAACCCGACCTCGACTTCCTGCGCGCACTGGTCGATTCGGGGCGCGTGACGCCGGTCGTCGATCGCACCTACCCCTTCGCCCAGCTCCCTCAGGCGATGGAGTACCTCGAGACGGGGCGCGCGCGGGGAAAGGTGGTGGTCACCGTCCCGTGAGCCTTACAGGCGTCTAGCGCTTCTTCCCCAGAATCGTCCCGCGGCAGGTGTCGGCGCCGCAGTGGCAGGGGTAGCGCCGCTTGGCCGCCGGCGAGTGCCGTTCGTCGAGAATGTAGTCGTAGTCGTACGCCAGCTCCTCGCCGGTGACGATGTCGCGGATCGACTCGATCCAGATGCGCCCGCCGTCGACGACCGCATCGCAATTGGGGTCGCAGGAGTGGTTGATCCAGCGCGCCTCGTTCCCGCCCACGGCCGCGTCGATGACGACGTCGTCGTCGATGGCGAACAGGAAGGTGTGATGGCGCTCGCCAGCGACCTCGGGGTAGCGCGCGTCGGCCTGGGCCGGGGTGAGGCGCTCCCCAGCGTACTCGATGAGGCGCACCCCCGGGGGGATGTAGCGAATGGCGAAGGCCCCTTTCCCCTGGATCGGCGAGTCGCGGACCTCGAACGGGAGGTCGGGATTGGGGCGGTGTCCAGTCGGGGACGACGGAGGAGCCGGAGGGGCGGCGTCGGGGTGGACGGGAGGCATGGGGAGGGAAGATAGGGGCCCCGCTCCCGCCGGAGGGCAACGCGCGCTTACGATTAGGAGCGCTCGCGCGACGCCGAGCGCCGCTTTCCCCCCCAAATCACGACATAGGAGCCGGGGATGAACGACAAGCAGTTGCAGGCGCTGGTGCGGAAGAACGCCGCCAAGGCGGCGAAGGTGAGCCAGAAGCGCTCCGCCTACACCGATCCCACCCTCGAGGCCACGCGCGGCAGCGATGCCGGCGATGACTCGGACGCGAAGAAGATCTTCAAGGAGATGAAGAAGCGCGAGTTCTAGCGCCGCTCATGCGTTACTCCCATCGATGGCTCGCCGTGGTCGCACTCGGCGGGGCGCTGGTCCTTTCCGCGTGTGGAAACCGCGGCGCTGGTGAGAAGGGTGACGACGCCGCTGCGGCGTCGGACGCCAGCGGCTTTCGCGGGGTGATCACGTCGCCGCCGCGCGAGAAGCCCGACTTCACGCTCACCGACTTCAACGGCCAGCCGTTCAACTTCCGCCTTGCCACCAACGGCAAGGTCACGCTCCTGTTCTTCGGCTACACGCACTGCCCCGACGTGTGTCCGTTGCACGTGGCGAACGTGGCGGCGGTCCTCAAGAAGCTCCCGTTCGAGGCACGCGAGGCGATTCGTTTCGTCTTCGTCTCGACCGACCCGGCGCGCGACACCCCCGAGCGCCTCAAGGAGTGGCTGGGGAACTTCGACCCGTCGTTCATCGGGCTGCGCGGGAGCGTGGAGGAGGTGAACCGCATCCTGTACACGCTGCGCATGCCGCCGATCGACCTGTCGCAAAAGCCGGCTGGTGCCGCGCAGGAGTACTTGGTGGGGCACGCCGCGCAGGTGCTGGCCTTCAGCACCGACGGATACTCGCGCCTGGAGTATCCGTTCGGCATTCGGCAGGAGGACTGGGCACACGACCTCCCCAAGCTGGCCAATGGCGAAGTGCCTAACGGCTCGGCGCCGTCGGGGCCAGGGACCGTCGAGCTCAAGCCGATGAACGAGGGCGACGCCCCGACGGTGGCCATTCGCGTGGCCGCGGCGCTGATGCCGCAGCCGGCGACGACGAGCGAAGGGGCGATGTACGTGGTGCTGCGCAATAGCGCGAGCGAGGACACGCTCTACGCAGTGGAAAGCGACGCCGCGGCGCGCGCCGAGGTGCACGAGACCATGGCCGGCGACAGCAAGTCGATGGGACACATGATGGCGGTGAAGGAAGTCGTCGTGCGCCCCGGGGAACTGCTGCAGTTTGTCCCCGGCAAGCAGCACGTGATGCTCTTCAACTTCAAGGAACGCCCGGCGGTCGGCGACGCGATCTCGGTGCGGCTGCGCTTTCGTCGCGCAGGGGATGTGGTGGTGGCGGCCAACGTCGTCGCGTATGCGGACCTCGAGCGCATGATCGCCGCGGCCGTCTCGTCTCTCGGGCAATAGGGTGTCATGCAGTTCTGGTGCAGTGCACAACCGACCGCGTGGACCTGGCAGTGGACGGCCTACGTCGGCATCTGGGGGTTCATCGTCCTGCTGGTCGTGGCGGTCGTCATGTGGAACCGCACGGCCGCGCAGCGCGCCGGGCAAGCGCCAGCGCCGCTGCATCCGCTCTTCGTGGTGGGGGTGCTGCTGCTCTGGCTCGCGCTGGACTGGCCCATCGGCCCGTTAGGCGCGTCGCACCTGGCCAGCGTGCACATGCTGCAGTTCCTGTTGATCGGACTGGTCGCGCCGCCGCTGTTGCTGCGCGGCGTATCGCCGGCGGCGCAGGCCACGCTGGCCAACAGCCGCATCATCGAACGCCTCACGTCGCCGGTCTTCGCGCTGATCGTCTTCAACGTGACGGTGCTGGTGACGCACCTCCCGTTCGTTGCCGATGCCATGATGCCATCGCAACTCGGCTCGATGGTGATCGACCTGGCGTGGCTGGCGACGGGGCTCTTTTTCTGGTGGCCGATCGTCGTCCCCATCCCGGTGCGCGCCAAGTTTCCGCCGCCGTTGCGCATGCTCTACCTGATCGGGGGACTCATGTTCTCGCCGATCATGTTCGGGCTGGCCGGATTCCTGGCGTACAGCGAGACGCCGATGTACGCCTGGTATGAGCTGGCGCCCCCCCTTCCGGGAATCTCGTCGAAGGACGACCATCAGGCCGCGGGAGCGCTCATGAGCATTGGCGGCGCGCTGGTGGCCTTTATCGGAATCTCGGTGATCTTCTTCAACTGGTCCAAGACCGAGGGATGAGGCGCGCGATTCTCGTCGCGGCCCTCGCCCTCGCTACGCCGGTGGCGGCGCAACAGCGCTCGTATCACGCGCGCCGAAAGGAAACCACCGCCGACATTCCGCGCCTCGATCGCGACAGCGTCGCCATCGACGGCGTACTGGACGAAGCCGCATGGAAAAAGGCGGCGCTGCTCACCGGCTTCTCGAACTACCTCCCGATCGACAACCTCCCGGCCGACGACTCGACCGAGGTGTACGTCTGGTTCACCGAGCGCGACGTCTTCTTCGGGGTGCGCGCCTTCGAGCGACACAGCGCGGTGCACGCCACGCTCGCCGCGCGCGACAAGATCGAGAGCGACGACTACATCCAGCTCGTCCTCGACCCGTTCAACGACCGGCGCCGCGCCTTCATCTTCGGCGTCAACCCGTTAGGCGTGCAGGCCGATGGCGTGCGCAGCGAAGGGTTCAACCCGCCGCAGCCGCGCGGACAGACTTTCGGCGGCAATCCGCCCGCCAACATCGATCTCTCCCCGGACTTCCTGTACGAGTCCAAGGGGCGCGTGATCGACGGCGGCTACGAGATCGAGGTGCGCATCCCGCTCAAGAGCATCCGCTTCCAGGGGACGGACGCGCAGAGCTGGGCGCTCAACGTGATTCGCTACGTGCAGCACACCGGCTACCAGCAGACGTGGATGCCCACGCGTCGCGGCGCGGCGTCGTTCCTGGTGCAATCGGGGACGCTGCGCGGCTTTGCCGGGCTGCAGCGCGAGCTGGTGACCGAACTCAATCCCGAAGTCACCGAATCGCTGGCCGGCGCTCCGTCAGGTGAAACGGGGGCGGGGTGGTCGTACACGTCCAAGGCGCAGGTCGGCGGGAACGTGCGCCTGCGCCTGGCGCCCAACATCACGCTCAACGCCACGGTGCGCCCCGACTTCTCGCAGGTCGAGGCCGACGCGGCGCAGGTGCCGGGCGACACGCGCTTCGCCGTCTTCTTCCCCGAGCGTCGCCCGTTCTTTCTGGACGGGAGCGAGTACTTCGACGCGCCCAGCAACCTGATGTACACGCGCCGCATCCTGCAGCCCGATGCGGCGGCCAAGCTCACCGGGCGCGTGGGGCGCACGACGCTGGCGTGGATGGGGGCGCTCGACGGACGTGCCGCGTCCACCGACGGCGACCAGCGCCCGTTGTTCAACCTCGTCCGGTTGCGGCGCGACATCCTCTCGGCGTCCACCATGGGGCTGTCGCTCACCGACCGAACCGAGGGGTCCCGCTTTTCGCGTGTAGGGCTGGCCGACACGCGCATCGTCTTTCGCAAGGCGTACACGTTCAACGCCACGGTGGGGGGGAGCGCCACGCGCACCAGCAGCAGCGACGCGACGCGCACGGCGCCGCTGCTCGACACCTTCCTCAACCGCACTGGGCTTCGCTACGGATTGCGCTGGGGCGTGAGCGCCATCGCCCCCGGCTTCGACGCCGCCGCCGGCTACGTCCCGCGCAACGACTTCGTCAGCGCCTCCTTCTACAATCGCGTCTCGTTCTACGGCAAGCCGGGGTCGCTGGTCGAAAGCTTCCTCATGCGACAGGGCTACGACGCGCTCTGGCTGTACGACAAGTTCTGGGACGGCGGCACGGTCCAGGAAACCAAGATGCAGCTGGAGACGGTCACCAACATCCGCGGCGGATGGGTGGTGAGCGTGACCCCGGTGCGCGAGTCCTGGGCGTTTGACGAACGCAAGTACACGTCGTACCACACGCTGCGGCCGCGCACGACCGGGGGCACGACGTTCGACACGGTCGCCTTCACGCCGTCATCGCGCACCTCGACCTTCGTGGGGCTCGTGCGCGTGAACACGCCGCAGTACCGGCTGTGGACGGGGCGCTTCACCGCCTTTGTCGGGCGCGACGTCGACTTCTTCGAGACGGCACCGGCGCGCCGCGCCGACTTCACCGCCGAGGCCGACTTTCGCCCGTCGGCGCAGTTGCGGCTGACGACGTCGTATCTCTACAGCCATTACTCGCGATGGCGCGACGGCACCACGCTGTCGCGAGCCAACGTCCCGCGCCTGCGGGGCGAGTATCAGCTCACGCGGGCGCTCTTCCTGCGCGTCGTGGGGCAGTACGACGCCCGGCGTCGCGATGCGCTGCGCGACCCGGCCACCGACCAGCCGATCGTCGTCACCACCGACGGCGTCACCGAGCGCGCCAGCGTCTCGACCACGCGTGACTTTCGCATGGACTGGCTGGTGTCGTACGTCCCCAGCCCGGGCACGGTCTTCTTTGCCGGCTACGGCAGCTCGCTCACCGAGCCGCGCCCGTTCCAGTTCCAGCGGCTGGAGCGCGTGCGCGACGGCTTCTTCATCAAGTTGAGCTACCTGCTGCGTCGCTAAACCGACGCCGGCGCCGCATCGCCTAACGCGGGTGGGTTGCGCCGTAGTAGACGAGTCGCACGAAGTGCCCGGCGCGCCGCTCGCTACCGAGCGACGCTTCCCACTCCCGCGCCGGACGCGTGGACAACACCTCCGCCAAGGTCGCACCACGCGTCGCCTGCGCGGCCACGCGCGACTCCACCGTCGTCAGCATCGCGCGGTAGCGTAACAGGTCCGCCCGGCTCGAGACGGCGCCGTGCCCGGGAACGATCGCGGTGCGCTCGTTCACCATCGCCAGCACGCGATCGATCGTCTGCACCATCCCGCGCAGCGACCCGCCGCTCCACCAGTCAATGAACGGCGGCGCCCCCACCTCGAGGATGTCGCCGATGTGCAGGACGTTGGCGCGCGGGAGCCACACCAACAGGTCGCCATCGGTGTGCGCGCGCGGCGCGTGCAGCAACACCACCCGTTCGGCGCCAAAGGTGAAGGCGAGCGAGTCGTCCACCAGGCGCGTGGGCATCGCCGCGGCGGCCAGCGGGGTGCGATGCCAGTTGTCCCACTCCACGATCGTCGTGTCCTTGGCCGCCTGCACGCTGGCGTTGCGTTGCGCGAAGATCGCCGCCCCCAACTGGCGAAAGACGACGTTCCCCTCGGTGTGATCGGCGTGGTAGTGCGAGTTGACGACCACGCGCACCGGCTGCGCCGAGATTCGCTTGATCGCCGAGTCGAGTGCCGCGACGCGCTTGGCACTTTGCGCGTCGACCAGCATCAGGCCCGTGTCGCTGGCGAGGATGAGGACGTTGCCGTTCTCGAACCCCGATGCCACGTGAATCGTGGCGCGCAGGCGCTGCACGCGGATGGAGTCGGGCGCCTCCTGTGCGCTCGCGCGCGCTGGCGCGCTGACGAGCGATGCGGTGAAGAGAAGGCTGAGCAGTCGGCGTGCACGCATCGAAGACCCTGACGGAAGAGTGGAGGCCGGCAACGCAGCGTTCGGCCACCACGACGATGGCACCGCGGCACCGTTGGCACCACGCCACCGGGGCGACCCGTGCCACGCCCGTGGCCGCGCGATACTACCCCTGCGCCGCCCGCTCTCCGCGCGCCGCCGTCATCAACCCCTCTGCGTAATCGATCCCGGCGGGTGTCCGCGAGCCATGCCAGGAGAGCATCTCGCCGTCGGCCAGCGCGAAGCGAGTGGGATGCCACCCGGTGGCGGCCACAAGCTCTTCCACGTGCTTGGTGGCAAAGGGAAACGGCTCGCTCGAGAGAAAGACGACGTCCGGTGCCGCTGCGCGCAGTTGGTCGATCGTGACGGTGGGATAGCGATCGCCGAGATGTCCGAAGACGTTGCGCCCGCCGGCCATCGCCAGCATCGCGGCGATGAAGGTGTCGTCGTTGATCGTCATCCAGGGTTCGCGCCAGATGAAGTACGCGTACGACACCGGTGCAAGCGCCGCGGAGTCGCGCTGCACGCGCGCGGCGCGCCGTTCGATGTCGGTCGCGATGCGCTCGCCCTCCGTCACGCGCCCGATCGCCTGCGCAATGGAGCGCACCATCTGCGCGGTGTCCTGCGCGTTGCGCGGCATCGTGCTGTGTACGGCGATCCCGGCGTCGGCGAGCGCACGCGCATCTTCGGCGCGGTTCTCCTCCTCGTTCATCAGCACGAGGTCGGGGGCCAGCGCCACGATGCGGTCGATCTTCGGATTCTTCGTCCCACCGACCGCTTCGATTCCGCTCACCCACGGCTCCGGATGAATGCAGAACTTCGTGCGCGCGACCACCTGGTCGGCGGCGCCGAGGTCGTGCAGGAGCTCGGTGAGCGAGGGGCAGAGCGAGACGATGCGCATGCCACAGTGTAGCCGCGACGCGAGGGGCGAGGGAGGGTGTCGCGTGCGGATTCAGTTCCGCAAAAGCATGACACGGAGGTTCACAGAGGTAACACAGAGGTTCACGGAGGAGATCAAGTGCATGCCCGGTCTCCTCTGTAAACCTCTGCGAACCTCTGTGTTTCCTCTGTGAACCTCTGTGTCGAGCTTTTCCCTCGCGTTCACCCCACACTCCCCGCAACTCCCGCCTTGCCTGCCGCCCGCAGCGGGCTGCGCTCGGCCTCCGACGCCTCTTCCTCGGCAAAACGTTCGCGCGTCGCGAGGATCTGCGGCAGCGCGAGTACGAGCGCCTCCACGCAGTCGGGGTCAAACTGCTTGCCGCGCCCTACGCGAATCAGTCCCAGCGTTTCGTCGAGGGTCCAGGCGCGTTTGTACGGACGTGATGACATGAGGGCATCGAAGACGTCGGCGACGGCCACGATGCGCCCGGCCATGGGGATCGCCGTCCCTGCGCGCTTGTGCGGATAGCCCGCACCATCGAACCGCTCGTGATGGCTGAGCGCGATCTCGGCCGCGAGCTGCAACAACTCGGACTGGCTCCCCGACAGGATGCGATGCCCGATCACCGTGTGCTGCTGCATGATCTCGAACTCCTCGCCGGTGAAGCGCCCCGGCTTGAGGAGGATGTTGTCGGGGATGCCGATCTTTCCCACGTCGTGCATCGGGCTGGCGAGGAAGATCTGCTCGCACTCGCCCTCGGGGCGGCCGAGCGCGCGGGCAATGAGTTCGCTGAAGTGGGCGATGCGCATGATGTGCGAGCCCGTCTCCACATCGCGAAACTCGGCCGCCCTCGACAGCCGCAACACGATCTCGCGCTCGCGCTCCGCGATCGAGGCGGTCGCCTTGCGTACTTCCCGTGCGAGGTAATCGGACCGGCGTTGCAGCGCGCGTTGCCCCTCGCTTACCGCCAGCATGTTGCGCACGCGAGCGCGCACCTCGGGGGCGTCGAGCGGCTTGTTGAGATAGTCGTTGGCCCCGCACTCGAGCGCCTGATAGCGAATGTCGCGATCCTCGAGGGCCGTGATCATCATCATCGGCACGTCGCGGGTGCGCGGGTGCGCCCGCAGCGCACGTACGAGCGCGAGGCCATTCATCCCCGGCATCTCGTAGTCGGTGATGAGCACGTCCATCTCGTTGTTGCGGCACCAGGCCAGGGCCTCGAGCGGGTCGGGAAAGGTCTCGACGTGCACCGTCCCCACCTTCTCCACCAGTGTCCGCAGCAGCGCCAGGCCGAAGATGTCGTCGTCGACGATCACCACGATCTGCGGCGTGGTGTCGTGCCCGAGGAGCGATGACATCGCGCTTACGCTCCTGTCGGCACAAGGGCGCGCACACGATCGAGCGCGGTGCGAATCTCGGCGACACTCGACTGCAGCGTCTCCCACTCGCCGGCCTGCGCCGAGCGTTCGGCGCGCGCGCCCAGGGCGGCGAGTTCGAGCGCTCCGGCGCTCCCGCACGATCCCTTGAGCTTGTGCGCCTGACGACGCACCTCGTCCGGGTCTCGCGACTCCACGGCGCGCACGTATGCCTCGACCAGCGGCGACGTGAGGTTCACGAACATCGCCACGAACTCGGCGACGCGCGCCGGATCGTCACCCACGATCGATCGTAGCTGCCTCACATCGAGGGCACTCGGGGCGGCCGCTGCCAGCGGCGCGAGAGACGGTGGAGCGACCACCGGCGACGCGACGGGAGACTGCGCAGGGACGTGGGGCGCTGTGGGGCGCGAGCGCGCGCCGAGTGAGGAGGGCGCGGGGAGCGCCGCGGCCCGCGGGACCCAGCGTTGCACGAGGTCGTACAGCGCCGCGCGCGTGACCGGCTTGGCGAGATAGTCATCCATGCCGCCGTCAAGGCAGCGCTGCCGGTCGCCGCGCATCGCGTTGGCGGTCACCGCCACGATCGGTGTGCGACGAACGCTCCCGGATTGCGCCTGCCGGATGCTCGCGGCGGCCTCGAACCCATCCACCACCGGCATCTGCACGTCCATCAGGATGAGGTCGAACGGATGCTCGGCCGCGAGCCGGATTCCTTCTTGCCCCCCCTCGGCGAGCATCACGCGGCAGCCGATGCGGCGCAGCATCTCGTTGGCCACGTGCCGGTTGATGTCGTTGTCGTCGACCACCAGAATGAGCGGCGCATCCTGCGTGGCGCGCGGCGCTTCGTGCGACGTGGTGCCGACCTGCGCGAGCTCCGCGACAACAGCGGCGGCGGGACTCTCGGTCGTCCCGCGCTGCGCGCGCTGCTCGGCCAGCGAATGCCGCGTGACGAGGGAACGCGCACCCACCACGCGTTCCAGCCGCCACGCCGTCACCACCGCGTCGCGAACGTCATCCTGATGCAGCGGCGGTGCGAGGTAGGCGGTGAAACCCACGTCGAACAGGCGGCGCGCATCGCCCGGCATTCCCAGCGTCACCACGATGGCCAGCACCGTGTCGGCGAGCGCCGGGTCGCGCTTGATCACCCGCGCCATTGCCTCGCTTTGCAGGTCACTCGAGCGGTCATTCATCACGCAGACGCCATACGGCGAGCCAGCGCGCGACGCCGCACGCAGCGCGCCTAACGCCTCGGCGGGAGTGCCCACGCTCGTGACCGTCGTCCCCATCGCCTTCAGGTCCTGGCGCAAGCACTCGCCCGAGTCGGGATCGTCATTCACCAGCAGGACGCGCACCCCGGCGAGATCCGACGGTACAGCGGACGATGCCGTCATCGGCGGGGCCGCCACGCGCGCCAGCGGCACGCACAGCGTGAACCGACTCCCTTCGCCCAGCGTGCTCTCCACCTCGATACGCCCACCCATGAGCTGCGCCAGGTGGCGGCTGATCGCGAGCCCCAGCCCCGTTCCACCATGACGTCGCGTCGAGGCGCCATCCACCTGGGTGAACTTGTCGAGGATGTCGGCCATGCGTTCCGCGGGAATGCCGATCCCCGTGTCGGCGACCGAAAAGCACACGTCGTCGCCAGCTGCACACTCGACCGACAACGCGATTTCCCCCACGGGGGTGAACTTGACCGCGTTGTCGAGCAGGCACATGAGGATCTGCCGCAGGCGACCGGGATCACCCATCACGCGCTCGGGGACGTTTGGGGCGGCGTTGAGCGAGATGGTCAATCCCTTGGCGCTCGCCTTGGGCTCGTACAGATGGAAGGTCTCGCGCACGGTGGTGCCGAGCGAGAACTCCATCGGCTCGAGCGTCAGCACGCCCGTCTCGATGCGGGAGATGTCGAGCAGGTCGTTGATGAGCGACAGCAGCGATCGCCCCGCGTCGAGCATACTGGTGGCGTACCCGCGCTCGCGCGGGCGCAGCTCGCCTTCGAGGAGCAGTTGCGTCAGCCCCAGCACCGCGTTCATCGGGGTGCGGATCTCGTGGCTCATGTTGGCCAGGAACTCGTCCTTTGCCTTGCTCGCCGCCTCGGCAGCGTCGCGCGCGCGTTCGAGTTCCAGCGCCTTGGCCTTGAGGTCGGAGATGTCGCGGATCGACCCCGTCATGCGCGTCGCTTCGCCGAGTTCGTCCCAGATGGCCTGGCCGCGCATCTGGAACCAGCGATACTCGCCGTCAAAATGGCGAATGCGGAACGTCTCGTCGAACGGCACCTGCTCCTGGAAGTGCGCGCTGATCGCATTCCACGTGCGCTCGCGGTCCTCGGGGTGCAACCGCGCGTCGAGAGCCTCGACGTGATCGGGGAGTTCCTCGACGCTGGCGCCGAGCATGTCGCGAAAGCGCGGCGAGATGAAGACGCGTCCGCTGCGCGGGTGCCAGTCCCACAACCCGTCGGCCGAGCCGAGAATGGCGAGTTCGAGCCGTTCCTGCGACTCCTGCAGGGCGCGCTCGGCGGTCTTGCGTTCGCTGATGTCGCGCACCACGGCCAGCGCCTCACCGCGATCCAGCGGACTCACGCGCAACTCGAGGTCGCGTGGTTCGCGGCCGTGCCAGGTATCGCGGAACTCCACCACCTGCACCGTCCCGTCGGCCCGCGCCGTCTGCAGCGCATCGGCCATCCACTCGCCGAGGGCGCCGTCAGATGCAAGTACCTCCTGCACCGGGCGTCCGATACCGTCGCAGGCCTCGCAGGTGAGCGCCTCCGGCCATGGCGTGCGCACATCGAGCACCGTGTCGTCGGGCGCGAGATAGAGCACAAAGTCTGGGAGCGCACGCAGCAACCCCATGCTCTTGGCCTCGGCCCGCCGCGAACGCTCCGACAACTCGTTGGACGAGAGTTCAAGCGAACGCTCGAGCATCTCACGGTCGACGTCCCCTTGCCGGTAGGTCGCATCGACCATCGCGAGGATGGGGGCGAGTTCGGGCGGGAACGCCGTGTCGGAACCAAACGCACGGCGCAACTGGCGGACGAGGAGCTTGTGCATCGCGGCTACTCCTCCCGGAGGGTCGTGACCGTCATCGTCTGGTTGTGCAGCGTGCAGGCTCCGCCCGGCGCCCACGGCGCGATTTCGCCGTAGGAGTAGAAGCCAGTCAGCACCGGCGATTGGCCCAGGATGTGGCGGACCCCATCCAGTTCCTCCTCCACGCGCTGTTGCAGCACCAGCTTGCGACCGACGCAACTGATGAGGAGCGCCACCGTGGCCGGCGCGTCGCCTAACGAAATGGTCGAGATGCGGGCGGCCCCTTCGGCGCCCTCGACCAGGCGATCGAAGTTGGCCTTCATGAAGCGGGCGCGCGCCCCGACCGGCATGTCGCCGGCGAACGTCATGGTCCCCGCCTGGCGGTCGAGCGCGAGCAACGTGCGCACCACCGGGCGCGGATCGTCAGCGCGGCGCAGCGCCAGCGGAAAGAGCAGTCCGCTCGATGGAAGGTTGCGCGCGTGCTCGCCCAGGTACGACTCGTACAGCGGAATCGCGCTCCGACGATCGAGCTCGTACAGCACGTTGCCCTCGGCGCGGGTGATCTCCCACTCCGCGCCAAACGGATCCCACCCGCCAAGCGATCCGTAGCCGGCGCGCAACCGGCGCCCTACCAGGCCGATCGCCACCGCGCCGCCGCGGAGGAGCGCGTCGTCCTGCACCACCACTGTTTCCCCGAAGCGCGGTCCGTCAGCTGCCATCCCTCCCGTCACGCCGACGCCCGCGGGAAGCACCGCCGTGAGCCCGTCCACGAGGGCGCTCCCGTTCACCTCCAGCCCATCGGAGAAGATCAGGACGTGCGCGAGGTCCTCGGTGAGCAGCGCGCGCGCCAGCGCCTCGCCCAATCCGCGGCTCCCGCCGCTCTCGGCGAGCGTTGCCTGCGCGATGTGCACCTGGGTGTGCTCGAAGGTGAGCGCGGTGGCCACGAGTGAGTCGTCGAGGAGGTGCACGCCGGCGATCTCCCCGGCCGTCGAGCACCCCACCACGCGCGCGTTAGGCCAGCGCGCGTGAATCGACGGCAGCACATCGGGAGTGCGCAACGCCGTGACGCTGCCGAACGCCAGGACGAGCGAGGGCGCCGGGTCGGGAGCGCTCCCGCCGTCGTCGTCCCATCCGCCAACTGGAGTCCAGATGCTCTGTCGTGCGCGCATGCCCGGTGCTGGTGATGCGTCGCAACCCCCACCGGATGGTGGGGGAGGCACACGCCGTCCTTCCGGAGGAAGTGTCGTCCGATGGCGACCGGCGCTTCAGCCAATGCGGGGCAAAACGAGGCGCGGCGCCCCCGTGGGGGAGCGCCGCGCCAGGTGCAACCGATTGGCAGGGATTAACCCCCGCCAACCGTCGGTTTCGCGCAGTGATCAGAAGTTTGGGTTCGTCTGCTTCTCGGAAAGCGGCGTGGCGAAGCACAGGTCGCGCCCGGGGAGTTCCTCGAGCGGGTCCAGCGCGCCAGGACGGTTGGCCGCCGCCCAGCGACGCAGGTCGCCCAACCGGCGTCCTTCGAGCCAGAGTTCGATCCCGCGCTCGCGCTTGAGCGCGGCCCACGCATCGATGGCGGTCGTCGCCGTACGCGGTGCGAGGTTGAGCCCCGCGCGGCGTGCGTTGATGATCGCCATTGCGCCGGTCACGTCGCCGCCAATCAGCTTCACTTCGGCCTCGATCAGGCGCATTTCCCACCCCGAGACCAGGTTGATGCCCGAGATACGATCGGGGTACTTGGTCTGGAAGTACCAGCGCACGCGACCGAGGCTGCCAACCGCGGCGTCGCCCACGAGGACCGTGAGGCTCGAGTCGAACGGCACGCGAGGATCACGCGTCGCCTTGCGATAGGCTTCGTTCGGCGTGTTCCACACCGTGTGCGCGCGATACGGCTGGTTGGCGCTCGCCCAGTAGATGCGGTTGTACTGATCCAGCTCCGTCTGGTAGTACGGCATCTTGTAGGTGAAGGCGTTGTTGGTGATGGCCGCCGCATCGGTGGCCGCACCAGCAAAGTTCCCCTTGTCCAGACGCACCGACGCGCGCCCGGCCGTGGCCGCCTGCACGAGCGCGGTGTTGTTGGCCGCTGTCGCAACCGTGATCGCCTCGGTGAACGCCGCCTCGGCGCGATCGAGGTAGATCGTGTACGACTGCGGGGCACCGCCGTTGATCACCCCTTGGCAGAAGTTCTCGCCGAGGTGACGGTTGGAGAAGCCGGCCCACACCAGTGCCTGCGCATGCTGCACGCTGTTGGCGGCCGCGGCTCCCAGCACCGTCTTGGCGCGGGTCACCACATCTTCGGCCGTCCAGCGCGAGCGCTGCGACAGGTTCCAGAAGGTGTCGTCGTCGTCCTCGGTGAGCTTGCCCGACTGCTGGCGCACCGTGATGCCGAACGAACCGGTGGAGCCGCCGGGGAAGATCTCCCGCGACGCCGCACCACCGGTGTACGAGGTCCAGTTGAGCGCTTCGGCCAGGTCACGCCCGGCGCCGTTCACCAGCGACGCGAGCGCTCCAACGTTGTTGAGCTGATCGGCCTGAATGGGGCCGGGGTTCACGGCATCGAGCGTGCACCCGGAGAGCGTCGCGGAGAGCACGACCGCCGTGGCGGCACGGGTGATGGTCGAGGAATTCGTCATGAGAGTCATTGGCGTCTCCTCCTAGAACGACATGCGGAGGGAGGTCAGGAACACGGCGGGGGCCGGGATGTGCTCCGAGATGTAGCGCACCGTCGCGTTGAAGCCGTCGTTCCCCGACATCTCGGGGTCAAACAGCGGCATGCCGTAGTTCTTGCGGAAGAGGTTCTGCCCCGAGAAGACGAGCGAGCTGCTCGACGTCCCCGGCACCAGGCGGCCGAGCGGCACGGTGACGGTGATGTCACGCACCTTGAAGAAGTCGGCCTTGAAGATGAACATGTCCTGGCGGACGTTGGCCGGGATGCAGGTCAGCGTCTCGCGCACCGTGATCGGCTTCTGCGCGGCAATGTTCTTGTAGGCATCGAAGCAGGTCGGCCAGAGCACCGAACGCGAGAGCGCCTGGTACGACGCGTCCTCGTTGATGTAGTGCCCCGCCTGGTACTCGCCGCGCATCGCGATGCTGATGTTGCGCCACGTGCGCAGGTTGATGTTGCCGCCGATGATGCGCGTCGGCTGGGCCGGACCGAAGTCGTAGTTGGACGCGGTGTCCGGCGCGACGCCACGGGCGTCGGGGTTGCGGATGATCTTACCGCGCAACACCGGGGCCGGCATGCCTTCCTTGACCCAGCCGTAGTTGCCCACCGTGAACGACGGCGCGCCACCGAGGCTGATCACCTTGCTCTTGTTGGTGCTGACGTTGAGCCCCGCGCTCAGCCCGAACTTCGGGCGCTCGATGATCGTCCCGGTGACCGCCATCTCGATCCCCGACTTCTCCATCTCACCCACGTTCTGCAGCGTGTTGGCAAGGAAGCCGTTGGTGGGGATGGAGCGCACGCTGAAGAGTGCGTCGGTGGTGGTGGCCTTGAAGTACGTGAAGTCGATGCCGAGGCGCCCCTCGAAGAGGCTCTCGTCGAAGCCGAGTTCGAGCTCGTTGGTGCGCTCGGGGCCTAAGTCCGGATTGCCAAGGTTGCTCGGGCGCACGGCCGTGGCCGTCCCCCAGCCCACCTGGTTGTACGTCCGCACGGCGGCAAAGGCGCCCGGTGCGCGACCGGCCTGCCCGTACGCCGCGCGCAGCTTGAGCGTGCCGAGCTTGTCGCTCCAGAAGCCCTCGTCCGACACGACCCACGAGCCGGAGACCTTGGGATAGAACTGGAAGCCGAAGTCCTTGCCGAAGGCGCTGTTGCCGTCGAGGCGCCCGCCCACCGTCACGAAGTAGCGATCCTTGAAGCCCACCAGCGCCTGCGTGAAGGCACCGCCGGTGACCACGCGCTGGCGGTTTTCATCGGCGTTCTTGACGCCGCCAGATGCAACCGTTGGCGGTGACGGCGTGGCGAAGTTCTCCGAGTACGCCACCGCGTCGCCCACCAGCGAGTTCACGTACTGCGTGCCGCCCGAGGCGGTGATGCGCAGGTCGTTGCCGAGCTGGAACTCGTAGTTGTTGACCCAGTCGGTGCTGAGCGTGTTGTTGGACCAGCGCTGGTTCTGGATCACGCCGAACGGCACCGCCGGGAAGCCGAACGGGCGCAGGTTGCGGTTCTCCAGCGCCGCGCGGTCATAGCCCACCGTGAAGCGGCTCGAGAAGCGGGCGATCGGCGTCCACGTGGTCGTCACGCCGAGGATCGAGCGGTCGATGTAGCTGTCGAGCTGCTGCTGGAAGACCTTGGCGATCGTGTCCGGGCTCGCGTTGCCGAAGTAGTTGCGGTCGCGGCGGAACGCATTGAGCGTGACACCCTGTGCGTTGTTGCCGGCCGGCGTCTGGTTCACCAGCGAGTTGGTGTAGGCGCTGCTCCAGTTCACCGCCACGTTCTTGATGGGCGCGAAGTCGAGGTTGGCGCGGATCTGGTACTTGCGGTCCTTGTCGTTCGGCAGCACGCCGTCGGTGTTGTCGGCGTTCATCGAGACGAGGTACTTCAGGTTCTCGCCCTGCCCGCCCGACACCTGCGCCGCGGCGCCGTAGCGCATCGCGTAGTTCTCCGGCCCGAACCGCTCCGACTTGACCCCCTTCATGTTGGTCGTCGAGTTGCGCAGGAACGGATCCATGAACAGGAGCGGCGCCGAATCGGTCCCGAACTTCTGCAACGAGCTGAAGCCCGAGTTGAGCTGCACGTTCCACTTGGCCGCACCCTGCGCCCCGCGCTTGGTGAAGATCTGGATCACGCCGGCCGCCGCGTCGGTGCCGTACAGCGTCGCCGCCGCCGCACCCTTCACGACTTCGATGCGCTCGATGTCATCCGGATTGATGTCGTTGAGCGGCGAGCCATACGCGTTGGCGCCGCGCTGCGTCGTCCCCGTGAAGATGCCGTTGCGCGGATACTCATCAGAGCGCGTACGCACGCCGTCGATGAAGATCAGCGGCTGGTTGGTCAGCGCGACCGACGTCGAGCCACGCAGGCGGATCGCCGAGCCGGCCCCCGAGTTCCCCGTCGCACCGCCCACGTTCACGCCGGCCAGACGGCCGGAGAGCATGTTCGACACGTTGCTCGGCACTTCCGGCATCTCCGACACCTTCACCGAGCCGATCGAATTCCCTACCTCGCGCTTGCGGGCCGATCCACCGGTCCCCGTCACGACGACTTCGTCGAGCGAGATCGCGCTCTGCGTGAGCGCGAAGTCGAGCGTCACCGACGCGCCGGCCGTGACCGACACCGACTTCTCCGTCGGCTGATAGCCGATCAGTCGCACGCGTACCACCTGGGTTCCCGGCGGTACCGCAGAGATGGAGTACGAGCCGTCGGCATTGGTCAATCCGCCGAGCTGCGTCCCCGCGACGAACACCTGCGCGTTGCCAAGCGGGGCACCGGCCGCGGCGTTGGTCACCTTGCCGCGAATGGTCCCTTGCGCCTGTTGTGCCCCGGCAGATCCGGGGCCGAGCGCGACTAGTATCGCGACCGCGACCCCGAGTCCTCCGAACCAGCGACCCGACGTTTGACGACTGTTGTGCATCACGACCTCACGAAGAGAGGAGTGGGGGAGCTGCGTCCGCACGTACGCCGTGGCGGCGACGAGGTTGGGGGCCCGGTAACGCGTGCGACAATTGGCGGCGGGAAGGGAGAGGGTCCCCGCAAGCCCAACTGCCGGGCGGAGCGCGCGGCATAGCATCCCACCGAACTGGAGTCGTGTCAACACAGCTATTTTGCCCGACCGCGCAAGACGTGACCGAACGCCCCCGAACCGGGGCAGAACGCAACCCGGCGCCCCCTCGTTCGTCTTCCTATAGTTGCCCCCACCCGCCTCCCCACCGATGTCCCCCGCCGACCCCATGACGCCCGAGCTCGAGGCGCTCCTCGACCAGGGGCGTCTCGCGGAGCTGCGTGGACAGATGCAGGCGGCGCGGGAGCTGTACGAGCGAGCCCTCCACTCGCTCGTCCCGGGGACCCCAGCCTGGAGCATCGCGCGACTCCTCCTCGGGGTCGGCCGAACGCACCTTGTCGCCCGAAACATCGGCGCCGCGCTCGACTGCGTCGAAGCGGTCCTCGCCCTCCCCGACGAATCGGGGATGGACGTGGCGGTCGCAGAGGCGCTCGAACTGCGCGGTCGCATCCGCTGGCGCGAAGGGCTCCTGGCCGCCGCCGCCGAAGACTTCACCGACGCGCGCCACCGCGCCCGCCTCGCCGGACGCCCCGCGCTCGCGGCCCTGGCCGCCACGCACCTCGCCGACCTCGCCGTCCTGCGTGGCGACACCGGGGAGGCCATCACGCTCGCCGAAGTCGCCGTGAGCGAATACCGCTCGGGGGGCGACGAGGCGCTCGCCGGTCTCACCTCGGCGCGCCTGGCCACGCTCTATTCCGACGCCAAGCGATGGAACGCGGCCGAACAGGCCTTTGCCGACGCCGCCGCTTCGGCCACCCAACGACGCGACGATCACCTCATCGCGATCCTCGAGCTGGCCCGCGCCGAGATGGCGCTCGATCGTGCCAATGTCGAACGCGCCCAGGCCTCCGCCGAGCGCGCCCTCGACCTCGCGCGGCGCCTCGACGACGTCACGCTCACGGCGCGCGCCCTCGCCATCAACGGCGTCGTGGCGCGTGAGCTTGGCGATCACGCCCGCGCCGAACGCCTGCTCGAGCAGAGCGACCGTCAGGCGCAAGAACTCGACGACTTGCTGCTCGTCGCCGAGACGGCACGCGAGCGCGCCGACCTGCTGGCCCGCAACGACCGCCACGCCGAAGCGCTGGTCGCGCTCAACCGCGCCTATCGCGCCCTCGCCCAGCTGCGCGTTCGCGGCGCCGATAGCGACGCGACCCGACGACTCCGCCGCCTCGACGATGGCTTCATCGACGTGGTGCGCCGATGGGCCCAGCGCATCGAGTCCAAGGACCACGCCACCGCCGGGCACTGCGACCGCGTCGCCGACCTCACCTGCGAGATCGCGCGCCGCATGGGGGTCGAGACGCACGCGCTCGTCTGGTATCGCGTCGGCGCCTTCCTGCACGACATCGGCAAGCTCGAAGTCCCGCAGTCGATCCTGAACAAGGCTGGACGACTGAGCGCGGAGGAGTGGGCGATCGTGAAGCGCCACCCGGCCGCCGGAGCCGCCATGCTGCGCGGCGTCGACTTCCCGTGGGAAGTGCGCCCGATCGTCGAGTCGCATCACGAGTGCTGGGATGGCTCGGGCTATCCGCACGGGCTGGCCGGTGAGGAGATCCCGCTCGCCGCGCGCATCTTCACCGTCGCCGATGTCTACGACGCGCTCGTATCGCGGCGCTCGTTCAAGGCGCCACTCGCGCATCACGAAGCGCTCGACGTCATGCGACGCGACGTGGGACGGCAGTTCGACCCGGCGGTCTTCAAGATCTTCGAGGAAGTCGTCCGCGACGGGATCGCGATCCCCGGCATCACCTCGGCGGCCGCGCTCCCGGCACGCGTCGAGACGCGCGAACCGCCGCTCCTCGACGATGCGCTCACCTCGGTCGCCGATCGCGCCTCGTGGACGCAGCGCGCGAGCCGCCTGTTGGCCACGCGGCAGGGGACGCCGCAGCCGCAGTCGCTGCTGCTGCTCGACATCGATCACTTCTCGCGCGTCAATGAGACCTACGGGCGGCTGCAAGGCGATGACCTGCTGTGGGCGGTGGCCAAGGTGCTGCAGCGTGGGCTGCGCACCGGGGACCTGATCGGCCGTCGCGGCAGCGACGAGTTTGTCATCCTCCTCCCCACCACCACGACCGAAGTGGCGCTGGAAGTCGCCGAGCGGCTGCGCGATGCGTGCACGCGCCTGCGCTGCGCGCGCCGCGATGCCCCCGACGAGGAGATCGCCATCTCGGTCTCGGTGGCCGTTGCCTGCGCGCCGCAGGACGGCGAGACGATCGAGGCGCTGCTGGCCGCCACCGATCGTGCGCTCTACCGCGCCAAGCGCGATGGACGCGATCGCGTGGTCGTCGCCGACCAGGCCGATGCGCACGCCGCCCGCGCGCGACTCGACTTCGACGCCTTCGTGGCGCGCGAGGACGAACTGCGCACGCTGGTGGGACAGCTCGACCTGGCCAGCCGCGGCGACGCGCGACTCGTCTCGCTCGTGGGGGAAGAAGGGATCGGCAAGACGGCACTCGTCAGGCACCTCGAGCCCGAGATCCGCCTGCGCGCCGGAACGCTCCTCACCGCCCAGTGCCTCGATGGCGACCAGTCGGCCCCGTACGCGCCGTGGACCGACATCGTCGGGCGATTGCACGCGACGGGGCTGCTCGCCCTCGACGAATGGCGTGCCCTCCCGCAGCTCATCCCCAACATTCCGCCGCCGCGCGATGGCGATGACTGGGCGCTCACGCCGTCGCTGTTGCAGGAGGAGATCGTGCGCGCCGTGCGCCGCGTGGCGCGCGAACGCCTGCTCGTCCTCGTCTTCGAGGATATGCAGTGGGCCGACGCCGCGAGCTGGGCCGTGCTCGACGCGCTGCTGGGCGCGGTGGACGCCGAGCGCCTCTTCATTGTCGTCACACTGCGCCCCGACGAAGCGCGCGGTGCCGCTGATTGGCGCCGCCGCCTGACCCAGCGCGCGCGCGCCAGCCAGTTGTCGCTTCGACGGTTTAGTGCCGACGAACTGCGTCGCTGGGCGCAGGTGGTCTTCCGCGACGCCGATCCCGGCGACGAGTTCCCGCGCATCCTGCACGACTACACCGAAGGCATCCCGCTCAATGTCGTGCACGTGCTGCACGCCTTTGCCGAGGCGGGGGGGATCTGGTACGGCGGGACGCGGTGGGAGTGGCGCCCGCTCACCGGTGGGCTCATCCCCCCGGGGATTGCCTTCATCCTCGAGCGGCGGCTGCAACGCCTCTCCCCGGCCGCGCGGGCGATCCTCACCACCGCCGCGGTGCTCGGCGCGCCGTTCGACCTCGAGTTGCTCCTGGCGACCGCCAACGTCCCCGAGTCGCAGGTGACGGCCGCGCTCGACGAAGGCGAAGCCGCCGGTGTGGTGACGCGCGATGCCGCGCGCGAAGGGCACTTCAGCTTCACGCACGCCCTGCTCGCCGACGCCATCACGCGCGAGCTCCCCGAGCGGCACCGGCAACGCATCCACGAGGTGGCCGCGCGCCTCCTGGAACTGCGCGCCCCGTCGTCGGTGGACGCAATCGCCGGGCACTATCACGCCGCCGGCCTCGATACCGACGCCTATCGTTATGCGCTGCTGGCCGCCGATCGCTCGGCCGCTGGCTTCGCGCACGACGCCGCACTCGCGGCGTTGCAGGTGGCGCAGCGGTACGCCCCGTCGGCCCGCAACCTCGCCGAACTGCGGGTGCGCCTGGCGACCACCGCCTTCGAGGCCGGGCGCTACTCGCTGGCCGAGACCTGGTGCGATCTGGCGCTCGAGTGGATGGGCGAAGGCGAGGCCCCCGACGCCGCCCTGGCCGTGCGCAACCTGCGCGAGCGTGTCCGCGTGCACCGCGGCAAGCCGCCGCTGCGCGCCATCGAGGCATTGCGCACGCTGCTGGTCGAGTCGCCGGGCGCCGACTCGGGGATGCGCGCCGGCGTGCAGCTGGCGGCGTCGGCGCTGGCCGCGTCGGTGGCCGATTGGCACCTCACCGCCACGCTCGCCCGCAAGGCCATCGAGATCGGCGGGATCCGCGGCGCGTTGGCGCAGCGCGCCGAGGCGCACCGACTCATGGCCATCGGACGCTACGATTCCGCCCCCGGCGATGCCTTCGCCTTCGCGCGCGAGGCCATCGCCGACGGCACCGCCGCCGGTGACCGCGCCGTCACCGCCCTCGCACGTTTGACGTTAGGCGAGCTGTACCTGCGCGCCGGACACCTCCCGCACGCCGAGGAATCGCTGGGCGAGGCGCTCGACGCCGCACGCGGCGCGCACGCCGCCCCGCTGGCGGCTGGCGTCTCGCGCGCACTCGGCGAACTGCGTGCCCGGCAAGGCAACTTTGGAGAGGCGGCGCAGTGGCTTGGCGACGCCGAGCGCATCTTCACCTCGCTGGGCGATACGCCCGAGCAGCTCCGCACCACGCTCGCCGCCGCGCACGCGGCCCGCGAACAGGGCGAGCGCGATCGCGCCCATGCCCTCTACGACGTCGCCGCAGGCTCGGCCCGCACGCTCGACATCGCGTGGGCGGAGCTGACCGCCATCGCCGGCGCCGCGCTCACCAATGGCGGCCCCAACTCGCCGACCGCACAGCAACGCTGGCAGCGCGCCAACGAGCTGATCTCCAGCGCAACGCCTGACTGGTGGTTCCCGGGGCGTGAACTCGTCGACGCCGTCGCCTTGCAGATGACACTCGGCGTCGGACACAGCGGGGCCGCCTTCGATCATTTCGCGAGAGCGCTGCGTCGCTTCGATGCCGTTGATCCGTATGCGGGCGCATGGCTCGTCGCCGAGTGCGCCAATGAGCTGGAGCTGGCGGGGCTTCCCGCCATCGCGGTCACGCGGCGCCTGGCGAGCGAGCGGGCGCAAGCGCTCGCCTTCGGTCCGCTCGTCGCGCGACTCGCCGAATCGAACGCGTAAGCGCGCGCAGCAACGTCGTGATGCGGTACGCGCGTTCAATGCGCGTTGCAGGAACTCACTGACATCAATTCACCAGTGCGCCTTTGCGTGAAGCGATCGTGCGGCGTGCCTCGCACGCTCGTCGTGAGAATCTCTCTGGCGCCAACGCTCCCGATATCGGAGTTTAGGGCAACCCCCAACCTTGCGCCGAGGGATTCCCATGCGACGTCGTAGCTCTTGCGCGATCCTGACGCTTTCACTCTCGTGTTCGCTGGCGATCGCCGCCCCGCTCGTGGCGCAAGCCACGAAGGCGCCGCCAGCGGCCGCACAGAAACGCCCGGTGGCCCAACGCCCCGGGGGCATCCAGGGCGCCGAACTGCTCATCGTTGCCACCGACAAGGGATTCGATGCGCCTGCGCAGGTCGATGCCGGCCTGGTGAACATCCGGCTCTTCAATCGCTCGTCGTCGCAGCAGCACTTCAGCATCCTCAAGGTCGACCGACTCGACCGGCTGGAGCAGATCTCCGACTACCTGCGCGGCGGCGACTGGAACGTGCCGTGGATCAATCGCATGGGCGGTCCCGAGTCGACGCCCTCGGGTGGCGTGTCGTCGGTCTCGATGGTGCTCGAGCCGGGGCGCTACGTCATCGCGCAGCTCCCGCTCAACCCCTCCCCAGGCGGCCCGCTCATCCTCGGTGAGGTGGAAGAGCTCTCCGTGACGCGGCGTCCAGGCGCATCGGCGCCGGCCTCGCTCCCGGCCACGGAAGTGGTGCTCAAGATGTATGAGTGGAACTACCAGCTCGAGGGGCCGCTCAACGCCGGACGTCGGACCATTCGCGTCGACAACACCGGCCAGTTCGAGCATCAGGTGTGGATCGTTCGCCTGCTTCCTGGGAAGGGGCTTGCCGACGCGGTGAAATGGGCCGAGAAGCCGACCGGAGCCGCTCCGTTCGAAGGGGTCGGCGGAACCACCAACCTCGCCCGCGGGCGCTCGGTGAACGTGACCGTCGACCTGATGCCCGGCGACTACGCCCTGCTCTGCGTGACGTACAATCCGCTCTCCAGGCAGCTGCACTCCCAGCACGGGATGATTCGGGCCCTCCGGGTGACGCAGTAGGCGACATCGTCGACTCGGCCGGCGCTGTCAAAGGGGGGTTGCAGGGATGTTGAAGGGCAGGGAGCGCCCCACCCGGACGGGTATCACGGGAACGGACGCTTTGTGGGATCTTGACGCTTCGTCCCTGCGCAGTAGCGTGGGGTCACCGCCGCGAACGCTGTATCCCCGCGCTCGCGGCGGTGTTGCGTCGCACCCTCGCGGCCGCGAGCGCGGGGTGCCCTCCCTGACCACCCTCAGCAGTCGGAGGAGCTTCATGCGTCGTTTCCTGTTGGATCACCGGCGACGAGTCCTTGCCCTCGCCCTCACTCTCGCGCTGCTACCAGCCGCCGTGAGCCGCGCCGAGGCGCAGCAACCCCAGATCACGGGGCGCGTCACGGCCGAAGACGTGAGCCAACCGCTCTCCGATGTCCGGGTGATCGTGCTCGGCACCTCCGTCTTCACCGTCACCAACGCCCAGGGGAACTTCACCCTGCGAGGGCTGCCGGCGGGGAGCTATGAGGTGCGCGTCCTGCGCGTCGGTTACCAGGAGCAGAAGAAGGCGGTTGCCGTGACGGCGAGCGGCACTGTCGTGACGCTCAACTTCTCGATGGTGCGCACGGTGGTGCAGCTGCAAGCGGTGGTCACCACCGCTACCGGTGAGCAGCGACGCGTGGAGCTCGGGAACTCGGTGGCCACGATCGACGCCGCCAAGACGGTGGAAAGCGGGAGCGTGAAGAACATGGGCGACCTGCTGGTGGCCAAGGCCGCCGGCGTGCAGATCCTTCCGTCGAACATGACCGCCGGCGGGAGTCGCGTGCGCATTCGCGGGACGTCGTCGCTCTCGCTCAGCAACGACCCGATCTACGTGATCGACGGCGTGCGCATGACGAGCACGGGCGGGACCGGAATCGGCGTGGGCGGAACGGCGCCGAGCCGCGTGAACGACATCAACCCCGAGGAAATCGAGAACATCGAGGTCGTGAAGGGCCCGTCAGCCGCAACGTTGTACGGCACCGACGCGGCCAACGGCGTGGTGGTCATCACCACCAAGCGCGGACGCGCCGGGGCCGCACGGTGGAGCGTGTACGGCGAGCAGGGGGTCATCCAGGACAAGAACGACTACCCCACCACGTACGCCATCCTCGGACACCTTCCGGCCACGCCCAACGTCGCGCGCCGCTGCTGGCTCTACGAGACCGCACTCGGCACGTGCATCGAGGACAGCACGTCGGCCCTCAACGTCTTCAAGGACAAGGACCTCACCCCCATCAAGGATGGATGGCGGTGGCAGGGGGGCGCGCAGGTGTCGGGTGGCACCGACGCGGTGCGCTACTTCGTCAGCGGCGAATACGAGAGCGAGGCAGGGCCGCTCAGTATCCCGGACTACGATCGCCGCCGCTTCGATTCGCTGCAGGTGCGCATCTACGACTACATGAACCGCCCCAACGTGGCCATCAAGGGGTCGTACCGCGCCAACATCAACATCACCCCCAACCCCAAGCTCGACATCGGGGTGACGTCCAACTTCATCAAGCTCGACCAGCGCCTCCCGCAGGTGGACAACAACGTCAACTCGTTCTGGTACAACGGGACGGTCGGCTACGGCTACAAGAATGCGGGCCCCAACTACACGGCGCGCGGCTCGTTAGGCCAGCCGCTCCAGGGATGGAACCTCTTCACCCCGGGCGACATCTTCCAGTACAGCACGCAGCAGGAAGTGCAGCGGTCCATCAACTCGGCCACGGCCAACTGGCGCCCGTTCTCATGGCTGCAGAACCGCGCCGACGTCGGGCTCGACCTCTCCGATCGCGTCGACTTCCAGTTGTGCCGATACGGGGAGTGCTCCGACTTCGGCACCAACCGCCTGGGACGCGCCACCGACGTGCGCGCCAACATCCGCAACGTCACCATCAACCTCGGCTCCACCGCCACCTGGCAGTTCAAGCCGTGGTTGAACTTCAAGACCACCGGCGGCGCGCAGTACGTGAACTACGCCTTTGAGCAGGCGACGGCGCAGGGTTCGACGCTCCCGCCGGGTGCCGAGACGCCGGCGGCCGGTACCATCCCCGCGGTGGGCTCGGCGACGACGTTGACGAAAACGCTCGGCGTCTTCGTCGAGGAGCAGGCTTCGCTCAACGACCGCCTCTTCATCACCGCCGCCGTGCGCACCGACCAGAACTCGGCATTCGGTACCGAGTTCCAGCGCGTGTACTACCCCAAGGGATCGCTGTCGTGGATCATCTCCGACGAAAGCTTCTTCCCCAAGCTGTCGTGGTTGTCGTCGTTGCGCCTGCGTTCCGCATACGGCGCGTCGGGGGTGCAGCCGGGCCCCAACGATGCGTTGCGCACCTTTGCCGTGGTGACGACCAACATCGCCGGGGCCGAAGTCGCCGGCCTGCGGTCGAACCTGCTCGGCAACTCCACGCTCAAGCCCGAACGGACGGCCGAGCTGGAGTTCGGCACCGACGCGCGCTTCTTCAATGATCGCGTCAACCTCGAACTCACGTACTACGACAAGAAGTCGAAGGATGCCCTCATCGCGCAGACCATCGCCCCCTCGGCGGGGTCGGCGGCGACCACGGTGCTGGCCAATCTGGGCGAGGTGCGCAACTGGGGATACGAGGCGTTGCTCAACGCGCAGCTCCTCTCGCGGCGCAACCTGGCGTGGGACATGACGCTCTCGGCCTCGCGCAACAGCAACGAACTGCTCACGTTAGGCACCGACGCCGCCGGCAAGGCCATCCCGCCCATCATCGGCACCTCGACGCAGCAGCGACCGGGCTACCCGCTCAACGGGTACTGGCAGCGCGGCTTCAGCTACAACGACGCCAACAAGGACGGCATCATCGTCCCGGCCGAAGTCACCATCGCCGATTCGATCACCTTCCAGGGGTATTCGCAGCCGCGCCTCGAACTCACCTTCGTGAACGGCTTCGACCTGTTCAACCGGCGCATTCGCATCTCGTCGCTCATCGACCACAAGAGCGGCTACAAGGTGCTCAACTCCGAGCAACAGTTCCTCTGCCAGCAGTCGCTGTCGTGCAAGGCGACGTCGAGCCACGATGCCACGCCATACGAGCAGGCGCGCGCCATCGCGCAGCGATTCAAGACGCCGCAGACCACCGCCGGCTACATGGAAGACGTGACGTTCACGCGCATCCGCGAGCTGTCCGCCACCTACAACGTGGACAGCGACTGGGCGCAGCGCCTGCTCAAGGCCCAGAGCGTGGGGATCGTCTTTGCCGTGCGTAACCTGGCGGTCTTCACCGACTGGACCGGCGTCGATCCGGAACAGAACTACGGCGAGGCCAACCTGCAGCAGACGCTGCTCACCGCCGGGCCACCGCGGTACTTCACCTTCCGCGTCAACCTGCGCTACTAACCTCCAAAGGCCGAGACCATCTCAATGACTACGCACACTCTGCGTCCTCGTGGGATCGTGACCGTTGGAGTCATGGTCCTGTCCAGCACCCTCGGGTGCAGCAACTTCCAGGACCGCCTGTTGGCGGCCCCGGATCCCGACGTCATCAACCCGGCCACGGTCAACTCGCCGGCCGCCGCCGAAGCCATGCGGGTCGGTGCGCTCTCGCGCGTTCGCAACATCACCGCCGGAGGCGAAGGCGCCTGGATGCTCGGCGGACTCCTCGCCGATGAATGGAAGTCGGGCGACACCTTCCTGCAGCGCAACGAGACCGACCAGCGCGTGATCCAGGATAACAACGCCAACGTCCAGACGATGATGCGCGAGATCTATCGCGTGCGCACCACCGCACGCGAAGCGCTCGCCACCCTCAAGCAGTACGTCCCGGGGACTCCGGCATATCAGGGGCAGATGTACTGGGCGATGGCGGTTTCGGAGATCACGCTGGCCGAGGCATTCTGCAACGGCACGCCGTTAGGCGACGCCTCGAGCGGCGCGCCGCAGTACGGACCGCCGCTCACCAATCAGGCGGTCTTCCAGCTTGCGCTCGCGCACGCCGATAGCGCGCTGGCCCTCGCGAATGGCACCGACGCCACGTCCACAGCCATTCGCAATGCCGCCGCGGTGACCAAGGCGCGCGCGCAGCTCAACCTGGGACAGTTCACCAGCGTTGCCGCCACCGTCGCCAACGTCCCCACGAACTACCAGAACCTGGCCACCTTCGCCCTCACGTCGGGCGACAACCAGATCTGGAGCCTGAACGCCAATCAGAAGCGATGGGTCGTGGGCGACTCGTTCGATGTGGGGGGACGCATCGCCAACGCGATCCCATTCGCCTCCGCGGGCGATCCCCGCATCAAGGTCACGGGGAACTCCACGGCGACATCGCCCGCGGGGAAGTCGTTCGACGGATCCACCAGCTTCATCGCCCAGACCAACTTCGGGCGCTCCGAATCGACGCCGATCGTCTCGGGACTCGATGCCCGGTTGTACGAGGCCGAGGCGCGCCTGCAAGCCAACGACTACACGGGGATGATGACGATCCTGAACGGGTTGCGCGCGGCACCGCCCAACCTCGGCACCTTCACCCCGGCGGCGATGGCGGCACTCCCCGCCCCCGCCGACCGCAACGCCGCCATCGACGTGTACTTCCGTGAAAAGGCGTTCTGGGTCTTCGGACGCGGCCAGCGTCACGGCGACCTGCGCCGCCTGGTGCGCCAGTACGGGCGCACGCAGGCGAACGTCTTCCCCTCCGGACAGTTCTTCAAGGGTGGCCAGTACGGCACCGACGTCAACTTCCCGGTCACGGTCGACGAACAGAACAACCCCGCCTTCACCGGCTGCATCGATCGCAATCCCTGATCGAAGCAGTTCGAACACTCCCCACCCGAACGCCCCGGCCCTAAAGCCGGGGCGTTCGTCGTCCATCCCCCGACCACGCGGTGGCGTCGAGCCAGCATCTTCCCCAACACGCGCGTTCCAGTAGAGTTGTTCGCCGCGTGAAGCCTGATCCAATGCTGTCCAACTCGAGCTGTCTCCCGTCTCCCGTCTCCCGTCTCCCGTCTCCCGTCTCAAGATCCATGTCCTTGTTTCGTCGTTCCCTGACCCTCACGCTCCTCGCGGGCGCCAGCAGCATCGGTGGCGCGCAGGCGCCGTTCGAGGTCGATTCCGCGACGCTTGCCGCCTTCCGCTGGCGACTCGTCGGCCCCGCCAACACGATGGGTCGCGTCTCCGACGTCGCCGGCATTCCGTCACCGTCCAAGACGCTCTTTGTCGCGACCGCCGCCGGCGGGATCTGGAAGTCCACCAACAACGGGACCACCTGGCGCCCGGTCTTCGACAACCAGCGCGTGATCTCGATGGGGATGCTCGCCATCGCCCCCAGCGATACCATGCAAGTCTGGGCCGGCTCGGGTGAACCCAACTCGCGCAACTCGGTCTCCCCGGGCGGCGGCATCTACAAGTCCACCGACGGCGGGATCACCTGGAAGCTCATGGGGCTGGAGAAGACCCAGACCATCGGGCGCATCGTGGTGCACCCCACCAATCCCAACATCGTGTACGTTGCCGCGTTAGGCGCCATCTGGAACGCCAACAAGGAGCGCGGCCTCTACAAGACGGTCGACGGCGGCACCACGTGGGAGCTGGTCAAGTTCATCTCCGACAAGGCCGGCGTTGTCGACGTGCAGCTCGACCCCAGCAATCCCGACATCGTCTGGGCGGCGAGCTACGAACGCGTGCGCGGCCCCTATTTCCTCAAGTCCGGCGGCCCGGGCTCGGCGCTCTGGAAGTCGACCGATGCCGGCAAGACGTGGACCGAGGTGAAGGGGGGCGGCTTCCCCGAGACGATGAAGGGGCGCATCTCGATCGCCATTGCGCAGTCCAACCCCAAGGTGATGTACACGATGGTGGAGGCCGACACCGCGCCTAACGCCAAACCCGACAAGACCAAGCCCCCGCAGCAGAAGCCGAGCGGGTTGTATCGCTCCGCCGACGGCGGCGTCACCTGGGAGCGCACCAACAACGAGAACGTGCGCCCCTTCTACTACTCGCAGGTCCGCGTCCACCCGAAGAACCCCGACCGCGTCTACTGGTCGTCGACGCCGGTGAAGGTCTCGGATGACGGCGGCAAGACGACCAAGAACGCCACCGTCGGTGTGCACGTCGATCACCATGCGATGTGGATGGACCCGAACGATCCGGATCGCATGATCGTCGGCAACGACGGTGGCATCGCGATCTCGTACGACCAGGGCGGAAGCTACGACGTCCCGATGACGCTCCCGGTCTCGCAGGCGTACAACGTCTCGTTCGACATGTCGGTCCCGTATCGCGTGTGCACGGGCTTGCAGGACAACGGCTCGTGGTGCGGCCCATCGCGCCGCAAGCAGGGGCAGATCACCAACGCCATGTGGGCCACGGTGGCCGGCGGCGACGGCTTCGTCACGCAGCAGGACCCCACCGATCCCAACATCGTCTACGCCGAGTCGCAGGGCGGCAACATCTCCCGCTTCAACTTCGCCACGAGCGAGCGCACGTCGCTGGTCAAGCCCAATTGGCGTCCTCGTTATGCACAGTGGGAAGACTCGATCCTCGTCGACCGCCCCGACACGACGGCGCCGATGTCCAAGGAGCAGAAGAAGCGCATCGACGCCTTCCGCGCGCAGCAGAAGAACGACTCGGTCGCCTTCGATCTCCGCTGGAACTGGAACACGCCATACATCATCTCGGCGCACAACCCGCAGGTCCTCTACTTCGGCGCCAGCCGCGTGCTCAAGAGCACCAAGCGCGGCGACGAGATGTACCCCATCTCCCCCGACCTGTCCTACGCCGACGCGGAGAAGATTCGCATCTCCACGCGTACCACGGGGGGCATCACGGTCGATGCGACCGGCGCCGAGACGTATGGCCCGATCGTCTCGCTCGCCGAGTCGCCCATTCGTCCGGGGATCCCCTTTGCCGGCACCGACCACGGGCGTGTCTGGGTCTCGAAGGCCGACGGCGGAAGCCGGGGCGAGCCCTCGAAAGATTGC
>CAZLLP010000025.1:0-55644 GCA_964560345.1 uncultured Gemmatimonadaceae bacterium
CCTGAAGGACGAAGTTGAGGCGTTTGTTTCAGCTATCGGCCTCGTGCCCGTCATCCTTCACCAGCACGCCGATCGCAGTCAGACGGTCATCGAGAAATTCGAGCGGCACGCTGACGTTGGGTTCGCCGTGGCCCTCCTCACGCCCGACGATGCGCTGGAAAATGGGCCGATGCGTGCCCGGCAAAACGTCATGCTCGAGCTAGGCTACTTTGTCGGCAAGCTCGGCCGCGCCCCTGCCCCGCTCAGCCTCGCCGGGCTCGCGCCGGCTGCGGGCCCCGGGCAGGGCGCCGCCCCCGCCGTAACGGAGATCTGCCTGGCGCAGGCGTCGGGCGAGGCGACACCGACCGGGGTGGATCCGGTGGGCGCCGTCCGCAACGCGTTCGTGTCGTTCCTGGCAGGGCCCACGCTCGCCGTGCGACCGCTGGAGGCGCGGCTGCACTCGCAGGCCCGGCAGGAGGCGAAGATCGCCGGCTGCGCCTTCGTGCTGCTGCCGACGGTCAAGCACGAACGTCGGACCGGCGGTCGCGGCTTGTTAGGCAGGCTGGCCGGCGGCGCGGCGCAGCAGGGGGCGTGGGCGGTGACGGGCTCGGTGGGCGGGTCAGTGGCCGGACGCGTCGCCGCGGGCGCGGCAGCCGGCGCCGTGAATGGCGCGATCAACGACTATGCGTCGCTCTCACGGCAGGCAGACGTGCTCACGCTGTCGTACCGTCTCGAGAACGCGCAGGGTGCGGAGCTGCTGCAGAAGTCGGACAAGCGCAAGGCGAAGGCCGATGGCGAGGACCTGATGACGCCGCTGGCGCAGAAGGCCTCGGAGGCGATCGCCAGTGTGGTGGTGAAGTAGCCATGAGGCGCGCGCCTAACGCCCGCATGATTGCCGCTCTGGTGCTGGTGGTGACGGGCGCCGCGGGTGGCTGGTGGACCTGGCGGAGCGCGCGTGTGGCCGGCAGCCGGGCGAGTTCGGCCAACGCCTCGCAACTGCCCACCGAGGAGCGCATCGGCATACTCGACAACAGCCTGCGCGCGCTCGCGGACGCGGAGCGCGACATGCCGCGCGATCGCTGGGACCCGACGTGGGTCGTGGGCCACGTCGGTCGCAACGCGGACTCCCTGCGCGACTGGGTCGCGAGCCGCACGTCGTGGGTTCCGTATCGAGGCGCCCTGCGCGGACCGGTCGGCGTCCTGATGGATCGGCGTGGCAACGTCCTCGACCGCGCGTTGCTGCTGTCGGCACTCCTGCGGCAGGCCGGGCACGAGGTACGGCTCGCCCACGCCGAGCTGACCGCGTCGCAGGCAGATTCAATGCTGCTCCCCCTCCTGATGGTCGGCGCCTCGGTGGCCATGGCCGACACGGTGGCGCCAGCGTCGCCGCACGTCGAGGACGCGACGGCGCGCTATGTGTCGGACACCGGCGCGATCACGCAAACGCTCGAAGAACAGCTCAACGCGGCGGGGACGCTCGTGGGCCGGTTGCAGGAGCGCACCGAGCGCCACACCTCGCTCCTGCTCGACGCGGTCCCGGGCCCCGAGGCCAACGTCGAGTGGAGCACGCGACGTGACACCGCGCTGGCCGCGCTGCGCGACCATTGGTGGGTGCAGCTGCAAGAAGGCGGCGCCTGGCGGGATCTCGACTTGTTAGGCCGAGTCGCGGCGCGCGCGGCGTGGCGCAGCGCACCGGAGACCATCGAGCCGGACGCTGCGCTGGCCGCGCACGCGCACGAGGTGCTGGTGCGGCTGGTGACCGAACGACGTGCGGCTGACGGGCTTCACGAAGCGCGCGTCCTCGAGTACGCCATTCGGCCGGCGATGACCGATCGCCGGGTGATCCTCCAGCTCTGGCCCACCGCGTGGCCCGCCACGGGGATCTCGACCACGGATGATGGGTCGTCGCTGCGTCGCGCCGCCTTGCAGCAGCGGCAGTGGCGGGCCTCACTTGTCGTCGGAGATCGTGATGTGGCGAATGCCCTCATCGACGACGCTTACGGCGCCAGCGCGGCTCCCTCGTCCGGTCCTCTCGGTGGGCTTTCCGCTGCCCTATCGGGCGCGTTGCAGCAACGAGCGCCCGACGCCTCGACCGATGACCTGACGGCCGCCTGGATCGAGTACGACGTGCGCGTCCCCGGCCGGCTCTCGCGGGTCGTCCGACGGCAGCTCTTCGATCTCGTCGGTCCGGCGGCGCGCCAGGGCGCGCCAGTGCCTAACGCGGAGCCGCCACGCGATTCGCTCCGCCTCGTGCGCAATCTGGCCCTGATGATGCGCACGGAGATGCTCGTGATGGGTGCACACCTGGCGCCAGAAGTGGCGATCCACCAGTTCGCGCGCGACGCGGTGGCGAACACGGCGCTGCTCCATGCCGTCTCGCAACCCGGATTCACCGCAGAAGGGAGTCGCGCCGACTCGCTGCTCCAATCGTCGCATTCAGGCGTCGGTCCGTTGCACACCCTGGCCGTGTTGCGCCAGGAGGCGTTAGGCGACCTCGCCTTCGTCGACCGGCCAACGATCCTCAGCCGCCATCAATACATCGCCATCAAGCACGGTACCGTCGTCGGTGCTGACGCGTTCGACATCGTGGCCAACGAAATCGGGATCTCGCTCGCCGAAGGCGATGGCTTTGGCGCGCGCCTCTGGCAAGGTGTCTGGGACACCAACCTCGAAACGCTGCTCGGCGGCACGGAGGGCAATGCGGCCGAGGCGTTCGAACGCGAAGGCGACTGGCGCGTGATCGAGTCGGCGACGGACGTCGTGGTGGCTCCCGACGTGACGGCCGCAGCGGGTGCTGTCGCCTGGTGGCGCATCGATCCGTCGACCGGAGATGCCCTTGGCATCGGACCATCCGGCTGGGGACAAGGCGTGGACTACGGGACCCACCTCGCCGTGATCGTCGAGGGAGCAAAGCAGCTCGTGTTCTCTTATGCCCTGTGCCAGGCGATACCACAGGCGGCAAATGCGTTGAACGTCCTGGGCGAAGAGTTCTGGCAGCGAGGCCTAACGCCGCGGTGGGTCACGCGGCGCCCCGACAGCGACATCCCGGAGTTTTCCATCACCAATCCGGGCGGCTTCGGGAGGGACGTGAAGGACTTCATGAGCGGGAAGGACAAGACGCCTGCCGGTAGTACGCCGCAGAACACCGGGAAGGACTTCGAGGACGTGGCGTACGAGAACAACCGCAAATGCCTGATCAGCGCCATCCAGAGCGGTTTTCTGGCCACCGCGCCCATCCTGCTCATGCATCTCCGCGCGGAGATCATGCTCAAGCGCATGCCGCGCTCCTTCCTGGGTTCGCGCGCGCGCGGGGGACCACTCGTGGGTGGTCGTCGTCCGCCCCGCGGCTTTCGCGGACGCCCCCCCACACCTCGACGCGGGCCACGCGTGAACCGCGGCGCAGGCGGGACGCGTGCGCCGGCACCTGGTGGCGCGCCCCCCGCTGCGGCTGGACCGGCACCGATTCCGTCGACGACTACCGCTCCCGCGCGTGGCCGTTATGACCCGCGACCAGCAGACGGGAGAGTGCCGGCTGGCACCGGCCCGTTCCAGGGTGACAAAGCGAATCGTGCATGGCATCGCGAGAACTGGCATCCCAATCCGGCGCAGGCCCATCCGGCCACGCGCGCGATGGGCGATCCGATCATTTACGACAATGCGGATCGTGCGGCGCAGATGCAGTACGAGGCGTCACGCCAATCGGGGATGAGCGACCAGGCGGCTCGCGCGGAATCGTTCAACGCCTGGTGGCAGAGTGTACAGGGGCAGCGTCGTTTTCGGGGCGTCATGCAGATCCCCGGGATGTTTGCGGCCGAACCGGGGGGAGGCGCTTGGCAGGAGTTCGTCATGGACCTGCCAGCGGGTGCTTCGTCACCGCCTCTCGGTTCTCCGCCTCCCGGCGCCTCACCGCCCCTTGGCTCACCACCTCCGGGAGGTCGCGTCGGCGGATCGCCGATGGCGACGTCGGTGGGGCCGGGCGCTTCGACGTCGCAGACGGGCGGCCCGCTGACCGATGCGCGGTTGGCGGTTGGCTTCGCCGGCCTAACGGGGGGAAACAAGTGATGCGGCGCGTCCTCATCGCGGCGGTCGTCATCCTGGCGATCCCCCTGCCAGGTCGCGGCCAACAGGTGGCGCGCATCCCGCTCTGCCGGGGTCTCACGATCGTGACCGCGATCAGCCGCCCCGAGGGCGACTACGAGTCCATCAAGACCGTGGCCGGCGCCGACGCCCGCGCGTTCACGATCGCCTACTCCGCGCAGGTCCCCAGCGGCCGTGGCGCCCTCCGTCACTGGAACATGACGCGCGTCGTGCGGCGCGAGGACCTGGGCACCGCCACGTTGTACGCGCACACGTTCCACTCCAAGGGCTCTCCCCTGATCCCCGGGAGCACGGCGTTAGGCGTCTCGACCGCGCTCCTGCGCGCCCTCACGCGCACCGGCACGGCCAAGTTGGGGCTCGTTGCCGGTGAGAACTCGGGCTACCCGGCCGATCGCGCGCACGCCGGCAATTTCTACGATTACGAGGAAACCTGGACGCTGCAGCGCGTGGCGACGACCACCCTCCGCGTCACGGTGAACGACACCGTCGTCGCGCTCCCGGTCGTGCAGGTGCGCGGGTCGTTCATCGGCTCCAAGGTCGACTTCTGGTTCCTCGACGACGAGGAGAACCCGCTCGCGATCCAGTATGCGTTCGCCAGCAGCAGCGGCGCGCCCACCGAGGCGCAGCAACTGCGCGTGGTCAAGGTCACCTATCGCTGCAGCGGGACGTCGCGGACCGCGAGCGAGGAGCGCATGCTCGGGCTCGAGCGTGCCCTCCGCGACCAGCGGCGCGCCGTCATCTATGACCTCTTCTTCGACTTCGACAGTGACCGGATTCGCGAGGAGTCGGAACCGACGCTGACCGAGATCGCCCAAGTGCTGCGTCGCAACCCGGACTGGAGGCTCGCGGTCGAGGGGCACACCGACGACGTGGCGAGTGATGCCTACAACCTCGAGCTCTCGGGACGGCGTGCGGCAGCGGTCAAGACCGCGCTGGGATCGCGCTTCGGAATCGCCGGCGCGCGCCTGACGACGGCCGGACTGGGAGAATCGCGCCCGCGGGATCGCAACGACACCCTCGAAGGAAGGGCGCGCAACCGTCGCGTGGAGCTCGTTCGCCGATGAGAAGCATCGTGCCGTTCCTTCCCCTCGTCGCCGTCGCGTTAGGCGCGCTGCTCTGGGCGCCGCTGGTATCCATGATCGCCCGCTCGAGCGGGTGGCGGCGACTGGCGGCGTCGTATCCGGACCGGAATGCCGGACAGGGGCGCGCCTTCCGCACCGGGCAGCTGATCATGAACGCCTCCGTCTACAAGGGATCCGTGCGCTTCACCGCCGACGACGCGCACCTCCACTTCGCGCAGTCGCGCATGTCGCGCCCCGGGCACCAGCCGTTCAGCGTCCCCTGGTCGGACGTGGCGGCGCGGCGGGACGAGTGGCCCTGGTTCCCCATGAAGGGGCACCCGATGGTGCGCCTGACGCTCGCGGCCCACCCCGACCTCCGGATTCTCGTGAAGGTCCGCGACGGTGAACGCATCGCCGCGGAAAGCGGCGGCCGGATCGCGATCGCCGAAGCGACGCCTCCATTCACCCTCCGCCCCATGAGGACACGGTCGTCATGAACGTATTCGCTCCGATCACCGTCCTGACGCTGGTGGCCTCGGCGCTGGGAGGTCCCGCCCACCGCCTAACGCCGCCTTCGGCTGACGACATCCTGGCGAGGTCGCGCGCCGCCTATGCCGCGCTCGCGTCCTATGCCGACAGCGGCACCGTGCTCGACGAAACCAGCGGCTTTTCGGACCGTTCGACGTTCCGCACGCGC
The DNA here is from genome assembly GCA_964560345.1 of uncultured Gemmatimonadaceae bacterium. GTDB lineage: Bacteria > Gemmatimonadota > Gemmatimonadetes > Gemmatimonadales > Gemmatimonadaceae > SCN-70-22. The sequence goes on from CAZLLP010000025.1 coordinate 5,836, forward strand.
TTCACGCGAAGCCCGCGCAACCTGCTCATCGACTTCCGCAGCCTCGTGTCCGAGTACAAATCGGGCGCTCGCGTGCCGCTGAACACGCAGCTTGTGCTCTGGATGGAGAACGGCGAGCTGCAGACCTGGTCGAGCAAGGATCAGGCGCACAATACCTATCCCGCCAACGGCGGACAGCAGGTGAACGCGCTGAAGAACGCGGGCTACTACACCAGGGGGGCGTCGCTACTCGTTCCGTCGCTCCTGTATTCGAAGTCGGGACTCGTCAGCCCGGTGCTCGCGACTGACGAAGCCACGGAGGACGGTTTCGAGACGGTCAATGGCCGGAAGTGTCACCGCATCCAAGGGGTGGAACGCTATCGGTATCCGAGTGGGCAAGAGACCGGCGTCCGAGCGATCACGATCTGGATCGACGCGGAGACGTACCTCATCCACAAGATCCTCCAGGACACGCCGAGAGGGTATCCGCGCAACGAGATCAGCCGGCGCACGACCACCTTCAAGCATCGCGCCAACCCGACGCTCGAGGCGGCGCAGTTCCGGTTCGCGGTCCCGCAGGGGTGACGATGCCGCGCCGCCGCCGAAGGGTCAGCCGACTGCAACTGTTCTACTCCGCGGTGATCGTGGCGATCATGGCGATCCCGTCGCTCGCGCTCGACCGCGCCGGCGCGGTGGTCACGGCACAGGTCGCGTCCCTGCGAGAACGGATCGTCGTGGGCTTCGAGCCGTCCGGTGAATGGGACCGCTACTACGAAGTGACCGCGGCCTTGCGGGGGCCAGACGGCGCCCGGTGGGAACCGGTGCTGCGCGTCCCGGCCGCACGATACGACGCGCTCCGCATCGGCGACTCGATCACCGTGCGGTACCTGCGTCAGTTTCCTGCCATGGCGCGCACGACCGACCGTTCCACCGCAACCGTCATTCGCGAGTTTGTGCGCGCGCTGGCAGGACTGCCCATCGTCGTCTGGCTCGTCGCGGGGGTCGTGGGCTTCTGGATCGCCGCGCGCCTCAGTACCGCGGCCGTGATCGTGATGGCCGTCGGCTGGGCGCTCGCGGCGTGGCCGATGTTCTTCATGCCCCCGTCGCGTGAGGGAACACGCACCGTTCAACGGATGGCGGAGGTGCGTCGCATCACACTGGTGGACAAGTCGCCGGCACGCCTGTCGAACTCTCGCCGAGGGCCGCGATTCAATCGACGACTGGCCGTGCCGTATCAGGTGGTCGAGCTCGCGGTTGCTGCGGCTGGTTTGGACACGGTGCTGGCCGTCGATGCCGTGGATTCGGGGAGCGTCGCCGGCCTGGCCCCCGGAGCCTTGCTCCCCGTGCGACTCGCCCCGGCGTCGCCGCGCGATGCCCAGCTGGTCGGCGGCACGCGTCGCTTCGCGATGGAGAACCGCTACCACTTCTTCGTTCCGGTCACCGGCTGCGTGCTCCTCGCGGCGTTCGCGGCGTTCGGGTACCGCTGGCGCCGGCGCCCCCCGGAGGGACGCTCGCCCGCCGGTCCGGAGTTCACCGACTCGCGCGCCCCATGGCCTAACGATCACCGCATCTCTCTCGAAGGAGGCGCCTGATGTGGCACGCGTGCCCCGCTGGCTGGTGGTCCGCATCCGCCATTGCGGCGGCGGCGATGCTCGCGCCGGTGCTCAGCGCGCAGCATTCCGGCACGCCACCGCACACGAGCGCCGTCGCACCATCCGTACACGGCGGCACCCCCCTGCCCTCCACGACCGGTCGGATGCGCGACCTGCGGTGCCGCGGCAAGTCCGGCATCGACCTGCGGGTGCACCAGGATCCGAGTCCTCGCTCGGCAACACACGTCACCATGGTCCTGCGCTACGACCGACCGAAGGAGGTGCGGTCGGTCGGACAGGAAGGGATGGGGCTCGTCGACTATGGCATGAGCCTGCAGTTCATTCCCGGCAGCTGCACATGGCGATTCGCCGGCGTCACCGACATTCCCGCAGAACCGGGCATCCTCTACTTCGACATCCTGCGAGATGCGCAGACGTGGAGACGCCCTGGCACGCGCGATACGACGCTCGACGTGGCGATGAACTTCCCGGACGTCGAGGCGATCACCCGGTATCTCAACGATTCGACGCGCTACTGGGGATTCTACGTGGACGACGTCACCAACATCTCCATCAGCTCCGGCCCGCGCCAACGTCCGGCGCCTCCGATCGACTACGGATCCGGCAGGCGAGACTCGACCGCCGGGACGACGCACACGGGGGCGACGCCCCGCGCAGACACGGCGCCGAGTCGCCCCGCCACCACCCGGGGCGGCACGATGCGGGCGCCGGCCGGCACGCGCGAGGGAACGTCGCATGCGCCGAACGCCCCTCCGCGCCCCGGCGCACGACGGAGCGTCCGCATCGCCATCAGTGCGTTCACGGTGCTGAAGTCGCCTCCCGACGCCCAGGCGCTCACCCACCGCATCGTGGCCTGGACCGACGTTGGCCGGGGCGGGTCCTTTCAACTGTGCCAAGGCGCCACCTGCCAGAACACGGGCGACGTGTTGCGGCTGCTCGTCTTCGCGACCCCTCCCAGCGCGACGGGATCCGTCTTCACCACGCCCGGGTGGAAGACCGAGGCGAGCGTCATCGTGGGGATCGCGCGCCGTGAGTTCGACTTGCGGTCGATCCACGGTGACCGCCCGCTCCGCGCGTTCACGTTGCGCTCGAACGCCGGGGAGATCGAGTTCGAGGTGCAAGGGACGCTCGAAGTCGTCCGGCGATGACCCGATTCGCCGGATACCTGCTCACCACCACCGCACACGAGGAGACCGTCATGCGTTCCATGCTCGTTCCATTGGTGTTCGCCGCCCTGCTGCCTAACGCCGCGCTGGCGCAGTCTGGCGCTGGGGCCAAGTCCCTCAAGCCGTGCTCGTTCCTCACCGTGGAGATGGTCAAGCAGGTCAACGACGCGAGCAGGAAGGGCACCGCGGTCGGCGCGCCGAAGGAAGTGTCACTGGGCGCTTCAGGGGTCGCGTGCGAGTGGGGCCCGATCATGCTGCAGGTCGACGGCGTGACGCCGGCGCAGCTCGAACAACTGCCCAAGACGGTCAGTGGCGGCTGGGAGACGGTCGGTGGCGTGGGCGATGCCGCCTACTTCCACAACGTGCGCGACATGCTCGGTGAACTGTTTGTGCGCGTCGGCAAGCACACCGTCGGCGTATTGATCGACATCCCGGCCGGCACCACCGGTGCGGCATTCAAGACGCACTACATCGCCGTGGCCAAAGCCGTCGTGCCCAAGCTGCGCTAGACGATCTCCCCACACCACTCGGATGGAGCGACGACCATGCCTAACGAAACGCCGACGTTCCTGCTCCTCGCCGCGCTCGCGCTGCCGGTCATGCCTGCGCGTGAGGCAGTGGCGCAAGCGGGAGGACGACCGCCCTGCCCGACGGTCGCCGACATCCAGACGGCGATCGGCTTTCCCGTGCGGTCGCGCCCCGTGCCGATCGATGGCTGCCTGTACGAGCTCACCGGTGGATATCAGGGCGTGATGGTGAGCATTATGTACCAACCGGCGACGCGCGCCGACGCCGTGTACGCGGACGTTCGGCAGGGCGTGAAAGCCAGGGGCGCGAGCGCCGTGCCTGACAAGCTCACCGTGGGCGAGGGCGGATTGGGTTACAGCAGCCGCGGACGAAAGGTTGCCGCCGCCGTCTCGAAAGGTCGCTTGTATTACGTGGAGATCGACCACGACTTGTTCGAAAGCCTGAAGCTCAAGGATGACGCGGCGATCAAGGTGATCGAGCTGGCCATCCGCACGGCACCTGGCGGTGGAGGCGCAGCGCCTGCCGCCGGCAAGGGCGCAGCGTCGCTGGATGCGTGCACGCTCGCGACCAACGCCGAGGTGGCCCAGGCCGCGGAGGAGAAGAAGGATTTCGCCCAGCACTGGTCGGCACCGGTCTCGTCGTTCGGCGGGATGCACTGCGATTACGACGGCGGATCGATTCGCGTCTACCTCGGCGCATCCGCGGCGGCGTCCTTCGAGTCGACGCTCAAGGCGGCCGGTGCGGAGAAAGCGGCCAGGACGCCGGTTGCCGGGATCGGCGATCGCGCGGTCTTCCTCATTCCGTATCCCAACAATCCGTACAAGCGGCTCGGCCTCCTTGCGGTCTATTCGGGGTCGCGCGTCGTCCAGTTGACGCTCGACGCGAAGGGGCAGGAGCCCATCGAGGCGACGCGTCCCCGACTCGAGCGGTTGGCAAAGCTGGTCCTGCCGCGCGTCCCGTGAACCGGTTCATCGCGATCGCCGGCGTACTCGCCGTCGCCGCCCCCGTGCGGGGGCAGGCGCCCGCTCGCGTCCCGTTAGGCGCCGGCGCGACGATCGTGCAGACACTGTCGGCGGCCGGCGGCGACCGCGAATCGGTGCACGAGGTACGATCAGTCTCGGACTCGGGGCTGCATTACGAGTGGCGGCTGGAGGAGGTGAGCCAGCAGGGCGACACCACCCGGCAGCAGTTTCGCTATCTCGAAGCCTGGGGCGACCTCGCAACGGCACACCGCCTCCGGTTCTTTCACGACCCCAAGGCGCCGGAGGCGCACCCCGGCTACACCATGCATGCGCTCTCTCGCGACCTCTACCGGCGATTGCGTGCGGGGACGCGCGACAGCATGCAGATCATGTCGGTGGACCAGGCCCAATCCACCGTCTTCCGCGCGCTCGGCATGGGAGGGGGCCAGGCCACCCCCGTTCGCTGGCGCGGCACCGTCGCCCCTGTCGGCACCGGCACCGTGCCGTTCCCCGTCCTGCTCAACGGTCGCCGTGTGCAGCTGCCGGCCTTGCATGTGCGCGGCGACTTCACGGCGAGACAGGGGCGGTGGGCCCCCGAGTTCTGGATCCTTGCCGACAGCACGTATCCGCTCGTCCTCAAGTGGATCGGTGCATTCCGCGGAGCAGGCAACGTCCTGCAGACCACGCGCATCGACATTCCATTGCTGGACGTGCCGGCGGCGGGAATCGACGTGCGCGACGGGGTCCTGGTCGTTAGGCGCGAGGAGCTCAGAGGCGGCCGGGGGGTGAACGCGTCCACCGACAACGACGTGGCCGCGGCGGCATTGGAGGGGGCGCTGTCGGCTTCGTGCCGCGTGGAGCTTCCGGGGATCTACTTCGCGTTCAATAGCGCCCACCTGGCGGCAGCGTCGGATCGTGCCATCCTGACCATCGCGCAGGTGCTCGCGCGCCACCCCGATTGGTCGGGCACGCTCGAAGGACACACCGACAGCATCGGCTCGCCGACGGCCAACCAGGCGCTCTCCGAGATGCGCGTCGCCGCGGTACGTGCACGGCTGGTCGAACGCCACCAGGTCAACGCCGCGCGCCTGCGTGTCTCGGGATGGGGGGCCACCAGGCCGCGGGAACCTAACGCCACAGTCGAGGGGCGTGCGCGCAACCGGCGGGTCGAGCTGGTGCGCAGCTGCGCGAAGGAGCGATGAACAGGCGACGACTGTTGGGCCTCGCGGTGTCTGCGTTGACGTCTGCCGCCGGCTGCAAGGGCGGTCACGATGTCCAACACGCGGCCTCCGCTGATGTCGCGGCGGCACCGCCTTCAACCTCGACCGTCACGCCTGTTGGAGGGCCGTGTGAGTTGATCTCGCCGGCGGAGATCGCGAAGCGCGTCGGTGCGCTCGATGGCGCGCCGGTGCGCGACGGCAATGGCTGCTGGTACTACGTCGTGTCGGACACGACGACCGCCGAGTGGCGCCAGGCGCAGGCGGGGGCCGCCCGCGCGCGTGCTGGCGGGATGGATGCGCGGGCGATCGCGATGTATCACCCCACGCGCGCCGGTCTCTACGCGGAAGTCGACACACGTGGCGACGGGCAAGCCACCACCGAAAAGCCGGCACGCGTCGACGCCGGGTGGGACGAGGTGCGCCAGTCGCCGTCCGGTTTGCTCTTCTTCGGGCGTGCCGGATTCGTCAGGGTGTCCGTGAAGTCGCAGATGCTCAAGCTCCCCGCCGATACGCTGGCGGCCATTGCCGCCGCGTTGCGCGACCGGCTCCCCGATGCGCCGATGTCTCATCCGGCAGCCGATCGTTCGGGGCGCGAGCCACCAGGCCGTGATCCATGCACCGCCCTCTCGCGCGCCCAAGCGGAAGCGGTGTTAGGCACGCTCGTCGCCGCGCCATATCGGACGCGCGAACGCACGCCACTCGCCGATCCGACCGGCACGAGTTGCGCATTCCTCACCGCGGGGCATCGCGTGCTGGTGCTCACCCCCGTCTGGAACTACGCCGGCCTGGAACTGAATGCCGCCCGGATGATCGGCAACGCCGTGCGTCAGGTCGCGGACCTTCCCGGGATAGAAGGTGACACGCTTGAAGGTCGCTTCGACGAGGCGGTCGTCGATCTCGCGGGTGAACTCCTCTTCCGCAAGGGCGGTCGCGGCGTCGGCGTGCGCTACCAGATGTCATCAACCACTGCCGCTGGTGCGATACGGCTCGCAGAAGCGGCGCTCGAGCGACTCGCCACGTTACCCGATGCACAGGACGGCACACGATGACGCGCACCATGCAGCTGACGGTTGGAGCCATGATGCTGTTCGCCGCTTGCGGTGGCGAAGGGGCCGGCACGTCGGGCGAATCCGAACTCCCCCCCGCGCGACCCGTGGCGGGCCTCCCCGATCGACTCGGCAGTCGCCCCGCATCTCCCTGTAGTTGGATTCCCGTCGAAGACGTCGAGGCCCTGCTGGGAAAGCTCAACGGCGAGCCACGAGAGCAGGACGGCGGGTGTTTCTATCCGCTGCCGGTGGACTCCATCACGCTCGCGCGACGCGCGCAGGCCGATCAGATGCGCGCCTCGCTCGAGAAGTCGGGGCTCAAGTCGGATTGGCCGGCGGAGCCGCCGGACACCGGTGGTGTGCTGCTGCACGTGAGCGTTGGGGTTGGACCCGAGGAACGCCCCGCCGAGATGGCGTTTGCAACGGTGGGGTCCTGGATCGGCAACGACTCTCTGCTGGCGGCGCAGAAGGCCAGCGACGGCTGGGACTTCCGACGTCGCATGATCGGCAAGCCCAACTTCTGGGGGCGCGCCGGAACACTGATGGTGGTGGCGGAAGCGCGCACCTTCGGCAAGCAGGACGCGGCGCTGGCGACGCTGGCCATGCGCGTGCGCGAGCGCGTTCCAGACCTGCCATTCGCACATCCCGCCGCGAGCAGTGCGGTCCCCCGTGGTCCGGATCCCTGTGCCGTCCTCTCACCGGCTGAGGCGGCGGGGGTGCTCGGGGCGCTGACTGTCCCGCCGTATCGCGTTCGCGAGGGGGGCGCACTCGCCGATCCTGCTGGCGATAGTTGTGCCTACTACACGGGCAAGCATCGTGCGCTCGTGATCACGCCGCATGTCGTCGGTGGCGCCGATGAGATGCGTTTCGTTCGGAGTCGCGGCGGGTTGGCGGCGATCGGCGTGGTGGATCGCGAGGCGGCCGGCGCCGACACCCTCGAAGGGCCGTGGGATGAGGCCGCGATCGGCGCGAATGGAGAGCTTGGTGTCTTGCGCGGCGATCGCTTGCTCAAGATCGCGTACCTGACGTCATCCACCGATCTCGCCGGCGCCATGCGGCTGGCGGCGCCGGCGCTCAAGCGACTCGAGGCGATGCGGTAGGCGGACGCCGCAGTGTGCACGCGCGGCGAGCGCCCTCATCCCAGACCGGGTTACCGCCCACCCCCACACCCATAGAAGCCCAGCATCGCAACCAACCCCGCGGCCGGTCCGAGCGCCCACCTGGCGCGTTGCACCTCCGGAATACCCTACGGCAGCCTCGGTTCCGCGTTAGGCAACGCCGGCTCCGTCCCGACGCACGAGGTACGCGGACGCCCCTCGAACCGACCAGCGACCCACTCACCCCGTGCCGCGTCCATTCCGCGTCCCCGCCAACACACCGGGTGTTGCGCGCGCCTACCCTTGGTACATCACCAACCTCCAACGGGAGCGCATCACCATGTTCAATGCCTGCTTTCGTCACCGCCCTCGCACGGCGAGTCTCGCCGCGAAACACGCAGCGGTGTCCGTTGCGGCGCTGGCCGTCATCCTGCTGACATCCATCCCTGCTGAGGCGCAGTCGACGCAGTCAACGGCTCCTACTCCCCGCGTGCGGGACACCGCACAGGTGACCGCGCTCGGGAGCGGCCCCGACCTGCAGGGGCTCTGGGATTTCACGATGCGCGTCGGTGAACGGTCTTCCACGGGCTTCTTTGCGCTCGGTCCGGTCGAAGGAGGATGGGCTGGCTCGCTCACGCCAGACTCGACGAACACGCTGGCCATCCGCGTCCTGACCCTGAATGGAGACTCGGTGCGCATGGTCGTTGCCTCGCGCGAGGGCGATGTGCTTTTTCACGGGAGGTTGATCGACAATGCGCGCGCGATGGAAGGCATTGTGGACTACCACGGCGGTGCGCGCCTTCCGATGACGGCCACGCGCCGCCCCCGCCCTGCGCAGGGAGGAGGTAGCAGTGCCCATGTCTTCACAGGAACCGCTTGGTTCACCGATCGAACGCTGGCCAGAAGTGGTGAGTCGCTGCCGAACGTCCGAATTCAGGGACGCGCATCAGCGCGCTCGCCGGAATGAGAGGTAAGCCACTCGATCGCCCGCCTCGGTATCTTGCGTACTGAGGCCATACACTGTTGCGCCTAAGGCGGCGAGCTCCGCGTAGTGGTCGCGATAGGCACAGGACTGCGGCGTGCAACCACGTGCGCCCGGAATCGCGTTCCACGCTGCTGCCCCGCCTGGGGGTTCCTGATCAGGTCGCCCCGTTCGAGGGTAGCAATAGACGACCAGCCAAGGTTGCCCTTCCGTGGACAAATCGACGGTTACTCCGGACGTGGCCCTCAAGCCAATCGACGGCACCAGTGACCGTCGAAGGTGATCGCACGCCCCGTCGTCTTCTGGAGCGGGCAAGTTCTCGGGAAGAGAATGGAGATCGTCCCTTCGCATGGCGGGCTAACGTTGATGCCGAGCTGCCGGCGAATGAAGTTGTGCACGCGGAGTACGCACACAGGTAGATCGCCGGGGATCCTGCTCCACTTTCAGGACACTTGCCAGGGAGTTACGCCGCGCCGAGTTCGCGGTCAACCGGCGACTGAAAGCCACCTCCTTCACCTTCCACCGGAGTCGCTCGTGCCCCGTTCCTCGCTGCGCTGGGTCGCCGCCGCACTCTTCCTCGTTTCGCCGGGCGTTGCCTACGGACAGGGCGCGCCGCGCCCGCACGCCGGGGAGCACCACGAGTTCGTCATCGAGAACTTCCGCACGGAGAGCGGCGTCACCCTCCCAAGCGCACGCGTCGTCTACGGTACGTACGGGCGCCTGAACGCGGCACGCGACAACGTGGTGCTGCTCCCATCGCACTACATGGCGAACCACCATGGCTACGAATGGCTCATCGGGCCGGGGCTGGCGCTGGACACGACGAAGCTCTTCCTCGTGGCGACGGAGCTGTTCGGCAACGGGAACTCGTCCAGCCCGAGCAACACGCCGGAGCCATATCACGGCCCGAGATTCCCGGTGACGACCATCCGCGACAATGTGGAGGCCGTGCATCGTCTCCTCGTCGACGACCTCAAGGTGACGCGACTCAAGGCGGTGATCGGCTTCTCGATGGGGGCGCAGCAGGCGTTCCAGTGGGCCGTGAGTTATCCGCAGTTTGTCGATCGGGTGGTGGCCACCTCGGGGACCGCGAAGACGTACGGGCACGGGATCGTGCGCCTCGAGGGGCAGATCGCCGCCCTCACTGCCGATTCGGCCTTCCATGACGGGGAGTATCGCGCGACGCCCAAGGCGGGGCTCGCCGCCTTCGGGATGGTCTGGGCCGCGTGGCTCTATTCGCAGGAGTGGTGGCGGCAGGAGCTGTGGCGCACGAACACGCCGCCGGGGACGACGTTCGAACAGTTCATGTCCTCGTTCCGTACGCGCTTCAGCGCCGACGCGAACAACTACATCCTGCAGGCGCGCACCTGGGAGCAACACGATGTCGGCGCCACGCCGGGGTTCGGCGGAGACGTGGAGAAGGCACTCCGCTCCATCCCGATCCCGGTGCTCTACATGCCGTCCGAGACCGACCTCTATTTCCCCCTGACCGACGCACGTTACGAGGCGCAGTTCATCCCGAAGGTGCAGCTGGTGCCGATCCCGTCGCTGTGGGGGCACCCGGCCGGGGCCGCGGCGAATCCGAAGGACAAGGCCTTCCTGAACGACCACATCGCGAGGTTCCTGGCGGAGGAGCGCTAGGATTCGAGGGGAGGCGATGCGCCGGACATCGTTTCACGAGCCAACTCGCGAGTCCATCAACTCGGTGAAGCTCATCGGTGCTGAGCACGCCGTTCGAGACGTTCGAGGACGCTCCCTGGCATTGTCGACTTGCTCAATCGCGTGAGCGCCGAGCATCGCGACGCCTCCGACCAACGTCGCACCAAAGGTGTGAACGCGAAGCACTCCATTCGGGAACATCTCCGTTGCCAACTCGTCAATGCGCTTGAAGCGTCCTAGACTGTCCAGTAACAGGCACACTTGCCGCGTCGGACTAGGCGCACCGCCGATGCGCACGACGATCGCGACATCTGCGGAGACCGATTCTGAATGTCTCGCGTTTGCGACATCCTCTGTCACGCACTTGCCCGCGGCACGATGGATCGGAGGCGAGAAGAACGCCAACGAATCGATCGCAGGCTGAGTACCTACGGCGGAATGGTCGATTAGCAGATACGTGGGCAGGAGGGAGGTCATGAGCCCTCAATGCTTCAGTTGAGCCTCACTTCAATGAGCGAGGAAGGCGCTTCTGCTTGCGGGCTGACTGGTCGAGCGAGAAAGGTGGCCGTACCGAACAACGGCCCGGTAAACGAACCTGTCTTCAATGGTGCCTCGCTTCAATGAGCGAGGAAGGCACCATCGTGCGCGGCGCGGACCTCAACAACCCCGTGCTTCAATGGAGCCTCGCTTCAATGAGCGAGGAAAGACGGCAGCGGGCGCCGGGGGCGGCGCCTCGTCCCGCTTGCTTCAATGGAGCCTCGCTTCAATGAGCGAGGAAGGAAGGCGTAGGCTTGGTTGAACTGCTTGGAACCGGAGTAGCTTCAAGGGAGCCTCGCTTTAATGAGCGAGGAAGGCAGGAGTGGCTGCTGACGATCCGCACGGTGTACGAGGAGCTTCAATGGAGCCTCGCTTCAATGAGCGAGGAAGGCATGCGTCGCGTCCAGCAGGACGAAGGCGCGTTCATGCTTCAATGGAGCCTCGCTTCAATGAGAGAGGAAGGCGTCGGGCCACGTAGCGGTACGAGAACGCATAGGCCTGATTGCTTCAATGGAGCCTCGCTTCAATGAGCGAGGAAGGCGCGTGGAGGTGAAGGGGATCAAGACGGACGACAAGCTTCAATGGAGCCTCGCTTCAATGAGCGAGGAAGGTCGAGGGCGGGCTGCGTCCGGTGCGGTTCGGCGGCGCCGAGCTTCAATGGAGCCTCGCTTCAATGAGCGAGGAAGGCGCGGTGCTCCCGTGGTACGTGGACGAAATCACGATGCTTCAATGGAGCCTCGCTTCAATGAGCGAGGAAGGCCGCGTGTTCAAGGACGGGAACCAGTACATCAACGTGCTTCAATGGAGCCTCGCTTCAATGAGCGAGGAAGGGACGCGGCGACCACGTGGGCCTACAACCGCAACCGGCTTCAATGGAGCCTCGCCTCAATGAGCGAGGAAGGTCGAGCACCGTGGCCTCCGGACACCAGAAGCGCCACAGGCTTCAATGGAGCCTCGCTTCAATGAGCGAGGAAGGCTGGTAGCCCATGTCGGTTGACCGCATTGACCTGGTGGGGCTTCAATGGAGCCTCGCTTCAATGAGCGAGGAAGGCGAGCATAACGGCGGCGCGCTTGGGGTCGACCAGCTCGCTTCAATGGAGCCTCGCTTCAATGAGCGAGGAAGGTCAGCGATCGGTGGAGAGTACACGCCGAGACAGGACGCTTCAATGGAGCCTCGCTTCAATGAGCGAGGAAGGAGGGCGAGTAAGTGTTACGTTGTTTCGGCTTCCCGCTTCAATGGAGCCTCGCTTCAATGAGCGAGGAAGTTCGCGAAGCCGAAGAGCCCGAACAGCTTCTCGATGCTTCAATGGAGCCTCGCTTCAATGAGCGAGGAAGGCAGGACCTGGGCGATGTCGGGTCCACGGTGGCGAGCTTCAATGGAGCCTCGCTTCAATGAGCGAGGAAGGCTTCACGCAGCTGCGCAGCGGCGCGCTCGAAGGCCGGGCTTCAATGGAGCCTCGCTTCAATGAGCGAGGAAGGACTTCAAGCAGTTCGAGGCCGAGAAGCTCGTGCCGGAGCTTCAATGGAGCCTCGCTTCAATGAGCGAGGAAGGACGGCCACACACTCAGACTTAGGGGGACGCATGAGGGCTTCAATGGAGCCTCGCTTCAATGAGCGAGGAAGGCGATCGAACAACACCGAACCGCCGACCGTGGTGCTGTTGCTTCAATGGAGCCTCGCTTCAATGAGCGAGGAAGGGACGGCAGAGGAGACGGTGCGCAGAGAGACGGTGCGGCTTCAATGGAGCCTCGCTTCAATGAGCGAGGAAGGGCCGAGAGCGTCGTGAGCCCCGTATTCGTCGTCGTGCTTCAATGGAGCCTCGCTTCAATGAGCGAGGAAGGGCGAGGATGTTGCTCAGGATCGGGATGGGCGCCGCGCCGCTTCAATGGAGCCTCGCTTCAATGAGCGAGGAAGGAGGCGGAGGTGATCGAGCATCTCGGGATCGCGGAGGAGCTTCAATGGAGCCTCGCTTCAATGAGCGAGGAAGGTCTGGTGGCGCTTGAGGCTCGCAATGTCCTCGTCCGAGCTTCAATGGAGCCTCGCTTCAATGAGCGAGGAAGGGTGGCGCACAACCAACTGGGGAAAACCTTCGGCGTCAGCTTCAATGGAGCCTCGCTTCAATGAGCGAGGAAGGCCCAGCGAGGCGCGCGTGAGATCCGCGACATGTTCCGGGCTTCAATGGAGCCTCGCTTCAATGAGCGAGGAAGGAATGACGGCGGGGTGCCCAACCATCAGATGCAGCTGGCTTCAATGGAGCCTCGCTTCAATGAGCGAGGAAGGGCGGGGCCGCAGTTTACCGGAAGCGGTACCGCTGATGCTTCAATGGAGCCTCGCTTCAATGAGCGAGGAAGGCGGTCGCGGGATGCACATCACCTTCCCGACGCCGAAGCTTCAATGGAGCCTCGCTTCAATGAGCGAGGAAGGGCACCCGGCTACGGGGCGTCGATCGCCCGATCCATGCGCTTCAATGGAGCCTCGCTTCAATGAGCGAGGAAGGGCGCGGACACCGTGCCGACCGTGAGACCCGTCGCGGCGCTTCAATGGAGCCTCGCTTCAATGAGCGAGGAAGGAGCGTCAGCGTGAGTTCGCTCTCGTTCGCCGTGTAGCTTCAATGGAGCCTCGCTTCAATGAGCGAGGAAGGGGCTCGGCAGTTGCGTCACCCCGCACATGGCGCACGCGCTTCAATGGAGCCTCGCTTCAATGAGCGAGGAAGGATCATCGCGCAGCAGAACGAGATGCGCGGGTTCATGCTTCAATGGAGCCTCGCTTCAATGAGCGAGGAAGGTTCGCCGCATCTCACGGCACGACACGACGTTAGGCGCGCTTCAATGGAGCCTCGCTTCAATGAGCGAGGAAGGGTAACCACGCCCCTGACGCGAGAAGATCGAAAGCGAGCTTCAATGGAGCCTCGCTTCAATGAGCGAGGAAGGAGGCCGAGATCCTCCGCCGGCAGCGCCGCCACCGCATCGCTTCAATGGAGCCCCGCTTCAAGGAGCGGGGAAGGTGGCGTCGGTGAGCGCCGCGCCGGGGATGCCGTCGGCGCTTCAATGGAGCCTCGCTTCAATGAGCGGGGAAGGAACGTCGGCGAGAACTCGAAGGACTCACTGAACAGGCTTCAATGGAGCCTCGCTTCAATGAGCGAGGAAGGCGTCCCTGCGATCAGTGCGGACGCGCGCATCTCCCGCGCTTCAATGGAGCCTCGCTTCAATGAGCGAGGAAGGGTGGAGAGAGTGCCCGCTGGCGTCGCGGCGCCGGTGAGCTTCAATGGAGCCTCGCTTCAATGAGCGAGGAAGGCAAAGCCCTGGAGTGTGACCGATGAAGATCCCGTGGCTTCAATGGAGCCTCGCTTCAATGAGCGAGGAAGGCGCGCGTCGTGAAGGTGTGGCGCACCGCCGAGGACGCTTCAATGGAGCCTCGCTTCAATGAGCGAGGAAGGCAGAAGGCGCTGTCCGTGCTCACCGACACATTCGGGCTTCAATGGAGCCTCGCTTCAATGAGCGAGGAAGGCTCACGACGCCGAGGTGCTCGACGGTGCCGTTCGCGCGGCTTCAATGGAGCCTCGCTTCAATGAGCGAGGAAGGCACGCGCCGTCGTGGACAGCGTGACGCTGGCGCCCGAGCTTCAATGGAGCCTCGCTTCAATGAGCGAGGAAGGCCCGCCTCGGCAACCTGTTGTACCACAAGAGGCTGTGGTGAAGCTCGCGAGCGGGTCTCCGGTTCGCCAGACCTGAGCGCAGGCGACCGAGTCCGCGGAATCGCAAGTGCTGTTGGGACATGCGACTACGTGGCGCGAGCGGGGTCCGGGTGCATCGCAGCACCTCGCCGCTCGCATGCACGACCGCGGAGCATTCGACGAACGATAGCACGACGCTAGATGACGGTCGCCTGGTAGGCGTCGCGGCCGACCGTCAACTGTCGGCCGATCACGTCGAACGACGCAGCGATTCGGGAGTCCGCGACGCCGAGATCGACGATCAGCACGCGATCCTCCTTGAGATTGAGGACCGCGCAGAGCTGTTCGCGCATCAGCTGGCGCTCCACCGCCGACAAGTCGCACACGAACACCGAGTACTGCACCGGATCGCCGAATCCGTTCATGACACGGAACGTGCGACGCAGGCGATCCGGACTGCTCACGTCGTAGGCCACGAGGTAGCGTCGACGCATGCGTCAGCGCGTGGTGAACGATCGGTACTCCGCAGCCTCGCCCATGATCGCCGCGCGCAGCATGCGCGCCTGCAACTCGACCACTCGGCGATAGCTGACCGAGTACCCAAAGGTCGGATGCGTTACCGACTGGTTCATCCGCCGTTCGTATGCGGCGATCACAGCACGGCGCCCCGTGGGGCTGAGCGCCACGCCACGGGCGCGCCGGACGAAGTCCTTCTGTGCAACCTCTCCCTGGTTGAATACGCTCAATGTCACGGAGTCTCCCACGAGCGGACGGAACTCCTCGGCCAGGTCGAGGGCAAGACTCGGTCGCCCGTAGTGTGGCGCATGGAGGAAGCCCACGTACGGGTCGAACCCCACCACGAGGGCGGCCAGGTTGCAGTCGCGCACGAGCAGGGCATACACGAACGACAGCACGGCGTTTACTTCGTCCTTGGGCGGACGACGGTTGCGCCCACCCTCGGCGAACCGACGTCCCGCCCACTCCCCGATACCCTTGAACAGCTGCGGCAGCGCGCCGAAGTAGAGGCGCGCGGCCATTCCCTCGATCCCCATGAGCTGGTCCACCGCGAGCGCCCCTCTCGTCTGTCGCGCGTGCATGGCGAGCGTCGCCAGGAGCCGTCGGTCGGCCGACGAATGGTTGCGCCGCAGCATCGTGCGCTGGTTCAGGATCTTTCCTTCCGCCATTCGACGCGCAACGTGGAGTCCACGTTCGCTGTCCGCGGCGATCGCGTGCTGCTGTACGCGCAGCAGCACGTTCTTGTGACCGAGTCCGGCGCCTAGCACTCCTACGAGCCACCCCGACGACGAGTGGTACGTCACGGGTATCCCTTCGTCGCACAGCGCCTTCAGCGACTGCGTGGTGACCTGGACGTTGCCGAATATCGCCACCGCCGACGTGTCGATCAGGCGCACCGATACGGGCGGCTCGTCCGGAACGGTCACGTGCAGCGACTCGCCTCGCTTGCTGACAGTTCCGCCTTGCGCCTGTACGTACACCGGAAGCGCATCCGGACGCGCCGGCACGAGGCGCCGCACCTCGCCCGCCTCGCTTCCGCCCCACGCGCGCGTCTCGTCCGGAAGGCAGATGGCGTTGAGGGAGCATCGCACGCACTTCGGACTGTCCACCAGCGGGTGTGGGAGTCTCGCAGCCGACGCCATCGCCCGCGTCGCGCGCACCGCGTTCTCCGTCTGTTCTACGAGATCTTCGTCGAACGGTACGTCGACGCGCGTCTTCGACTCGGCAAAGTACAGGACGCCTCCCTCGCAGTGGTAGCCGCTGTCGCGCAGGATGAGACCCTGCAGGCAGAGTTGCACCCGCTCAGGGTCCCAGGCCCGATTCGGTATGTCGGGGACCGCACCTCGCTTGTATTCGACGGGCGTGGCATCGCGTCCCACGGCCTCGAGGAGGTCGATGCGAGCGATGGCGCCAAGCCGATCGGACGACATCAGGACCGATCGGGCCGTGAGCGGCCTGTCCTCGCTCGGCACCACCTCCCCTGACACCCCCTCTGCGTCGGGCGGGGCGAGGACGTCGGTCGCGGGCTCGTGATCGACACGGCGGTGAACCCAGCGCCCCTGAATGGTATCGATATTGTCGTCCCACTCGCCCTGGACCCACTCGAGAAACGCCAGGCGAGGGCAGTAGACGAATTCGTTGACCATGCGGGCGGGGAGGTACTCCGGATCGGTCGTCCCCGCTGGCGGAACCTCAAGCATGTCAGGGCCTCACGGGACCTCGGGTCGATGTGAACGCTGCACGCAGCATCGCATCGAGGTCTGACAGTCCCGTGGGGGCCCTCCAACCGAGAGGGCGTTAGGCTGTCACCCCCCCACCGCCGCGAACAACCCCAACCCGGAAAAGCGTCCTCGTCCGAGACACAGTGGCCCCGCCACCTTCAACGGCCACGTCAGCTTCACATGAAACCGCGGCGACTTCGCGAGGTGGGTGGGTACCGCGTAGCGCGAGGCTTTGTCGACCCCCGCGATGAAGCCTACGTCCCGTATCTCGATCGACGCGGAGAAGGCGATCGCATCTCCGAGCCCCGCGTGACGCAGCGCCTTCCGCACCAGGGCCTCGCGCCGCTTCATCAGGCGCTCCAGCAGCGATCGCTGCTCCTCGCCGCGCGGTCTTCGGGCCAGCTTTCCACGGAGCCCACTCGGATCGTCGTGACCGGGAAGCACCACGGGTGTCACGGTCGCCCAGGTGGTCGATTCAGACAGGTAGCGCGTGAGGACGCGATCGCTGCGGGACGTTGGGGCCAGTACGGCTTGCACCTCGCCGGTCGACTCATCGATGAGGTCCATTCCACCTAACGCACGCGCGGCCCACTCGACGTCGGTGCTTCGCGCATCGGTCGAGAAGAGCATTACCCGCCTCACCGCTCCCACCGTCTCGGCGCTGGGACCGCGCGGCTCAATGCTCGGCACGGGGACCAGCAGGAGCCGCCCTTCGTCGTTCTCTCCGTGCCCCAGCACGCAGGCGTTCACGCGCGCCTCGTCCCACCCGGCTCGCTCCGCGGCGGTTCGCACAGCGTGTCGCAGCATACCGGCGACCACCTTGCCGCGTGATGCGGTGTCGAAGGCGCGGAAGTTATCCGACTGGGCGTGCATCAAGGTGAAGGCTGCCACCTCCGGCACGCGCGGCTGATCGGCGCGTGCGTATCGCACGATCGCGAACTTCGAGAGTGCCGGCGGTGGGCGCAGCGTTGAATCACTGAGGCTGGTTCGCGAGAGAAACGCGGCGTGCCGCCGTTCGAGATCGAGCAATGACCCGGGCGCGGGCGCGCGAAACTCCGATCGCCCGTCGTCACGCGGCTCCCAGCGCTTCAGGTTCGCCGAAAGATCAGCCAGTTGCGCGTCATCGACCACCGCACCATCGCCGACGACGAAGTCGACTCCCCAGCCGAGCGCCACCACTCCGCGAGCCGCGGCGACGAGGGCGGCGGCCGGCGACTCCTCACCCTCCAGCGTCCATACGTAGTGCACGACGGTGTCGTCGGGCAAGCGGTGCGGACGCAGCATCTTCATTGTGCGATGCTCGGCCGCGCTCCTCTCCTCGCCACGCGTCCACTGTTTCGCCACGATGTCCATGGCGTTGTGCGGTACGGAGAGCCGATAGCCCCGGGTGCTCGCGAGGGCTTCCGGTGCGACGACGCGCGGAGCCGGCCGCTGCTCCAGCCATAGAAGTGCGCTGCGGCTCGACTCCAAGTTGCCGGCGCGCGCGGTCGCTGCCACGACCGCCTGGAATGCGCGCAGCGGAGACGGCGGCCATTCGGGTGCGCCGCCGTCTCCTCGCCCGTGAAACCACGGCGAAAGGAAACGGAACGACAACACGAGGTGGCGGCTCATTCGCCCTTGGCCTTCTTGGACGCCTTCTTCTTCTTGCCTTCGCCCGTCGTTTCATCCTTCGCCAGTTTGGTGTCGAACTTGACGGTCCTGTTCTCGCCGACTCCGAACGCCGCGGCCGCCTGCTTTGCGAATGCGAGCGCCGCCTCGTGCGTGAGCCCTGACGCTTCGCGACGTCCATCCGGAAAGACGACCTTCGCCTCTGGCTTCCGTTCGCCGTCGAGCACCAGGTTGCACCCCTGGCGCAGGAACCCTACTGCAGGCTTGGTGAACGCCACCAGCGCGAGCCCCAGCACGTAGGCGCGCAGCTTTCTCGTCTCGTCGTCGGTCGTGCCGCGCAGCAGCCGCAACGCAGCGAGCTGCAACGTCACCTCGCGACGGATGTCGCCCTTCGCGATGACACCACCGTGCGTCGCGGAGGCCGGAACGTGGCGAAAACCACGTTCGGAGTATGCCTTGAGCGCATCCTTGTCTTCCGTGTCCTCCAGCAACCCCTCGTCGACGTACTCAACAGCCGGGTTGTACTGCGCGGAACGCGTGAGCCTCGCCACGTTGAAGGCGTGAATGGTCGACGCCAGCAGACGAGGCGCCTTGGCTTGCGTGTCCCGTGAGTCCCACACGCCGAAGAGGAGCGACGTCGGCGCCAGCTTCGCCAGAGGCACGGCATCACCCTTCTTCAGCGCCTGAAACGCCCCCTGTAGCGCATCCTTCAGCTCCGTGCAGCGCACGATGGCGTCCCCGGCGCGGTGTCCCGCCTCGAGGATACTGACCTTCTTCTCCCCGGCTTCCACCACCAGCTGCGGCACCATGGCCGCGTACTCGCCCTTCGCGAACATCGGTTCAATACGGTTCGCCTGCGAGCCGACCGAATCGACGAGACAGACGTTCTCGCCGTTCCCCAACTCGTTGATGTTGTAGCCACCGGGGAAGTCCCTCGCGTTCTCCGCAGCGGCGAACGTCGGCGGAAAGAAGATGCCGTCTCTCCCCTCTACTGGCGTCAGGTGCTCGCGCATCACGATGGCGGCCGGTGCATCCGGCGAGTCCTCGAGCCAGGCGTCGATGTTCACGTCAGTCATTGCCATCTCCATTCACGGGTGTCGCAGGTGAGAAAGCTTTGTGCTTGCGCTGATCGGTGCGGAATGCAGTCTCGAACTGGAACAACGCCCCGTCGACTGGGAGCGCGCCGGCCACCGCCAGCGCCGCGAGCGTCACAGAGAGCGGAGCGCGCCACGCACGATAGCGGTACACGCGGAGGCGCACCTCCCTGGGGCGGAATCGCTGGAGCCCGATCAACGTGAAGAATTCCGTCGCGCTGAATGCCACCGTCTCGAGCGAAAGCGCGTCGGGAGAGAAACCGACGTCGAGCGGAAGAGCGCTGGCGCCACGTCGCCCATCGAAGTAGTACGGCTCGACCTTCTTGCCGTCGGCGCCTATGACGACGTGGCCGTCGTCGAAGAAGCCATTCCCCAGCGTGGTTGGTAGATCCCGCTGAAGACTCGTCGCGATGCGATCCACCGACATGCGGCCGGCCCAGGTCTTGAGTCCGCGCTCGTACTTCCACCAGTCGATTTGCAGGTCGAACGGTCCTCCGAGTCGAAGCGCCGATGAAGTCACGTTGTCGGGCTCCAACACCTCCAGCGGCACTTGCGCGGTCTTCGCGACGAGTTCCTTCAGATCGCCCTCGGACACCATGAAGCTCGGCCCCTCGAAGTGCCCGGTCGCCCCCGGCCACAGGCGGTGCGCCAACTCAAACAAACCACAGCAGCCAAAGAACTGCCCCGGATTGGTGAGATCGACATCGAGTCGTATCACTCGGCCACCTCGTCGTCCTCGGAGCCAAGTACATCTGCGGCTCGCAGGATCGATTCGAGCCACGCCAGTCCCCATCGGCCATAGCGACGCTGCAGCCGGTCGAATCGAATCGGGACTTCGCGCACGAGAGCGGCAACGAGTTCTGCGCGCACCTCCGGGTCGAAGCTCTCGATCAGCGGGAAATGCGGGCGCGCGCGACCGTGATGCGCCGCGATCATGTGAAGCGCGAGCTCATTGGCCTCGCCGGTTAGGCCGCTGAGATCTGCGTCATTGAGCGATCCCAGCTCGTGTCGATAGTGTCCAAGAGCCAAGGGTTGCATCGGCCCCTTAGCAAGTGCCGGCTCTGCGCGACGCTTGATAGCGTTCTGCCACACTCGGCGCCGCTTCCCCAAGTCGTGCGCCCGCCCGGCACGCGTCAACGCCTGCTGCTCATGCTCGGGGAGGGAGAGGCACTGCGCGAGGCGCGCGGCCCATCGCTCGGTCCGCGTTAGGTGGTCGTCCAGGAGCAACTCCTTGCGGCTGTTGCGCGACCCCTCGTCGTCGGCCCGCCCGGATGCCGCATACAGGTGCCACCAGGTGAGCGATTCGTCGTTGGAAACTTCGCGCTGGATGCCGCGTACCAACCGCATCCCTTTGGGGGCTTCGGGGCGTTCGTCCGACTCTCGCACGAGGCGCTCGGCGGCGCGCGGGCCGATATCATACGACACGGCGGGGTCGAAGTCGGCAGCGCCGTCGAGGAGCCCGTGTTTCAAGCCTCCCGCCTGCGGCGCCAGGATCACCGTGGCGTTGTCGAGTGTGGGATTCCGCTTGGGGTCGTATCGATCGACGAGTTCGGCGAGCGGTAAGATCTCCGCGGCCCGATCGTGCCGGACGAGCCAGACGACTTGAGCGCCCGTTGCATTGCGGTCCGCCAGCTTCTCCAGGTGCTTGAACACGCGGCTGGTGACGTCGCTCAGCGTCTCACGGCTGCGCAACGGATAGTCGGCCAGGAAGTCGTCGAGTTGCTCGAGGCCGAGGTGCTCCTTCGACAGCCACGCCACCTCACGGCGCCACGCGACCGTGGTCCGGGGCGCTTCCCATTCGGCCCTCCCATGCAACCACTCGGCTACAGGTGGACGACCGGGGAGCCTGTCGGTGATTGTCGTGTACGACCAGCGATCGAACAGCATCCCATCGACCGGATGAATGTCCGGTTTCGGCGTCGATGCGCGCACGCGTGCCTCGCGCGACAGTCCGCGAAGCGCGGACGGTGAAGCGTCGCGGCGCCTATCGCCACGCTCTGGCAAGGCGCCCAGCAGTTCCCGGGTGAAGAGGCGCGCGTACTCGTACTCGTCCTTTCGCTTCCGCGGCTTCTCTTCCTCATCGTCGTCTGCGTCGCCATCGCCCCTTGGCGCCGGCGGTTCGCGAAGCGGCTCGCAGAACACGTGTACCTGTGCGTCGCCTTCGCCGTAGCGGTTCACACGCCCCAAGCGCTGCGCGAGCGCGTCGAACGGCGGGAGGTCGGTGACGAGATGATCCGCCGACAGGTCGATGCCGACCTCGCCCGCAGACGTTGCGACGAGGTAGACGGTTCCGGCGTGCAACTCGATCTCCGGCGCCGGACGCGGGAGGAATCGCGCGAAGACCGGATCCTTCACCAACTCGTCGCGCTCCGCGCCACGCATCGTTCCCGTCAGCGTCGCGACGCCGGACTTCTTCGTCTTGCGAAGGAGCTGCGCACACTTCTCCGCGTGCTCTACCGACGAAAGGAAGACGACGACCTTGCCGTCGAGGGTCGCGGCCTTCGCCGCGATACGTTCGGGGAGGTCCTTGCGATCTTCGACGTGATGGAGTTCGAGCCCCTTCATGGCATGAAGCCGCGACGTCACGATAGTGTTGGCGATGTCATCATCGCCAAGCGTGAAGTCGGGTACGGAGCGACCGGTGGCCGAAAGCGCGAGCACCTTGAGCGGGCGCGGCTCGCCGGAGCGGCGCTGCTCGTCGGCGATGGCGGTGAGCAACGACTGGAAGGCAGGTTCGAGGTGCGCTTCATCGTGCACCAGCAGCACATCCTGTCCCAAGAAGCCGGCGTGCAGAGGCCTGCTGCGGAAGCCGCACCCGTAGCCGCTGAACAGCAGCCGACTTCCGATCATGTCCACCGTGCCGACGATGATCGCCGGTCGCGATGGGTCTCGCCGCCACGAGCCGTTGTCGGCGAACTCGCCGCGCAGAGTACTGATGGCCAGCGGGTGCTGCGCCGGAACTGCCGCGAGTGCGTCGAGGGGCACCCGCAGGTGTGTCACATCCACCTCGAGGAGACGACTGCGGAGGCGTTCCGCCTCGGCGGTGGACTGGTCGACGACCGTACGGCGATTGACCACGTAGACCAAACGCCGCGGCAGCGTCGGGTTCTTCGCGAGTGCAAGCACCCACAGCGCGATGACGCTCGTCTTCCCCAGCCCGGTCGGCAGATCGCACGCGCTGGGAAAGTCGTTGGCGACGAAGCGCTCGTACATCGCGCGTTGCCATGGGAACGGCGGGTTTCCCGTCAGCAGCGTGAAGTCGTCGTCAAAGGCCACGTCGGGACTCCCTCCAAGGGGTGTTCGCTCGCCTGCGATGGCCGAGCAGCGCGTCGCGCACACTGTGACGTCGGGGTGCATGCCGCATGAGCCGCCTTCTTACCGAAGTATTGCGAGGGGGACTGACAGCGGCGCGCGGTGACGATCCGCGTCACCACTCTCGCATCTGGTGCGGCGCGCGCAGAGCCGGGCCGGAATCGGGCGTTGTGCGCCGTCTATGTCGCACTCGTCCGTCGGCGTGCATCGGGACGATTCACCGGATGCTATCGATTCGACGTTGACGCCGCGCGCAACGCGCCGGAGCTCGGGACAGAATAACGCTCCTCCGCGACTCACTCCCCACCTCCCCACTCCCCCTGCGGTACTCGCCGGCTCGACAGGCTACCGACCGTGGCTGCCCTCGCCGATCGGCCGGGCACGCTGCGCTAGAAGCTTGTTGCTCGTACCGGCGAAGGTCAACTCGCCGGATCTCTTCGCGGGTGGCGCAGTCGAGGACGAGGTCTGGCGACGACCACGCCGCATCGGATGCGCGCGTTCCACCACCCAGGCGTCACGTGTCGACGCAAGACGCGCAGGTCACGCTCCGTCTCTTGGTTCCCGGAGCGCCGCCTCCCACCGCTTCACCTCCCCCCACACCCATAAAACACCCGCGCCATCCCATCCCGCTCCTTCGCACACTGCCCCGCCAGCAACTGCCCTAACTGCCGCCTGATGGTGTCGAGCGCCACCCGCTGCTCGGCCGCCTGCACCGCAAACACCGAGTCCTGGCGCGCATTCGCTGCCTCGATGGCATCCAGCCGCCGCGAGGGCGGCAGCGTCTGGAAACCCAGCGTCGCCACCAACCCCGCGGCCAGCCCAAGCGCCCACCAGGCGCGTTGCACCTCCGGAAGGCCCCGCAGCAACCTCGGTTCGGCGTTAGGCAGCACCGGCACCATCCCGGCACACGATGCACGCGGGCGCCCGACGCCCCGGCGACGCGGACGCGCGCTCATGGCGACACCTTCAGGACCAGCTGCGCACGCGCCCCACCCTCCGGCATCCCCGTCGGCCCAGGCATGAACGGGCGAATGGTCACGACGGTCGTTCCGGGCGTGAGCCCCTTGAACCGACCGGCCGACATCCGGGCCACGCGCAGGTCCTCCACGATGTACAGCGGCGCGAACCGGTCGACAATCGACCCGTCTCGGCGCAGCGCCGTCAGACGCAACGCCTGCTCGGCCCGCACCTCCTCCCCCACCGCCAGGCGCACGGTGTCAGGTTCCACCCGTATCTCCGTCACCGCGTAGAACGCCGCCCGCGCCCCCGCCATCGCCTCGGCAATCAAGCTGTCGCGCCGAGCCGCGGCCAGCAGCAGCGGGCGATCCCCTGCGACAGACGGCGACGACGCCGAGCCGACCGACGTGCTCACTCCACCACTGGTGCGAGACACGCGCGGCGCCGTGGCCACCACGAGCGGTATCTCCCGCCTCGCCATAAACGGCGCCTTCATTGGGTCCACGAGCGCGTCGCCCCCGTCGGGACGCTCGACATAGCGCGGCTGATCGCTGGGACACCGCGTCTCCGACGCCTGCAACAGGTCGCGCGTGACCACCTCTTTGAGGTCTCCGTCGCGTGCGACGCGTCCGCGGCTGCTCGAGACGACCTCCGTCGTCACGCGCGCCCCCTGGGTCCCAGCGGTGAACGACTGGCACGCCACGATGATGTCGGCCCGCACGCCGCCTCCGTCCCAGAAGTCGTAGGCGATGGTCACGCTCGGCGCCGGCATTGGGAGCAGGCGACTCACCCGCGTCGCGGTAACGCGCGCCCCACGATGCTCACCCGCCACCTCCCGCATCACGCGCGCGATCTCGCGCTCGGCAATCGGGACGCTGCTCCCGGCATAGTAGCCCGAGAGACGAATCGGGTATCGCCGCGCATCGTTCGGTTCGAGGTCCACGACGAGCACGCTGTCCTGAAAGAACCGGGCGCTGTCGTACCGCGGCACCAGCACCAGGCCGTTGACCGTCACCAGCCACCGCCGCTCGGCGCCCGCCAGCTGCCACATCGCGAGGCCGATCACCATCGCCGTCACCAGCAGCGTGAGGAGCGATTGCCGCATCCCCAACCAGATGTTGCGCATGCCAGAAGTCCTCCGGGAAACTGGGTGCAGAGTGGGAACGCCGCGGCGCATCCTCAGGCGGCGCACTCGATGTCGTCGGCGGTGGCGTACCAGCGAATGGCGAGGTCACGCCCTCGCGTATCGCACCAGTAGTCCACCGTCACCACCGCAATCGTCGCCTCCCCCTCGGCGCGAGCCGTGGCCAGCAGGCAATGCCGAATGGTCCCGGTGGTCTCCAACGACTGGTCGACAATCTCCAGCACGATCCCGACCTCGTACGTCTCGTCGGTGACGGCACGACGCTGGTCGCGAAAGACGAGCAGGTCGCCGACCTCCGCGCGCTGGCGCACCTGGCCGCGGCGCCGCGCCACCTCGCGCAGCATCGGCACCGAGGTCACGTGCGCGAGCGGCCAGCTCGAACGTCCGACATGCAGGTCCTCGTGCGTCGTCGCCCCCACCGCCTGGACAAACTCCAGTGAGCACGGGAGCCGAGGATGCTCGCGCCGCATGTGCGACGCATGTCGCGCGATGGCGTGGGCGGCGCCCACCAGCAGGAGCGGGGTGTGCGGAATCATCGCACCCTCCGCGGGGGCTCCCCCCAGTGCGCCTCGCCGGTCTCGCCGACACGCAGCTCCAGCTCCTCGTCCCCTCGCCCCCCGCGTGACTGGAGCACCACGCGCCCCAGGTCGACGCGCACGCGCGTGGCCGAGGGGGCGTCGACGGCCACCTCGAACGTCGTCCCGGTGACGAGGACGTGCGCCGACGGCGTGACGACGACGTAGCGCCCCGCTGCCAGCGGCGCCAGGCGGAAGCGTGCGCTCCCATCCAGGTGCAACTCGCGCGCTCCGTTTCCGTCGGTGGTTTCGGGCCAAGTCAGGCGCGAGCCGGGCGACAGCGTCACCCACGAATCGCCTCCGACGTTCACCGCGCTCCATTCCCGGCCGCTCGCTTCGGCGACGTGGAGGCGCGACGCTGACGCGCGCGACGCCAGATAGGCCGCCCCCGCACCTACCAATGGCCAACCGACCAACAACAGCAACGCCGCCGCCAGCTGCCACTGGCGCACGCGTCGTTCGAGTCGACGCTGCTCCGCACCGCTCGCCTCGCGCCGCCCACCCCCATCCCCACCCTCATACGAGCGCCACGCCGCCTTGGCCAGGAAGCGCTGCCACCGCGCTCCCATCTCCTCCTCGGAGATCTCGATATCGCGCAGCGTGGGCCGCGCCCGCCACGCCTCGATGATCGGCGCCACGCGATCGCGGAATCCCTCGTCGTCCTGCAGCCGCTGCTCCACCTCGCGCGCCTGGTCGGGGGTGAGCTCCTTGGCCAGGTAGTCGGAGATGAGCGTCACCTCCGGGTCGTCTTCGATCGCCTCGCGAATCTCCTCAGGCGACAGCGCCCGTGGCGCGCCAGCCGGAATCAGCCACTCGTCCTCCATCATTCGTCATCCCTCCCTCGGAGCGTGGACGGGGTGATCCCCTCGCGCCTGAGGTAGTCGCGCAAGAAGGCGTTCGCTTTGGACACGTTGGCCCGAATGCTGGCCGGCGTAGAACCGAGCAGCTGGGCCACCTCCTTGTACGTGAAGCCCGCGTCGTGCACCAGCAGCCACGGCTCGCGCAGACTCGGATCCATCAGGAGGAGCGCCGCGTGGATCGCCGAGCGTATCACACCGTTATCGACGGCGCGCCGAGCGCTCATCCAGCGACGCACCGTGGCCGAAGGGCCGGTGATCAGCCGCATCATGCGCGATTCCTTCTTGAGCAGGCGCGTGCGGTCGAGCGCCACGTCGCGCACCATCACCGTCAGGCGCAGGCGCGCGTCTTCCGTGCCGAGGCCCGCCCACGGGTGCTCTCCCTCGCGATCGTCCGCTCGGTCCCGCTCGCGCCGCCGCTGGGCAAGAAACTTGAGCAGGGCGTCCTGCACGATGTCTTCGGCCTGCTCCGGGTCGGACAGGCGCGCTGCGTAGCGCACGAGCATCGGCTGCTCGCGTCGAAAGAGCAGCGCCAGCTCCCCTTCCGCTTCGAGTCGCGTTGCCTGCCGCACCAGCGGCAGGACTTGACGATCCTTGTCCATGCTGCGTTCTCCTTCTCGCGGTGGATGGCGCCCCAATCATAGAAGGCACGTCCAGCCCCGCGAGTCTCAGGGTGCTCGGTGGTGCACGTCCGCGCGAATGCGTGCGCGCCCGTGCACAGAGTTGCACAGCCTCCAGCGCTCGGATGACCCCTGAGGCGATTCACGATCTTCATCGCCTCATATAAACACCGGAGTTGGGGGCCAAAACGCAGCGCGCAACTTTCTTTGCTCGCGTGTCGACCTATGCAATTTTTGGAAGTAGTTGCCCAGACGGGCCCTTATCGGCCCCAAACCCTTGACTTGATGGGTGGTGCCGGGGGTTTAAGTGAGGGGGTGTGTGATCGCGAGTGCGGCTGACGGCTCCGATCCGAAGGCTTAGACCCACCGCCACCCCTCGCAAAAGCGCGATCGCGCGACGCGAAGGAGACCGCGCGCGACGCCGAGGGTGCGGCGCTCGACCGACCGGGCGCCGCGCGCAGAACCAACGAACGACCTGCCGGCAGCAGCGGGCGCACCGCGCGCGACGGGTGATCGGGCTCGCGCGTGCACGACACGACGGGCCGCAGCCCCTCGTTGACAACGCGGTACGACCGACGGTTTGACCAGGGATCACGCGCGCGGCCGCTCGACCATGTGAGTGACGCGCTGAGTCGATGGACGACCACTCGAACGCCGGAGAGCGCCGCGCCGGCCTGCGCTCCACGCGCACGAACGACTCGACCGAGAGTCGGAGCAACGGGAACGACGGCGCGCGGCGGGCCGGGTAGCGCGCGAACGAGACGATCGACGGCGCTTCGTTCCACGACCCACCGCGCCGCCGTCACGAAGCACCACCGTCCTCCACCGGATGGCCGCGCACGCCATCCGAGCCGCCGCGCGCAACGCCATCGCTTCGCGCCGACACGCTCCGCGAGTTGCGCACGACGGAGGAAGGACCACGTCGCGCGATACCATGCACGGCGCGCACCGCATGGACAACGACGCCGACGCAACGACCGACGCGGTGCGCGCGACGAACTCCGATGTCGAATTATCGCACGACGATGTCGGATGTTCGAAGTCCGATGTCGCACGCACGAACGACGCGGTCATCCGCACGAACGACGAAGTGAAATGCTTCAGCCACGTCGTCGCCGATCGGGGGCGAACGCCAAGCCGATGATCAGCAACGCACGACCGGGAACACGGTGACACCATCAACCGACGTTAGGCGGGACCGGCGCAGGACGCGCGTCGCCCCGCAGGATCACCTCGCGTCCACCACCATATGGAAGGGAGAGCAGACCATGGAACTCAAGACCAAGCAAGGCTTGCAGACGCTCCGGCGCGCCCATGCCTTCCTGGCCGGGAAGGACTTCACCGCTGCGGTTGGCGACCTCAAGCCGCACGTCGAATCGCTCGACGCCATTGTCGTGCGGCTGGAGCAGTTTGCCACCGAACAGGCCGCCCGTAGCAGCGCGGCGCGCACCGCGACGGACAACAAGCGCACCCTGGCCCGCGAGCTGCGCCTCGAGTACCTGCGCCCCATCGCGCAGGTGGGGCGTCGCCTCTTTGTGCACGACGCGGAGCTGCGGCAGGCCTTTCGCCTGCCGGGGACGCGCGACGACGAAGGGTTGATCCAGGCGGCCAACGCGTTCGCCGAGCGTGTCGAGGAGTTCAAGGACAAGTTCGCGGCGCGCGGCCTTGCCGGCGATCTCGTCGAGCGCCTGCGCAAGGCCACCACCGCCTTCCGCGACCTGCGCACGAATCGCTCGCTTGACCTCGCCCGTCGCTCGGCGGCGACCGCCGGCATGCTGGTGGAACTCTCACGCGGGCGTGACGTGGTGCGCTTGCTCGACCTGATGATCGCTCCGCGCCTGGCGAGCCAGCCGGAGAAGCTCTCCGAGTGGCGCACCATCGCGCGGTTCGTGCGGAACGCGACCATCGCGAGCGAGACAGGTGACGCGCCTCCTGCCGCCGGTACGGGGACGGGAAGCACTGCGACGACGCAGGAACCGGTGAATCGCGCGGCATAGCGCGGAGAACCACACGGCGCTGTACTTGCGCGGCGCCTAACGAGATTGCACGGCGTGGGCCGGCGGCCCCGCGCCCCACCCCGTGTTCGTGCACCACCCAACACTCACCTCACACCGGAGACACACCATGTCCAAGCAGACGCGCCGCAACGTGCACGTAGTCCCGGCCGGGACGTCCAAGTCGAAGCGCGCCAAGTTCGTGGCCCGCGTGGCGAAGGAAGGAGCGGTCCTCACCGAGCCCACCACGCAGGGCGAAGCGATCGCGGCGGCGATTCCGGAGGCGCGCAAGCGTCGGAGCGAGGTCGTGATCCATCGTGCGGATGGGCGCATTCGGGATACGGACAGCTACGGGAATGACTCGCCGATGGTGAAGGATACCAAGCACTAGCGTCCGGAACTGCAGCTGACGAGACAATCAAGGCCCTCTCTGCGCAGGCAGAGGGGGCCTTGATGATGCTGGCCCGGACTGGCGGCCGTTTGGCGACGTGTGGATCTGGGTGCAGACGCCTCCGACTGCGCCCGCGACATAGCTGGGAGCCACTACAGCTCTCTGAGTCGGGGGGCAGCTCCTCGCTAGTCACTGCGCTTTCGTCCCCAGAAGATATCGCGATACATCAGCCCCCCAGGGATGCCGACCCCGAGCGCGAAGAGTAGTGAACCGAGGTAGTCATCAGAGGACGTCGGCGGAAACCCGCTCTTCGCGACCGCGATGAGGAGCCCCACAATCAACCCAACTAGGCCACCCACGACCGCAGCTCCCAAGCGTGATCGCGTCCACGGCTGCAGCAGCCCGACAACCATGCCGCCCGCGACACCACCCACACCATAGATACCCATCACGCGGCCCACCGAGATCCCTATCGAACTGACGGCAGTCGGGCCGCTAAGCACCATGACTACGCCAGCCCAGGCTATGAACACCAGTCCAAACACCGCGCCGACCCGAGCCCCCCACCAGAGGCGCTCCAAGGTCGACGCGTTACGTGCGATCATCGGAAGCAGGCGTGCCATTCCTTGGCGGGTGTGGCAGGTGTGTTGAGAAAGAGAAGGACCATCGGACTGGCAGAGCAAACCGGTGGCTCTCTTCCAGAAGATCGCGCAGAACACGCCGAAGAGTAGCGCCAAGACCCACACGCCTCGCCAGTCTGACGGCGTCCACAGCCAGAACGGTCCGCGCAGTGCCACGAAGATGCAGAAGAACACAGCATAGGCCCCGATCAGGCCGAGGACGATTCGCCCTGGCAATGATCGACCGAGCGGGGACAAAATGCCGACGAGCGCGCCAGCAACAGATGCTGCGGCATAGTACGTAAGCAGCACCACGGAGAGCGATGTCTCGAGCTTCGCGAAAGGCTCCGATCCGCTCAGCAGGTACAGCCCGATTGCGCACGCGCTGTATAACGTGGCAAGTGCTACGCCCACAACGAGGCCGAACTTGAGGCGGTCTCTTGCCGCTGAATGCATCCTTCGTTTCCTCCGGAGGTTCGGTTCAGTAGCCGCAGGCCGACGCCATTTCAACGTACGCCTTGCCGGTCGCAAGTCCCGGCACGAAGTCAGCCCAGCTCACGTCAGGCACCTGCGCTAATGCCATGTGCACTGCTTCGGGAGTGAAGTAGCCGCCGGCCAGTTGCCCTAGTCCGTGCCCGATGGACCAAAATGCTGCCTTACGATCTGCGAAGGCCCCCGCGAGCCGGTTTGTACGCGCCAAACGAGGAGTACTAGCGATCAGACCAGCGGCGCGAGTTGCTCTCGCCGCCCCGGCCAGCCCTCGCACAACGATACCGGACGCGAAAGCAAGCGAGCCGGCGGCATCCTGGTGGATACCATCCGGCTCTTCTTCGGCTTCGACACAAACCGTCTTCTGTGCCGCTCTGTCATTCGCGCCAGCCCCGCGTTGCGAGCATTGCGCATCGAGCCAAACTACCGGCTACCTCCGCACACCGCAGCCGCCGATCGACCATCCGGAGAAGTAGGCCCCGTATGTGACATCCGAGCAACTCGCCGATGAGAGCGCCGGATACGGTGCGCCGAAGAAGCGTGTCCCGCGCACAACAGCGGCGTGCTATTCGCGACTCGCTCGCCGGATCCCGATCGGACGCGCCGCTCGATACACGCGTCGCGCGCACGGTCGCTTCGAGCCCGATCCTGACGTTCAAGCTGGGCCTAATTTGGGGAGAGGCGCCGGAGGCCCGACTGTCAACCTTCAACTGGAGGGAATGGCGGGGGGACCCTCATCGTCGTCTTCGTGGTGTCGGCCGCGTCGTACACCGCCGTCGTCCAGCCAAGCGCGTTGACGGCCCGCCGGAAGACCTGGGCCTTCGGATCGGTGACGCTCACGGGGAACTCCTTGTTGTACGCGTAGACGGTCGCGCGCCCGTCGCCGCCGGTCGAGTCCCGCGTCACGCGGTCGATGCCGTCGTAGCTGAGATGCCGCGAGCGTCCCGTGTCGTCCGTCAGGAGCACCTCGCGGCCGTATCCATCAAACGTGACCGCGGTGTAGCGATTCCCCGGCAGCTCCGTGCGGTTCAGGTGCCCGAAGTCCGTGTCGTAGATCTTGCGCGTGACGTGTGCGCCGGGGCCTCCGCACTTCATCGGCGAGGCACTCAAGGCCCTCCCTCTCCGCTGAGGTAGAGGGCCGTGATAGATGCGGACCGGCCTACTGAGTTAGCCGTACCTTGCTCAGCTCCATCACTTGCTCGCCCATCGGCTTGGCCGTGAGATTGTACCGCTACACACGCGGAGGCACTCGATGACGCGAAACCACAGTCCGTTCGATTCTGATCGGCAGCAGGCCGCACTCCGACTCGTCATCTACCGAACTCGGCGCAGCGACGTTCACACGAATCGCGTTCCACGAGGTTGATCTTGCATATTCGCCACCCTCTCCACGAAGTCCGCAATGTCTCGCGGACATTGGAGAGACGAGAAACTGAAATTACTGAAGTTGATATGTTCGGTGTGCAGGCCCAGATGGTCGACTAAGCCCGCGACTACCTCGTCCCGAACAGATTCGGCCGACAACGCGAGTACGTCGCCGAGGTTGTCCGCCGCGCTGGGGCGAAAGTCGGGCACGAAGGCGCACTCTCGGAGACGCTCCCAGAGATACGCGGAAGCGACGCTCCTTACCTTTCCGGACCCCATCTCTCTCTCAAAATCGCCCACAGAGACCTCGAGTCTCGTGGAGCGCAACGCACTCTGGCGCCGCACGCGGAATGGGTAAAGCACTCGGTAAACTGTGTACTTGGAAGGCATCTCAGTAGCTCTTGGCTGCGCACTGTCCGATGCGCAAGGCGTCGTAGGCGAGGAGTGCATATCCGACCACAGGCACGGCACGTCCGACGAAAACGCCGACGCTCTCCGTCGCAAACACTCGTACACCCCTTCCGATTCCGGGGAAACCAGTGAGGGAAGGTAAGCGGAGCCCGAGCGGAAACTTGCGCTCACCAAATATGTGTCGTGCGGCTAGGCTAGCCACGGAGGTGTTTGGTGTTGCACCAGTGATCTTTCCCCTCGTCCCAATGATATTCGCACCTGCTGCCGCAAGCGCCGCGCCGGCGGTGGTGAGTCCGTAGTAGTCCGCGGTACAGGCCAACACAGCGTCCGCCACGCGCACGACAGGCGATTCTGTCGCCGGAGCGCCTCCCCCGCCACCGTCCCCGTTGGGGCCAAGGTAGCCACCACCGACGTTCGCAACACCGCGGCCTCGGTTCCCGAAGTTGCTGCTGAAGCCTCCGCCCAGCTGAGATTCGGGACAATACCACCAGTAGTCCGTCACCGGGCCCTCGATCGCGTCATAACTGAGTGAACCCTCAAACCTGCAGGCGCTCAAGCCGCTGGGGTCAGACTGATTCACCGGATCATTCCCGCCGAACGCATACAGATTCAGCCCCCCGTCGATTCCAATCGGATCCTCCGTCAGGAACCGCCGCGCCACCGCGTCATACCACCGGTTCCGCACATAGTACAGCTGCGTCTTCCCCTCCTCCCACAACAACCCCTTCCACCGCACGCGCGACGTATCGCCCACCGTCCCCAGCGTACTCGGCGCCAGGTCGCCCCACGGCCGGTACTCCATTGCCTGCACTACCGCCGTGGTGTCGGTCAACCCGATCACGTTTCCCACCTCGTCCTGGTGGTAGTAGCGGATCTTCGTTGACCCGCCGGCCCCGGAGGTGAGCAACGCCAGCGGCCGGTCCACCCCCGGGGCATACGCGTACTCCGCCACCGGCGTCTCGAGCGTGCTGTCCGTCTCGACCAGCAGGTGATCGGCGTCCCAGAAGAAGACGCGCTCCAGCGCGCGCTTCGTGGTCCCGCTGTTGTTGTTGCGCGCCCGCGTGACGAGTCGCCCCGCGGCGTTGTAGCCGTAGAAGGTGGTGTCGGCTCCGACGCGCACACTGATCAGCTGCGACTGGTGATCGTAGGTGAAGTACGTGGTGATCCCGCCCGCGGTGCGCGTGGCCACGTTCCCGTCGGCATCGTACGTGTAGGTCGCCCCGCCGATTGTTTGCAGCCGATTGCCGGCGGCATACGTCGCCGACAGCGAATCGCTCCCCCCGAGCTGGTCGAGCTGCTTGGTGAGGTTCCCGGCGGAGTCGTACTGAAATGCCAGCGCCTTGTAGGGAGTGCTGGACCCCGTGCACACGATCCCGTCCAGCAGCGTCCCCCCGGTGGCCGTGCAGGTCGGCGCCGTCAGGAGGTTGTCGCTGGAGGATTGCAGCTGGCCGCGCGGGGTGTAGGCCAGGGTCCGCGCCCATACGGTATCGCCGACCCACGGTCGGCTCATCTGCGTCAGGCGCCCGGTCCCCGCCTGGAACGCGTAGCTGCGGCCGTACAGTGACTGCAGGCCGGGCACGTCGTAGTAGCCGTTCGCATCCTCGTGCCGTGCCGAGTAGGCCGTGGCGCGCGCGAAGGCGGGGTACGTCCAGAGTTCGGGTTTCCGCTCGCTGTCGCGGGCGATGGTGACCGTCTGACTCCCCAGGGTGAGGCCGGTCAATGCGTGCGCGGCATCGTACTGATAGCCCCGCGCGGTGAGCGACAGCAGCACCCGTGTGCTGTCGACGACTGTGACCAACGCGGTCGTCGCCGTCGGCTGGTTTAGCGCATTCTTCACGTAGCGGCGCACCAATCGTTTTTTCGCCAACGGGGCGTTGAGTCCGCCACTCCGCCCGTCCACCACCCGCGTCACCACCGAGTCGACCCACCCCGTCAGGTCCATCCACACGCTGTCCGTGGTATTGCGGTTCCGCCAGACGACAAACTCCCCATTGCGGGGCGACACGTTCAAGGTCTTGGGATACGTCGTGTAGCGAAAGCCGTAGTTCATCGAATCAGCCGCAAAACCCCCCGTGTTGGTGGACCAGCGCGGGCGGTCCAGCACGTCGTAGTCGATCTCTGTGCGCTGTCCGCGCCGATTCGTCCAGCTGGCGAGCAACCCATTCGGGGTATAGCGATACGTCGTCGTCTTCGTGGTGTCGGCCGCGTCGTACACCGCCGTCGTCCAGCCGAGCGCGTTCACGGCGCGTCGGAAGACCTGGGCCTTGGGATCCGTCACGCTGACGGGGAATTCCTTGTTGTACGCGTACACGGTCGCGCGGCCGTCGCCGCCGATCGAGTCCCGGGTCACGCGGTCGATGCCGTCGTAGCGCAGATGCCGCGAGCGTCCCGTGTCGTCCGTCAGAATCGAATCGCGCCCATAGCCGTCGAACGTGACCTGCGTATAGCGATTCCCCGGCAGCTCCGTGCGGTTTAGGTGTCCGAAAACGGTGTCGTAGGTCTTCCGTGTGGTGTGGCTCCCGGGATCCGTGATGCTCGTGTCACGCCCGAAGGCATCGTAGCGCACCCGGGTGGTGAGGCCGCCCGTGGAGACGCTGTCCAGCTTCAGGGGGTTCCCGCTCCGATAGAAGGACTGCGTCGGCGTCAGCGCTCCAGCGACCTGTAGCAGCTGGCCGAAGCTATCGTAGAGGTAGCTCAGCGAGTCGCCCCCCTCGGCTTTGCTCCAGTCGAGGCGCGCGCCGGCTCCCGATCCGGCGTACCCGAATCGATCGACCGCGTGCGACGGGTAGCGGACGGAATCCACCAACACGCCCGTTCGAAAGACACGTATGGTGTCCTTGCTGATGCCGGGGGTTAGCGAGTTGTCCGCGGTATACCCCTCGCTCACCGATTGCAGGAGCTGTCCCCAGCGATCGCCCCGGACGTACGTGCTCGTGTTGCGGAAGTTCGTCACTCGCCCGTGCAAGGTGTCGCGCTGCGGCGCCGTCTGCAGGCTCGCGGACGACGTCGCACTGATCGGCACACCCGTCTTGCGCCAATCGATCAGATACTGCTCCGGCTGACTGTTGCTGGTACCTCCCGAGTTCCCGAAGGCGGTTGGGATTGTCGCCAGCTTGACCCGCCGGAGATCGTAGGCGCCGACACCTTGTGAGGGGGCGGCTTCGTCATAGTCGAACTGTCGGGCCAGTACCCCGTTGCGGTCGTACACTTCCATCAGTTGCCCGTTGATGTTGTTGTCGGGAGAGGGAAGCTTTCGATAGGAAAAAGTCGTGCTGACGCTATCCGGATCGACCACGGCCTTTAGACTCGAGTCCGCGATGTTCAGACGCAGCGTGGTGACGCGCGAATTGTCATACGAGGATCCGTCAGGCCTTGGGGGACGGATGTAGATGCTGGAGTCGACATACGCGATCTCGGTATACGCCGACGGCGCCGCGGTCGAATCCGGGCGGGTGCGGAAGGGATCGTACACACGCGACGGACGTCGCCACGGGCTGCCGCTGGTAGAATCGGTGTAGGCATACCGGACGGAGACGCCCCACGCGTCCGTGACCTTCGTCATCAAGCCGAGGGAATCGAAGTACACCTTGGTCGAGTCCGCGTACGACCGCACATACGTGCCGTATTGCTCACTCCCGGTGCGCACAAGCCGCGAGTCATCGCCGGTCGGGCTCACGTAGGTGCTCGAGCCGCCACTCGCCGTGTACAGGAAGGCTGATCCATCGGCCTCCACGATGAGGCGCCGACCGTTATTGAGCTTCAGGAGGCGTTGAACGCCGTCCAGGTACCACCCTCTCGCGACGCGCCCGGGCACATTGCGCACGATGAGGAGCGGGAGGTACGTCGTGTCCACCTCGGTATACCCCGTCCGATACGTCGCGAAGATCAGCCGCAGTGGATGCACCCCCGTCCCGTGAGCGCGCAACCACGTGTCATCGCTGATGACCGTCCCCAACCGGACGACCTTCCCCCCCGACGCGGCCGCGACCGAATAGTGCACCACGCCATACCCGTTGTTGTCCGCCCCCAGCACCCGGACGGCGCTCCCGGTGACGCTGTCGTGCACCGCCAGCGTGACCCGCGTCGGCGCCGCCGGGCCGGCCTCGAAGCTCACATCGGCCTGCACGTACGGCCGCAGGTACATCCGCGCGCTGTTGTGCACGAGCGCGAGGCCCCGGGACTGCCCCAGCGACGAATAGCCGACGGTCGGGATCACCTGGATGTTGGCGAAGCAGTTGAACGCGCATCGTCGCATGTCCTGGGCGTCGGTGTTGTTCGCGCTGAGATCCACGATCAGAGAATTCTGCAGCGTGATCGTCAGCGCGCCGCTATCCGCCGCGGTCGAATCCGCGAGCACCCGGGCGCGCAGGCGCAATTGGCCACTCGCGAAGGTGGCCTTGCTCCCCGTCGTGTACGCCACCGACACGTTCGCCGTCGAATCGGGAAGCAGGCGCACGGTGTCGGTCACCGTGCACCCCGAGACCGCATTGGTGCACGTCGCCGCCAGCTTGAACGTCGTCGTGACGTTCCCGCGATTGTGCACCTGGAACGTTTCGGAGAGGGTCGCCTGCTGGACGCGCGACAGGGTCACGCCCTTCGGGAGCACATCCACGAACCCGCTGCCGTACACCCATTCCGCGACGGCCGACCCGATGTTGCCCGCGTGGTCCTCGATGGTGGCGACGATCGTGTTCACCCCCCACGAGAGGGGGAGCGCCGTCGCCGTGGACGTGGCGTCCTCCCCGCACGGCCCCGCGGGCGTCGCGTAGCTGAAGTAACTCCGCACATCCACGCCGTTGACGGTGATGGTGAGTGTCATCGGATTGAGCGTCTGGTCATCGCACCAGGCGATGACGAGCGGAATCGTCGCCGTCTGCGACACGCCCCCGGGAAGCTGCACGGTGGGGGGCGTGACGTCCGCCTGCGCGAACGCCAGCCGCGGGATCGCCAGCACCACCGGCAGTAGTACCGCCAGGACACAGCGCGTCAACAGACACCACCACGCAATAGGACGAGCACGCACGTTCACCTCCAGACAAGGACGGTCACAGCGGACGTCTGGCCTAACGCACATCGCGCGCCTTGTCGGTGACTCGCGTCAACTATCGACAGGGCACGCAGTTGTATGCTGTGCACAACTCGCACACCGGGTCTGGATTCGCGGTGTTTTGCACTCCTGAGGCGAACACACGCGAACAGCAACACGCGCGCGCCTGACGAGTCACAAACAAATGGGCCGGTGACATTCCGCATCGAATGTCATCCGGCCCTCTCTTGTCATTCGCCATTTCTGCTGTCGCCGCTGGCGCGACGTACCATCAGGGTTGCACCGCGCGCCTCTGCCCTGGTACTGGCTTCACACGCTGCCACCCGGTAAAGGGTGATCGCACCTGCCCAGGGTTCACCTCTCGCCGCCAGCACACTTCATGCTTGCTGGCGATCTCCCAGGCTCGACCGCGCGCCAACTTCCGATTCCCGACCAAGGAGTTGAGATCGCAGTTCTTCGCGGAGCCCACGCGCACCTCCACACGCACGAGGTCCCACTGGCTGTTGCGGATTTCGAGCCTTCCCAACGATGCTCCTCGCCCCTGCTGTCGACCATTTGGCTCTCGCTCATTGCCCGTAGCTCCCACGTTGTTGGGGTGTAGCAGGCATAAGCCGATACCCAGTCCCACGACGCCTCCCCATCGAGCGCAAGCGTTCATCTGCGATGCCTCCCTCGGAATTCCGTTTGTGTGCACAGCGTCTGGCGCGTACCCGTGCCAGTGGCAGGGACTATGCCAAGGCTGCTTCAGCGTCGAACAGGCCATCGCCGTCCCGGCTCGTGCTCCTGCTGGGCGAAGCCGCACTCCCCTCGAATGAGGGGATTCGCGATTCTTCGCATGCTTCGCGCGCGACGCTGCGACTCACTTGGCGATCCTTCTCGGCGCCACGCGGCGCTATCCCCAGCGTCGTCATGCGGCGATACACGGTAGCGCGGTTAACCTGGAGCTCACGAGCGACGCACGACGTGTCCCAGGAGAACCGCGCCAGCAGCTCAAGCAACTGCCCCCGCTGGTGTTCCTCTCTCGACATCGGAATGGTGCGACCACGGCGGGCTTCCAGCGCTGCAATCACATCCGTTCCCGTCACTTCGTCACCCTCACTCATCGCGGTAACGCCGACGATGACGTTTCGCAGTTCCCGGACGTTGCCGGGCCAGTCGTACGATTGCAGGACTCGCATAGCACTGGGTGTCAGTCGCGCGTGTGTGCCTCGCGACATCCCCGCGCGGCTGATGAAGTGTGTGACCAGGATCTCGATGTCGTCCGTACGCGACGCCAACGGGGGGACGTCCAGCACGAATGTGCTCAATCGGTGCATCAGATCGTCTCGCAACTTCCCCTCGGACAGCAGATCGCTGATCGGTTCATTGATCGCCCCCACCACCCTGAAGTCGCTCCGGCGGTCCGCGCGCGCGCCGACCGGACGGAAGACCCCCGTTTCGATGGCGCGCAGCAGCTTCGCCTGCGCACCCGTGCCAAGTCCGCTCACTTCGTCGAAGAAGGCCGTTCCGCCGTCGGCTTCGAGGAGATAGCCCTGCGAGTCCGTCGCCGCACCAGTGAAGGCACCACGGACATGACCGAAGAGGAGATCCTCGATCATCGTGTCGGGTATGGCGCAGACGTTGAAGGCCACGAGGCGTCCACGGCGTCCACTCTCCTGGTGAAGGGCCGTCGCCACCAGTTCCTTGCCAGATCCGGTCGGGCCGCAGATCAATACTGGTTCTGGCCGCTGGGCGATCTTCCCGATCGCCGAACGCAACCGGCGCATAGGCGGCGAATTGCCGAGCAGAAGCTCTTCAGTCGGAGTCCTCATCACGGTGAGATCTTGCGCGCCTTCTTGAGGAGTGGGTCTGTCACTTCATTCGCGCCGTCGTCGTCCCGCACGATACGAGGCGTGATGAACAGGAAGAGTTCGGTCTCGGTCGTGCGTTTCGAGTAGCGGCCAAAGAGCCCGCCAATCAGCGGAATCCCGGAAAGGACGGGGATGCCACCCCGGCTCTCGTCGCGCTGGCGGTCGGTCAACCCTCCCAGAGCAATCGTCTGACCGTCCTTGATGAGCAGATGCGTCTGCACAGACCGCGTCGAAATCACCGGCGCGTTGAACGCTGTCTCATTGGTGGCCGCATTAACCTCCTGTGACACCTCGAGCATCACATAGCCATCCTCTGAAATCGTCGGCAGCACAAACAATCGCGTGCCGACATCCCGATACTGTACCACTTGATCGCGTACCGGAGAGTCCGTCGGCAGCGCGCGCACAACCTGCACGAAAGGGCGCTGCGTCCCAACGACGATCTCCGCTCGCTTGTTATTCGAAGTGAGGACCACAGGGCGACTGACAATGGAGGCGTCGCCACGCGCCTGAGCAGCGCGCAGTGTCGCTTCAATGTTCACACTTCCCAGATTCATCAGCTTGAGCACGAAGTCGCCGACTCCTCCTCCGCCTCCCGTGAGAGATCCGCGGACGCTACCATCGCGCCCGACATTGCGTGGCGGCATCGCCGCATCGACCCCGAGGTCAAGGCTGCGATCTCGTCGCACCTCCGCGATCAGGACCTCGATGAGCGTCTGCAGGGGACGCACGTCG
Organism: uncultured Gemmatimonadaceae bacterium; assembly: GCA_964560345.1. Lineage (GTDB taxonomy): Bacteria > Gemmatimonadota > Gemmatimonadetes > Gemmatimonadales > Gemmatimonadaceae > SCN-70-22. Next base: position 45,603 of record CAZLLP010000025.1, read on the forward strand.
ATTTCTCGCACTGCGGCCGTGAGCAGCTCGAAGTCAGCTCGCGTACCGCGCACCAGCAGACTGTTGGCGCGAGAATCGGGGACGATCGTTGCATCTCCCGAGAGAGTAGTCGTTCGCGGCGCTGACGCCGTGCCCGCCGGCGCGGCGGGTACACTGCCAACCGACGGGACCTGTCCCTGTCGGAGCAACTCGCTCAACGTGGGCGGTGACGCGCCGATTTCTCCGGGCGCACTAGCGCGTCCGTAGAGGGCGTTCAGCGTCGCCGCCACATCTGGGGCGCGGGCGTGGCGGAGTCGAATCACGAACAGCTCGGGGGGTGCGGCAGAGCGCCCCGGAGCAACCGCACCTGGCGTCCCCGCCGGCTGTGCGTCGCGCATCCGAACACGATAGAGTGTCGAGTCCGTCACCAGTTCGAGATTGTGGCTGGCGAGAATGCCGCGCATCAGGCTCACGATATCACGCAGCGGAATTGGCGCGGGAGTCTCGATCGTCACACGTCCATCGCCGATCGCGCCGAATATCACGGGCCGGTCCAGATAGGGACTCAGCGCCTGGATAGCAGCTTTCACTTCGACGTCTACCAGCCGGACGGCGACGCTGTCTCGTCGCACAACGACACTTGAATCCGCGCGCTGCGCACGCAGGCAGCGCGGATGCCCCAGGTTACACGTCAATACTCCCGCCACCGTGATCGCGACGAGCCGTCTCATTTCGACTTGAGCATGAGTACGAGCGCAGCCGCTTTTCCGTCGACCGACAGCTCGACCTTCCCTTCGTCGATGCGATGCACGCGATACTGCACGAGCGCGTCACCTTCGTGCACCACGACCGTTCCGCGACCTGCCACCCCGCCGAGAATCGCCGTCCAGGGTGGACCGCCGACGATTCCGACGAGGGCCAGCTGACTCTCGGACTGTCCTTGCGTGCTCGGTGCTGGTCTCTGCACCGGCTCAGAGGGAGCATCCGTGCCGGGCAGGTGAAACGGATCGATCTCTAGCACCATGGCCTCGAGTCTCGAGAGTGAGTCATTTGACGGCCACGTGCGTGGCTGCACGCGTGGTGGAATCATCCAGCGAGCGAACGTCGAGGAGGACTCCACCCGAATCGCGCGCACACCCGCGCCCGCCATAGCGAGGGCGAGGCATAGCATGGCGCCATCGACAAGCGCTGCGCGCCGGAGCCTCATGCGTTCGCCGAATCCACGAGCGCCAGCGCCTCAACAACAACTTCCCCGCGAAGCGGTGCGTCGCCGCCTTGCGTGGCCGATACGTCGAGTGATTGGATGGTCACGCTGACGACGCGAGTGAGTATCGACGTCGCTTCCACACGCTCCAGAAAGTCCGCGACCGTCTGGAGATTGCCGACATACTGCGCACGCAGTGCGATTCTCCGCAGAGCGACAGTAGAATCGGAGGACGGTAGCGTGACCACTTGCTCCAACACTAATCCGGTCTCGTCTGCCACCGCACTCACCTCCGACGCCAGCTCAGCGAGCGCCGCCCCGGTGCCACGTGCATGAATGACGGAATCCGCAAGACCCGCCGCGGCGGCCGCGCGCGCGACGGTACTATCGCGCACTGCTGCCTCCGAGCTGAGTACCTCGCGGGCCCCAACCACAGCGGCGCGCGCCTCCGCGTAACGCGCAACCGCATTCGCACGCGCTTCACGCCAGCGTGCACTCCCACGGCCGAGGATCAGGAGGGCGAGCACACTGGCTATTCCCGCCATCAGGACGCGCCGCTCACGGCGCTGCACATTCGCCATCTCACATCCCCCTTCGACGACTGAGCTCAGCATTCGCCGAGAGCCTTGCATCGACAACGTCGAACACCAGCGTCGCACGTTCCACCACCGCCTCCTTCACTGACTCGCGCGATACCCCGCCCTCGATACGGCCATTCTGTAGCCCAGGGACCTCCGCGAGCGATACCAAACTGCCAGCAGCTTGTGGGCCGAGCAGCACCAGGGTCGTCGCGCTGGAGTCCAACCGCCATGATGAGATAGCGACCCCTTCGGGCAGTCGGTCCGCAATTGCCGCCAGCAGTTCAATCGCAGGTCCGGTCTTTCGGAAGGCGCTGCGCGCGGAGAGGCGTTGTGTCGCTCTCGACAAGTCTTCTCGCGTCGACGCTAGTCGCTGCGCGCGCGGAGACAGCTGTAGCAGTTCACGCTCGAGTCGGCGCGCGTTCGCGAGCGGGACAGCAATAGGTGCAGCGACCGTCCAAAGACTGGACGCTGCGAGAGCGAGTACTGCCGCGCGGCGCCGCGCGCGCGAGCCGGCTGGTACCACTCCCCCGAGGTGCCACGCCGACAGTGAAGGAGTATCGCGAACGTCAGCTGCGAAGACCGCGGAGAGCAGCGCGTCTCTCGACGTTCCGTCAAGTACCTGTGGCCGCGGTATCTCCTGATCCTCGGGTCCACCCGGGCTTCGCGTCCTGCGATGGCTTATCAGACGACCTGCTGCCGCGGTATACCTGACGACATGCCCCTGGTCGTCGATCACTGAGTCGCCGTCGCCAATGACGGCGGCAAGCGCCGCAGCGATTGGCACGATCTGCTGCACGGTGCATCTCGCCGGCATGACTGCACGTTGAAGCGTCTCCGTCAATCCGCGATTGACCAGGAAGAGCCATGCACCTTCTGGCGAACACTCGCGAAGGCTGGCGATCCACTCGTCCCGAGACTCAACAACAGCGAAGCGAGCGACGACACCATCGAGTTCGTGCGTGGACTCCCGGTTACCCGTGAGCCCTCCTGGCACGCGCTTCAGGCGATAGTGTTCAGGCCCAACGGCAACCGTCAGCGAACTCCGCATCCGTCGGCCCGCCGCCAACTTGCGGAGAACTGACGCGATTGCCGGCTCCAACTCGACCGCCTCATCGATCGACGTCTCGGCAACTCTATCGATCCTAGTGCCCCGAAAGCGGGCTCCGAGCGCCATTCCATTCCAGATCACTAGTACAACTCTTCGTGTGGACCAGCCGAGCATGCTCATTCGAGCCACTCCCGGCGGCGAATCACGCGAGTGCCTTCTCCGTCACGCGCAAGCAAGACCTCCAACACGAACACCACTCCGTTATCATTCGCCCACCCGCGCGCCTCAACCACCCACGAGTCTGGATCGATCGCCGTCACGCCGATCAGCTGGTCCATGTTGCCCCACAGCCTGACACGATCGGCTGGATAGAGCCCTTCGCCAAGCTGCGAGAAGTCTGTCGTGAGCGTGCCGGCATCGCGTTGCCGAAGGATCTCTCGCACAAACTCAGTAGATGAACCAGGGAGACTGAGAAGAACCGCAGCGGAGGCATTACTCACGCTGACGCGACCGGGTTCGACATCAAGTATCTCCGCCCACGACGTGGAGTCTTCCAGTCCGCGGATGCGTCGAAGCTCGTCCCTGGAACGAAGGTCCCGATTCGCAGGAAGCGGTAACCCTCGCTCCTTGTACCACTGTGTCTCGGCGCCGGCCGGCCGGGGCACCACATCCAGGTCACGCCAGTCAAGCACCGCGGCGGTGAGCGACTCGGCGCGACTCGCAGGCGTGCCGACGGCTGCGAAGAGGGCGCGCAGTGTGCTATCGTCCGCGGTGTTTACATCTATGCGACTTCCGACGGCACGCATGCGCGCGCCGCATCGATCGCTGACACGCAGGAGTGGCGACTTGTCGACGATGGAGTCGAGCCGCGCCCACGACAACTGACCGACGTCCTGCGTCGCCGCTTCGGTCCAAGCCGCGCGTATTCGGCTGACGCAGTTCTCCGCGTTCCACCGCGCCTGCTCTACCGCCACCCGATTTCTTGCGACGTGAAGGGCCGAGATGGCGATACGCTGGGTGACGAGGACGATCGCGGTGGCCGTAACCACGGTGCCCAACACTGTAAGCAGCACTGAGCCAGTACGCTCACGCGGACGAGCCGAGCGCTTCCTCTTTAGGCTCATGTGCCGACCGGCAGTAGTAGGGTATCAGCGTCAACGACGATCCCGATAGCTCGCGGCAGCGACCGCGACGACCACGTAGTTTTCCACTGGCGACCATTGTCGCCTTCTTCGAGGTAGAGCAAACGTCGCGGAGCGATCCCAGGCACGACAACCGACGCCGTTTCACCCATCGAGAGTTCGAGCGTCGTCGAATCAGACGCGGTGCGTATACGTAGGGTCAGGAGGCAGCGGTCTGGAACTCCCCGCGGACCATCGCACCATGACCATTGTGAGAAGTTGAGCTTGTCTCCTGCGGTGACCGAATCTCGATCCAATCGCTCGACCTGTCGCACCAGGCGCCTCAGCGTCCGATTTATGTTTCCGTTTCTGATCTCTTCCGCCCCCACATCACGCGCAGCGTCGCGCGATTGCATCGTTGCCGTCAGAAGCACATGGCATCCGCTGACTACCATGGTGCTGATCGCAAGCGCGATGATGACCTCGAGCAACGTGAATCCCCGGCGCACTCGCTTCGGTGCGGTCACTGTGGGCCCCCGGCGACCGATCGGTACAGACTCGTGCGAAGCAAGGAGCTTCGCATCGAGTCAGCCAGCGTTATCTCGTACAGATGCGGGGTCTCCCTGTGAATGGTGAGAATCCACCGTCCTTGCCGTCGTGCTCCCATGCGCAGGTCAAGTTCCTGACGGTTCCAGAGCGTTACCGCGTCGAGAAATGCAGAGGCTTGCTCAAACTCTCGGTCTCTCTCCATGGAGTGATGCAGGTTGCTCAGCGCATCGTGCCCCAACGCCAACACGGCAGTCCCCGCCATCGCCAGAATCGCGATGCCGATCAGCACTTCGAGCAACACGACGCCAGGTCGGGCCTTCTTGGCCGCATTCATGGCGCTATGAGATCCCCACTGAACATCTCCACCGCGCCGGTTTCGGAACTGATGACGCGCCCATCGGGCAACGCGCAGAACTCGATGAGACGCTCACTCTCGATGGAATACCACACCTGTTTGCGTCCGGACTTGAGCGCTTGCGCGCGGTGCGTGCGCAGCTCTCGCCGTAGGAACGCCGCTCGTTGCGATTCCATGTCCCCCGCTCGCGCAGCCATGGGCAGCCCGTAGTCCGCGAGAGTCACGAGGAAAGCAAGGACGACAAGTGTGATGAGCAATTCCAGGAGGGAGAACCCCTTCCGTTGGCGAGTACTCACGCGAGCGGCCTCACGCTGTACACTGCCTGCAGTAGCGCTGCCGCGATGAGCGCCACGGCTCCGCCGAAGACGAGGATCAACGCTGGCTCCACAAAACGCACTGCCAGCGAGGTAAGGTCGCGCGCCCTTTGAGCTTCCATGCGTCCCGCATGCGTGAGCATCGCCGCCACGGCACCGGCCTCTTCTCCTGCGCGGAGGAGATTCGCTGCGATGGGCGACAGAAACGGTGTAGCCCCGAGTGCAGCCGACAGTGCCGCTCCCGCGATGACGCGGGTTCGGGCTTCGTCGCATACGGACTGCACGAAGTCATCGCCCGCCGCCTGCCCTGCACCTGATAGCGCCGCCGGTAACTTCACGCCGCCTTCCAGGAGTGCGCCAAGCGTTTCGCAGAAGCGCGCGGTAGCCGCTGCCTGACGAATGCCACCGATGAGCGGAAGGTGGAGCAGCCACCGATGCCATCGGATTCTCCCAGTCGGAGTGGCCAGCTGCGCACGGTGGACAATGAGAACGGCGATCAGTAGCGCACACGCCGGCAGGAGCAGCGCGCGCGCGGTGTCGGCGAAACCGAGCAGGAAGCGCGTCGAGTCCGGGAGTGTCCCCCCCGTGTCGCGGAGAATCGCCCCGAACTTCGGAACAACGATCGTGATCATGAGCGTCATCGCGGTCAGTGACGCCACCGCGAGCAGGAGCGGATACGCCATCGCACTTCGAAGAGCCGAACGCGCGGCAACGCTCTCCTCCATGAGGTCCGCCGCACGCTGCACTCCCTTGGCGACTCTGCCGCTGGCCTCGCCGCTACGAAGAAGCCCGAGTACTGCGGGAGGCAGTCCCGCGGCGCCATTGAGCGCTGTCGACAGACTGCTTCCTTCACGCACTGCGGAACGCGCACGCGGAGCCGCCGTTTGCCACCGGCCGCGACTCGCAAGCGCCAGGACACCTAAGGCACGGTCCACACTCATACCCGCCCCGAGCAACGAGCCCAGCACCCGTAGTGCCGAGGCGTCATCACGACTCACGGAGCGAGACTTGAGCCGCGACAGGTCCGACAATTCCCTGTCGTTGGTCTCGGACGCGTCGACACCAAAGACCGCGGCGTTCACGCGAAACAGCGCCTCCTGCGCCTGCTCGATCACCCATCGTCCGGCGTGTGTACTCAAGGCTCAACGCGCACGTATCACGTCGCCCCATGAGGTGATGTCCGCATCCTCCCCAGTTCCCCCAGTCTTGCCATCGCGACCGAGTGAGAAGAGGTCGAACTGCGCTGGATTCTCGACGCCGGGCGACTGATAGACATACGCCCGCCCCCAAGGATCGAGAGGAACCACCTTGCGCAGATACGGACCGCGCCAATTTCTCGGCGCAGGGCTGGTGAGAGGAGAAACGCGAAGCGCCGCGATCCCTTGTTCAGACGTCGGGTACATATCGTTGTCGAGTCGATAGGCTTCCAGCGCGATGGAGAACGCGTCGACCTGGCTCCGAGCTGCGCTCACTTTCGCCGCACCAACGTTTCCAATCACCTGTGGAGCGACGACGGACACCAGCGTTGCGATAATGGCAATGACGACAATGAGCTCAAGGAGTGTGAAGCCTCGTCGTGAGCGGTGGTCAGTGGTCTTGAGCACGGGGCTAGCGAGCACCTATCTGGAGTACGCGAGTGACTTCCTCGACCGTGGTCTGGAAGGCGCACACCTTGCGCCAACCGTCGAACATCAGGGACTGCAGGCCCGCGGCGCGCGCCAACTGGGAGAGCTCCTGGAGTGAGGCTCTGCGGACGATCGCGCCGCGGATCGCGTCGTCGGCGATGAGGAGTTCGAAGACTCCTACGCGTCCGCGAAACCCGGTTCCTCGACAGACCGTGCATCCGGCGCCGCGGAGGAATGTCTCCGGCATCTGGTCACACGCGGCGAATGGCGCGAGGAGGTCTCGCGAGGGATGGTACACCACGCGACACGCATCGCACGTCCGCCGGACCAGTCGTTGCGCGATGACACCATCGAGCGTCGCGGCCACGAGGTACTCAGGAACTCCCAGGTCGATCAGTCGGGGAATCGCGCCGACTGCATCGTTGGTGTGCAGCGTCGAGAGCACCATGTGACCTGTCATGGCCGCCTGCACAGCGACGTCGGCAGTCTCGCCGTCCCGCATTTCGCCGATCATCACGACGTCGGGATCCTGTCGAAGAATTGCCCGTAACGCCGTGGCAAAACCAACACCTGCAGCGCGGTGAACAGGTACCTGCGTTACTCCCGGGAGTCGGTACTCGACCGGGTCCTCCACAGTCACCACCTTCTCATGGTTCGCGTCTCTCAGCTGCAGCGCCGCATAGAGTGTGGTTGTCTTTCCGCTCCCCGTCGGTCCAGTGACGAGCACCATCCCATGCGGACGGCGTGCGAGCGCGTCGACCCTGTGCAGCACGTCAGTCGGCATCCCGAGTTCAGGAAGCGTGACAGCACGACCGCCCTGATCCAGGAGTCGCAGGACGACGCTCTCGCCATGAAGCGTGGGAACCGTGGAGACGCGCACATCCAGTTCTCGCGATCTCAGGCGCACGCGGATGCGGCCGTCCTGAGGTCGGCGCCGCTCTGCGATATCGAGCTCCGCCAGCAGTTTCATGCGAGAGATTACCGCTGTCTGGTACTCAGCTGGACATTCCAGTCCCGCGACGAGCGCGCCGTCGATCCGCAGGCGAGTAGCCAGCCCTTCGCGAGTGGATTCGAGGTGGATATCGCTGGCTCCGGCCTCGTGCGCGTCAGCGAGTAGCAGGTTGACGAATCGAATGATCGGGGGCTGTGACGCCAAGTCCCTGGCGTCGGCGTCCAAGTCAGTTGCGTCGGCAGGCTGCAACTCCACGTCAGCAGCCTGCCCCACCACGATGCGTTCTACCAAGAGGTGGAATTCATCACCGCTCAGCGATTCGACCTCCACATCGCAACCGTATAGGTGGGACAGGTCTTCGACGGCGTCCTCAATCAACGCCCCGGGTCCCGCAACGACCCGAAGAATTCCCGCTGTGAGCCACCCTACGGGACACACGCGATGTTCGAGTAGGTACTCGCGCTGCAGCGCCGGATGTAGAAACGGTGGGTGAGCCGCGTCGGTAGTCACACCTCGTTGTTAGGCAGACGCTATGCCACTTCTTGGCGAGCACACCTAACTCGCTCGATGGCATCGACTTCGTCGTTGCAGGCAGCGGAATCACCCGGCCAGATTGATGTTTCTGCGACACTCGGAGGTGTCGCATGCGACACCGACCCACTCGTACCACGTCTCAGGTAGGAGCCCATTGGCCGTCACGATGTGGTCGTGTCACTCCTGAGGCGGCGGTACACCGTCGATCGACTCACGCCAAGGCGCGCGGCTGCGCCGACCTTCGTCCCTGCAATCTCGACCTCCCGCTCGACCTGTTCACGAGATATCGGTTCCTCCCCATCCGCCGAGACCGCGAGGTACGACAGGTCACCGTGACAAAGGTCTGGACCCAGCTCCGCTTTCCCTTCAGCATCGACAAGGAGCCTGAGCACGACTGCCTCCAATTCACGGACGTTCCCCGGCCAAGCATATTGCTCGAGCACTTCCTGCAATCCCGGTGTCAGTCGCGGCGGTATTGTGTATCCCGCGAGCGCGGCTTGACGCTGAATACTCTGGGACACCAACGCTGCAATGTCCTCGCGGCGCTCCCTCAGCGGCGGTATGCGCACGCGGAAGCAGCCAAGTCGCGCATGGAGATCGGGAAGAAACTCGCCCTGCTCGACGAGTTCCTCCAACGGCACGTTCGTCGCCCCGATCAGGCGGACATCGACCTGGTGCGGGCGCTCAGCGCCGATTGGCCAACACTCGGCACTCTCGACGACGCGAAGCAATTTTCGTTGAACCGGCAGCGATGCCTTGCCGAGTTCATCGAGAAAGAGGGTACCGTGGTTGGCGAGCGCGAAGTGCCCGACGCGTCGCTGCTTGGCGTCGGTGTAGGCTCCACGGACGTGACCGAACAGCTCGGAGCTCGCGAGGGCATCGTCAATGCCGGCGAGATTGGCCTCTCGAAATGGTCCGCCGGATCGTCGAGACCAGCGATGAATATGCTGGGCGAGGAAGGTCTTTCCCGTCCCCGTCTCCCCTTCGAGGAGAATGAACGCCTTGTCCACCGGCGCGAAGCGACGAAGACGCCGAAGCACCGAGCGAAATGCCGGACTCATCGAGCACAGTTCGTCCACCCTCTCCCCTCCACACAAGCACTGTGGCGCTTAGTCGTGCGCTGCGGCGATGGTTCGCAGTTGGAGGAAAGATATTCTGAACCGTCACGTCCGTGTCACGTCGAGTGGCGGATAGCCGTGCGGGCGTTCAATCGCGTCTGCATCCGAGGACTCACAGTCGCGGCGCCCTGCCCCTCAGTCGGCCGAATGAGGTACTCGCCAATCCGGGTCGCGCGTTAGGCGCACCACGCACTTCTCGATGTCCGATCCGCCTCTTGGCACGAGAACAACTGTCGGAAATTGCGACGCCGATTATTTTCTCAACACTTTCGCGACGGTGATGTGCAAGCGTGAGGCGATCGGACGTGCGGCAACGCGCACTTCGTCCAGTCGCCGCCTCCCTGACGAATGGTGCCATACCGTCCGCATGCAGAGCCCAGCATGCGAGAGCGGTCGCAGAAGTCGGACGGTCATGTTCGCCATGAAACGCGCTAGTGCTTGCGATCTCGAGGCGGCATCGGGTCGGGTCCGAAGCTATCCTTGTCTCGGATCCGGTTGTTCCGGTCGTGGGTCACGAGTTCGGAACCATTGTTCATCGCAAGCGGTCGAGCGGCGTCGATGGCCGCGCGCTGGGTGCTGTGAAGGCTGGAGGCGCGCGAGTCGCCCTCTCCTACCACGGCCCACGAGCCATCGCTGCGGTGCGTCACGTGGATGTTCTTCCC
>CAZLLP010000026.1:0-54974 GCA_964560345.1 uncultured Gemmatimonadaceae bacterium
CAGCGCACCCCCCGTGGGGCAGGGGGGCGAGGGGGGCGATGCCGCCCCCCCCGCCCGCCCCGCCCCACGAACACGCTCCACGAACACGGCCCGCCAATTCACCACCGCCGGTGCCTCAGCGACTTCACCTCCCCCCACACCCATACACCACCCGCGCCATCCGATCCCGCTCCTTCGCACACTGCCCCGCCAGCAACTGCCCCAACTGCCGCCGGATCGTATCCAACGCCTCCCGCTGCGCCCCCGCCTCCGCCGCAAACACCGAGTCCTGGCGCGCGTTCACCCGCTCCACCGCCTCCAGCCTTCGCGACGGCGGCAACGTCTGGAAGCCCAGCGTCGCCACCAAACCACCCGCAGCGCCTATCACCCACCACGCGCGCTGCACCTCGGGAAACGCGCCCCACGCCCGCGTCACCCCGCGTGGATACGCGACGAACCCGCGCCGCGACGCCCGACGCCGTACCGCGCGCCCCCGCCCGCGCGCCGTCACGACGTCACCTTCGGTATCGAACGCGCTGCAGCTGGCGGCTTCCAGCGCCGCACCCTCGCCCCCCGCGCGTACTCGAACATCCGATGCGCCACCGCTCGGCGCTCCACCTTGTCGCGCACCTCGACGTCGTGTCGGCGCTCTTCCGGCAACATCCACAGCGCGATCAACCCTTCCTGCACCAGGTCCTCGCGCAGGTCGCGGTCCCCATTCGACAGGCGATGCGCCAGGTAGCGCATGAAGCGCACGTGACGCTCCCCGCGCCTCACGACCGTGAAGGTCCCGCAGCGACGGCGCCTCATGCGACCCTCCGGCGCGGCGTGAGCGAGTTGTAGTGCGGCATCCAGTACCACGGGATGAACCGGTCGCCTCGCCCCCCGCGAAACCAGGCGCCACGACGCGACCCGCGCCCCGTCAGCGTCCCCCACAACGCCTCGCACTCCCACGTCGGCGCCTCGCACGGGAACTGCAACCGGTCGCCAGCTGCAAGCACGATCCCGATGTGCGACGGCGTCCCATCCTCGTTGCAGGTGACCAGCAGGTCGCCCGGGGACCCATCCAGCTGCAACAACTCGAACCGCTTGGCCATCTGCACCACCTGGGCCAGCGACCAGCGCGGGTCCAGCGGCCAGCTCGACACGCCGAGTTGCTCCTCGTAGTGCGACCAGTAGCCCGCGTGATGGATGAACGGCATCCCGGTCGCCATCGCGTCGCCGTCCGACATCGACGACGCGCCCACCACCGTGCGATCGTCGCGCGCCATCGCCTGCGCCGCCGCGACCAGCAGGATCGGAGAACAGGGGATCATTTGCGGTAGTCCTCCACCGGCACGCGCCGGTAGCCGCTGACTCCCTTGGCGGGCGTATGGTCGATGGTGCCATCCGCCTTCACCGCCAGCTCGAATCCCTCGCCGATCGTGATCGTGCGATTGGGTTCACCCGCCACCGTCACCACGGCGCGCCCGCTCCGCACGCTGATCACGCGCGAGCCCATCTCCTGCGCGGTGATGTTGGCGTAGGCGTCCTTGGTCCGCAGCGTGATGAGCGGCGTCTCCAGCTGCAACTCGCGCCCCTCCATGGCGCTCGCGTGCACGGTGATCATGGGACCGTCGGCGTAGACCTCCTGCACGTCATCGTTCCCCACCCCCGAATCCAGCAGGCCGCGCCGTCGCACTACCACGATCCCCGGCCCCAAGCCGGTGATCGACATCAGGTTCGAGATCCGCACCGTGAACGTCTCGAGGTTCCCTCGCTCACGATGCACCTCCCAGCGGTCCTGCAGCATCTCCGAACCGCGCACGAACTGCCAGGCCAGCCCGCCGAAATACGCGACGATCGCCACCGCGAGCGTCGCCGCGCCAACGCGCAGCAGCAGGCGCGTGCGGTGACGCGGGGTCGGCTCCGCCACCACGCGGTTCGTCTCCTCCTGTCCCCGCCCTTCCCCCTGCGCCGCATCGTTCCAGAGTTCACTGGTCTCCCGGTCACGGAGGCGTCGCCACGCGGCATCGGCACCGGCCGTCGCGGCTTCGGTCTCGCGCTCCACGCGCGCCCGCACGAAGTCGCGCGCCCCCAGCAGCGTCATGGCCAACGCGCGAAAGGCGTCGTCACGCCCCAGCCGTTCCTCCACCATCGCCATCCCCTCGGGCGTCAGCGCGCGCGCCGAGTAGTCGGAGAGGAGCAGCAAATCCGCGTCATCCTTCGCCATTGCCGCCAGCTGCGCTTCGGACACGCGCGCGTCGTGCTGCTGCTGCACCTCCAGGGCGGTGAGCGTCTGCTGTGTCATATGCGCCTCGTCGCTCATGACGCCTCCTGCGGCTGGGCGCCGGCCGGCAGCAAGGCCTTGATCGGTGCGCCGCGCAGGGCGCGCGCACGCGCGGGGGTCCAGCGATCGCCCAGCAGTTCGCGCAGCCTGGCGTTGGCGCGTGCGTAGTTCGACCGCGCCGTGGACGCGTCGATCTTGAGCGTCTTCGCCGCTTCGACGTACGACATCTCGTGCCCGGCGATGAGGATGAAGACGATGCGCTGCTGCGGTGAGAGCGCGTCGATGGCGGCGGCGAGCGCCGGGTCGACCTCCTGTCGCTCCCCCTCGCGCCCTGGCGTCATCCAGTTCCGGACGCCGGAGATGAAGGGGGACGAAATGTGCGTGGCTACATAGGCGGAGATCGAACCGCGCAACCGCTTCAACGTGCCGTCGCGGCGCGCGGTGTCGCGCGCCTGTTCGCGCGCGACGTCGTGGACGAGTTGCATGAGGGTCGCCGAGGGATTGGGGTTGGTCTCGTTCGCCGGACGGCGCATCTCGCGTCGCCAGAAACGGAGCATCGCTTCCTGCACGACATCTTTCCCCTCCTCGGCGCTCACCAGCGAGTGCGCCCACGCGAGCAGCCGCGGATAGAGCTGCGTGACGATGGCCGCCATGCGGTCATCGTGATCGGGCGCTCCCGCCAGCTGCACGAGAGGAGGGGTGCCGCGCGCTGGGTCCTGCGGGCGCGGAACGTCAATGGACAGGTCGTCGGACATGGCGCAGACGGGGCTCGGAGGTGTGGGTTCGAGGCCGGTGCTCCCTGGCGGCGCCTACGTTGCCGCCGCCAGGGAGACGGCGCGAGGGGTCAGCCGTGTCGACCGTATGGCGCCTGGTTCACCGGCGTGAGCGAGATCCCCTGTCGCGACGCCATGCGATACACGGCCTGCTCCGAGCGTCCGAGCTTGAGGCCGATCACGCGCGTGGGCGTGTTCCCCGCCGCGAGCGTGCGCAGTATCTCGAAGTCGGCGGGCGACCAGCGCTGCCGCTGGCGGCGGTGATACCACGGAACGCTGGCCGGGGCGCGGGAACTGAACGAACGAGGCATGCGGCACTCCTATGGTTGGGGTGAGTCACATGAGGAGGGCAACGCCCGAGCGCGTCGTGCGTGCTCCTCTACTTGTACTCCGATACGAGATGCCGATTTGCTGCACGCAAACGCGAAAATCTTTCAGGTTTGTGCAATTCTGCCCCGAAGCGCGAACAACGTTTCGCTTGTGCGGGGAGTTGGACAGCGGACTAGTGATAGAGAGGGGATACGCGACGCCGTCGAGCGACGCCGCACCGCTTCGAGCCTGGCGCGTCTGTGGCTGACGGGGCTCGCAGGTAGGTCCCAAGCCTCAAAACCCCACGAAAAACGATGGCGCGCGCTGCACAGGTCATCGCGCAACTCCGCCAAGCGACCGCGCACGACGGCCAGGCGCCCGCGCTGACCGGCCAGTCGATCGCGCGCCTTGCACAGGGCATCGCGCTCGCCGGCGAGGCGACAGCGCTCGATGCACAAGCCGTCGCGCACATCGAGTAGTCGACAGCGCGCCATGCACAAGGCATCGCGCCGTCCGCCCAAGTGACAGCGCACGCCGCACACGTCGCCGCGTAGTTCGCCCAGGCGACAGCGCGCACCGCACAAGTCATCGCGCGATTCGACCAGGTCACAACGCACGCTGCTCAAGTCATCGCGTCGTGCCGCGAGGTGACAGCGCACGCTGCACAAGTCATCGCGCAGCTCACCCAGACGGCAGCGCACGTCGCACAACGCATCGCGCGCACCGGCGAGTCGACAGCGCGCGGTGAACAGATCGTTGCGCACGTCGACCAAGTGACCGCGCACGACGCACAGGGCGTCGCGCGTCGCCGCGAAACCACAGCGCGTCGCGGCCAACTCATCGCGCACTCTCGCCACGCGACAGTGCGCGTCGCAAAAGGCACAACGTCGCGGCGCCAGACGGCAGCGCGGGGTGCACAGGTCGCAGAGCGCGATGCGCAACGCGCAGCGCGTATCGGCCAAGACACAGCGCGTGTCGGCCAAGGCACAGCGCGCACCGCCCAGCAGACAGTGTCAACGCGCCAGGCGACAGCGTAGCGCCGCCAGATGACAGCGCAGATCAGCCAGGCGACATCGCACAACGCATCCGCAGCAGGTGGAGCCCGCGAGGGACGCGCGCGCGCTCACGTATCACGTCGCGTCCACAACCATATGATGGGAGGATGACCGCATGCAGTTCAGAACCAAGCAGGGATTGCAGACGCTCCGTCGCGCGCACTCGTTCCTCGTCGGGCGGGAGTTCAACACCGCGCTCGGCGACCTCAAGCCGCACGTCGACGCGCTGGCCGCGCTCGTCGTGAAGCTCGAGCAGCATGCCACGGAGCAGGACAATCGCGATCGCAGCGCGCGCGCCTCGACCGACGCCAAGAAGGCACTCTCCAACGCCCTGCGGCAGGAGTACCTGCGCCCCATCCAGCAGGTCGCGCGTCGCCTGTTCGCCAACGACGCCACCATCCGCAACGCCTTCAACCTCCCGCGCAACCGCGACGCCGAGGGGCTGCTGCAGGCTGCCAACGGTATCGCCGAGCGGGCCGCCGAGTATCAGGCCCGGTTCGTCGGCGCAGGCCTGGCCCCCGATTTCGTCGACCGCCTGCGCAAGGCGACTGCTGCGCTGCGTGACATGATCATCGGTCGCGGCCTCGAGCTCGGCCGACGCTCAGCGGCCAGCGCCGGAATGCTGGAGGAGCTGTCGCGCGGGCGCGACCTCGTGCGGCTCCTGGACACCATGCTCACCCCGCGCCTGGCGCAGCAGCGTGATCTGCTCGCCGAGTGGCGGACCATCACGCGGTTCATGCGGATGCGGAGTACGGAGGTGGTGCCGGTTGGTGGTGAGGGTGGGGCGGTGGGTGGTGGCTCCACGAGCGGGGGAACGCCGACGCCGAGTACGCCGGAGGTGAAGGCCGCGTAGCGGCGATTGGGGTCAGAGCTGGGGTCAGAGCTGTGCTCTGACCCCAGCTCTGACCCCAGCGCCCCTTCGCTAGATCTCCTTCCGCCGAAACGTCGCGATCGCACCGATCGCAAATCCCACCATCCCCAGCAGCGCCGTCCCCACCTGCCAGGCGACCGACACGTCTCCTCCGCGTAGCGCGCTGCCAATTGCAGCCGAGAGCCCGACAAACGAATACCGCTCCGCGGCCGGCCAGATCGACATCACCAGCATCGCCATCACGAACGCCAACCCAGCCCCGGCTGCACCGCCGCGCGAGCGAAAGCTCGCCGAAAAGAAGAGCATCGCGCTCACGACGAGTCCCGCCTGTACCAACCAGATCGCGACCGCGTTGAAGAGCGGTGTCGCGGAAACCGGTGGAAAGAGCGCGCGGGTCACGAGGAGCGTGACCACCGTCGCCAGCATCGTGGCCACCAACAACAAGACCAACTCGGCTACCAGCTTCGCGAGGATGAACGCGGCGCGCGACACGGGCTTGGTGAGCACCATGATCGCCGTGCCCGAGGCGCGTTCGCCGGAGACCAGTCCCCCGCCGCCGATGATGAGCGCCAGCAGTACCATCTGCGAGAGCCCCTTCACAAACTGCGCGTAGGCGTCGACGGCCGTGGGATCGGGGAGGGTGATGACCACCCCCGGCTGCTGCGCCGCCATCGAGGCGAGCAGGCGCGGTGTGAGCAGCGCCATGATCGGTCCCGTGACGGCAAAGAAGGCAAGGATGCCGGGGACGACCCAGAGCCGCCACGAACGGCGGATCTCGAGGAACTCCTTGGCGAGGAGGGGAGCGAAGCCGCTCATGAACCTGCTCGCGCGTCGGAACGGGTCATGCGTGCTCCCCTCCCACCAGCTGCACGAAGACGTCTTCGAGGCTGACGTCTTCCTGTGCCAGCCGCAGGAGCCCGAGCGATGCATCGGCCACGGCGCGCGGAAGGTCGCGCGCTGCCTGCTGCGGATCGGATACCGTCAGCCGCAACGTTGCGTCGTCGACCTCGCACGTCACGAGCCACGGCGCTCCGTGCAGTCGCTCGGCGAGCACACGTGCATCGCCGTCGACCGTCACCGCCAGGCGGTGTACGCCAGCCCGTTCCTTGAGGGCGGCGACGCTGGAGTTGGCCACCACACGGCCATGATCGAGGATCGCCACGGTGTCGCACACCCGCTCGACATCGGCCAGGATGTGGGTGGAGAAGAAGACGGTGGCACGTCCGCGCAGCGAAGCAACGGTTTCCAGCACCTCACGCCGCCCGATCGGGTCGAGCGCGCTGGTGGGTTCGTCGAGGATGAGGAGGCGTGGCGCATTGATGAGCGCCTGCGCGATCCCCAGTCGCTGCTTCATCCCGCGCGAGAACCCCCCGATGCGCGTGGTGACGCTCGTTAGGCCGGCGAGGTCGAGCAGGTCGTCGACACGCTGGCGCAGCGCCGAGCCACCAAGCCCGAACAGTCGGCCGGTGAAGCCGAGGAACTCGGCCGCCGTCATCCATTCGTAGAAGCCCGGCACATCGGGGAGGAAGCCGATCTCGCGCGCGATCGCCTCCCGCTCGCGGGCCAAGTCGCGCCCGAGCACGTGCACCGTCCCAGCCGTTGCGTGCGCCAGCCCGGTGACGATGCGGATGGTCGTCGTCTTCCCGGCGCCATTTGGCCCAAGGAAACCGAAGATCGAGCCGTAGGGGACGGCAAG
The DNA here is from genome assembly GCA_964560345.1 of uncultured Gemmatimonadaceae bacterium. Classification (GTDB taxonomy): domain Bacteria; phylum Gemmatimonadota; class Gemmatimonadetes; order Gemmatimonadales; family Gemmatimonadaceae; genus SCN-70-22. Next base: position 6,953 of record CAZLLP010000026.1, read on the forward strand.
CGAGATCCCGTCCAGCGCCACGGCGGCGCCGAACTCCTTGCGGAGTGACCGGATGTCGAGCGCGGCGTTGGATGACGCGTCCGCGCCGCCCGACTCGTCAGGCATCCCGCTTCCCATACAGGCGGTCGACAGCCGCGCGGCGATTCCCGGCGCGATCGCCGCTGGGGAGATCGTCGGACGTGGCCGGGAGCGGCGCATTGCGACCGACGACGAGATAGGCGATCGCCCCGACCAGGTTGCCGAGCAGGATGACGAGCGCCCACACCCATTTGCGCCTGCCGGGGACAACCTCGCGACGGGAGAGGTCGAGCAACCCCCAGACCTGAAGCGAGACCTGCACGATGACAAGCGCGCCGAGGACAACCAGCAACCCGGTAGGGAGGTCGCGGAGCTTTTCCATGTGCATATGGATAGCAGTCGCGCTCGCCTGGGGGAACCACGTCCGCCAATGGCAGGCTGAAGCGCCGCACAATCCGCCCCACGACATTTCACTCACCGCCCCGCGCCCCTAACATGTGAGTGACGGGATGAGACACATCCGTGAAGGTCGCTCCGACTGGACGCGCATCCCGCGCCCTCCCCGCACATGAGTTCCATGCGCTTTGCATTCGCCTCGTTGCTGCGTCGTATCACCTTCGCTGCGACTCCGGCATTCCTGCTCCTCGTCGCCGCGTGCACCTCCACCTCCACGCGCGCGCCCGCTCCGATCACGACATCGAGCAGCGCATCCGCGAGCACCAGCGACCGCAGCGCCGTACGCCCCCTCGACCCACAAACCGAGCGCTTCGTCGACTCCGTCCTCGCCGGACTCACGCTCGAGGAGAAGCTCGGCCAGCTCACCCAGTATCGCGGCCAATGGGGCCTCACCGGACCGCAGACCCCCGAAGCCGGCGCCGCCGACATTCGCCTCGGACGCGTCGGCTCGTTCCTGGGCGTCGTGGGCGCCGCGGTCACCCGTGAGATGCAACGCGTGGCCATCGAGGAATCGCGGGCGAAGATCCCGCTCCTCTTCGCGCACGACGTGGTTCACGGCTTCCGCACCATCTTCCCCGTTCCGCTGGCCGAGGCGTCCAGTTGGGACCCGGCCGCGGTGCAGCGCGCCGCCAGCATTGCAGCTGCCGAAGGGGCGGCCAGCGGCCTGCACTGGACCTTTGCCCCCATGGTCGACATCGCGCGCGACCCGCGCTGGGGACGCGTGGTCGAGGGATCGGGGGAGGATCCGTACCTGGGAAGCGTGATGGCCGCCGCGCGCGTGCGTGGCTTCCAGGGGAACGACCTGCGTGATTCGCTCGCCCTCATCGCCAGCGTCAAGCACTTCGTCGGCTACGGTGCCGCCGAGGGGGGACGCGACTACAACACGACCGACATCCCTGAGCGTTTGCTGCGGGAGATCTACCTCCCACCGTTTCAGGCGGCGGTGAACGCGGGGGCGCGTTCGGTGATGGCATCGTTCAATGAGATCGATGGTGTCCCTATGCACGCGAATCGTGCGCTCATCGACGGCGTGCTGCGCGACCGCTGGGGGTGGGACGGAATTCTCGTGAGCGACTACACCGGCGTGATGGAACTGCTCAACCACGGCATCGGCGCCGACACCGCCACCGTCGGACGTCTCGCGCTCGACGCCGGAGTCGACGTCGACATGGTGAGCAACATCTACTTCAAGTATCTCCCCACCGAGGTGAGGGCCGGCAGGTTGCCGCTGGCCGAAGTGGACATCGCCGTGCGCCGCGTGCTGCGCGTGAAGGTCGAGATGGGGTTGTTCGCCGATCCATATCGCCACAGCAGCGAAGCGCGTGAGCGGGCGCTCACGCTCTCGCCCGCGTACGTGGCCGAGGCGCGCGACATGGCGCGGCGAGCGATAGTGCTGCTCAAGAACGACGGCGGCGCCCTCCCCCTGTCCAAGTCGTTAGGCACGCTGGCGGTGATCGGGACACTCGCCGACGACGCGCGCTCGGCGCTCGGCAACTGGGCCGCGGTGGGGCGATCGGAGGATGCGGTCACGATTCTCGCCGGCATTCGCCAGGCGGTCGGCACGCGCACGCGCGTCCTCTACGCACCTGGCGCCCCGGTCGACAGCTCTGACACAACGGGTTTCGCTGAGGCTGTGCGAGTCGCTCGGCAGGCGGACGCGGTGGTCCTCGTCCTGGGCGAGCATCAGGACATGAGCGCCGAGGCGCGCAATCGCACCTCGCTCGATCTCCCGGGGGTGCAGCTGCAACTGGCGCAGGCTGTCGTCGCCACCGGCAAGCCGGTGGTTGTCATCCTCGAGAACGGGCGCCCGCTCTCAATTCCCTGGCTCGCCGAGCACGTCCCCGCCATCCTCGAGACATGGTATCTGGGCGTGCAGATGGGGCCCGCCGTGGCCGACGTCCTGTTCGGCGATGCCAATCCGGGGGGCAAGCTCCCGGTGTCGTTCCCGCGCACGGTCGGGCAGGTCCCCCTCTACTACAATCACAAGAACACCGGACGCCCGCCTGACGAGCGCGAACGCTATACGTCCAAGTACCTCGATGTGCCGTGGACGCCGCAGTGGGCGTTCGGGCATGGGTTGAGCTACACGACGTTTGCCTACGACGCCCCCACGCTCAGCGCGCCGCAGCTGGCGATGGGTGACTCGGTCGTCGTGCGGGTGGCGGTCACCAACACCGGGACACGTGCCGGCGACGAGGTCGTGCAGCTGTACCTGCGCGACGACGTCGGGAGCGTGACGCGCCCGGTGAAGATGCTGCGCGGCTTTGAACGCGTGTCGCTCAAGCCCGGCGAGCGCCGCACCGTCTCGTTCACGCTGCGCCCGCGCGACCTGGCGTTCTACGATCTCGACATGCGCCACGTGGTGGAGCCCGGGACGTTCACGGTGTTCGTCGGCGGCAGCTCCGTCGACGTGCGGGAGGCGCGCTTTCGCGTGACCGGGGCGACGATGGTGGTGCCGGATCGGGGGCTGGTGCCGTAGGGGCGAAGACTCGGTGGTCACGCCCCTGCGGCTGGCGTTGGCGCTGCTCGGCGAGGGGCCCCGCTATCCCAGCAGCCACTGTGTCGCCGAATACCACCGCAGCCTCCCCGGCAGGCTCCGCGTCGGCGGCGACTGGTCGTGCGTGATGAGCAACGCCTCGGCGTCCGGGTAGGTCACCGACGCCTTCTCGAGCGCCCGCACCTCTCGGTCCCATGTGCCGTCGTCCGTGGTATCCAGGCACACCTGCACAAGGAGCGGCCGGTCGCCGGGGCGTGTGGCGAAGAAGTCGACCTCGCGGTCGTCGTCGACCCGGAGCCATGTCACCGCGTAGTCGCGTCGTTCCAGCTCCAGCAACACGGCCGTCTCGAGCGCGCGTCCTCGATGCGCGCGACCCGGAGGTTCGTACAGCGGGATGAGCCCTGCGTCGATGGGGTATACCTTCCGCGGGTTGACCATCCGCTGCTTCTCCGACGCGCTGTGCATGTCGAGCACGCGCACGAGGAATGCATCCCGCAGGTTGTCGAGATAGGCGTGGAGCGTGTCCTTGCCGATCGGCACTCCCTGCGACTTCAGGAAGTTGTAGAATTTGTGCACCGTGAAACTCCCCCCGGGTGTGGAGAGCAGGTGCCGCTGGAGCGCCCGCAGCGCGATGGGATTCGTGACGTTGTGGCGCTCGATGACATCGCGGAGCACCATCGTGTCGACGTAGCCTGTGAGCAGCCGCGCGCGGTCGCGAAACTCCGTTCCCTGCGCTTCGGGAAAGCCGCCCGTCGTTAGGTAGTCGCGGAGTCGCGCATCGAGGAGTGCCCGTTCCGTCGAGTCGAGCTCGTGCCACGCCGCCGTGGGCTCTGCGTTCACGTGGCGCAGCGCTTCGCGGAAGGAGAAGGGATGCATCAGCACGTCGAGCAGCCGTCCGCGAGCCCCCGTGGCGACCTCCTGGCTGAGCAGCTTCGCGGATGATCCCGATACGATCACGTCGACGTCCTGTGCTTCCACGAGGCGGTGGAGGAGCGATTCCCACCCGGTGACCGTCTGGATCTCGTCGAGGTAGAGCGAGAGACGGCCGTCAGGACGGAGGCTCGGGAACTGCCGCGCGTGCTCCTCGATCACCCACCCGAGATCCAGCGCGTTCATGCCGATCAGGCGTTCGTCCTCAAGCCCGAGCAGGAGTTGCGACTCTTGAGGGCGTCCGCCGGCGATGCGGTCCGCGCGAAGCTGGTGAAGGAACGACGTCTTTCCACCGCGCCGCACTCCAATGACGGCGAGCGGTTTGCCGGGAATCCCGGGAAGACGAACGTCACGCCGCGTGAGGGGGCGTGGCCGCACCGTTAATGACTCGACGAGCTTCGCGCGGAGGAGGTCTTGAGATATTGTCCGTTCCATAAGGACAAATTTACGCGATAATGTCACTACCACAATGACAAAAGACGCCACATTAGTCATTCTTATAGGGACCAATACCGTGCCTCACGTGACAGTACGACGCCGACTTGATTGCGGCAGAAACAGTATCTAAATTAGATACAGACATTCCCACGACCCGTGAACACCCACTTCGCCGTCGCCGTCCACATCCTCGTCTTCATCGCCGAACAAGGCGGCGCTCCCGTCACATCGGCGACCGTCTCGGGGAGCGTCGGTACCAACCCGTCGTTCGTGCGCCGCGTCCTCTCGCAGCTCGGCAAGGCGGGACTTACCACGGGAACGGAAGGAAAGGGGGGCGGAACGGTCCTGGCGCGCTCGGCCGACTCCATCACGCTTCGCGACGTTTACCACGCCGTCGATGAGACACGAGAGTTGGTCCCGCTCCACCCGTCGCCACACCCGATGTGCAAGATCGGCCGCAACATCAAAGGCGTCCTCGGCGCCACCGTCCAGCAGGTTGAAGCAACCGTGGACTCGCAGCTCGACCGCACGACGATCGCTGACCTGCTCGCCGACATTCAGCGCCGAGAACGTACCATCAGCACGACCTGAGTCGCCCCTTCGACCTCTTGGCGTACCTTTAACTGTTCCTGAAATAGATACAGTACGGGTTGCCGCCGAGCGTCTCGAAGCACCTCGAAGCACCTCGAAGCACCACGTCCGCACACTCACAACGCAGGAGAATTCGCTATGTCCCGCACCAGGATCGGCATCATCGGCGCCGGCAACATGGGCCGCGCCTTCGCCAAGCGGCTCGCGGCCGCCGGCCACGACGTCACCATCACCGCCACCGACCAGGGCCACGCCGGGCAGGCGGCGGCAGAGGGCGGCGCGAACGTGCGTGCCGTGCCCCCGCACCAGATCGCGCAGGGGAGCGACCTGCTGATCCTCGCCGTCCCCTATGGCGCAGCCGCCGAAGCGCTGCGCGGCGCCGGCGACCTGAGCGGAAGGACCGTCCTCGACATCACCAACCCGCTCACCGCCGACATGTCCGGTCTCTCGTTAGGCCACACGACGTCGGCCGCCGAGGAGATTCAGAAGTCCGCGCCCGCCGCGAAGGTCGTGAAGGGGTTCAACACCGTCTTCGCGCAGGTGCTCGGCGGGAACGCATCGGCGCAGGTCTTTTACGCCGGCGATGACGCGAGTGCGAAGGACGCCGTCAAGGCGCTCGTCGAGAGCGCCGGCCTCGAGGGCATCGACGCCGGCCCGCTCGCCAACGCGCGACTGCTCGAGCCGCTCGGTATGCTCAACATCTACCTCGGGTACGTCGCGGGACGCGGGACGGGCATCGCCCCGGCATTCGTCACGATCGCCTAACGACTTCCACTGACCCCCGCGAGGAGCACATCATGCACCGCAGGACGTTCATCGGCACCACCGCGTTTGGCGTCGCATCGCTCGCCGCCTCGCGCGTCTCGCGGGCGGAGTCGACGCTCGACACCCGAGTCGCTCAGGACGATACGCCGTTCGCTCAGAGCGGCACGCTGTTCGTGAACCCCGTGACCGGCGACGACTCCGGAGCGGGAACGCGTGAGGCACCACTGCGCACGCTTCCCGAAGCCGCGCGCCGGGTGAGTCGCAACACCGGTACCGGCCCGCTGACGGTGATGCTCTCCGAGGGCATTCACGTGATCGGCGAGACCGCACCCTTCAGCCCCGCGCGTGGACGATTCTCCCGGACCAACCGCCTGACGATCCGCGCCGAGGTGCTCCCCGACGACCCCTCGTGGCACCATGGGCGCATGCCCACGCTCATTCACACACTCCCGCTCAAGGACACGTGGAACGGACGCCCCGACCCCTTGGGCGGCGCCGTCGATGGTGTGCTGATCGAGACGAGTCACGTGACCATCCAGGGACTCCGCGTGCTCGGCATGCCGGTGGTCGAGAGCCCGCAGAGCGGGATGATCCGCCGCTTGTACGCGGTGAGCCGGCTGCAGGAGGACCTCGACGACCTCGAAATCGCGCAATGCGTCTTTGCGGGAGACGAGCTCATCGCGCCTAACCATGTCGGCATCATCGCGCGCGGCAATGGCCTCGTGGTGCACCATTCAGTCTTCCGTGGCCTCAAGATCTCGGCCGTTTACTGGAGCGGTGGCAGCACTGGCCACGCCATGCGTCACTGCGTGAACGAGGGGCTCTACGGCAGCGCGGTCTGGACCGCCAGCGTCGCGGACGACTTTGACTACCGGAACAACGTCGTCGCCAACTGCAACTACGCCTGGACGCACCAGGACGCATCCTCCGCACGCGCCGACGCCGGCGCGGGGAATGCGTCATCGAGGCCGCCGCGTGCGCGCAGTCACTATCGTGTCCTCGACAGCCACTTCGCCAACAATCGCCGCCTGACGGGGAGCGGCACCGGCGCATGCCTCGAGTATCAGGACATCGATTCGTCATTCCTCGAGTTGGTCAACACGACGGTCACGGCGGAGCGGGTCGCGTTCGAGCATGAACAGTCGCAGCGCACCTACCTCCATCCGGTGGCCGGCGCAGCGGCTGCCAGGACCGGGGCAGGACTCTTCATCACGTCGCGCCCGTGAACGCCACGTGTAGATGTTGCATCGACAGTTTCCGTCCCGCCGCCGGAGCTTGCGCGTGCGGGGTCACGCCATGATACGTTCTGGAGTTTGCCGCGGACCTCACCGCGTTCCTGGAGCGATGCACATGATGATGCGAGCCCATTGCCTGCTGCTGATAGTTGGTGTGGCAGTGCTTGTATCGGCACAAGCGGACGCCCAAGCGCCAGCGCCCCAACGCTTCCCCCTCGCCACCACCGCCGGTCTCGCAGCGCACAACACCACGGCCACCCCCGTCACCTACGCCGGCAAGCGCGGCGTGCGCCTGACGGTGTCGGAGGAGGCGCGTCGCAGCATCGCGCAGCTGCCCATCAATCAGCAGGCGCAACTCGAGACGTTCGCCGCGCTCGAGGGAACCGACTTCGCGAACGGCATCATCGAGGCCGAGATCGCCGGCGCCCCTGCACCCGACGCGGCGGCGGGGGCGCGCGGATTCGTCGGCATCGCCTTTCGGCTGCAACCCGACCGCAAGACGTACGACGCCTTCTACCTGCGCCCCACCAACGGCCGGGCCGACGACCAGGAGCGGCGCAACCACTCCGCGCAGTACATCTCCCACCCCGACTGGACGTGGGACCGCATGCGCCGCGAGACGCCGAGCCGGTATGAGTCGTACGTGGACCTCGAGCCGGGGGTGTGGACGAAGATCCGGATCGAGGTGCGCGGTGATACCGCACGCCTGTTCGTGCACGGACAGGCGCAGCCGACGCTGATCGTGAATGACGTGAAGACCGGAAGGAGTGCGCGGGGCGCGGTAGCGCTCTGGATCAATCCGGGGACCGTCGCGCACTTTCGCGACGTGCGAATCCTGCCGGAGCGCTGAGCAGACCGAGAGAGGCGCGCAAGCTGCTCTACCTTGTAGCGCCAAATCACCACAACCCAGAGACACCTTGACCCCCGTTCCCTCCACGATGCGTGCCGTCCGGCTGCACGCCCCCGGCGGCCCCGACGCCCTGACGGTCGAGACGATCCCGGTGCCGCAGCCGGGCGTTGGCGAGGCACTCGTACGCCTCGAGGCGGCGGGGGTGAACTTCATCGACGTCTACAAGCGCATGGGGCTCTACAAGGTCCCGCTCCCGGCGACACTTGGCGAGGAAGGGGCGGGGACGGTTGCCGCGTTAGGCGAAGGCGTGACCGAGCTGCGGGTGGGCGATCGCGTGGCGTGGGCCTCGGTGCTGGGGGCATACGCGGAGTATGCCGTCGTGCCGGCCGCGCGCCTCGTCCCTCTCCCGCACACGGTGAGCGTGACGCAGGGCGCGGCGGTGATGCTGCAGGGGATGACCGCGCACTATCTCGCCACGTCGTCGTACCCGTTGAAGAGTGGCGACACCTGTGTGGTGCACGCTGCAGCTGGCGGTGTTGGCCTCCTGCTGGTGCAGATCGCCAAGCGTCGCGGCGCCCGCGTCGTCGCCACGGCCGGCAATGACGAGAAGGCCGCACTGGCGCGCGGCGCCGGAGCGGAAAAGGTGATTGTCTACACGCGGGAGGATTTCGCCAGCGAGACGCGACGGCTCACCAATGGCAAGGGCGTGCAGGTCGTGTACGACTCAGTGGGCGTGTCGACCTTCCTGCGCGGACTCGACGCGTTGGCACCACGCGGGATGATGGTGCTATTCGGGCAGTCCAGCGGTCCGGTGCAGCCTATTGATCCGCAGCTCCTCAACCAGAAGGGATCGCTCTTCCTCACGCGCCCGACACTGGCGCACTACATCGCGACGCGTGACGAACTGCTCGCACGCTCACACGACCTCTTCACCTGGATCGGCGCAGGAGAACTCGACGTGCGTGTGGGCGCCGAGTTCGCGCTTGGCGACGCGTGGGATGCGCACCGGGCGTTGGAGGGGCGGCGCACGACGGGGAAGGTGTTGTTGCGGACAGGGTGAATCGACGGACGTGTCGCAACGTGGGGCCACCGCCGAGTCGTCCATATCACCCACGAGCCGTTCGTTCACTTCACAATTGAAGCGCCGAAGGTGCATCGATAACCTCTCCGGGCACCTCTCGTTGACCGACGAGACGACGCGCATGTTCCACTCGTGAGAATCGGCATGCAGCCCCTGAGGCCTTCGGACGGCGAAGTCACCGGCGACGCGTCAAACACGCGCTCGCCCGACGAGTCGAACGCGCCGGCGCCGCTCACGCTCGGCGCTCGCGGCCTCATGCTCGTCTTCGCCCTCTGGACCCTGTTCGGTCTGCTCCAGGGCTCCACCTGGATCCTCGGTGCCGATGGTGCGGTCCCTGCGTGGCGCTTTGTCGCGGTCGCCTTGATCAACGCCTACCTCTGGGTCCCGCTCACGCCGTTCATTCTCCGGCTCGCCGCACGCCCGGCCCTCGCCCCCGGTCGCCGCCTGCGCCGTTACTCGGCCATCGGCGCGCTCGGGTTGCTGCTGGCGGTGACCACGTCGGCCGCGGCGCTCGCCGCGCACGTGGTCCTGATCCCCAAGCCCAGCGCCGCCCAGGACATTCCGCTGCGTTATCGGATCGAGGGGATGAGCCGCTGGTTCTTCGAGGAGGTCATCCTCTTCTCTGTCGTCTTCGGCGCGGGGCTCGCGCTGGGGGTCTCGCGACGCTACCGGGCACGCGAACGCGAGGCGGTTCGTTTCGAGGCGCGCGCCAGCCAGCTCGAGGCCGAGCGCGCGCAGCTGCAGGCACAGAGCGCCGAGCTCAATGCACAACTCGCGGAGGCGCGGCTCGCGATGCTTCGCACGCGCCTCAACCCGCACTTCCTCTTCAACACGCTCAACGCCGTCTCCGCCCTGGTCGCCAAGGATCCTCGTGGCGTGCGCGACATGATCGCGCTCCTGAGCGAGCTGCTGCGCCATGCACTCAACGACTCCAAGGAACAGGAGATCACGCTCCGCGAGGAGCTCAAGCTCGTCCGCCTCTATCTCAAGATCCTCGAGATCCGCTATCAGGGCCAGCTCGAGACGGTGGTGGAGGCGGGTGCCGAGATCCTCGATGCGCTCGTCCCTAACCTGATTCTGCAGCCCCTGGTCGAGAACGCGATGAAGCATGGCGTCGATCGGGCCGGCGGGCACGGCTCCATCGAGGTGCGCGCCTGGCGCGAGGACTATGACCTGGTCCTCGTCGTGCGTGATACCGGTGCCAACGGCGACGCAACGGTGCGACCACGCTCGACCGGCATGGGGTTGCAGCTGACGCGTGATCGCCTCTCGGAACTGTACGGCGACGAGCAGACGCTCGCACTCGCTCCCGCTCCCAGCGGCGGAACGCTCGCGCGCATCACGCTCCCCTTTCACACTCGCTCCGACCTCCGGGCGGCGGCGGAGCTCACGCCGTCGTGACGACGCTGGGCGACACCGCGGGACGCCCGCTGCGCGTGCTCGTGGTGGATGACGAGCCACTGGGGCGCGAGCGTGTGCTCGACCTGCTGGCGGAAGAAGCGGGCGTGGAGGTCGTCGGCACCGCGTCCGATGGCGCCCAGGCGGTCGAGGCGATTCGCGCCCTGCAGCCCGACCTCGTCTTCCTCGACGTGCAGATGCCGCACATGTCGGGCCTCGAAGTGGTGCAGGCCATCGGACCAGCTGCAATGCCGGCGACCGTCTTCGTCACCGCCTACGACCAGTACGCACTCGATGCCTTCGACTCGGCGGCCATCGACTACCTGGTAAAGCCGTTCCGGGACGAGCGCTTTCGCGAGGCGCTTCGCCGTGCGCGGCGCCTGGTCCAGGCGGGGAGCATCGCCAGGCTGCACGAACAACTCATCGCGCTCCTGCAGGTTGGCGCGCCAGCCGCAACGCCCGCCGAGCCTCCGCCGGCACCGCGATACCTCGAGCGCATCGCCGTGCAAATGAAGGGGCGCGTCTACGTTGTCCCCGTCGAACGCATCGAGTACGTGACCGCGAGCGGCCCGTACGTCGAACTCTTCGCCGACGGTCGCCGGCATCTCATTCGCGAGTCGATGCAGCACCTGGAGGAGCAGCTCGATCCTGTTCGCTTCGTGCGCATTCACCGCTCGGCGATCGTGCGCCTCGACCTCATCCAGACGCTGCTTCGCTCCGAGGGGAGCGAATACCACGTGATCATGAAGGGTGGTGCGCGCTTTCGCGTGGGGCGCTCGCGCCGTGAGGTGCTGGAGCAGAGGCTCGGCGGCATTCGCTGAGCGGCGCGGGGGTAGCGCACGCGTCATCGCGATCAGCACGCACCGCGTCGAGTCCGGTTGACCACGCGGCAACGTGCGAGCGCTTGTGCGTCTGGCGAGTCGTTCGTAACGCCCACGAGCCATTCGTTGCACTCGTCGTGGACGCGCGATCTGCACCTCCTACGTTAGGGTTAAAGGCGCCGGTCGGAGCGCGCCTGACGCACATAGGAGATGTCCATGATGATGCAGCAACGCACACTCGGCCAAAGCGCACTCACCGTCTCGGCGATCGGCTACGGCGCCATGGGGCTGAGCTCTGCCTATGGCCCTGCCGCGGATCACACTGATGCCATCGCCCTCCTCCGCGCAGCGGTGGAGCGCGGTGTGACCCTGTTTGACACCGCCGAGGCCTACGGCCCGTTTACAAACGAAGAACTGCTGGGGGAGGCGCTCGCCCCCGTGCGCGACCAGGTCGTGATTGCCACCAAGTTCGGCTTCGGGATCAATCCGGACGGGACCCGCTACGGCCTCGATTCGCGCCCTGAGCACATTCGCGCGGTCACCGAGGCGGCGCTGCGCCGACTGCGCACCGAGTCCATCGACCTGCTGTACCAGCATCGCGTCGACCGGAACGTGCCGATCGAGGATGTGGCCGGAACCGTGGGGGAGCTCATCGCCGAGGGGAAGGTCAAGCACTTCGGGCTGTCGGAGGCGAGCGCCGCGACCATACGACGCTCGCATGCAGTTCACCCCGTCACCGCGGTACAGAGCGAGTACTCGTTGTGGACGCGCGACCCGGAGCGCAACGGCGTGCTGTCGACGTGCGAAGCGCTCGGGATCGGCTTCGTCCCCTTCAGCCCGTTAGGCGCCGGCTTCCTGACCGGGAAGATCGACACCACCACCACGTTCGACGCCACCGACTTCCGCAACATCTCGCCGCGCTTCGCGGCCGATGCGCGTGCGGCCAACATGGCGCTCGTCGAGCTGCTGCAACGCGTGGCGGCCGAGAAGGAGGCGACGCCGGCGCAGATCGCGCTCGCCTGGCTGCTCGCGCAGAAACCATGGATTGTCCCCATCCCCGGCACCACCAAGCTGCATCGCCTCGAGGAGAACCTCGGTGCCGGCGATGTCCTGCTCACGCCGCCCGATCTGCGCGCGATCAACGCGGCGGCGGCGAAGATCCCGGTGCAGGGGGAGCGTCTTCCGGCAGCGGTGCTCGCGATGACCAATGGGTGAATGCCTAACGCGCCCCGACACTCCCGACTTTCCCCTACCAATACAGTCATGACACGCAATCTGTTTGCTCTCGCTATCCTGTGCACCGCATACACCGCGCCGGCGTTGGCCCAGCCTCCCGCCGCCGCTGCGGCCGCGCCCCAGACGAAGCTCGAGCAACAACTCCTCGACCTCTCGCGCACGAAGTGGCGGTGGATGGCCGAGAAGAAGGCCGACACGCTGGCGACGTTCTTTCACGACGATGCCATCTTCGTCCACATGGGCGGCGCATGGGGACGCACGCAGGAGGTCGAGATCATTCGCAGCGGCGGGATTCACTACAAGCACGCCGAGATCTTCGAGGCGTCGGTGAAGGTTATGGGCTCGACCGCCATCGTCTTCAACCGGATCCGGCTCGACGCCGTCGTCGGTGGCAACGAAGTCTCGAATCCGTTCTTCGTGACCGAGACATACGTGCTGCAAGGCGGGACGTGGAAGCTTGCGGCGCTGGCGTTCACGCGACAGATGACGCCGGGGTCGTGACGTGCGTACGCTGGGCAACGCGTTGGGCGCTTTGGGCATGATCGCCGTCGCACTGGCCATGACGACAACCGAAGGACACGCGCAGGCCACGTCCGAGATCATCGTCAGCCGCAACGGCGTACGCACCGGACGACTGGCGTCGCCTGACCGCTTCACAGGCGTCGCGCGCGTGCTCCCGCTGTTCGAGAGCCAGACCGCGCACGCGGGGCGTCCGTCGGGCGGAATCGTCACCTTCGACGCGGGGGCTCGCACCGCGTGGCACACGCACCCGCGGGGTCAGACGCTCATCGTGACCGCGGGCGTGGGTCGCGTGCAACGCTGGGGTGTCCCCGCCGAGGAGATCCGGCCGGGCGACATCGTGTGGATCCCGCCTGGCGTGAAGCACTGGCACGGCGCGTCTCCGAATGCCGCGATGACGCACGTCGCGCTGGCCGAGGGGCGCGATGGTCAGGTGGTCGATTGGCAGGAACAGGTGAGCGACGCGCAGTACCACGCGCCGAGCGCGCCGCGCACCGTCGTCGAAGCATCTTCCGCGACTGGAGTTGCGACCGCGACACCCTCGGCCGCGCAGCGCCTGATGGGCGACATCGCCCCAAAGCTCGCCCAGCTCACCGACAGCGTCCTGTTCGGCGATGTGTGGGCTCGCCCAGGCCTCTCGCGGCGGGATCGCAGCCTCGCGACCGTGAGTGCGCTGGTGGCGATGAACCGCCCCGACCAGCTTCGGTCGCATCTGGCGCTCGCGCTGCAGAACGGGGTGACGCGCGAAGAGTTGGTCGAGGTCATCATCCAGATGGCCTTCTATTCCGGATGGCCCAACGCCGTGACCGCCGTCGGCGTGGCGCGGCAGGTCTTCGAGGAGGCGCGTTGATGATCGCACGCTCGCTCACGTTAGGCGCGTGGTGCGCCGTTGCAGCTGGCTGCGTTGCACCTGCCGCAACCGGCGCCCCCCGTACCCCTACCCCGCTCGTCATCCAGGAGCAGGGGAGCTTCACCGTTGGCGGCACGGTCGTGACCGCACCGGGCGCCTTCGACCCGATCGCACAGGGGGCGTACACGCCGACCCCTGACCCGCGCGGACAGACGCTGCGGGGCGATCACGCCTACGTCTTTTACCAGAAGCCGGTGGGCGCGCGAGCGCTCCCCCTCGTCTTCTGGCATGGCCACGGCGAATCGGGCAAGACGTGGGAGACCACCCCTGATGGGCGCGAGGGGTTCCAGACGATCTTCCTGCGCCGCGGCTTCCCCGTGTACCTCGTCGACCAACCGCGACGCGGACGAGCGGCGCGCAGCGCGGCGGCGGGGAGCATCCCCGCCACGCCTGACGAGCAGATGTGGTTCGGGATCTTTCGTCTGGGGGTGTGGCCCACACTGTATTCGGGGGTGCAGTTCTCCCCCGATTCGTCGGCGCTCGACCAGTTCTATCGCCAGATGGTGCCGAACGCGGCGCCGTACGATGTCGCGGTCAACACCAGCGCGGTCGCTGCGCTCTTCGCCAAGCTTGGGGCGGGCATCCTCGTCACGCACTCGCAAAGCGGCACACTCGGCTGGCGCACCGCGATCAGGAGCCCGAACATTCGCGCCATCGTCTCGTATGAGCCCGGCGGAGATTTCATTTTCCCGGAGGGCGAGGCACCGTCGCTCCCCTTCGGTAGTCGCACCTTCACCCCGCCCACCGTCCCGCTCGCGGAGTTTCAGCAGCTGACGAAAATTCCGATCGTCGTCTACTACGGCGACAACATCCCGGCGCAGCCGAGCACCAACCCGGGGCAGGAGCAGTGGCGCGTCTTTTTGGAGGTCGCGCGGCGCTGGCGCGACGCGGTGAACCGGCACGGGGGTGACGTGACGCTCGTCGAGCTACCAGCGGTCGGCATCCGGGGCAACACGCACTTTCCGATGTCGGATCTCAACAACGTTGAGGTGGCCGACCACTTGTCGGGGTGGTTGAAGGGGAAGGGGCTCGACCGGCGGTGATGGCGGACGGGGCGAGGCGGCGTCAGTCTTCTTGAACGGGAACGCCCCGGCGATTCCTTGGGCGCGACGCACGCACGACGTCTCTCCGCCGTCTCGCTCGCTGTCGCACGGACGTTTCGGCTGCTGAGCTTCCTGGACGGTCAGCGCGTTTGACGCCGGCGAGACGTCGCGCGCTAGCATGAGCACCGCAGCCGTTCATCGCCGTCGCATGGGTGGGGAGGGGAGATATGGGAGAGACATCAGACGTTGGTCGCGACATCGTCTTGCGGCTGCAGGTGCTGGGAGACGTCGGCTTATGGCTGGGCGATAGGCCGACGTTCACCAGCGCATCGACAACGACCGAGCCGGCACTCGGCCCGGGAAAGGCGCTGGCACTCGTCATCTACCTGTCGGCAGCACCGCGGCGCCGGAGCTCGCGCGAGCACCTGCTCGCCATGCTGTGGTCCGACCGGGCGCCTGACGAGGCGCGGCACATCCTCCGGCAGACGCTGTGGAGTGTGCGGCGTCGGTTCGGAGCCGAGAGCATACGGGTCGATGGCGACGAGTTGACGCTCGGCAGTCACATCACCTCCGACCGTGATGAGTTTCTGTCCGCGCTGGAGGAAGGACGCCTCAACGATGCGTTGACATGCTACCGTGGAGATTTCCTGCCACAGTTCGCCTCGCCAGGCGCGTCCGAGTTCGAGCGATGGGCGGAGCTCGAGCGGCAGAGATTGCGCGCGGCGTTTCTTCGCGCCTCCGAGGCACGGGTACGCCAACTCCTATCGATCGGACAGCCGCGTCAGGCGGTTGCCATCGCCCGACGCGCCCGCGAGGCAGACCCGCACGACGAGGGGACGTGGCGCATCCTGATCGGCGCGCTACTCGCCGCGGGCGATGTGCTGGGGGCGGCGACCGAGGCGGATCTGGTCGAGCAGTACGCGTCGCGCGAGGATGTGACGCTCGACGCAGCGACGCGTGCGGTCGTTAGGCAGGCACGGACGGCCGACAGCACCAACGGCGACGAGCAAGGAGACTCCGAGCGAGTTTCCCCGGACCTGGTAGGACGGGAGCGAGAGTTTGCCATCGCGCTGGGCGCATGGGAGCGCGTGCGTGCGACCCTGGAGCCGGTGCGCATCGAGGTAGTGAGCGAATCAGGCTTCGGGAAGTCGCGCTTCCTCCGTGACGTCGAACTCCGGCTTCGGTCAATCCGATCACGCGTGGTATCGCTGCGGGCACACGCGGGGCAGCGCGGTGTCTCCTTTGCCTTCGCGGCCGACATGGCGTCGGCGTTGGCAGCACTCCCGGGCGCGGCAGGCATCTCGCCTGGGGCCGCGGCGTCGCTCGTGGCACTCAATCCGTCGCTCAGCGCGAGCTACCCCCATGCGCCCGTCGAAGGAGCGGCGGCGGACGAAGCGGCGCGGCGTCGAACGTTCGCACTGCATGAGCTTGTGAGCGCCGTCGCCGAGGACACGCCGATCGCGTTGTTGATCGACGACGCGCACTGGATCGATCCATTGTCGCGATCGGTGGTGTTCGGTGCGCTTCAACGCCTGACGAGTGAGCGGGTCCTTGTCATGGCGGCGACGCGACCGTCCGATGGACCGCTCTTCGATGCCCCGACGGCGGCACTTCGGATGCACGCACTTGGACCGGCCGAGATCGAGGCGCTGGTATCCAGCATGGGCGAGCTCCCCGACGAGGAGTGGACGACGCAGTTCATCGCCGTGCTTCACAAGTCGACGGCGGGAATTCCACTGCTCATCATCGACGTGATGCAACGGCTCCTTGACCGCGGGCTACTGGAGCGCGATCACCGACGCTGGATCGTCCCGTCGCATGAGGCACTCGTGCTCGCGCTGGAGGCACCGGGCGCCGGCGCGAGCGGGAGACTGGAGACCCTCGGAGCCGATGCGCGAGACGTGCTCGTGCTTCTCGCGGTCGCCGGCGAGCCATTGCGCCTAACGCTGCTCGCCGCCGCGAACGGGAGCCCAGCGCACGCCATCGAGCCCCTACTTGAATCGCTGGAGCGGCTGGGGCTTGTCAGGCGTGCCACAGCAGGGTGCGAGCTCACGCATGACACGTTGGCAGAAGCGACCCTTGGTGTGGCGGGTGAGGAGCCGGTGCGGCGTGCGCACCTGGCACTGGGGCGAGCGCTCGCTGCCGAGGGCAACGCGCCCTACTTCGCTTTGATGCGGGCGGCGCAGCATCTCGCCAGCGGTGCGGCCGACGACGAGCTCGCGATGTTGCTCGAGCGCGTGATCCGGATGGCGCGCGCGACCGGCGATCGGCGCGAGACTCGCGACTTCGTGAGTGACGCGATCGGCGGAAGTGTCGGCGACGACCGCCGTCGTCGCGTCGAGCGCGCGACGCGGTGGCGCCTGCACCGCGGGAGGCGGCGCGTTATGGGAATCATCGCGGCTTCCATCGTCGCATTGGTGGGCTGGGGAATGCTGCGCCCGGCGACTGCGGCACCGCGCACTCCGGAAGCCTCATTCGTGGCGGTCTACGATGGCGCGTTGGATCCATTGGGCAAACGCGTATTCCTTACGCGCGACATGTTCCTCCCCGTCACGGGAGAGCGACGGGAAGGAGCTGGGGTGCCCCTGGACCTTCGAATGACGGGCGCGGTGGAGGATTACATGCTGACCTCGCCGTTCTTCGAGGACGGCGGCATGAGCGAACAGCCTAACGGGCGCATCTGGGCTTCTCGAGGGTTCTCGCGCTTCATGTCGCGCATTACCACGATCACGCCGACGAAGGAGGATTCTCGCGCGTTTCATACGCTCGTTCGCCATGCTGGCGCTGTCGGAACGCCAACGTGGGCCCCCGATGGCTCGATGATCGCCTTCACTCGTGAGCGCTTCGATCGGAATGCGTCTGAAATCGCCATCGTGGAAGTTGCGACGAAACGTGTGCATCCGTTGCGAATGCCATCGCTGAGCACTGGAAGCGAGCGCACCGTCATCTGGTCGCCCGATGGAAGCCGCCTCGCCTTCGTGCACGCCACGATCGACTCGGTCGCGGGAGAGGTGTGCTGGACAAGCGTGGACGGGGCAATCGTTAAGTGTGGGATGGTGCCTGGAGACGCCGTCGCAGTCCATGCGTGGGAGGATGAGCAACACGCCATCGTGGAGGTCGACCGCGGGGGACGGCATGACCTCGTGCGCCTCGACATGGATCGCGGGACCGACGTCGTCGTAGAAGCGAAGATCCCGCGCGTGCTCGTGAGCCCCGATGGACGATGGGTGTTGCGACGCTGCGAGCGACCGCGGTGTCAGTTCGGATGGGATGTTGGGCCCATGGGAAGTCCGGCGCTCGCGCGTCCGTTGATCGTCTCACCCCTGCGTGGTGCGGCGCTCAGGAGGTGGCGAGCAGATAGCGCACTGGCGGTCAAGGAAGGCGTGCAAGGACCGTGGAATCTTCCTTCGGCCCTCGTTCCTCATTGGGGGACCGTGACGCCCCCGCGTCGCCACATCGCCTCGCTCGAGGTGTCCATGGACGTCGGAGGACCGCAGCTGCGATTCACAGCCCGAGTCCGTGACCAGCATGGCCGCGACCTGACGACGGCGCCGCTCATGCGCATGTACACGCTGGACTCGGCGGAGGCCGTGCTTTCGGATTCGGGCGTCGTGACGTGGAAGTACCCGAATGCAGCAGGGCGATTCGTCGTCTCGATCGGCGGCTGGCGGGCCGATACCGCGTTCCTGCTGGCACTGCCGACCAACGGGGCGCCGCGGGCGCCCGAAGAGTCGAGGAGACTGATGCGCGAAGCGTTCAAGCGGTGGGGGAGGAGCGAGCGGTAGCGAACGTCGATTTGCCAGGGTGCACATGATCGCAGAGGGCCCCGCGCTTTGCGGGGCCCTCTGCTCATGCATCCACGGTCTCGTTTCCGCGACTCCTCCCCGTGAAGCTACCCCGTCACCCCACCCCCACCTCGCTCAACGTCGGATAGTCCGTATAGAACCGCTCCGTCCCACCGAAGAATCCCTCGCGATGCGGCGCGTTCATCGCGGCCTCCGTCTTGAGGCGCTCCACGAAATCGGGGTTCGCCAGGACCATCGCGCCGTACGCTTCGAGGTCGGCCAGCCCCGACGCGACGTCGGCCCCCACCTGGTCGCGGGGGCGCCCCGGACGGTTCACGATCAGCGTCCCCTTCCAGAGCGCGCGAATGTCGGCCAGCAGCGGCTCGTTGCCCAGGTGCAGCACGTGCACGTAGGCAAGCCCCATTTTGTCGAGTTCGGCGACGAGGTAGCGATAGAGATCGGGCCCATCCGCCCCTTCGTCGATCCCGGACGACGTCAGCCCGGGTGACAGGCGGATCGCGGTGCGGTCAGCACCGATCTCCGCGGCGACCGCCTGCGCCACTTCAATCGCGAACCGCGCACGATTCTCGATGGAGCCGCCATACGCGTCCGTGCGCGTGTTGGCACTCGGCGCCAGGAACTGGTGCACGAGGTAGGCGTTGGCCCCGTGGATCTCGACGCCATCGGCGCCGGCCTCCACCGCGCGACGGGCCGCGAAGGCGAAATCGGCGACCGTCTGGCGCACCTCATCGGTAGTCAGCGCGCGCGGCACCGGAACGTCCTGCATCCCCGTCGCCGTGAACATCCCGATCCCCGGCGCGATGGCCGACGGCGCCACGCCCTGGGCGTGATGCGGCGTGTTGTCGGGGTGGGAAATGCGCCCCGCGTGCATGAGCTGGATGAAGAGGTGGCCACCCTGCGCGTGCACCGCATCCGTCACGCGTCGCCAGCCGGCGACGTGCGCATCGGTGTAGATGCCGGGCGTGGTGAGGTACCCCTGTCCGTCCGCCGAAGGCTGTGTCCCCTCGGTGACGATCAGGCCGACGCTGGCGCGCTGCGCATAGTAGGTGGCGGCGAGGTCGCCCGGCGTCCCGTCGAACTGGGCGCGCGAACGCGTCATCGGCGCCATCACCAGGCGGTTCTGCAGGTCGTAGCGGCCAACGCGAACGGGATCGAAGACGGTGCTCATGACGGCGTGCTCCTGGTCAGCTCTGGAAGGACGGGGTGGCTGGCATCGCGACGAGTGTGCGGTGCCGCCCTTCCGCCGTTCCCAAATGAGATTAGGTTACAAATAGTGACTGAGTACAGGATGATGACCAACCGAGGCGTCTACAAGACGGCACAGCAATGAGCCCAAGTACCTCCGGTGTGCCTAAGACTGGGGTCCGATTCAGCGAAGAGAGCTGCAAGCCCGTGAGCGAGGTGCTCCAGCGCGTGGGCGACAAGTGGAGCGTGCTCGTGGTGATGATGCTGCGCGACGGAACGCAGCGATTCTCGGAGCTGCGCCGGGCGCTCCCGGGAATCTCGCAGCGCATGTTGACCCTCACGCTGCGTGGGCTCGAGCGCGACGGGCTGGTAACCCGCACGGTGACGGCGACGGTGATCCCGCCGCGCGTGGATTACGAGCTCACCCCGCTGGGCAACTCGCTCGCGGAGCCCGTGATGGCGCTCGGCAAGTGGGCCAAGGAGCACATGGTCGACATCGCGACGGCGCGGGTCGCGTTCGATGCGCGGGTGACGGCCGCACCGGAGGAGGTCGGGGGGTGAGGGCGGTGGTTCGTTGGGGGGCCTCTACTCCCTTCGTCGCAACGCCCGCATAGCAAAACGGGCCACCAGCATCTCGCCGGCGGCCCGTTCTCGTCTTCCCGTCTTCTCGTCTTCTCGTCTTCTCGTCTTCTCGTCTTCTCGTCTTCTCGTCTTCCAGAAGAAATGGCTAGGGACGGAATCGAACCGCCGACACGCGGATTTTCAGTCCGCTGCTCTACCAACTGAGCTACCTAGCCGCACTACCCAACTACTTTTCTGGCAATCACTTATGGAATCACATCCAACCTGTGCCAGAAAAGTCCGCTCACTTGTGCCAGAACCTGTGCCATGATCAGACTCAGGGAAGCAGGACGAGCGAGACCCCGAATGTAGTCCTGCTGGCGACGGGTTGGAACCCCCGAGGTGGCGGACGATCTCGCGTCGCCCTATGATGCCGGGCCCTCTCCTCATGAATGGAGTAGCGAGCCCGATGGCCGGTACGGCTCTGACGCGCCGATCCCGCGTTGGGCGGCCGTTCAGGCTTTTGGTGTGCGACTGGAGCGCAGCCCGCGCTCACTTGGCGCCGAGGTTGCAGTGCAGGCTACTTACTGGCGAACTCAGCTAGACTCTGCGTGTGTTGAAGGAGGGGAGCGATGGGCGGGCTGTGGAGGATCATCAAGAACACGATGCAAGCCGCGGGGGTCGAAGCGTCGCTATCGACGCTGGACGAAGCGTCGGACTGGATGATTCAAAAGGTAGGCATCTTCTCGCCTAACGCTGTTCCTCACGAGTTTCGTCTGGAAGCCAGCAGGCAGGCACTCGGCGAAGTATCAAGAGACGGCCTGATAAACTGGACGATTGCGGACGTAGCCGTTAGCAAGCTCGCCAAGTATCGCATCTACCTCGATGTCTATGGTACGGATGCGGAGGTCTACGCCGTCGATCAGACGATTAGGAGTCTCGTCGCCTCGTTGGGAGACTCGATGCGACAGCAGAACCTTCGGTCCTACGCACTCTCGCTCGCTGTGAACGCCTCGAGTCAGTCGGTGCGCATGGTGTCCGCGCCTCGAACGCTTTCCTCGGCTCGAGTGCGGGAGATAGCCGAGAAGACCGTCTATAGACAGTGCCAGCAAACCCACGACTGGATCAATAACGGAATCCGGAACGTCATGGTTCGCCGCGTGGCTCTATCCGCTTGCACGTTTGCACTATTGCTCGGGAGATCCGCCCTAACTGACGCGGAAGGCCAGGAGACCCTCGCGAGGTTCGACTCAAGTCTCAAGCTTCTGCTCCGCGATCACGGCCTGCCGGGAGTCTCCGACCTTGACATAGAGCTTTCGACTCCAATCGCGAGAGTTGCGCTCGAAGCGACGGATACGACGTCGGCGACTAGAGATGGCCTACTGCCACATCTGGCGCGCATCGTTTGGGAGTTCCTATATCGGGGGACGTTGACAGCCGAACCTGATGTGCGGATTGCTCATTGGCTCTTGTCGGAGGTACAAGTGCACCTCAATGACCTGTCGTAGCGAAACAGCCCGCTCTCCAGAGCCTCGTACCTTCTTCGGCGATCCCGGAGTGACCGAGCTTGACATTCGTTGAGCGTTTTTGAACTGCGCCACATATATGTGCAAGAGAGCACACAGTGCTGATTGTCTTGGTGTCTTTAGGTTGACCAGGGGAGGCGGAGAATGTTTGAGGCGCTGCAATCATCCTTCAAGCTCGGGCGACTGTGGGCGGTCGTGCAGTTCGACTATCAGTTCTCTCCCAGCCCCGGGACTCGCGACCACATACTGCCCGAGCTACAGGGCATAGCTGGTCAGTACTCGCTAGACGAACTCGCGGTTTGGGTACTGATCCTCTACAGTCAGACCGTCGACCCGCGGCACCCCCAAGCTGCTCCGCAGTTTCAGCGCTACAAGCAATCACTGGCACGACAAATCGCACAGGGAAAGGTTCAGAATCGGGCACTCATTCAGAGATTCTCCCAGGAACTGAGGAAGTACGGAATAGATGGGGCGGACTTGCTCGAGGATCCGTTCGACCTGGAGGTTCCATTGTCCGGAAGCCTACCGGACGTAACGAAGTCGGCTCCGAGTCGAGTCTTTTCCAGCGGACATCTCGTCGCAATGTTCCTGCGAGATCTCAGATCAATTGCCGAGAATCTCGGGATGCCCGGAGTATTCGAGTATCCATATGTGTTAGTGGTCGTGAACACCCGAACACGGAAGCCGATATTGTTTGTGACCTACGAGTTGTCTCGGCTCTCCCGCACCTCGGCGCTCTGTGCATTTCTTCCTGGCGGAACACGTCAGAACTTCGGCAGTGATGATCGAGCTATCAGTGCGGAAGGCTTTGTTCAGCGTGCGCTCGAAGTAGCCACTTCTCAGCTTGGGGTGAAATTCGCGGAGACCAGGGGCTGAGCTGCCTCACCTCTCGCCCTTCTACACCCGCTGCCCGCCATTCGGACAACGCGCCTGAAGCACGCTGTAACTATTCTTCCAGTGAGCGATCCGGGAGGGCGCGATTTCATGGCGTTGGATCCACTCCGCGGCTGGGGCGCGCGCCGAGCTAGTTCGACGGAACGATGCGATGGGAGCCGAAGATCCACTCATCCGCGTGTGCTCAGCGAATCGCATGCACTTTCGTCAGGGTGAACCGTACTGTTTTTGTGCACGACAAACCCAGTCTTCCATCGCGACAAAATCGACCGCCGCTACAATGCCTTGTGACTCCCTGAGCAGTATGATGTTCTTCTCTCTTTGGACTACTCGCACCGTTCGCCGAAACTCGCGTACTAACTCACTGATTGCCTGCCGGTCCCCGCGCTTCGAATAGCTTTGCCGGCACGCCGGAACTGTCCA
This sequence comes from uncultured Gemmatimonadaceae bacterium, assembly GCA_964560345.1. GTDB lineage: Bacteria > Gemmatimonadota > Gemmatimonadetes > Gemmatimonadales > Gemmatimonadaceae > SCN-70-22. Next base: position 30,136 of record CAZLLP010000026.1, read on the forward strand.
TTCGGAACATCCAAGAACTCCAACTGCGAGCGAGACGACTGTCACCAGCCACGCCAGAGACTTCCCTTTGGAGGCCGTGATCGTTGCTCGTCTTTCAGTCACTTCTAGCCTCTCGTCTTGGAGAGAGCGCGCGCACGCCGTTTCGCGCAAGGTAGAATTAGGCATTAGTGGCGGATGCCATGACGGCGATCAATAGAACGCCCGTGAAGAAGACGACGGCGAAAGCAACTCTCAGGATGCCGATGCGATCATGAACTACCGTGAATCCTTCGTCCTTGTCCCACGAGGTGATTCCGTCCTTCTTTAGATTTCCATATGCTGTTGGAAGGGTGACGAGAGTGACTAGCGGGAATCCAATACCGAGTCCACGCCACCACACCTTGATGCTTCTTGAGAGAGCGGTGCCGAAGTCTGCTCTATAGCCAGAGGGCGGAATTAGGCGAGTCTTGAATAGCCACTTGCCGGGAGTGGTGCCTATTGTCGCGATGAGTATCGATTCGACGAACACCCATGCAATGAGAATGAATAGTGCCCACACTTGGTCACTGCCTGGTGCGTCGAATGCGTTTGGATATACACTCCCGACGGCTAAGCTACCAAACACGAGAGCCACATAGATGTCAAACGTGCGAGCCCAGTACCTAACCCAAGGACGAGTCTGAGCAACCCGATATGATGCAGGATGAATAGGTTGAACGTCGGGCGCGGTTGTCTCTGAGGCTTCCAAGGGCTGCGTCGGGACCTCCAACGGGGCTCCGCAATGTCTGCAGTATCTGGCGTTGTCTGCTGTTGCGTTACCGCATTGTGCGCAGAACATCGGTGCCCCCTGCAATGGCGCGTTGTGAACTCTACTCAGCCGCAGCGGATGGCAGTCACGATGGAGAGCTGGAGAGATTCACTCTCCCTTTCTCATCCAAATGTGCACCGCCTTTAGTTCACATTCGAGTGCCATCGTTTCGATGGGACAGCGTCGCGCCACGGATGGGAAGTGTGCGCAGTAGCCCTACTTGGAGCAAGAGGAGCTGGCGGATGTAGCGCTTGGAGCGACACGCGCCACCGCTCCCGCGACTTCTGGTCGTCTCGGAATCTCCGGCGGCTCCCCTCGCTGAGCGAACTGGGCATTCGGAGACAGCACAATCACCTCTCGCTCGTATGCACCGGCTGCCCGCAATTCGGACATCGATCCGTCCGCGGATGCACCCACGCCGTACACACCGCACATGCTCGCCCGGGTCGGCGCCCGGTATTGAAATGCGGCTCCGTGTCGCGAAACTCGCGTAACAGGCGCCCCGCGCCTGCCGCGAAGTGCAGCCGGTCGCCGCTATCTCGATGACCATCGAGACGCTTCATCCACTCGGCATCACGCCGATAGGTAAGGAAGAAGGTGTTCTTGGAGATACCAGCTTCCTTCAGGAACTCAGCAAGGCGAATCCGCCCGGGGCGCTGCGAGTCGGACACCGGGAGATCGGGAACGTTGTCATCACGATCTCCCTGCCTTTTCTCCATCGAGCCGGGGCTCCCATGCTCGCCGGGCGTCTCTCCCCAAATTAGGCCCAGCTTCTACGTCAGGATCGGGCTCGAAGCGACCGTGGGTGAAAGTCGCCCGCCTTCTTGAATTCGGGCGGGGATTGCTGTCGTAAGCTGCTGTGCGGTCTGTGGTTGTTGTAGTCCTCCTGCCAAGCGCTGAGCACCGCTTGGGCTTCCGCCAGATCGGCAAACCAATGCATCGAGAGACACTCTCGTCTCCGCGAGCCGTTGAACGCTTCGCAGACGCAGTTGTCGACGGGCTTCCGCGGCCGGGAGAAGTCCAGCCGGACCTGGTTCCAGTAGGCCCAGTGATCCAAAGCCGTCGACGTAAACTCCGTCCCGTGATCGCGCTGCACGACCGCGGGTAAACCACCGCGCTGTGCACCTGCCGCGGAGAGGAACGCCGCCACGTCACTGCCCTTGAAGCCCACCGCCTAACACCCTCCCCGCGCCTCAGTACCGCACCGCGTACTGCACCTTCACCAGCAGCTGGTTCGACCCGAACCCCCACCGGCGGTCCAGCCGCCGCGTCGGATCGGTTGGGAGCCCGCCGTTCACCGGACGCCCCGTCTCCGGATCGATGTCGTGCCGCAGGTTGTGGTTGTACACGATGAACAGGTCACCCAGCGGGCTGAAGGTCCAGCGCACGCGGGTGTTGGCGCCGAAGGTATCGCTGGCGTTGTCGTACTGCAGGTAGCTGTTGTACTGCAGGTTGGGCGACACGTTGAGCCGCACGCGCGTCCCGAACAGGTCCTGCGTGAAGTCCCCCTGCGGCAGCCGCCCCACGTTGCGCGTGGCGTTGAGCTCCACGATGAACAGCGGCGACGGCTTCCACGCCCCGGTGAGTTGCAGCTCGTCCAGCTTCCCGGTGTAGAAGCCGCCGGTCCACCAGGTCGCCTGCCCGCTCAGCCGCCGCTTGGGGGCAAAGCCCGCCTCGAAGCGATAGCGCATCCAGTGATACGCGCCGGCCGGAATCGCCACGCCACGCGCAATCTCGAACGGCTCCACCAGTCGCTCGCCCGTGGGGTTGGCGTTGAACTCGAAGCGGTCCCCGCTCTCCAGCCGCCAGTTGATGGGGGCCATGAAGATGCGGTAGCTCTCCCACTTGCCTTTCAGGTCGGTCACCAGCGTCGGAAGGAACTCGTGCAGCATCTGTCGCACGTCGAGCCCCAGCACATCGCCCTGCGGACGTGGCTGATAGGTGAGGCTCAGGTTGAACGCCTGCACGCCGCGGCGCGGCACGAAGCCTAACGACGGATCGAACGCATCCCCCACGCGCCGGAACGTGAACGCCACGTCCCACAGGTCGTTGGGGTAGTCGATCTTCCCGCCAAACGCGGTGCGCTCGCCGTCGCCGAGCCCTTCGCGCCCGGTCGCCAATCCCCAGACGCCCATCAGCAAGTTCTTGTCGCCGCCAAGGCGCGACGTCTGGAATGTCGCGTCGGCACCAGCGGTCCACGCATCGGGACGCCCGAGCGGATCGCCCAACGTGGCGATCATCCCCACGCTCGACTCGCGCAGCGCATTCTGCTTGATGCGCAGCACCCCCATGGTGCTCGACGTTTGTGGCAGCTGCAACGCTTCGCGGTCGTCGATGTCGCCCGTATGCAGCACGAGCGCGCCGACGTTCGCGCCACGCCCGCGCCCGCTCACCTTCACCCCCGCCTGGATGGGAACCTCGTTCCCCTCGAGCAATCCGATGCGCCGCGAGAAGAAGGGGCGCACGTCGTCGCCCGTCCCCAGGCCGAAGTCGAAGATGTCGGCCCCCTGCAAGAAGAAGGTCCGCTTCTCGGGAAAGACCAGCGGAAAGCGCGTCAGGTTGGTGCGCCGTGTGTCGACCTCGGTCTCGGCGAAGTCCGTGTTGAACGTGAGCGCCGCCAGCGTGTTGGCGCCTAACGCCTGCGTCACGTCGAGCGACGCGTCGCGCGACCCCTCGACCTTGGCCTTGGGGGCCGGCACGCCGCCGCCAGCTACAAGCGACGGGCGTATGCTCAGGCCGACGCCGAGTGCGAAGTCGGGGACGTCGGTGAGGCGCCCTGCCCTGAACGACTGCGTGACCTTGAAGTTGCGCTCGGGGCTCGCCCAGCGGTCGGTCTCCAGCAACCGCTGGATCCGCCGCTGCACGTTGAATCCCCACTCGCGGAGCCCGGCGCGAAACTGGAGGCTGCGCAACGGAATGCGGAACTCGGCTGACCATCCGCTCGCCGAACGTGCGGTCGCCGCTTCCCACGCCGCATCCCAGTTGGCATTCTCTCCCTCGCCCTGGTTGGCGATCAGGGCATCGTATCGCGCACCGTTCGGATTGACCGCAAACACATAGCCCGATCGCCCGTCGCGATACGTGTCGAAGACGAGCTTGAGGTGATCCTCGTTGTTGAGCGACGCGTCGCGTTCGCGCGCGAAGCTCGTCAGGCGCTCGGGCTCTGGGTCGTCGGCGCGAATCCCCACCACGATCGCATCGCTCGTCGCGACCACCCACACCACCGTGCGCCCGCTCGGCGCGCTGCGCTCAACGGGCTCGATCTGTGTCAGGTCGGCGATCGAATCAGCCCGGCTCCAGAACGATTCGTCCAATCGGCCGTCGATGCGCACCACGCCGGTGGACGTGCCGATCCGAAGCGCCGGGACCTGACCCGACTGCTGCGCCTCCGCCCGAGTGACCGCGGGCGACAGCAGCGCGGCGAGAACGGACAGCTGCAACAGGCGCGCGCAGCGGCAATGTGGCATGGGGGGCATCACGCAGGCTCGAACACGGACGGGGAACGCCGACGTTGGCGCATCCAACGATGGCGTGCAGCCGACCGTGGCTCAGCGCGCTGCGTCGACCGCGGCTCGCAGCCCTCTCAGCACGTCGTCCAGCGCCCCGTCGGCCCAGAAGTGGATATAGTAGAGCCTGGGCGCCTCGCCAATCAGGTGGGAGTGCACGGCCGTGGCGGTGATCCCCTGCCGCGCGAGCGCGTTGACGACCGGGGCAACCTGCCCTTCGGTGACCGCAAAGTCGCCGGTGGCCACGGCGCGGGTTGCGTCCACCATCTGCAAGTTCACCGGGCTGCCGTAGGCGAGCGCCGGCACGAGCGGCTTCCCGTGCATCGTGACCGGTCCCTTCACCAGCATGAAGGAAAGCTGCGCGACGTTCCCCTGCGCGCGACCGGACGTCCCCGTCGCCTTGAAGACGCGCGCGGTGTCGATGGTGAGCGCGGCAGCGGCCAGCGACGCGACGGGGCGAGGCACCGCCGTGCGCGCCACGGCGCGATCGAGGCGCGCGGCCAGGTCGACCGCTTCGCCCTCTCCGTGGAAGTGGATGTAGGTGATCGACGGCTGCTCGCCAGCCAGGTGATTGTGGATCGAGGTGACGTCGAGGTGCTGCCGCTCCAGCTCCGCCAGTACGGGCTTGAGTTCGGTGCTCGTCACCACGAGGTCACCCATCAGCATCGCGTCGCCGGGGGTGCCGCCAAACCCGGCCCACCCGCCAAGGGCGATGGCCGGGGAGACGGTGACATCGCCCATGCGCAGCGTGATGTCGCGACGTGGGAAGTTGAAGCGCATATAGCCGCCAGTTGCAACGGCCGGCGTCTGGAGAATGCGCGCGACGTCACGCCATGCCGAATCGGCACCGGTCGCTTGTGCCGATGCCAGAGTGGTGGTTGCGCCGAGCGATGCGATGAGGCAGAGGGCGCGTAGGATCGCGTGATGAGCACGCATGAGTGGGTCCTCCAGAGGGACAGCGCTGCGCACTGCCGGAAGCTCGCGGGCAGGACGCGTAAGCTGGACGATGGAGCAGTTGCGCGCACACAAGGATCCGAACAAGTGGCAGGCGCCCACGCGGCGCCATGTCCGACAGCAGGAGGCAGGTGAGCGTCGCGACCTCTTGTGGTGGCCACGTCGAGCAAAGCGAGGGGAGGTCACCGAGGCTCGCCGATGGGGCATGAAGACGCACGCAAAGGATCGGTAAGATCTGCGCGCGTCCCGCCGCCGCGCCTGTCGTCAACCCGCATCTCAGGCGCATCTTTACGCCCGGCGCGATTGGCCTCGCGCCGGGCTCGCGTGACGGGACGTCAGGGAGTCAGCCCCGCGGTGTTCCGTTCGACACCCGCACCGGAGATCCTGTGCTCACCGAGCAGAGCGTCGTCTGTCCTGTGCTCATCGGGCGCGACGCGCCGCTGTCCACGGTCTTCGGCATGCTCGACCACGCGCGCACCGAGCGCGGGGGGGTGTTGCTCGTTTCGGGCGACGCGGGGGTCGGCAAGTCACGACTCGTCCGCGCGCTGGTCGAGCGCGCTCGATCGCTCGGCTTCGTGGCCCTGCAGGGGGCCTGCTTCGAGACCGACCGCGCGCAACCGTACGCGCCGATCCTCGATCTCGTGCGCGTCCTGGCCGCGACCGCGTCTCCGGCGCTGGCCGCGCACTACTTCGCTCCGGCGGGCGCCGAGCTGGTCACGCTCTTCCCCGAGCTCCGTTCCATCCTCGCTGACGCGACGCCGCGCCAGACTCTCGATCCCGAAGAGGACCGGCGCCGTCTCTTCCACGCCGTCACCGATGCGGTGCAGACGCTGGCGAGGGTGCAGCCGCTCCTCCTGGTCATCGAGGACGTGCACTGGAGCGATGACTCGACGCTGGACTTGATCCTCCACCTCGCCCGGCGCGTCGGTCCGCAACCGATCGTGCTCGCCCTAACATTCCGAAGCGACGAGATCGGTTCCCGCCTTGGCCGGCTGCTCGCCGAACTCGATCGGGCGCGAGTCGCCGCGGAGGTCAGGCTACGCCCCCTCGACATGGCCGCCGTGTCGGCGATGCTGCAGGCGATCTTTGGATCGCAGGTGGCGTTCGGGTCCGCGTTCATCGGCGGACTCCACGCCCTCACCGAGGGGAATCCCTTCTTCATCGAAGAGATGCTGAAGGCACTCCTCGTTGCCGGCGACCTGGCGCACACCGACGGGCGATGGCGCGCACGCCCGCTCACCGATGTGCGAGTGCCACGCACCGCAACCGACGCCGTGGGACGCCGACTGGCGGGGCTGAGCGAGCAGGCCCGACAGGTTGCCGCCGTCGCTGCGGTCGCGGGACGCCGCTTCGAGTTTCGCCTCCTGCACGCGGTGACGCCACACGGTGATCTCGAACTCCTCGCCCTCCTGAGGGAGTTGGTTGAGGCGCAGCTGGTGGTCGAGGAATCGGCCGACCGCTTCGCCTTCCGTCATGCGCTCACGCGCGAGGCCATCCGGGCGCAATTGCTCGCCCGTGAGCGCGTGGCACTGCATCAAGCGATCGCTGCCGCGCTGGAGCAGCAGGAGGGAGCCGGTACGGAAGCGGACGAAGCACTTGCCTACCACGCGTTTGAAGCGGGCGCCTGGGAGTTGGCGCGGCGCGCCGCGCGGCGCGCCGCGGACCATGCCATCACCCTCGGGGCGCCACGAGAGGCGCTGCAGCAAATCGAGCGCGCCGTGGTGGCAACCGTGCACCTGGGTCAGCGTCCCGAGAGCTCCCTGATCATCGCGCGGGGTCATGCGCACGAGACACTGGGCGCGTTCACCCTGGCGCACGAAGACTTCAACGCCGCGCTCGACGCCGCGCGCAACGCGAACGATCGCCACACCGAGTGGGCAGCGCTGCACGCGTTAGGCAGGCTGTGGACGGCGCGCGACTATGCGCGCGCCGGGGGCTATCGGCGCGACGCCCTCGAGGTGGCGCGCGCGATCGACGACGCTGTCGTGGTGGCCCGCAGCCTCAATCAGGTCGGCAACTGGCACGTCAACGGCGAGGAACCGCATGCGGGTATCCCGCACCACGACGAGGCGCTCGCGATCTTTGAGCGCGCCAACGACGCGCACGGCGTCGCGGAGACCGTCGACCTCCTGGCGATCGCGCATCACCTCGCCGGCATGCAGTCGACCGCCGTTGCCTTGTACGAACGAGCGGTGCTCCTCTTCACCGCGCTCGACGACCGGCGCGCGCTCGCGTACGCGCTGGCCGTCCTCCCGGCATGCGGGCCGAGCCATCACGCCTCCTCCGGCCCCGTGCATACCAGCGCACACGCCGCGGCGATTCTCACCGATGAGCGCGCCGTGCGGCTATCGACCGAGATCGGGTGGCGCTCCGGTGAGTCGTTCGCGCGCTGGCTGCTCGCGGACTGCCTCGCGTGGCGTGGTGACTATGCGCGGGCGCTCCCACTGGCGCGGGAGGCGGTGGCGATCGCCGACGAAATCCATCACCTCTCGCGTCAGTGTGCGGCGCAGCGCGTGCTCGGGTTGATTGCGCTCGACCTGTGTGCCCCGATGGACGCGCGCGCTCCGCTCCGCGCCGCGTTCGAGATCGCACAGCGCTTCGGCTCCGCGACCTGGATCCGCTGGACGGGCGCGACGCTGGCAATCGCGCTCGCGCGCTCCGGCGACTGCGAGCGGGCATCCGCGGTCCTCGACGAAGTCGACCAACGGGTCGCGAGCCCAACAGCAGGCGACAGCGCCACCGCAGGCGTCCCCCTCACGATGGGCACACGGCAGCTCGCACTTGCGCGTGGGGAGCTCGCGCTGGCCATGAATGTCCCCGCACAGGCCCTCGCGGCCGTCGAGAGTATCGGCGAGCGGGTCGTGGGACGAACGCCGCGCGCATCGTTGCTCCGGGCGCAGGCGCTGGCTGCACTCGGGCGTTGGACCGATGCGACCGCCGCGCTGGACGTGGCGCGCGACGCCGCGCGCGAGCAGGAGGCACGCTCCCTGCTCTGGCGAATCGACGCACTCCAGGGCGCCGTGTGCCTGGGAGAGCGTCGTCGTCGCGATGCGCGCCAAGCGTTCGACGCTGCGCGCGCCGGTGCCGCCGAACTCGTGGTAGCGCTCGACGAGCCCGCGCTCGTCGCGACCTTCTGGTTAGGCGTCGACCGCGCAGCGCCTCCCCCGCCGGCGCGCACCGCGCGCCAGGCCGCCAAGGCCGCGTACGGCGGACTCACCCGGCGCGAGCGCGACACGGCGGCGCGCGTGGCCCATGGGGAGTCCAACCGTACGATTGGACGCATGCTCGGGATCGGTGAACGCACCGTCGAGGGCCACGTCGCGAGCGCACTGACGAAGCTCGGCTTCTCCTCCCGGGCGCAGCTCGCCGTTTGGGCCGCCGAGCAGAACCTTGGCGGCGTTGATCGGTCGCCGAGGCCGCCGCGCCGCTGAGCGCGAGCATCCCCGTACTCGGATTGTAATTCCCCGTACTCCCCACGGGGTCGCGTCCGCCAGTCGCCGATAACCTGTCGTCCACGAAGTCCGCCGGAATCGCCGGCTGGCTGACTGACAGGTCATCGATCGGAGCACATCGCCCAGCGCCGCCAGACGCGGGCGCGCCATTCCGGTGAACGCTCGCGATGACCTGCGTGAACGCTCATCCGACGACCGGAGCCCCGCAGTGAGACCGTCTTATCGATTGACCCTGCTAGTCGGCACGATCGCGCTTGTCGCGGTCGGCTGCAACAAGGACTACACAACCGAAGCAGCATCACCGGTCGAGCGTCAGCTCGCCGAACTGCACACCACGACGAATGCCTACCTCGACACGGCGTCGGCGATTGGCAACGGGTGGAGCACGCGCGTCACCAACTGCATGAGCGACCCCGTGCTGGGCGGGATGGGCGTGCACTTCGCCGAGGTTGCCCGCTTGGACACGACGCTCGACGTGCAGCGCCCCGAGGTCCTCGTGTACGCGCCGCAGAATGGCGCGCAGGGGGGCGCGCTTCGCCTCGTGGCCGTGGAGTACGCCGTGCCGGTCGAGGCGTGGAGGCACCCGGAACCACCGCAGCTGCTCGGCCAGCCGCTCCACGTCAACGCGGAGTTCGGGCTGTGGGTCCTGCACGCCTGGGTGCAGAAGCCCAATCCGTCGGGCGTCTTCGCCGACTGGAACCCCACCGTCGCCTGTCCCCCGGCGCCTGCGGGGAATGTGTCGATGCCGATGACGCACTGACCTTCACTCGTAACACCACCTCCACCCACCTCATCTCATGCCCAAGTACCTGATTGACCGCACCATCCCGAATGCCGGCTCGCTCTCCGCCGCCGAGCTGCAGGCTGCATCGGTGAACTCCTGCAACGTCCTCGGCGCGATTGGCCCTGCCGTGCAGTGGGTGCAGAGCTACGTGACCGACGACCGCATCACCTGCGTGTACATCGCCACCAACGACGAGTTGGTCCGCGAGCACGCGCGCCGCGCCGGCCTCCCCGCCGACCGCGTGCTCGAGATCCGCGCGGTGATAGACCCGACCACGGCAGAGAGCCGCGGACCGGTTGTCACCGGCCGTTAGCGGCATCGGAGGCGCGCGATCCACTCGCGCGCCCTCCACCGCCTCATCATGTCCTCACTTCACGAGTTCAACATGCTCCCTTCTTTACGCGCCGCCGCGTGCCTTGGCATTGTGGCACTCGCGTCCGCGTGCGGCGACGATCCCGCGGCGATCGCCCCTCCGTCCGTGTCGTCGGTCACGCTCGCATCGCCGTCGCCCACGCTCACCGTCGGCGCGCGCATGCCGCTCGTCGCCACTGCGCGCGACGCGCGGCAACAACCCATCGGCGGCGTCACCGATTTCACGTACGCGTCGAGCGCGCCAGGCAGCGTCATCGTGTCGCACGACGGCGTGGCCACCGCGCTCTTCGACCTGGGCGGGAGCGCGACCTCGCTCGTGACGGCGACACTCACGCGTGACGGTGTGTCCTTCAGCGACTCGCTGCGCATCCGGGTGGTGGCTCCGCAACCGTACGACTATGTCGCGCTCCTGCTCAGCGAATCCGTGCGCCCACAACCCGCGGCCACGCCGGGGCAAGGGGTGACCTACATGCAGACTGCAGCCGACCGGATCGGCTACCTCGTCACGTGGTCCGATCTGTCGAGCCCTGCGACCGCGGTGCACCTGCACGGACCAGCCGCCACGACTGGAGTGGCAGAGGTGCTCGTCGACTTGCGGCTGTCAGCGCAGCACGAGCTCCACGGGACCGCGGCTGACGCGATTCTCGCCACGGATATCCACGGCCAAGGGGGCCACCCTCCGATCTCGCTTGCGGAGCTGGTCTCGCTCGCCGGAGACGGCCTCGTCTACCTGGACGTCCACACAGCCGCGCACCCTGAGGGTGAGATCCGCGGCACCTTGATCCTGCGACGCGAGCCCGCGCGATCATGATCGCGACTCGCAGGACCACATGGTGCATGACCGTGTCCGTCGCGTGTGCCGTCGGCTGCACGCTAGCCAGCGTCACACCGCTGCGGGCACAGGACGTCGCATCGGCAGCTGTGCTCCGCGAAGGCACCCTGCTCTTCGTGGCGCATGCCACGATCGGTGACTTCACTGGGTCCACGGCGCAGGTCTCAGGGGCCGCGTCAGTCGCCCAGGGGATGGGTGTCTCGCATGGCTGGGTCGAGGCACCGGTCGGCACGCTGCGCACCGGCAACTCGCGACGCGACCGCGACATGCGGTCAGTGATCGAGGCGGACAAGTATCCCACCGTCCGCTTCGATGCGACCAGCGTCTCCTCGCACACCCCGTTCGGTCCCGACGGCACACCGGCCGTCCTTCACGGCACGTTTTCCCTCCATGGGGTGACGCGCCCCGTGGACGTCCCCGTCACCGTCAGCCGCATCGCCGACTCGGTGCGTGTCGTCGGTGCCTTTCCGCTCGATGTCACGGCGCACGGCGTCGGCGGGCTACGCCGGATGCTCGGCATGCTTCGCGTGAATGAAGTCGTCGACGTGCGCCTCACGTTGCTGTTCGTTCTCACCGCACCACACACCACCCCTCCTCCAGGAACTTCACCATGATGTCCCCGACGCTTGAATCGGTCTCGTCGTCTCTCCACACCAGCATTCGCGCGTTTGGCCGCCGGGCCGCCGCCGTTGCAGCCATCGCGTGGCTCGCCGCCTGCGGGTCGGGCGATACGACGTATCCCACCTCCACTCCGCCTCCCCCTCCCCCCGCCACTCTCACCGTGAACGCGACGCCAGCGCTGACGTTCACCCCATCGGCGCTCACGGTGCACGTCGGCGACACCGTGTCCTTCGCATTCGGGACGCTGCGGCACAATGTCTTTTTTGATGCGCAGGCCAATGCGCCAGCCGACATCGCAGGGGACAACGTGAACACGTCGGTGTCGCGCGTCTTCACGACCGCCGGGACCTATCGGTATACCTGCCACATCCACCCGGCCATGAACGGCACGGTGGTCGTTAGGCCGCAGGGGAGCTGATGCGCGAGGTCGACCGTATACAAATGGGGAGTGGGCGTCGACGATCCGGCGCCTGGTCCTCGGTCGTGACGACGATGGTCGGTGTCGCACTCGTCGCGTTGCACCCGACCGCTGGCATCGCCCAGTGTCGGCCTCCCGCCTCGAGCCACGAGGCACGACTGCTGGCCTTCTACTCCACGCCGATCGCCTTCTCCACGGCGACCGCGCCGGTCGCACTCCCCGCGTGGGGAGTGCGACTGGACGTGGAGGGGGCGACCGTGCCGGTGCCGAGTGCGTCGCTTCGTCGCACGTCGCTCTGCTACCAGAGCACCGCGCAGAGCACGCGCCTCGCACCGGTCTTCGGTCGTGCGCGCCTCACCATCGGGCTCCCGGCCGGCCTCTCGTTCGAGGGGAGCTACCTACCGCCACTCACCGTCGCGGGCGCGACGCCCGCACTCGCAAGCCTCGCGGTCACGCGCAGCCAGGGATTGCCATGGAGCGACGGGCCCGCGCGTCTGGCATTGCGCGTGCACGGGACGATCGGTACGGTGCGCGGCGCCATCACCTGCGCACGTGGAGCGCTCCAGACCATCGATCCCAGTGCGCCGTGCTTCGGCACGCGTCCGTCGCGTGATACCTTTCGCCCGGACATGTTAGGCGGAGAAGCAATACTCGTCATCCCGCTCTCGCATGAGCGCGTCACGCTCTTTGGCGGAGGCGGAGCCACCTGGCTGCGTCCTCAGTTCCGCGTTGGTTTCATCGACGGCGGTGGGGGAGCGGACCACACGCAGATTCTGGCGACGCTGACCCGCGCCTCGATCCTCGCCGGTGCCACCGCGCACGTCACGCGTGCGATAGACCTGACGATGCAGGTCTACTCTGTGCCGGTCGACGCGACGACGTGGCGGCTGGGCGCCGGATATCGACTTCGCTGAGGTGCGCCGCACTCACACCGTGGTGTAGCCCCCATCCACCAGGTAGTACCCGCCCGTCATGAACGACGCCTCGTCCGACAGCAGGAAGCAGGTGAGCGTCGCGACCTCTTCCGGTCGCCCGAGCCGGCCAAGCGGGTGCTTGCCAGCCAGCGCCGCCTTCTGTTCCGCCGGGAGCCCCGCCAGCAGCGGCGTCTCGATGTAGCCGGGGCCCACACAGTTGATCCGGAGCCCCTGCGGTCCGTACTCGGCGGCCGCGTTCTTCGTGAGCCCAACGATGCCGTGCTTGGCTGCGGTGTAGGCGCCGTTGCCGAGCGCTGCCACCATGCCGTGGATCGACGCCATGTTCACGATCGCGCACTGCGCCGCCCCCGTCTTGAGCATCGCCGGAATCTGGTAACGCATGCCGTACATCACGCCGTTCAGGTTGATGTCGATGACGCGATCCCAGTCGACGAGGTCCACCTCCCCCGCCGGGGCCTGCGCTCCACCGATGCCGGCGTTGTTCACCGCGTAGTGCAGCGCGCCGTAGCTGCTCACCGCCAGCGCGACCACGCGCTCGTTGTCCGCCGGCTTCGCGGTGTCCTGCTGCACCGCGATCGCCGTTCCGCCAGCGCCGACGATCTCGCGCACCACACGCTCGGCGCCGTCGAGCTTGATGTCCGAGACGACGACCTTGGCCTGCTTGGCCGCCAGCGCCTTGGCGATGGCCTCGCCGAGCCCCGAGCCGCCCCCGGTGACGATGGCGACCTTCCCCGCGAATCCATGCATGTCGATCCTCCCTGGCGTAGTGGCTGCTTGCGCAGCAACGAGCATCAGCCGTGATGATCAGCATGGGGCTGCAATAGTCGTGCGGCCGCGGCGCGACAGATCGTGAGTCTCAGCTCGACGGCGGCACCAACCCTAACATGCGGATGTAGGTGATCAGGTTGCCGTAGTGCAGGTTGCTGTGCGCCACGTTGGCCATCAGCATCGGCGACTCACTCCGCGCGTACACGGCCTGGCAGCGCTCCTGCGCCTTGGCCAGCGCCGCCACCAGCGTCGTTTTGTCGAGCGCCCCCTTCTCGGTCGCGTCGGTCCACTCGTACTTCTCGCCGGCCGCGCGCGCACAGTAGAAGTTGTAACCATCCACCACGTGGGCCACGAGTTGCCCCACGGTGCGCACCGTCGCCACCGGCCGGTAGTCGAACTTGTCAGCCGGGATGAGCGCAGCGCTCTTGGCGAGGTTCCCCGCGACTTCCTCGAACCCCACGCGCGCCACGGTGCCGATGTCGCCCTTGCCTGCTTCCTGGGCGCTGGCCACGCCGCTGAGTGCGGTTACCGCGATGATGACGTGCACGATTCGCATCTGGTTGCTCCGGTGTGTGCCGTTGTGTGAGTGAACTTAGGCCTCGCCGCCGAGTTGTCCCCCAACCGGCAGGCGCCTGATGCGCCGCCCCGTCGCGGCAAAGAGCGCGTTCGTTAGGCATGGCAACGCGCTCGGTACTCCCATCTCACCCGCCCCGACCGGGCGAGCCTCGCTCGGGATGACGTGCACCTCGACATCGGGCGCCTGCGCCATGCGCATCAGGCGGTAACTGGGAAAGTTGCGCTGGACCACGCGCCCGTCGCGCACGGTCACCTCCAGCCGCAACGCGGTCGACAGTCCGTCGATCGTCCCTCCCATCATCTGTGCCTCGATCCCCAGCAGGTTCACGGGTTGGCCGACATCCACCACGCACACGCAGCGGTGAAAGACGACCTCCCCGCGCGACACGCTCACCTCCATCGCGTGCGCCGTGTACCCGCCAAAGGTGAAGTGACAGGCGAGCCCGCGCCCCCGCCCCGCCATCACGGGCGAACCCCATCCGATGTGACGCGCCGCTTCTCGCAACACGTGCGAGAGTCGCCCGGCGTCGAAGCGCGGGCCACCGTGGTCGCGATAGGCGAGCTGCGCGGCCGGACCTATGAGCTCCAGCCGCAATGCCAGCGGGTCGCGATGCAGCGCATGGGCCAGCTCGTCAATGAAGCTCTCGGTGGCAAAGGCCCCAAACGTGTGCAGCGGACCGCGCCACCACCCCATCGGCAGCCCGAACGGGACGGTAACCACTTCGCTGGTGTAGTTGGGCACCACCCCGGCCGGGTACGCATCGGGATCGCACACCCCCACCCACTCGGGGTCGCGCACCTTGCCCGGATCGCGAAACTTGCGCGATGTCGCCGCCACCCGATGCGACCAGCCAGTCACGCGCTGCTGCGCATCGGTGGTCGCCTGCAGTTCGTGCACGCCAAACGGGCGATAGAAGTCGTGCGTCATGTCATCCTCACGGCTCCAGATGACCTTGACCGGCGCCCCCACCTGCTGCGCCACCTTCACCGCTTCGCAGACGAAGTCGTTACGAAGGCGTCGGCCGAACCCGCCGCCCCCTCTCGTCAGCTGCACGTCGATCGACGTCCGCGGCAACCCGGTGAGCTCGCTCACCAGCCGGCTCACATCGTCGGGGACCTGCGTTGACGTGTGCACCGTCGCCCGGTCGGGGCGCAGGTCGATGGTGCAGTTCTGCGGCTCCATCGTGGCGTGCGCCAGGAAGGGGACGGTGTAGCGTGCCGTGTGCACGGCAGCCGCCGTCGATTGTGCCGCGCGGAAGTCGCCATCCTGGCGGGCCACGGTGCCGTTCGTCGCGAGTGCATCGTTCGCCGCTCGCTCGAGGGTCTCCGAGCGGTCGCTGGTCCACGGACTGGGCGACCATTCAACGCGGAGCGCGGCCCGCCCACGCATGGCAGCCCATGTGTCGTCAGCCACCACGGCCACCCCGGCTGCCAGGTTGTGGGTGATCATCGCCCCCGGTGCCGGACCGGTGATGGACACCACATGCCGCACGCCGGGAATCGCGCGCGCGGCGCGATCATCCACACGCACCAACGTCCCATCGAGATACGGACAGCGCTCGATCACGGCGACCAGCATCCCCGGGATGTGTGCATCGATGCCGAATCGCGTGGCACCGGTCACGATCTCGCGCGTGTCGGCCGTGGGCACACGCGTCCCCACGATCCGGTACGCGCTCCGTGCCTTGAGGGGAATGTCGCCAGTGGGCGCCGCAACCCGCGACGCGGCCTCCGCCAGCTCGCCGTACCGGAGCGACCGCCCGTCGGGATGCTGAACGCTGCCATCACCCGTCACCAACGACTCGGCCGCCACTCCCCAACGATCCGCAGCGGCCTGGCGCAGCATCCACCGCGCGCGCGCGCCAACCATGCGCAGCTCGCCCCATCCGTCGGCGATGCTCGTGCTGCCACCCGCAAACTGCGACCCGTAGCGGTTGCGCGTGCGCCCGCCCTCACCCAGCTCGAGACCATACGGGAGTTGCTCCACGGTCACCATCGACCACGGCACGTCCAGCTCCTCGGCGATGAGCATCGGCAGCGACGTCTTCACCCCCTGCCCGATCTCCAGCCCTCGCGCCCCGATGATCACGGTGTTGTCGGGCTCGATGCGCACGAAAGCCGTCAGCTGCACGCTGGCCCGGCGCCGGCGATCGAGCGTCTCCGCCCCGCCTCGCACACCGACCAGGAGGCCGCCTAACGCGGTCGCCGAGACGAGCAGGAAATCGCGGCGGGTGGCGCCGCGCGCGGTCATCGCCGCGCCTCGCCGGTGGCACCGGACGCCAGCAGCGCCGCGGCTCGATGAATCGCGCGCCGGATGCGCGGGTACGTCCCGCACCGGCACAGGTTGGCGATGGTCCCGATCTCCGCGTCACTCGGCTGCGGCGTGCGGCGCAGCAGGTCGACCGCCGCCATCACCTGTCCCGCCTGGCAGTAGCCGCACTGCGGCACGTCCTCGTCGATCCAGGCCTGCTGCACGGCGTGCAGCGCCCCCGCGGCGGCCACGCCCTCGATCGTCACCACCTCGCGTCCCGCCACCCGTTGCACGGGAGTGGAACACGCGCGGGCGGCGCGCCCGTCGAGGTGTACCGTACACGCGCCGCAGGCTCCCACGCCACAGCCGAACTTGGTCCCGGTCAGCCGCGCGTAGTCGCGCAGGTACCACAGGAGCGGCATGGTCTCGTCGCCGTCAAACGAGACAGGGTGTCCGTTGAGCCGGAAGGCGACTGCCATGCGGGACCTCGGCGCGGCGTGGGCGTGCGGGGACGCTTCACCGCCACGTTGCGTCCGTACCGTCCGCGGAACAACACGGCTGGGACGAAACGAACGCCGGCGGGATGGACGACGCGCCGGGGAGCCGATCCTGCCGCTCCATCGAACCCGCGTGGTGGATCGTTAGGCGCTCCCGCCGTCCAGCACCTCGCGCACCTTCTTGGTCAACGTCGCCGGCACGTACGGCTTCTGCAGGAAGTGTGTCCCCTGCTCGAGCACGCCTTGGTGCACGATCGCGTTGCGAGTGTAACCCGAGGCAAAGAGCACCTTCACCTCCGGTCGCTCCTCCACGAGCCGAGCCGCCAGCTCCTTTCCCCCCAGTCGCGGCATCACCACATCGGTCACCAGGATGTGGATCGCCCCGTTGAACGCGCGCGCCACCTCCAGCGCTTCGACACCATCGCTCGCCTCGAGCACCACGAACCCCTGCGCGCGCAGCGCCCGCACCGCGATCGCCCGCACGCTCACGTCGTCCTCGACCAGGAGTACGGTCTCGTTTCCGCGGGCCGGCGTCGCGGGCTGGTCCCCCGCCGCCTCGCCCGCCACCCCTTCCACGCGCGGCAGGTAGATCTTGAACGTCGCCCCCTTCCCGCGCTCCGAGTACGCCCAGATGTGTCCCCCCGCCTGGCGCACGATCCCGTAGCACGTCGCCAATCCCAGCCCGGTCCCGACCCCGCTTGGCTTGGTGGTGAAGAACGGCTCGAAGATCATCGGCAGCAGTTCCGGCTCGATCCCCTCGCCGCTGTCGCTGACGGCCAGCATCACGTAGTCGCCGGGCGTGACGTCGGCGTGCGTCGACACGTAGCCCTCGTCGAGCACGACGTTCGCGGTCTCGAGCGTCAGCGTCCCGCCGTTAGGCATGGCATCGCGCGCGTTCACCGCCAGGTTGAGCAGTACCTGTTCCATCTGCGCCGGGTCCGCTCGCACGGGCCAGAGCGATGGCTCGAGCGCCGTTTGCAGCTCCACGTGCTCGCCGATCAGCCGCCGCAGCATGCGATCGATCTGGCTGGTGAGCGTGTTGAGGTCGATCACGCGTGGCTCGATCACCTGGCGCCGCGCAAAGGCCAGCAGTTGCCCGGTCAGCTCCGCCGCGCGCGCCCCCGCGCGCTCGATCGCCTCGAGATCCTCGTCCGCCTGTTTCACGTCCTGACGCGCGAACGCGGCGTGGCTCAGGATCACCGTCAGCAGGTTGTTGAAATCGTGCGCCACGCCTCCCGCCAGTCGCCCGATGCTCTCCAGGCGTTGCGCCTGCAGCAACTGCATCTCGAGCGTGCGGCGCGTCGTCTCGTCGGTCGCCACGCCGGCGATGCGCACCAGCTCGCCCTCGGCGTTGCGCACCGGAAAGCTCCGGTCCGAGATCCAGCGCACGCTGCCATCGGGGCGCACGATGCGATACTCGGCGTGAAAGCCGGCCCGGTCGCTGTTGAACGCTTCCTTCACGCGCTCGCGATCCTCGGGATGAATCGCCTCCAGCCACAGCTCGGGCTGTTCGTGCAACTCGTCCGGCGTCCGCCCCCAGATGGACCAGAACCCCGGACTCACGTAGTCCACTCCCGAGGCATCGGGGCGGGCGAGATAGAAGACGGCGTCGACGTTTTCGGCGAGTTCGCGGAAGAGCTCCTCGCTCTCGTGCAGCGCCGCCATCATGCGATGTCGTTCGGTCACGTCCGACACCAGCGTCAGGCGCCCGGTACGCACGCCGTCGACGTACAAGTTGCGCGCTTGTGCTTCAGTCCAGAGCGTGGAGCCATCGCCTCGCACCACGCGCAAGGCGACCGCGAATCCGGGCGACGGCTCGTGATCCTGTCGCATCGTCTCGACCAGTCGCGGCAGATCATCGGGGTGCACCACATCGGCCCACCCGCCTTCACTCAGTTCCGCCGCCGACCGGCCAGTGATACGCTCCGTCTCGGCGTTCGCAAACAGCACGCGGCTGGTCGTGTCGCTCAACAGAATCCCGATGGGCGCCGCCTCGGAGATCGTGCGGAAGCGCAGCTCACTCTCGCGCAACGCTTCGGCGGCACGCCGGCGCTCGGTGATGTCCTCGAGCAGCGTCACCAGGCGGCGCAGCTCGTCGCCGTCCCAGATGGCAAACGTTGACGTGCGAACCCAGGTCACCGTTCCATCCGGCGCCAGATGACGGTGTTCGCTCTCGAAGGTGGCACGGGAGTGTCTGGCCGAGGCAACGCCGGCTGCAACGCGCGCACGATCGTCCGGATGGATGCACTCCTGCCATCCCGTCCCCGAGGCCTCGTCAAGCGTCATGCCCAACAGGCGCCGTGCCGGGGCATTGGCAAAGATGTGGCGCCCGTCGCGGTCCACGACCAGCATGCCTAACGGCAGCGCCTGCGCCACCGCGCTGAATTCCTCCGCGAGTTCGCGTTGCGCACGCTCCGCCGCGAGCTGCAACGTCCGCTCCTCGACGTAGACGACGACCAGGCGTTCCCCGTTCACGTCGAGCGGGAGGTACGTCCCCTCCCACTGACGCAACACCCCCGGCTGCGACGGCGTCTCGCCGGCGATGGGAATCGCGCGAATCTCCTCGCCATGCTCGAGGACCCGCATCAGGAGGGGCACGACCACCGCACCCAGGTCGGGAAGGAGGTCCTGGACCCGATGCCCAAGGTGCGCCTCGATCGACAGGCCGTTGATCTCGGCGAGGATCGCGTTGATGCGCACGAAACGCATCTCCCGATCGAAGATTGCCATCCCGACCGGCGCCATCCGCACCAGCGCCTCGACCATGTCCGATACCTTCACTGACGTCATGTCACTCCGTCGCCACGTTCGCGCCCCCCGTGAGTCCCGTCGAGCGCCCTACCCGCACCTCACCCCAACGAATCCCAACAACGCGCCCCGAAGGCTCGGCTCGCCTCATCCCCGTTCGTTATACCACCTTTTCCGGGGCACGTCCACGACGCACCATCACCACATCGGCGCAGCGTGCACCGTTGGACTCCCGTCGGTGTCACAGAGTCGTCAGCTTGCGTGTTCCTCACGAAATCACCGCCATGCATTACCGCATTCGAACGACTCTTAAAACGCTGTTCGCGCTCGCGGCGATCCCGCCGGCGCTAGCCGTCGGGCAGACTCCCGCGCCACGCACCGCACCAGGCGCGGCCCCCGCGCTTCGCGTGCCGGCCACGGTCGACACGCTTCCCAATGGCCTCACGCTCATCGTGCACGAGGACCACTCGGTCCCCACCGTGGCCACCAACGTCTGGTTCCACGTGGGATCGGGAGACGAGAAGCCCGGGCGCACCGGCTTCGCGCACCTGTTCGAACACCTGATGTTCATGGGGTCGGAACACGCCCCCTATCCGCAGTTTGACCGACTGCTCGAGTCGGCGGGCGCCAGCAACAACGGCACCACCAACAACGATCGCACCTCGTACTACGAGTGGGGGCCGTCCAACGCGCTCCCGCTCATGCTCTGGCTCGAGGCCGATCGCATGGGATGGCTCCTTCCAACCATGGACAGCGCCAAGGTCGACGCGCAGCGCGAGATCGTGAAGAACGAGCGGCGCCAGGGGGTCGAGAACCAACCGTATGGCATCGCCGAGGACCTGCTCTCGCCGGCGTTGTACCCGGCGGGGCATCCGTACTCGTGGCCGGTCATCGGCTCCATGGCCGACCTCTCCGCCGCCTCGCTCGAGGACGTGAAGGACTTCTTCCGACGCTACTACGCGCCTAACAACGCCGTCATCGTCGTAGCCGGCGCGGTGAAGAGCGACTCGGTGCGCGCCGCCATGCGACGCGCCTTCGCCGACATCCCGCGCGGCCCCGCCATCACCCGCCCCACCCCCGCCAGCTTCACGGTGCGTGATACCGTGATGGTCGCCGAGGATCAGGTGCAACTCCCGCGCATCTACCTGGCCTGGAGATCGGTCCCGCAATACCACGCCGACGACGCGGCGCTCAACATCGCCCGCTATGTGCTGAGCGGTGCCCGCAACTCTCGCCTCACCAACGCCCTCGTCTACGAGCAGGAAGTGGCCAAGGACGTCTTTGCCAACAACGATTCCAAGAAGCTCGACGGCGACTTCGGTATCGCCGCCACCGCACGCCCCGGCGTCACCCTCAACACGCTCAAGGCGGCGATCGACAAGGAGATCAAGCGCCTCGCCACCGAAGGCCCGAGCGCGCGTGAGCTCGAGCAGGCGCGCAACGCCATCGAGGCCGGCTTCCTCAACCGGCTCGAGTTCGTGAACGCCAAGGCCGAGCAGCTCAACGAGTACTACTACTTCACGGGGACGCCGGACTACTTCCAGCGCGACCTCGACCGGCACCGCGCCGTGAGCGCCGCCGACGTGAAGCGCGTCGTGAACCAGTACCTCATCGCCCCGCGCGTCATGCTCAGCATCGTCCCCAAGGGGAAACAGTCGCTCGCCGCCACGCGGGAGGCCGTGCAATGACCCGCCTCCCTGCCATCGTCAGCCGCAGCATGCGGTGCCGTGCCTGCACCCTGGCCGCCGCCGTGCCGGCATTCGCCTCGGGACTGCTCGCGGCACCGCTCGCGGCCCAGCAATTCATCCGCGAGCGCCCGCCCACGTTAGGCGCCCCCGCCCGCCTCACCGTCCCTGCCGTCGCCAGCACCCGCCTGGCCAACGGCATCGCGCTCAGTGTCGTCGAACAACGCGAGCTCCCGCTCGTGCAGGTCGTGGTCTCGTTCCCCGGCGGTTCGCGCCTCGACGGTGCCACCCCCGGTATTGCGGCCTTCACCGCCAACATGCTCGACGAAGGCGCCGGCACCCGCGACGCCGCTACCCTGCAGGCCGAACTCGCCTACCTCGGCGCCTCGCTCCAGACCGGCGCCGACTGGGATCGCATCTTCGTCTCGCTCAAGGTCCCGGTGCGCTCGTTAGGCCCGGCGCTCGACCTGCTGGCCGACGTCGTGCGACGCCCGACCTTCAGCTCCGCCGAGGTGCGGCGCCAACGCGACCTGCGCCTGGCCAACCTGCTGCAGCAGCGCGACCAGCCCCACGCCCTCGCCGACCTGGCCTTCAACGCCATCGTCTTCCCCAAGGGGCACCCGTATCACAACAGCGCCGGCGGCGACTCGGCGACCGTCGCGGCTATGGACAGCACCACCGTGCGCGCCTTCTACGCCCGCACCGTCCGTCCCGACCTCGCCCGCATCGTCGTGGTGGGAGACATCAGCCAAGCCGACGCGCGCGCCCAGCTCGAACAGCGCCTAGGCCAGTGGTCCGCCACCGGACCGGCCGCCACCGTCGCCCCCGTCACCGTCGAGCCGCTCCGCCAGCAGCAAACCCGCGTCTATGTGGTCGACAAGCCTAACGCCGCTCAGTCCGTCATCACCATCGGCTGGCCCGGCGTCGACCGCCTGTCGCCCGACTACGCGCCGCTGATGGTGATGAACACCCTGCTCGGCGCCTCGTTCACCTCGCGCCTCAACATGAACCTGCGCGAGACCAGGGGGTACACCTACGGCGCCAGCTCCCGCTTCGCCTTCCGCCGCGCCCCCGGCCCCTTCACCGCCTCGGCCGCCGTGCGCACCAACGTCACCGACTCGTCGCTGGTGGAGTTCTTCAAGGAACTCCGCACCGTGCGCGACACCCCCGTCCCGGCCGACGAGCTGCAACGCGCCAAGTCCTACGTCGAACTTGGCCTCCCGGGATCGCTCGAAAGCACCTCGCAGGTCGCCGCCTCCATCGCCCAACTCGCCACCTTCTCCCTCCCGTTAGGCGACCTCGCCACCTTCGCCCAGAAGGTCCGCGCCGTCACCCCCGCCGACGTCCAACGCGTCGCGAGGCAGTACCTCACACCGGACCGGGCAACCGTGGTTGTGGTTGGGGACCTGTCGAGGGTACGGCGTGCTGTTGAAGAGCTGAAGTTGGGGGAGATTAGTGTGCTTGAGGTGAGGGACGTTGCGCGGTAGAAGACGGGAAGACGGGAAGACGGGAAGACGGGAAGACGAGAAGACGAGAAGACGAGTGAGGGCAGCTGCGACCCGTTAGCTGATTCTCGTCCCGTCTTTCCCCCATCCCGTCTTCCCAGTCCCAGGCAAAAAAGAGCGGCGGGCCTCCCAGTGGGAGCCCGCCGCTTTTCCATCCCGTGCAACTCCCCACCAGTAAGAACCGCAGACCGTACGCCCAAGATTCGGCGCCAGCGCTCCCTCCAAGTGGCAGGCGGGCGAGGGGGGCGCCTACGCCCCCCTCGTCCGCCCCGCCCCACGACCCGAGCCCTCGCGCGCCAAAACCCGAATAACGCCTAACGCTCCAAGCGAAACCCAGCATCAACCCGCGGCCGAGAAGACGCCGTGCCGACGAGCCAGCCCGTCGCATACATCCACTGAGTCATGCGCCGCAACTTGTCGATATCAATCCGGTCCGGATTGTCGCGCGGCGTGTGATAGTCCGGGTGCAGGTTCGTCGAGTACATCACCGCCGGAATGTTGAGCCGCGCGTACGGCAGGTGATCGCTGCGGAAATACCACCCTTCCGGATGCGTCGGCCGGTCCCACAGCGAGTCGAGTGTGAACCGCCCCGTGAGCTGGTTGGCGCGCAGCGCGTGCGTCACCAGGTCGCTCGAGTTGCGGTGCGGCGGCTGGATGCCTAACAAGGACGCCGAGTCGGGGTGGTTGCGCCCGATCATGTCGGCGTTGAGCACGGCGACAATCTGCTCGCGTGGCACCATCGGGTGCATCGCATGAAAGCGCGATCCCAGCAACCCGCGCTCCTCGGCCCCATGCCACACCCACAGTGCCGAGCGCGGATTCGGCTGCCGCTTCCACGCGCGGGCAATCGCCAGCATTCCCACGCTCACCGTCGCGTTGTCGTCGGCCCCGTTCCAGATGGAGTCGCCGTCGATCGGAAAGCGCACGCCGTCGTGATCCTGGTGCCCGCTGAACAGGACGTACTCGTTGCGCAGTCGCGCGTCGCTCCCCGTGAGGCGCGCGACGATGTTGACCGAGGGATAGGTGAAGCTCTCGCTCGTGAGCGCCGCCGTTAGGCGCGTGCCGGCCGCCTGCACCTTCGTCAGCATCTTCTGGCGCACCAGCAGTACCGGCGCCGTCGGTCGCGGGCGCGTGTTCGCCCCGGCCGTGTCCAGCCCGTACGTCCCGCGCGCCGACACCGCACCGTAGAACTCTATCGCCCCTTCGACCACCGAGTCGGCCACCAGCACCACCGCAGCCGCGCCGCGACTCGTCAGGCGCGACGCCTGCGCCCGCACCGCTGCCCCCGTGTAGCGCCATGCCGAGAGCGAGACGTTGCGCCCCGGCGGATTGGCCGGCGGCACGATCAGCGCGGCCACCGCCTTCCCCGCAAGGTCGAGCCCCGCCAGCTCCGCATCCGTCGCGCGCCCGACGAACACGATCGGGAGATCGACGTTCGCATCCACTGCCGACGCGACCACCACATCGCGCCACATCGGAAGCGTTTCGCCGCCGAGCCGCACCACGCTCGCATCTGACTGCCGAATCCGCCGGATCGACCACCACTGGTAGTACGTCCCGTCCTCACCGGCGGGCTCGAGCCCGATCGCGCGCAACTGCTCCACCAACCACCCACTCGCCCGCAGCTCATCGAGCGTCCCCGCCTCTCGCCCCCGCATCGCGTCCCCCGCGAGTGCAAAGAGGTCGCGCTTGAGATCATCGTTCCGGATCGCATCGAGCGACGGTACCGACGCGTCGGTCCCGCCAGCCGCAACGCCCGCGTTCGTCCCGAGCGTTGCCTGACGAGCACACGCCGATTGCACCAGCAGCAGGGCACCAACAAGAAGGGTTCTTCGCATCGGAGATCTCATCGAGGATAAGGAGGGTTCGCCCAATCATACGCCGCCCCATCAAACCCGTTGAGCCGAGCGCAAACCTTCCCCTCCCTCACCCAGTCCCGACACAAACAAGCGACCGGCCTCGCAGAGGAAGCCCGTCGCCCCACATCGCCCATCGCCGCCCTCGCCTCTCAACCGTCCACCCCCCGCGCGGCGCAGCTCCCCCCCCAAGTAGCAGGCGGGCGAGGGGGGCGACTACGCCCCCCTCCCCCCCCCCCCCCCCCCAAAGGAAACCCCCCCAAACCCGCACAGAACGGCCTCACCCCCCCGC
>CAZLLP010000027.1:0-30779 GCA_964560345.1 uncultured Gemmatimonadaceae bacterium
GGAGGCGCCGCCGACCGCCGTGGCCGGCGCCGCCGCGGCCAAGGGCGTTGCACCTGCTGGGGAACGGGAGTCGAAAGAGCTGGCGCGTCCGCTCGCCGACATCGCCAGCAGCAACGCGCCGCCGCCCGCCGCGCGGACTGCGGCACCGGCAGCGCCCCCGGTGACGTCGCAGAAAGTGGCGCCTCCGGTGGCGCCTGCGCCCGCGGCGGTTGCGCAACAGGCACCCGCCGATTCGCTGGCGACGCGCCGCAAGCTCGCCCTCAACGCCGACAACATCACGCGTGCCGAGCAGGCGCGGGTGCGCGGGGAGCGCGACGTGCAGCTGCAGGCGGTGGTGACGACCGGCGCTTCGGTGGCGATGGAGGGGCGGCGCGACTTCATGTCGGCCGCCGGGATCGTCGGAGGCTATCGTCTGCAGCGCCGCGTCCCCGCGCTCGACGCTGGCGTGCCGGAGTTGGTCGAGTTGCAGGGCACCGAGCGCGGTGTGCTCGACGGCGAAGTGCTGCGGGTGGCGCGGCTCATCGGCGTCGATCCCACGAGCGGTACCGAGTGGCGCTGGTCGCTCTCGGACCGTGGCGATGTGTCGCTGGTGCGCGTGCAGGGGGCGGCATACGCGCGCTTCCCGCTGGCGCTGCGCGTGGCGGCGCAGACGGGGGAGACCTCGATCGCCACGCGCGTCACCTGCCCGGCGCGTTAGGCGGCCGGGCGGTGAGGCGGCGCCTCAATCGGCGCGGAGCATGTTGACCGGGTCGACACGCGCGGCACGCCACGCCGGCAGCAGTCCGGCCAGCACGGCGGCGGCGGCAAAGAGCGCCGCCGCCCCGGCGTACACCAACGGATCGGTCGCGGTCACGCCGATGAGTTGGCTCTGCAGCACACGCCCGGTCGCCAGCGCGCCCGCCGTTCCGATGACGACGCCGATGAGCGCCAGGCGCACGGTTTGCCACAGCACCCAGCGCGAGACCGACGACGGCGACGCCCCCAGCGCCAGGCGCAGCCCGATCTCGCGCGACCGCTGCACGACGATGAAGGCCATCACCCCGAAGATCCCCACCGCCGCCAGCAGCAACGTGGCGGCGCTGAACATCGACAGCGACCAGGCGTTCACGCGCCGCGCCTGCAGCATCCCGTCGATGTAGAACGACAGCGGGCGGAACGTCGTCCACGGGCTCGACCCCGCGACCGGGACCGCCGGTTCCACGCCGAGCACCGCCTGCTTGAGCAGCGGCGTCAGGGTGGCCGGCGACAGCGTCGAACGCACCGCGACGAAGATGTTGGGCCAGACATTCCACGTGTAGGGGACGTAGACGATGGGCGGGGCCGGCTGCGCCGCGCCAAACAGGCGCTCGTCGGCGATCACCCCCACGATCGGGGCCACGATGCGCGTCCCGCGATCGGCCCGCCCCTGCGCCATGCGGAAGACAGTGATCGTCTTCCCGATCCCGTCACCCAACGAGGAAAACTGCCGCACGAAGGCCTCGTTCACCACCAACCCGCTTCCTAACGAGTTGAGGTCCTCCTCGGTGATGAAGCGCCCGCGCTTGAGCGTTCCCCCCATCGTGGCCAGGTACGTGGGCGACACGGTGCGAAAGATCGCCTGGTCGCTCCCGTCGGCCGACGGCGGCGCATCGGTGAGCACCCGCGTGAAGACCGCACCACCGCTGAATGGGGCATGGTTGGCCAGCGCGACCTGCTGCACCCCCGGGACCTGTCGCAGCGCCTCCTCGACCCGGCGGAAGAGCGCCAGCGCCGCCTCCGGCGAGTCGTACTTTCCTGCCGGCGGAAAGACGCGCAGCACCTGTACCCCTTCGGGCTGCACTCCCAGCGGGACCTCGCCCAGCGCGATGAGCGTGCGACCGAACAACCCGGCGCTCACGGCGACCACCAGCGCGAGCGCCACCTGCGCCACCACCAGTGCCCCGCGGAGCCGCGCACTCGCGCGCCCTTCGCCGCTCCCCGCGGTGCCGTGCCGCAGCGCACCCGTGAGTCCGGGGCGCAGCGCGGCGCGCGCTGGGAGGAGGCCGAGCACCACCGAGACGACGCCGACGATGAGCACCACGAACAGCATGGCCCTGGCGTCGAGCTCCACTTCGCCCAGTCGCGGAAAGACCTGCGGGGCCCAGCGCCGGATGGCGGCCAGCAGCGTCGACGCGGCCACCAGACCGGCCGCACCGCCTAACGTCGCGAGCGCCACGCCTTCCACCAGGAGCTGTCGCACCAGGCGACCGGCCCGCGCGCCTAACGCGGTGCGCACCGCCAGCTCCCGCGTGCGCGCCGCCTGTCGCGCGACAATCAATCCGGCGGCGTTGAGCGCGGTGATGAGCAGCACCAGCGCCACCACGATCGCCAGCACCCGCAAGCGCGTCCCCGCATCACCCAGCAGCGCCTCGCGCAGTCCGGTGAAGGTCACCTGTGTCCACTGCGCCGCATCTTCCGGATACGCCGCCGCCATCGTGTTGGCGATCGCCGTCATCTGCGCGCCGGCCTGCGCGCGCGTCGCCCCCGGGGCGATGCGCGCCGTCACCTGCGCATCCACGTGCAGCGTGCGTTGCTCCAGCACGAATCGCGACCGTGGCGGGAGCGTCTCGATCGGCATCCAGACATCGGCCCACGCCGGCTCGGTGAAGGTCCGCGGCATCACCCCGACAATCGTGAAGGCGCCGTCGGCAGTGGCCATCGACTGCCCCACTACCGTGGGATCGCCTCCAAAGCGCTGTTGCCAGAAGTTCCACGAGATCACGACCGGGCGCTCGCCCGCGCCGGTCGTGCTGAACGTCCGGCCAAAGAGCGCCCCCATCCCCAACGCGGGAAAGAAGTCCTCGGTGACGTAGGCGCCCAGGACGCGGCGTGTCCCGTCGGCCTCGGGGAGTGAGACGTCCTCGCCCCGCACATAGGCCATGCGATCGAACGCCGTGGCCCGCGCCTTCCAGTCGCGGAACGTCGGATACGACGGCGGGCGCTGCCCACCGCTCGGCGTCTGCTCCACCAGCGTGTACAGCCGCTCGGCGTTGGCGTAGGCCAGCGGCTGCAGGACGATCCCGTCGACCAGCGCCCAGACGGTGGTGGCGGCCCCTATCCCCAGCGCGAGGACGGCGACGACGAGGGCGGCAAAGAGCGGGGCGCGCCACATGGTGCGCAGCGCGATGCGGGCATCACTGCGAAGGTCGTCGAGCCAGGCACGCATGGGACGTGGGGCGAGGGGGAGCGGCTACCGGCGCTTGCCGCGAGGCGACCCCTTCTTCGACAAGCGCTTGGTGCGCCCCGAGGCGTTCTTGGCCACGCGCTTTTCGCGGAAGGATGACTGCTTGGTCACCTTGGCGGTGCCGGTGGGTTTTCCACGGGTCTTTTTCACTTCGGGGGGCGGGACCACGCGCACTCCCTGCAGTCCCGCCGCAACCCACTCCACCAACTCCGGGTCTTCGGCCACCACGTCGGCGCTCACGAAGACCCAGGTTCCCATGGGGCGTTCGCCGTCAGGCGCAAAGGGGGTCACGCCGGGGCGCTTGAGCGCCGGGGCGTACGCGTCGGGGGTCATCTTGGCGATGATTCCGTCGCCCCAGACAATGACGAAGGTGTTCTTGCCCTGCAGGAAGCCGTATCCGCTGAATACCCGGCGTTCGCGCGACCCGCGCTCCCCCAACCGGGCCAGGGCGTCGCGTACACGTTCCACGAGCCCTGGATCGAACGACATGGCAGCTCCCGCCGCCAGCAGGCGGCTCGCTGCCGTCAGGCAGCGGGTTGGTCGGTGTACTGGGTGGGGACCGCCTGCGCGCAGCGCACGAGGGCGGAGATGGCCCGCGCGTGCATCATGAGGGCGGCGACGTTGCCGGTCAAGCGGACATGTCCGCGCATCACCGCGGCCACCGGGTCGAGTGCCCCGGTCATGATCTCCTTCCAGGTGTCGTACCCCGCGCGAAAGACAAACGGCGCGGTGCAGGCATCGGGAGACATGATGCGAGCGGTGTGGCAGAGGCCGCGATCGAGGAGCATCTCGAGGGCGACCGGGCCAATCAATCCCACCGGCGCGCCGTCATCGAGGACGAAGGCGAGCGGGGACTGCCACTGCAGACCAGCCTGCCGGTACGCGACGTCGCTGTTGACAGCGTCGCGAAAGGCATCGGCCCAGGTCTGTGTGAACGGAGGAGGAGTCACGTGGAGCAACGACTGCCGTGCGCTTGATCGCCCCCCATCGGTGGTTGCGTCCCCGGTGAACGTTCGTTCGACCTCGGGTGCCGCAACCCTACGGACGGTTCGTCCTCAGTGATGCCTCTTTGCGCGCCGCAGGGCTCGCATCACGGTACGTCCGGCGGCAAACGCGCCGGCAACCGTGTAGAGATAAAAACTGTAGAACCGCCACCATATGAGAGATGCACCCAGCAACCGTGCAGGGAGCGTGCCGCCAAGCGCCACCTTGAACGCCACCTCGACCATCCCCCCGCCGCCGGGCGCCGGAGCCACCGCGGCACCATATAGAAGAATGAGCGGCCACAACAGTAGCGGCCCCATCGCCACATCGCCGCCGTAGCTCCACACAATCAGCGGCAGCGTCAGCAGGCGCGCGCTCACATGGAGGATCGAAAAGACGAGCGCGAGGAGCATCGTCCCCTTCCTGGCCCCCTTCAGCGACTCCACACTGCCGCGCAGTTGCCGCAGTCCTCGTTGCACACGGCGCCAGATGAGAGCATTCACACCAATCCAGCGGACCCAGCGCGGGCGCGGCCCACGTCCGTTGCGCTTGGAAAGGGTGAACGCCAGCACCCCCGCTCCCACCACCCCTGCCGAGTAGACCGTGACGGTACCGAGGAGTCCGCGCACCAAGCCGCTGGAATCGTGCAGCACCAGTCCCAGGATCCCGGTGACCGCGAACAGCGACAGCATCTCGAGAAAGATCTCGAGGAAGAGGACGAGGACCACCCCCCCCAATGGCGTCCCCGACTCGCTCATGATGAGGAAACGGGCCGGCTCGGCGCCGGAGCGCGACGGGGTGATGGCGGCGGCAAAGTCGCCACCGAGCGTGGTCCGGAGGATTGCCCCGAAGGTGACCGGGACCCCGATGGCCTGCGCGCTGTAACGGATCTTGACGACCCGGAAGAGGATGTCGAGCCCCCACGCGGCCAGACAGAGCAGGTGCCCCCACCACGGCAGCCCGAGCGGCGCTCCCTCTGCCGGCCAGTTGGACGCGATGACGTAGGCCGACACACCGAACGTCGCCAGAAGGGAGACGGCGGTGACGAACCAGCGAAGTGGGGTCAAGACGAAAGGGAGGGGGCGTGGGCGCTCTGACGGGGGGAGAATCTATCGGAATGGGGAGCCCGACTAAACACTTGGGGTGTCCCCGGCATCCGATAAGGTGGATGATCCCCTCCAGGCCGCAGCAGCTCCTCCGCCTTCCCCAGCTTCGCAGGTGGGGATGACGCTTCCCGACTCGCGCGACGCGCGTGCCGACGACGAGTCGGCGCTGGCGCAGCGCGCGCGGGACGGGGACTCGGCGGCATTCGAGGGGCTGTACCGGCTCACCGCGGGACGGGTGTTCGCGTTGTGCCTGCGCATGTCGGGCGATCGCGAACGTGCGCGCGAGCTGGCGCACGACGTGTTCGTGCGCGCGTGGGAAAAGCTCCCGGGCTTTCGCGGCGAGGCCGCGTTCAGCACATGGCTCCACCGCCTGGCGGTGAACGTGGTGCTCGAGCGACAGCGGCGCGACCGTCGCCGCCAGGCGCACGAAGAGACGGGCGTGGATGTGGACGACGATGGGCCCTCGATGCTGCGCGTGGTGCGCAGCCACGACGGCGACCGTCTGGATCTGGAAGCGGCGATCGCGCGCCTCCCGACCAATGCGCGTACCGTCTTCGTCTTGCACGAGGTCGAAGGGTACCGGCACGACGAGATCGCGCGCGCCATGGAGATTGCCGAAGGGACGGTGCGGGCGCACCTGCATCGCGCACGCCGACTGCTGATGGAGTTCCTGTCGAGATGACGACGCACCTGGAGTGGGACCGCCTCAATGACTTCGCCGACGGGCGCCTCAGTGGCGACGTGGCGACCGATACGCGTGTGCACCTGGCGGGGTGTGCCGACTGCCGCGAGGCGGTCGAATCGATCCGCGCGCTGGGGATGACTGGGCGAGCGCTGCCGACGGCGATCGATCCGCCGGAGGCGTTGTGGCGCGACGTGGCGGCCTCGATTGCGGCTGGCGGTGCGCCGCCGATCGTCACGCGTCATGAGGTGCGCTCGGCGCGCGCCCTGCCGTCCGCACGGTGGCTCGCCGCCGCCGCGGTGCTGCTGATGGCGGTGTCGTCGGGTGTGACCGCGCTGTTCATGCGCCGCGCCGCGGAATCGCCGTCACCGTCGGTCGCCGCTGGCGATCGCGCACCGGTGCCGCGTACTGCCCCTGACGGAATCGCCCCGGCACTCCCCGCGGCGTTCGCCGCCACCGAGGCGGCCTACCTCGACGACGTCGCCGAACTGCAGGCCACCTTCGCGGCCCAGCGTTCGACGCTCGCGCCGGCGACGATCGCCGTGGTCGAACGCTCGCTGGCGGCCATCGACGCCGCCATCGCCGAAGCACGCACCGCCCTGCTCGCCGATCCCGCCAACCAGGCACTCGCGGAGCTGCTCTCCTCCTCCTATCGCCACAAGGTGGAGTTGCTGCGCCGCGCCGCCGAGTCCTCCCAATCGTTATGAACCGCTTCGTATGGATCGGCGCTGCGGCGCTGGTGCTGTCGACGGGCGCGGCATCCCGCGCCGCCGCCCAGCAAAAAGTGAACGAGCGCCACGCCGTCGCCTCCGACTTCTCCTTCCGCATGAAGGGGAGCCTGGGGGCGTTGCGTCTGACGGGATGGGCCAAGGACTCGCTCGTCGTGACCGGCACCCTTCCGCCGGGAGTGCGGCTGGAGTTCATGATGGGGGGCGACGGCAAGTCGCCGTCCCGCGGGGCCAAGATGTACCTCGAGGCCCCTAACGATGCGATGGCGAGCGGCGGGGCGCTGGAGATCCGCGTCCCGTTGCGCGCGCGCGTCTGGATCAAGGCCGGAACGGCCAACGTGGAGGCGCGCGACCTCGACGGAGGGCTCGACATCAGCGTGATCGGCGGCAAGGTGAGCGTCGCCGCCTCACCCCGTGAGTTGCAGATCGAGGCCATGGATGCGGGAGTGACGGTCGACGGAACCCCCGCCTGGCTTCGCGTCAAGACCGCCACCGGCGACATCAACGTGCGCGGTGGGAGCGCCGACCTCGCGCTCACCACCGTGAGCGGATCGATCCGATTGGAGCAGGGAACAGTGGAACGTGCTCGGCTCGAGTCGGTGACGGGAGCCATTCACTTCCTGGCCGCGACCGCCAAGGGGGGTGACGTCGTCATCGATTCGCACAGCGGGGCAGTCGAGGTCGCGCTCCCGCGACCGGGCGACTTCCTTCTCTTCGCGTCGTCGATCACCGGGGCGGTGGAGAACCGCTATGACCGCACGCGCACGACACCCGGGCGCGAGGGGCGTGGCGGCGAGCTCACCATCGAGCACGGCGACTCACCGCGACTCACGGCGCACACCTTCAAGGGGACGATCACCGTTGGCGCGCTCGGCGCGCTCGGCAGCAAACGCTGACGAGCGAAAGTCGCGGGGGCGACTAAACGCGCAGTGATTTGGCGGCATCTCATGGGTGCGCCGGTCTTCCGGCGGACCCTAACGATGAGAGGATGCGCCCATGCTCGCCTTCCGCACACTTGCCCTCGCGGTTCCGTTCGTCTTCGCGCCGTTCCAGGACCACCCGACGTTCCCCCCGACGGGAGTGCCCGCGGCGCGCACGTCGGCCCCAGCGCTGCTCGGTCCGCCGTGGATCTCCATCGAGTACCCGGTCAACCCGTACGACGCCACGACCAAGGCGGCCTTCCTTGTCGTGCATGCGTTCCATCACGGCACTCCCACAGCCTTCCCCGTCTCGGGGAGCGCTGAGGGGATCGTCAACGGCGAACGTCGCTCGGTCCCGCTCCGGTTTGCGACCACGTCGCGCACGGGAGTCTTCGCACTCAACAAGCAGTGGCCTAACGACGGGACGTGGACCCTGGTCATCTCGGTGGCGCAGGGGCCGGAGGATCGCGTCTCGGCCATCGTTGACCTGGGGCGTACCGGCGACGTCGCGGCCATTCGGGTCCCCACGCGCCAGCATGACGGCCACACCCTCCCGGCGGCCGTGGCCATGTCCGAGGTCGACGCATCGCTGCGGCAGCGGGCCTCGCAGCTGTCGGTGGCGCGCGAGGAGTAACGCGAGGCGTCGCGCGAGGCGTAGCACGAGGAGTAGCACGAGCGGGGCGCGACACGCAGATTGCGCGCGTGCGCGCCCCTGCCGTTTTTCGCCGCCGTGGCTCACGCCGTGCCTTCACCTTCGCCGAGATCCTCGTCGCGATGGTGGTGTTCGCCATCCTCACGGCACTCGCGGTCGCCCGTTTTCGCGCGATGAAGGAGCGCGGCTACCTGGCCGAAATGAAGACGGACCTGGGCAACCTCCGCATCGCCGAGGAGGCATACTGGGCCGACCAAGGGCAGTACACCGTCAACCAGGCCTTGCTCGACTATCGCACGGGCTCGCGGGTGACGGTCACGCTCACCACTACCGATCCCTTTGCCGGGTTTGATGCCGAGGCCATACACGTATCGGCACCGGGCGTCATCTGCAAGATGTACGTGGGGCGCGCCACGTCGACCACGCCGAGCGGCGAGATCAAGTGCAAGTAGCGGTCGATTGCGCCTGACGGTGAGCCGAGGGGCCTGGGCACCGAGGGCGCCGCGCATGGCGCGACCCCGGTCCCTCGCCTATCGCGACAGCCGCAAGCCGAAGGTGGCGGTCCGCCCCTGCGTGATCTGCAGGTTGTCGCGCTCGTTCTGCTGCAGGTTGGTGAGGTTGTCCACGCGCAGGTACCACTCGGCGCCGCGCGCCAGGGCGTAGCTCAATCCCACAAACGGCTTGGTGAGCGACGGGTAGTTCACCCAGTAGCTGCGCATCTCGGGGCGCATCGCCTGCCCCCCCATCTCGCTCCCGTAGAAGCTGAGCCAGTCGTACCCCACCCACGATCCCACGAAGTTGGCGCCGACGATGGTGCGGAAGCGCGACGCCTCCCACGTGAGCGACGCCATCCCGGCCGACGACGGCACTTCGGGCACGCGATCGCCGAGGTTGAGGTCGCCCGTGTACCAGCGCGAGAGCGCGCGCACGCGCGAGTCGGTCAGCGCCCAGGTGAGGTCGCCGCGCAATGCACCGGTGCGCACGCTCCCCTCCAGCTCCACCCCGCGATTGTGAATGCGCCCGACGTTCTGGAATTGCACCGTGCGGGCGTTCATCCGGCGGTTGGCCACCACCTGCTGGATCAACCCTTCGGCTGTCTGGCTGTAGGTGGTCAGCGACAGGTTGGCACGGTCGCCGACGTAGAGTTCGACGCCAGCCTCGGTCCCCGACTGCACTTCCGGCTGCAACTCGGGGTTCGCCACCTGGCGGAAGCCGAGCGTCTGGATGGCGCGGCGTGCGTTAGGCTGCGGCGGGCGGATCCCCTTGCCGTAGGCGGCGCGGAACTTGACCGTGGCGGCGCCGAGGTCGCGGGTGAGCGCCGCCCCGAGCATCGGGGCAAAGGCGGTCCCGTAGTTCTCGCCAAAGCTGGAATTGCGTTCGCCACGCAGCCCGGCAGTGAGGAAGAGGGAGTTGTTCACCTCCATCTTCACCTGCCCGAAGACGCCGCTGTTGTCCACCTGGTCGTTGTACAGCGCGGCGAGCCCGCTCCCCGTCCCCGACAGGTCGGCGCGGAACCCCAGCCGTTCGCGCAGCAGCGTGCTGCGCTCGGCGCCGAGGGTGGCCCCTAACGAGAGCGTCGGCGTGTCGACCATGCGCACGGCCATCGAATAGCGCAGCGACGACTTGCTGACGTTCTCCTTGGTCGCTCCCAGCAGTGCATCAGCCACCGTGGCCGGCTCACGCTGCGGGGCGATGGCGCCGGCGTGGCGGTCGATCCCCACCACGAGCGTCTGCCGCCACCACGAGCGCGGCTGGAAATCGGCGGTGAGCCCGTACGTCTCGTTCTCGATGTCCTGCGACTCGAGCAGGGGGCGGATGTTGGACGGAACCGGGTTGGAGCCGAGCAGCGGGTTGGATGGCGCGACGAAGCGCACGTCGGCGTAGCGCATCGTGGCATCGAGGCGGAGCGGGCCGAGCACCGTGCGCGCCCCGCCAAACGTCCCGCGATATCCCGACGACCCGCCGGGGACGATCGCTCCCACCTGCTCGAACGTCCCGCCGAAGCCTAACGACGAGCGCCCGCCGCCCGCGGTGATCATCCCCGAGTGATGCTGCGTGGCGCTGGCGCTCTCGGTGAAGCGGCTCTCCATCATCCCGCCGGTCAGCGCGGCGTCGAACTGCGGCTTCCAGTTGGCCGACGGCGATCCCTTGCGGGTCACGATCTGCACCACGCCGCTGATGGCGTCGGAGCCGTACAACGCCGAACCCTGCGGCCCGCGAATCACCTCGATGCGCTCGACCGAGTACGGGTCGATGGCGAAGAGGAGATACGGCGAGGCGAGTTCGACCCCGTCGACGTACGTCTTGAGATAGTTCGAATTGAACGAGCTGGAGCCGCGCACCGACCCGATCTGCGCAAACGGTCCGGAGACCCCCAGGTCCCAGGCGACGACGCCGGGGATCCCGCTGCGAAAGAGCTGCTCCATGCTGGTGGCGCCGCTCTGCGCGATCTGCGTGGCGGTGAGCACCGAGACCGCGCTGGCCAGCGAACGCTCCGGCGAACCCGCGGCTGGCGTCCCCATCACCAGCATGCGGTCCATCACCTGCGGGCGCATCGGTTGGCGCGTGTACAGCGGCGAGACGGCGGGGGCACTGGAGTCGGCGTAGAGCGCGGCGACGCTGAACATCGAGCGCCCGGGGGCGCGCACCAGCACCACGTACCCTGAGGGACTCACCACGACATCGAGATCGGTGTCACGCAGGATGTCGTGAATCACGTCGCCGGCCGGTGCCTGCTCGCGCGAAACGGTCACGCGCCGCGAGCCGGGAATGATGTCGCTGCTGTACGAGAGCCGGAGCGCCGCGCGTGTGGCCACTTCGCGCAGGGCGCGCTCGATGCTCACATCGACCAGGTGCAACGAGACCGGGCGCGCCAGCAGCGACGAGCTGCGCGCGGCGGCGCGGAGGGCCAGCGCGCTATCGCCGCGGGCGAGCTGGCGCTCCTGCTGCGACTCGGCGCGTCGGGGGACGAGAGGGGTGGCAAGCGCGACAAAGGCGGCGCTCGCCAGTGCGCGCGCCGCCCTCCGTATCGTCGCCTCGCGGCGGGGTATCACGCACCCGCCTCTGCCAGCACGGGAGCGCCAGGCGCCGGGAGTGCCGACGTATACCCCTTGCCGGTGAACTCCACGCGGTTGCCGTCGCGAAAGTACCGCACGTCGAGGCTCATGCCGATGATGCGAAGGACTTCTTCGAGCGTTTCGCGCTCGAAGGTGACGGTCAGGTGCTTGTCGACCAGCGACGCGTCCGTGATGCGAACCTCGACCCCGTACCAGCGCGTGAGTTCGCTCGCCACTTCGGACAACGGCGTGTCGACGAAGATGAGACGTCCGGACGAGAAGGCTGTGAAGGGCGAGACGTCGATCCCGCGCTGCACCTCTACTACCCCTGAGTCGCCAACGGTCGCCATGTCGCGTGGGGCGAGGACGACGGCGGTATCGGGGCCCAGGCCGTGGCGTATGGCCACCGACCCCGACGCCACCGCCACACGCACGCGGGGCGAGTCACCGTAGCCGCGCACGGCGAATTCGGTCCCGAGATCCTCGACCACCGTACCGCCGACGATCACGCGGAAGGGGCGATTGGCATCGTGCACGACCGAGAACAGCGCCTCGCCGGTCAGCTCCACCTCGCGGGCGCCGTTCCCGAAGCCGTCGCGGGTACGGAGCGACGAGGAGACGCCGAGGACTACGACCGACCCGTCGGTGAGCGTGACCGTGCGTCGTTCGCCCGATCCGGTCTTGAACGAAGTGGGGGAGACGGCCGCGACTTGCGCCGAAGCACCGGCCGAGGAGCGCAGTTTGGGGAGGATGAGCGCTCCGCCGATGAGGAGTACCGCGGCGGCGGCGATCCGCATGACGACGGCAGTATCATGCCACCAACGGCGCCGCGACTCGATCGCGGCCACCTTCGAGTGCTTTCTCAGCTCAGATCTGGATGCCGGCGCCTCCGCCGCAATGCGCGACGAGAGCTTCCCCCAGCCCCGATCGACATTCCACGCCGGCTCGGCGAGCGGGGTGGCCCACGCGACCTTCATTGCCTCCAGCGCGGCGCGCCGGGCAGTGTCACCGTTGACCCAGCGCTCGGTATCCGAGCGCTCGACCTCGGTCCCCTCGCCCGCGACGTAGCGGGCAAGGCGATCGTAGTCGTCAGCGGAGATGGGGTCTGGATGCATGGGCTCTGGAACGCGCACGACAGGAAGACACGCGGGGGTCCGCGCCCCCTTACTCGCCGAACTGGGCGCATGTTAACGTGCCGTCGCCCGATGGCGCGAGCCGGGCGATGTCCACCCGGCTTCCCGACGTCCGCATCCACCGGAATGACCGCACCCCTCGACGACGAGGAATCAACCACAGACGGGCCCGAGCTGGACGGACCCGAACTCCCGCCGCCGGACTTTCCGGCGCCGGCGGGCGCGTCGTCCCGAGGCGACTCGGAGCTGGTGCGCCGGTTACGCGCCGGCGATGAGCGTGCCCTCGAGGAGTTGTTTCGCGCCTACTACGCCGGGATGTGCTCCTTCGTCAGACGCTTCGTGTACGCCCCCGACATCGCCGAGGAGCTGGTTCAGGACGTCTTCTTCAAGCTGTGGTCCAAGCGCGAGACGCTTTCGGAGATCGACGCGCTGCGCACGTACCTCTTTCGGGCGGCGCGGAACACCGCGCTCAATCACCTGCGCCGCAAGAAGCTGGAAAACGCCTGGGAGGAGCAGGAGGCGGCGCGCGGTGAGCCGATGACCACCGTCGCCACCGACGACGATGCGTCGACCGACGACGTCGCGCGGGCAGTGAACGGCGCCATCGCCAAGCTCCCCACCCGCTGCCGTGAGATCTTCGTCATGAGTCGCGAAGGGGGGATGACGTACGCCGAGATCGCCCACGCGCTCGGGATCAGCATCAAGACGGTCGAGACGCAGATGGGGCGCGCGCTCAAGTCGTTGCGCCTCTCGCTGGCCAAGTACCGCGGCGGATAGGGGATACGCGGGACCAACGGTGTCCTTGGGTGGATGAGGTGCGCGACGTGTTCGAACTGACGCAGTTCAACGGGCGGCGAAGGGCGGCGATGGCGATGGGGCTCCTGGCCCTGGCGTCGTTGACCGCCTGCGTCGATGCGCCCGGCGTGGCCGAACCCGAGAGCGAACTCGATCCGCTCGCGTCGACCTTCGACGCGATGTCCAAGGCGTCGGCGCAGTCGGGCGACCTGGCGCGCAGCGATGGCTTTGCGCACGCGGCGCTCGCCGTGCGCGGCGGCATCACGCCGTCGCGCCTCGAGGTGCAGACCGGGACCTCGAGCGAGGTCTACGACGCCTTCGTGAGCGCGGTGCAGTGGGATGCTGCGGTTCCGGCTGCAGTGCGTCCCCCCGCTCGGCGCTCGCTGGTGGGGTGGCGCAGAAGCGACGCGGGAAAGACGCGCGTGTTGGTCCTCACCGCCCCCAGCGACTCGGCGCTGGTCGTGAGCCCGTTGTCGTTAGGCCCGGCGGCGTCGACGGCAGCGGTCTTTGCGGCGGCGTCGGCGATGCAGCAGGAAGTCGGTGATTCGCCGCAGGGGTATCCCGACCTCAGCACCGCGTGGTACGGGACGAGCGGCTGGGTCAAGCTGCAGGAGGTCGCGGTCGTCGGCAGCTGCCCTGACTCGGCGCGCCACGCCAACGCCCTCGGCATGTCGCGCTGCGAGGAGGCGCGCTACCTGGTCCGGTTCGACCTGTCGATGCAGCGCCTGTCGGGGCGTCCGCCGCAGGAGGTGCCGGGGAGCGGAACGCGCCGCGTGACCAGCGTGGGGGAGCCGGTGATCAACGGGGTGCGCATTCGCTTCAACTGCGTGAGCCCGAGCAGCTACACGGGGTGCAAGTAGCGCGGCGAACTATCGCGGTCCCGTATCGCGCACGCCTAACGACACGCGGGCCGCCCCTGGAGGGGACGGCCCGCGTTTCGTTTCGACCGATGCGGCGAGGACTCAGCGATCGCTGAGGACGAACGCCCTGAGCGGTGCGCCACCCGTCGCGTTGTCGGCGGCGACGATCGTCCGCCCCGTGCCGCCGGTGAGGGCGAGCGAGGCGACGTTGATGGCGACGTTCGCCGCGCGCTGCGCCGGCGCCGTACCGGCTGGAACCGCGCGCACCTGATACGTCCCCGGCGCCACCGTGAGGTAGCCGGAGACGGCGCGGTACGCGACGTTGGCCAGCGTCGGCGTCGCGGCGGCCAGGTCGGCGCCGACCGCGGTGACAAAAAGGTCGACGTTCCCCGCCGTTGGGCTCAGGTGCACCACGCGCACTCGCACCTGCGTGGCGGCCGCCGCCGGGTTGGTGTCGACGGTGGCGAACGCGGTGATCGCCGTTCCGCCGGCACCGCCGATCGCGTAGATGCTCTTGTCCTGCCCTTCCACCACGGTGAAGGGGAAGGTGGCGACCGTCACGGTGGTGTCGGCGGTGCGCTTGAGGACGAGCGAGCGGTCGCCGGTGAGGATGGCCGCGTACGGCGCCGTGTTAGGTGCCGCCAGCGAGGCCGGCGTGCTCTGGGTGTAGGTGAGGTTCACGCCGAACGGGAGGCGCTCGAGGATCGCGTTGACGCGCCCACGCGTGGTGTCGGTGATGAGGTTGACGAAGCGGACGCGCCCCTGCGTCCCCGTCGGCTGCAAGGGACCGGCAGCCTTCTCGGTGCCGCAGGCGGCGCTTCCGATCGCGAGGGCCAGGCCGGCAAGGAGCCAGGGGAGTCGACGCGCCACGCGCACCGTCCGAATGGAGTGGTTGGAAGTCTGGGTCATGGTCGGTCGGCGCCTCACTGGACGGGGCACGAGGCGGGGAAGGTGGGCGGCTCCGTGGGATCGGGGAGCGCCGCGAAGGTGGCGTTGGGGTTGGCGTTGCGATCGCCGATGGCGTACGGGAGCCAGCAGCGCTGCCCGTCGGCCGGCACGGCGGGGGCCGCCACCGGGCCGCGAATGGCCGAGCGACGGCGGGCATCCTCCCACCGCAGCCCGGTCCCTAACAACTCATAGCGACGCTGCGTGTAGATCTCCGTGAGGAGCTGCGCCTGCGTGAGCGGCGCGCCGAGTGCCGGGAGACACGCCTTGGGGTCGTCGAGCCCGCGCCCGCCGGTGCAATCGGTGCGCACCGAGTCGAGCACGGCCTGCGCGGCGGCGAGCTGGTTCTGGTTGGCCAGTGCCTCGGCCTTGATCA
Source organism: uncultured Gemmatimonadaceae bacterium (assembly GCA_964560345.1). Taxonomy (GTDB): domain Bacteria; phylum Gemmatimonadota; class Gemmatimonadetes; order Gemmatimonadales; family Gemmatimonadaceae; genus SCN-70-22. The sequence goes on from CAZLLP010000027.1 coordinate 15,440, forward strand.
GCAGCGCCTCGTCGGGGAGGTAGACGGGGAGCGGCGCCGTGGGGTTGGCATAGCGATTCCACGGATCGAGCAACGCACCGACGCGCCCGCTGAGGGTGGTCGACGGCACCACGAAGTACTGGAAGCGTCGATCCTCCGGGAGCATCGAGAGGCGCCACTGCCGCCGCACCGCGATCCCGTTGGTGCCGCCCGTGACGTTGGCGTACGGGTTCACGTTAGGCGCGGGGAAGGTCAGCACCGAGAGCGCAGCCGTCCCCGTGCGCGCGACCAGGTTTGACGCCGCCAGCGCGGTGGCGTCATCACCGGCCATGCGCGCATACCGTGCGCGCAGGAGGTTGAGCGTGTTGCCGAGCGACAATCCGGGCGTGAGGATGTTGCTGTTGAAGAAGGTGCTGGGTGGGGTGGCGGCGAGGATCGTCGCCGCCGAGTCGAGCAGCGCGCGCACGTACGGGAGCGCCTGTGCGCGCGTGACGTACGCCGGCGCCGTCTCGCCAAACGTCTTGATCGGGAGCTTCTGGTACGACTGGATCGCCTCGCCTAACGCCTCGGCCTTGAGGGTGTAGGCCAGCACCTGCAACCCCGACTTGGTCCCGGCGTCGAACTGCGCCCCCAGCGCGTTGGCGCCGTTGAGCAGGTCGTCGGCGGTGCGCACGGTGCGGTAAATCGAGTTGAAGACGTTGTCGGCGATGCCGGTCCCCGAGGGGACGGCGCCCTGCTCGGCGTCGCTGATGGAGATGAGGGCGGCCGAGGTGGCCGCGAACTCGTCGGTCACCAGCCCCGCCATGTAGGCGTAGTTGAAGTACGACGCTGCAAAGCGCCCCTGCAGCCCGGTGGCGAGGGCGATCACGCCATCAGGGCTGGTGGTGACTTGCTCCTCGGTGGGCGCGTTGGGGTTCTGCAGGTCGAGCGAGCAGCCCGCGAGAGCGAGCGTGGAAACGGCGGCCGCGGCCACCGCGAACGGTCGGATGATTCGCATGGTAGTCTCGTGCTCCCGGTCAGTACGTGAATCGCGCACTGATCGACCACACGCGCGGGATGGGGTAGCCACCGAAGTCGAAGCCGCGGTCGGCGGCGGTCGTCTGCACCGAGCCCAGGCCGCCGGCGTTGGTGCCAAAGAGGTTGATCTCCGGGTCGTAGCCACTGTAGTCGGTCCAGACCCACAGGTTGCGGCCCGAGAGGGTGAGGGCGATGCCATCGCGGAAGACGCGCTTCACGACGGCCTGGTCAAGCGTGTAGCTGGCGGAGAGCTCGCGCAGCTTCACGAAGCTCCCGTCCTCGATCCAGTACTGGAAGATCCCCTGCGTCCGGGCGTTGAAGCCCGGGGGGAGCTTACGCGGATCGCCGTACGGGAGGAGCTCACGCTCCATCTCCTTGGAGTTGCTGGCGATGCCGGCGTTCTGCGCACGCGTCGACAGGTTCATGATGTCGTTGCCGAAGACGCCGTCGAGCAGGACGCGCAGGCGGAGCTTCTTGAACAGCGTCATCTCGTTGAGGAGCGACGCCAGGAACGACGGATTGGGGTCGCCGATGACGTTGTTGAGCGAGTCGTTGCAGGTGCCGCCGGAGATGGCGCGGCGCTGGGCCGCGGTCCCCATGTCCACCGCCTGGTTGCTGCGGCGGTAGCGCCCTAACGAGTCGAGCAGCAGGGCGCCGGTAAGGCAGTTGCGCGCCGCGTACGACCCGTAGAAGACCCCCGCCGGCTGCCCGGTACGAATGCGGTTGGGATTTCCACCGGCCGACTGGAAGTCCTGGATGGAGAGCGATTCGACCAGGTTCTTGTTCTTGGTGTACGTGGCCGTCGAGCTCCACTGGAAGTTGGGCTGATCGACGTTGGTGGTGCGCAGCAACACCTCGAACCCCTTGTTGGACATGCTCCCGATGGGGAAGAACTGGCGGGAGAAGCCGGTGCTCGTGGGGAGGGGGCGGAAGAAGAGGAGGTCGTCGACGATGCGGTCGTAGTAGGTGATCTCCCCGCCCACGCGCCCGTTGAGGAAGCCCACCTCGGTCCCCAGCTCCCACTCGCGCGCGCGCTCGTTGCGGAGCGTGGGATTACCGAAGATGACGTCGTTCACGAAGCCGGGGCGACCGGCAAACGGGCTCTGGGCAAAGGTGACAAACTGCGAATAGGCGTTGACGATCCCCGGCTGCGAGCCAGCCCACCCCAGCGCGCCGCGCAGGCGCAGGTTGTTGAACATCCCGGCCCGGTTGTCCACCAGCACGTACGACGCCGAGAACTTGGGGAAGAGCTGCCAGCGCTCCGACGGGGCAAAGGTCGACGAGGCGTCGTACCGCGCGGCGGCGGTGAGGAACAGCTTGTCGGCAAACGACACTTCCTGCTGCGCGTAGAAGCCGAGTGTGCGCAGTTCGACCTCGGTCTGCCCGGCCGAGAAGACCGACCCGGCGCTCACCAGGTCGCCCACCGGCGCGAGCCCGTTGGCCACCGCGCTGGTGGTGCGCACCAACTGTGACGTGTAGTTGAAGCCGCCGGTGCTGCGCAGCTCGAACTTGCCCAGCACGGGCCAGCTGTAGGTCGCCACGCCGTCCTGGTTGATGACGCGGTTCCCCTGCCAAATGGACTGCGCGCGCCCGGTGGCCAGCGGCGAGGTGCCGAGCACCGCGTTGCGCGGGACGAACTGCCGCTGCTCGAAGCCGGTGTTGTCCACGCCTAACGTGTAGTCGAGCAGGAGCGACGCGAGCGGCGTCCAGGTGAGCTTGGTGGAGCCGATGAAGCGGTCGATCACCTGCGGGTTGCGAATGCGGTCGATTGCCAGGAGCGGGTTGGTCCCCAGCGCCGGCGGGAGGGGATAGATGCCGTTGACCGGACGGAAGTTGACGCTGGTGGGGGCAAAGAAGAGCGACCCCATGATCCCGTAGTCGTTCTGTTCGCCGAAGGCCTGGAACTGGTTCTGCGTGTTGACGTAGTTGGCCGTGACGTTGGCGATGAGGCGCGACGAGAGCTGCTGCTGCAGGTTGATGCGCGCGCCGGAGCGACGCGACGACGTGGAGCGCATGATGCCGTCTTCATCGCTGAAGTTCCCGCTGATGAAGTAGCGCGTCTGGTCGTTCCCCCCTTCCACCGTGAGGTTCGCCTCGCTGGCCGGGGCGCGCTGGAAGATGTCGTCCTGGTAGTTGTAGCGCTGCACCGGGAGCCCGGCTTCGTTGTACGGATAGAAGTTGAACGGCTGCTGTGCGCGCAATTCGTTGGTGGCGTAGCGCAGGTTGAGCCCAAACCGCGGCTTGCCGATCGTCCCCTTCTTGGTGAAGATCTGCACCACGCCGTTGTTGGCGCGCGAGCCGTACAGTGCCGCCGCCGCTGCGCCGCGAATGATCTCGATGCGCTCGATGTCGGCCGGGTTGAGGTCGGCCAGGCGATTCTGCGGATTGGCGCGCGTCCCGAGGTCGGCAAGCTGCGCCGAGCCGTTGTCGATGATCACGCCGTCGACGATGTACAGCGGGTCGGAACCGGAGATGAAGGAGTTGGTCCCGCGCAGGCGCACCGAGACGCCGCCGCCACCGGGGCCGCCGGAGTTCTGCGAGATCTGGGCGCCGGCCACCTTCCCCTGCAGCGCCTGGTCGACCGTGGTTGCCACCGCGCGGGTGATGAGCGTCGAGTCGACCGAGGCGATGCTCGTCCCGATCTTCCTTTTCTCGGTTGGGGCGGCCGAGCCGGTGACGACGACCTCGGAGAGGTTGACCGCGCTCACCTGCAGCGCGACGTCGAGGGCGAGCGTGGCCCCCGCCGTGATGGAGACCGAGCGCGTGACCGGCTGGTAGCCCAGCCGGCGCACCGACACCACGCGCGTTCCGGTGGGGACGTTGATGAGCGTGTAGCCGCCTTCTGCATCGGAGAGCGCGCCGATGCGTGTATCGGCAATGAGGACCTGGGCGTCACCGAGGCCGCGCCCGGAGGCTGCGTCGGTGATGCGCCCGCGCACGGTCCCGGTGGTCCCCTGCGCGCTGGCAGGGAGCCACGGGGCGGCGAACATGAGTGCGGCGATGACGCCGCGTCGTAGACCAGGGAGGGTCATTCGTACGACTCCGCGTGTTCGGGTGATGAGTGGTGCGCGTACTTGGACAGCAGCAGTGCGAGGTGCGTCGTGCGGCGGGGGCTCAGCCCCTGGCCTCGGCGACGATGAGGAGCGACGCCGGCTTGAGCGTGTGCGGGTGCAGTGGCTCCTGGAGTTCTCGTACGATGAAGCCGCTCTCGAGGATCAGCGTGACCCACGTGGCCAGCGTGCGGAAGAACCAGGGGGCCGGGTCGGTGAATTTGGGGCTGAATCCGGCCCATGATCCGGGGCGCCAGCCGTCAACATAGGGGACGTCGCCCAGGGTTGCCGCCGGGTGCAACGTCTGGACGATGAAACGTCCCCCTGGGACGAGCAAGGAGGGGACGCGCCGTATGAGCGCATCGACCGCGTCCTTGCCGATGAGGGAGAAGTTGGCGACGGCCAGGTCGACCGTCACGTCGAGCGCCCCGGCGGCGATCTCCTCGTAAGAGGCGACGCGATAGTCGCCGGCGGGGGCGGCCAGCTGCGCGGCCTTCACCAGCTCGGGGACCACATCAACGCCAATGGTCGCGATCCCCTGCTCGGCGAGGGCACGGGAGAGCCACCCTTCGCCACAGCCGATGTCGAGCGCGGACCTGGGGGCGTAGCGCGTCACCGTTTCGAGCACGGCGCGATCGGTCACCAGTCGGCGCGAATCGATCTGTCCTTCACGGACGGCGGCGGACCAGGGGGCGGCATTCCGCCGCCAGGAGTCGATGATCTTTTCGTCGCTGAGTGGGGATGTCATGCCGGGCGGGAGACGGAAGCAGGGCAGAGCCGCGGAGGCGAGCGGGAAAACTGTCGGGACAAAATACGCGCCGCCACCGAAAAGAGCGGCACGCCCGCGTCGGCGTTTTGGCGGGCGATGCAACCTCAACCGGAGGCGCCGCTCGCGACGGGCGAGCCTCGTGCAAACGAAACGGCCGCACCCCCCGAGGGAGGTGCGGCCGGATCATCATGCAGCTGACGGACCGCGAGGCGCCGAAACGCCTCGGTCATTGCGACGGGGGTCAGCCGTTGGGATCGAGGATCTTCTTGATCTGCGCGCGCGCGTCGTCCAGGTGCGCGCGGGTGGTGCGGTCCGTCGTGCGCCCCGCCGCCGCGGCGAGCTGGCCGTCGAGCGACCGCAGCTCGGCGCGGAAGATCGCCTTGATGTCGCTCGTGGCGCGCGGGCCGGCAAACTGCGCGGCGAACTGCGGCGGGAGTCCGGCCGGCATCTGCACCGGGCGCGGGTTGATCTTGCCGTCGAGCGCGGCGAGGTAGGTGCGCTGCAATTCACGACGGTAGGCGTCGATGCGCACGTTCCCCGACGACAGCTCGCTCCAGATCCCGTTGCGCACGTCGGCCGCCATCTCTGCCAACGTGTAGGCCTCGCCCGGCTTGGCCAGCGCGTCGAACTCGATGAGCCGCTCGAGGCGACGGTCGTTCATGAGCTGGTTGAGGACGCGCCCCTGTGCGCCGTTGATGCGCCGGATCGCTCCTTCGACCTCGATCTTGCGCAGGATGTCGTCGAGCAGGAAGTAGGTCGGCGTGGCGAAGGCGTTGTCGTTGAGGAACTTCACCGCCTCCTTCTGCCGCTGCCGCGAGTTGGGGACATAGCGCGGCCCCGCCTGCCCGGCGTACTTCTCTTGCGCCTGCGTCCCGCCCACCACGTCGGCGACGTGCGACAGTTCGGTGGCCCACTGCCCGATCAGGCGCCCGTACATCTGCGAGAGATCCTCGAAGTCCTTGCCGTCCTGCACCGTGGCGGGGACGAGGAGCGGGACGATCTGCTTGATCGACTTGATCCCCCACCCGGTGGCCTTGACCGCATCGGCGTCGCCCACGGCTTCGCTGTGGTCGCCCGGATCGGCGCCGCGCGAATCGGACATGTTGAAGCGGTACCACGGCGTCGCGTCCTGCTCGCGCGACCACTTGTCGAGCGTGGACCACTCCTCGTCAGGCGTCTTGGCCCCGGGGATGGGGGTGTAGCCCCAGCGGGTGATGTACTTGTCCCACGGACCGATGCGCGGGATGAGGTCATCGAGCGGGATGCCGTCCTCGGGCTGCGCGGTGTAGTTGAAGCGCGAGTAATCCATGATGGATGGTGCGTGTCCCATCTTGGCGACCCACGACTTCGAGCGCACCGAGTCCACCGGGTACGTCGACGACCCCTTCTGGTCGTGCTGGAAGCCTAACGTGTGCCCCACTTCATGGGCCACGACGAACTCCACCAGCCGTCCCATGAGCGCGTCGGGGAAGGGCCACTGGCGTGCGCGCGCGTCGAGGTGCCCCACCTGGGTGAAGTACCACGAGCGCTGCAGGTTCATGATGTTGTGGTACATGTAGATGTCCGACTCGATGATCTCGCCCGAACGCGGGTCGTTCACGTTAGGCCCGGTGGCGTTCTCGATCGTCGACGGGAACCAGCGCACCACCGAATAGCGCGCATCCTCTGGCGACCAGTTCGGGTCGTCCTTGGGCGCGTCGGCGGCCACGATCCCCTTGATGAAGCCGGCCTCCTCGAAGGCCACCTGCCACTGCTCGATCCCCCGTCGCACGTACGGCTTGAGCCAATCCGGCGTCGCCGGATCGACATAGTAGGTGATCGGCTTGATGGGCTCCGACTTGGCGGCGTTGGGGTCCTTCTTTTCCAGGCGCCAGCGCACGATGTACTCGCGCTCCTGCGCGCGCTGCTCGGGGCGCGAGTAATCGAGGTTGCTGAGCGAGAAGAAGCCGATGCGCTTGTCGGCCAGGCGCGGCATCATCGGGACGTCGGGGAGCTTGACCATGCTCCAGTGCATCACGAGCGACGCCGTGCCGTTGGCTGCGGGAGCAAACGGGTTGGCCTGCGCGGCCCCCGGTGCACCTGGCGGAGCGGCGATGGTCAGCACCGCCTCGACCTCGACGTTGGTCGGGAAGGCCAGGACCTTCTCGATGAACGAGCGCGTCGGATCGGGGGCGCCGCGGAACTGGTTCCCCGGTCCGATCTCGGTCGGCGGCGCCGTGTACAGGCGCGTCACGTCGATCACCGCTGCGCTGTCGGCGCCGTAGGCGTCGACGTTGAAGGCGGCGAGGATCAGGTCAAAGTTGGAGTTGCGCACCGCGCGGGCGATCGACGTCGTCGAGTCGGCCACCGTCTCGAACGAGACGTTGCGCAGGAGGATGCGATTGTCGCGACGCTCCCAACGCACCACGCGGCGCGGCCCCACCTGCTGTCCGCCGTAGCCGGCGTTGACCGGGACGCGCGCGGCACGCCCAACCAGGAGGAAATCCTTGTTGAGCGCCGACTTCGGAATCTCGAACAGGAGGCGGCTGCCGATGCGGTGCGTCTTGAAGAGCCCATCGCGCGTGACGGCGTTGGGCGTGACGACGCGGTTGTACGGGCGCGGTGCCGGGTCGGTCGCAGCGCCAGCCCCGAACGCACCGGGGAGCTGTCCGCGTGCCGAGTCGCCCTGTTGCGGGGCACCGGGGGTGGGGGCCGGGGTGCCCGGACGCGGAGCGTTGGCGCCGGCGTTCGGGGTCCGAGGACTCGGGGCCGTGGTCGGGGGTGCGGTCTTGCAGGCACCGAGGGCGGCGAGCGTCGCCGTGAGGGCGAACGCAGATCGCGAGAACGACAAACGCGACATGAAGGTGGTCCGGGAGTGAGGTAAACCCGTCAGACACCCACCACTCGGCGATGCCGGCAGCAGACGGGTAGCCCAATCTACGCCTCACCGGCTCGGACTGCTGGAGGAACGAGTCGTGGCGCGCGAGTCGCGGGTGGTCCCGCTCGCGCGCCACGAGACCGGCGCCTTACTTGGCCGGAATGCTCACGTAGTCGATGCGCCCGGCGTTGAAGCGCGGCACGGCGATCCGATTGCGCTTGGTGTCGACGCCGATGTCGGCCGGCGCTTCGAGGTCGCCCTTGAGGCGCGTCACCTTGCCGTTGTCGACCACGTTGAGCGACGAGTCGGCCCAACTGGTGACGAGCAGGCGCCCATCGGTCAGGACTTCGAGTCCGTCGTATGACCCCGGTCCGGTGGCGAGCGTCGTGACCGTCTTTTCCCCCGGCTTCCAGGCGGTGATGGCCGGGCCGCCAAAGCCGGCCAGGACAAAGCGCGCGTTGGCGCCGTCCCACGCGATGCCGTTGGGGCGCGTCAGGAGCGAGTCGCTCTCGATGGCGATGGAGGCCTTGCCGCCGGCGATGGCGAAGATGCGGTCCTTGCCGGGGTGCGACAGTTCGCCGGTGGCGCTGAAGCTGATGCCGGTGTCGGTGACGTAGATCGTGCCGTCAGCCGCAATGGCGACGTCGTTGAGGAAGGTGGCCCCCATCGGCGCGAGGTCGATGGCGGTGATCGCCTCGCCGGTGTTCTTGTTGAAGGCGCGCACGACGTCGATGTCGGCGACCCAGAGGGTGTCGCCGGCGAGCGCCATCCCCTTGGGGGCGTTGAGCGTGACTCCCTTCTGGCCGCCGCGCACGACTTCGATCCCCATGATCGGGTTGCCGGCGTCGAGTCGGGCGATGTAGCCGTTGTTGTCTTTCTGGCTGGGGTTCCCGTCGATGTTGGAGACGAAGAAGGCGTCGAGGGCGGGGTCGTAGCGCACGCTCTCGGGGACCCGGAAGCCTTCCGAGGCGGCGGGGAGCACATCGGCTGCCGGGGCGGGCACGGCGCCCGCCGTGGAATCCGCGGCGGGGGGCTTCTCGCCACCACAGGCCACAAGGACCGACCCTAACGAGACGACGGCAAGCCGGCGCAGCGCCGACGTGTTGACGAACGACAAGCGGGACATGGAGATCTCCTGTGCACGTGACGCTCCCGTCGTTGCGCGTTGGCATGTGGCGCACGGGAGCGGGGCTTCGGAAGGAAAACTACCCGCGGTTCTCGGAGGTGCCCGCCGGGTGAAGGTCCGGCAAAGGTCCGTTGCGTCGGGCCCCCGCGCCCTCCACATTCGCGCCCGTGCCCCACTCCTCCAGCGCGATGCCGCATCGCTACCCCGAGTCGCCGGTCTTTTACCGCTCGCTGACCCGCGACTATCCGCTGGCGGTGCGCGGCGAGGGGTGCTGGCTCGAGGACGCGACCGGCAAGCGCTACCTCGACGCGGTGGGGGGAGCGTTCGTGGCCAACATCGGGCACGGAGTCACCGAGATCGGGGAGGCGATGGCCGCGCAGGCGTCGCGCGTGGCATACGTGAACGGGACGGCGTTCACCAACGAGGCGGTGGAAGGGTTGGCGGCGCGACTGGTGGCGCGCTCTCCGGCCTTGGCGCACGCCTACATCCTGGGGAGCGGTTCCGAAGCGGTAGAGGCAGCGCTCAAGCTGGCTCGGCAGTACTGGATCGAGCGCGGGGCGCCGGCCAAGCACAAGGTCATCGCGCTCACCCCGGGCTACCACGGCAACACGATGCTCGCGCTGTCGGCATCGGCGCGCGAGCACTACCGGACGTTCTGGCGCGAGTGGCTTGTGGACGTGCGGCGCATCCCGGCGCCGTATGCCTATCGCTGCCCCTGTGCGGGGGCGGTCGACTGCCCCACGTGCAGCGGGGCGGCGCTCGAGGCGGCGATTCTCGATGAAGGTCCGGATCGTGTCGCCGCCTTCATCCTCGAGCCAGTCGGGGGGAGTTCGACCGGGGCCAACGTCCCGCGCGACGAGTACCTGCGCACCGTGCGCGAGATCTGCACGCGCCACGGCGTCCTCCTCATCGCCGATGAAGTGCTGTGCGGCGCCGGTCGCACCGGGACGTGGACGGCGATCGAACAGTGGGGGGTCACCCCGGACATCATGACGTTAGGCAAGGGGATCGGCGGCGGGTACGCGCCGGTGAGCGCCGTGCTGGCGACCGATGCCATCGTCGACGTGATCGCCCAGGGGAGCGGCTACCTGATGCACGCGCAGACTTTCTCGCATCACGCAGTGACGTGTGCGGCGGGGGTGGCGACGCTCGACTACATCGCCACACACCAACTCGTGGAGCGATGCGCGCAGATGTCGCCGACCTTTCATCGCGCGCTGCAACGACTGCGTGGACTCCCCGGCGTGGGCGATGTGCGGGCGCACGGACTGCTGGCCGGCGTGGAGTTTGTCGCCAGCCCCGATTCGCGTGCCCCGTTCCCGCGCTCGGAGAAGGTCGCCGAGCGCTTTGCGCGGGCGGCGCAGGAGGCGGGGCTCATCGTCTGGCCTAACGTGGGGCAGGCCGACGGGACCAACGGCGACCTGGCGATGCTGGCCCCGCCCTTCATCATCACCGAGGCGGAGATCGACGAACTCGTCGAGCGCTTCACGCGCGCGTTGCGCGCGACGTTCGCCTCAGCTGCCACATCCTCGTTCACGTGACCGTCTCCATGACCGACCGCGACTATCCCAAGATCGTTGTCCCGCCGCCGGGCCCCAAGGCCAAGGCGATCGTCGACCGTGACGCCGAGTGGACGTCGCACTGCTACATCAAGGAGTATCCACTGGCCATCGCTCGCGGGTCGGGGTGCATGGTCGAGGACATTGACGGCAATCGCTACCTGGACTTCATGGCGGGGATCGCGGTCGCGTCGACCGGCTACGGACATCCGCACGTGGTGAAGGCGGTGCAGGAGGCGGCGGCCAACTTCCTCCACATCTGCGGGAGCGATTTCTACTACGAGGGGATGGCGGCGCTGTGCGAGCGGCTGGCGAAGGTGGCGCCGGGGCCAACCAAGAAGCGCGTCTTCCTGACCAACTCGGGGACCGAGGCGACCGAGGGGGCGATCAAGCTGGCACGTTATGCCACGCGTCGCACGGCAATGATCGCCTTCAAGGGGGCGTTCCACGGACGCAGCACCGGCGCGGTGTCGCTCACGTCGAGCAAGTCGCGCCAGCACGCCGGCTTTGGGCCATTGCTCCCGGACGTGCACCACATCGACTACGCCTATCGCTATCGCTGCCGGCATTGCGCCGACAAGCCGGCGTGCACCAAGGGGTGCGTGACGTCGATCGAACAGGACCTGTTTGCGCGCCATCTCGATCCGCACGACGTGGCGGCGATCTTCGTCGAGCCCATCCAGGGGGAAGGGGGCTACGTGATTCCGCCGCCGGGCTTCCTCACCGAGCTGCGCCACCTGTGCGACAAGTACGGCATCCTGCTGATCTTTGACGAAGTGCAGAGCGGGATCGGGCGCACGGGGAAGATGTTCGCCTGCATGCACGAGGGGGTCGAGCCCGACATCCTGCTCTCGGCCAAGGGGCTGGGGTCGGGGATGCCGATCGGGGCGATGATCGTGCGCGAGACGGTGGACAAGTGGCGCAACGGGGCGCACGGCTCGACGTTCGGCGGCAACCCCGTGTGCTGCGCGGCGGCGCTGGCCACGCTCGACGTGGTAGAGCAGTCGGCGATGGCCAACGCGGCGGTGCAGGGGGAGCGGCTGCTGGCGGGGGCCAACGCGCTGATGGCCAAACATGCGTGCATCGGCGACGTGCGCGGCGTGGGGCTGATGGTCGGCGTGGAGTTCGTGAAGGACCGCGCGACGCGCGAGCCCGACGGGATCCTGGTGCAGCGCATCGTGGAGCTGGCGTTCGAGCGCGGGCTGTTGTTGTTAGGCGCGGGGAAGAGCGCGTTGCGGCTGGCGCCGCCGCTGGTGATCGATGCCATCGACGTCGACCGCGGTCTGGCGATGCTGGACCAGTGCATCGCGGATGCGGTGAAGGGGTGAGCGTGCCCGTGACGAGCAAGGTCGTCTCGATGCGCGAGGCGATCGCCGCGCACGTGCACGATGGCGACACGCTCGTCATCGAGGGGTTCACGCACCTGATCTGTTTCGCCGCCGCGCACGAGATCATCCGTCAGCGGCGGCGCGACCTCACGATCTGCCGCCTCACGCCCGACGTCATCTACGACCAGATGATCGCCGCCGGGTGCGCGTCGAAGCTCGTCTTTTCGTGGGCGGGGAATCCGGGGGCGGGATCGCTGCACGCGTTCCGGCGCGCTGTGGAGCACCAGCCGCCCACGCTGAGCATCGAGGAGTACTCGCACTTCGGGATGGTCGCGCGCTTCAGCGCCGGCGCCGCGCGCCTCCCGTTCTGGCCACTCAACGACTATCAGGGGACCGACCTCCCGGTGGCCAACCCGCAGATCCGGCGCATCACCTGCCCCTACACGGGGAAAGCGCTCGCGACCGTCCCCGCGCTCAATCCTGATGTGACGATCGTGCACGCGCAGCGTGCCGACGCCGAGGGGAATGCGCAGGTGTGGGGGCTGCTGGGGGTGCAGAAGGAGGCGGCGTTCGCGTCCCAGCGGGTGATCGTGGTGGTGGAGGAACTGGTCGACTCGTCGGTGATCCGCGCCGATCCGAACCGCACGATCATCCCCGGGATGATCGTCGACGCGGTGGTGGTGGAGCCGTGGGGGGCGCATCCGTCGTACGCGCAGGGGTTCTACGATCGTGACAACGCGTTCTATGTGGCGTGGGAGGACGTGTCGCGCGACGCGTTGCGGCTGGCGGCGTATCTGGAGGAGTGGGTGTACGGGGTGGCGGATCGCTCGGAGTACATGGCGCGACAGCCGGAGCTGAGGCAGCGGTTGGCAGCGCGGGCGGCGATGAGCGGGGAAGTCAGCTATGGGTACTGAGCGCGTGGACGGGAGACGGGAGACGGGAGACGTGAATGCGCCGCTGCGCGGCGCGGAGCTGACGGTTGCCCCCGTCCCGTCCTACTCCAACTCCGAGCTCATGGCGTGCGTCGCGGCGCGTGAGCTGCGCGACGGAGAAGTCGTCTTTGTCGGAATCGGGTTGCCCAACCTCGCGTGCAACCTGGCCCGCGCGACGCATGCGCCGCGCCTCACGCTGATCTACGAATCGGGGGCGATCGGGGCGCAGCCGGAGCGGTTGCCGGTCTCGATCGGCGATCCGTCGTTAGTCACCGGCTCGCTGATGATCTGCGGCATGGCCGATGTCTTTCAGCTCTTCCTGCAGAACGGGCGCATCGAGGTCGGCTTCCTGGGCGGGGCGCAGGTCGATCGCTGGGGGAACATCAACACCACCGCCATCGGCGACTACTCGGCGCCCAAGGTGCGGCTGCCGGGGAGCGGCGGGGCGGCCGAGATCGCGATTCATGCGCGGCGCACACTCATCATCGCGCGCCTCAACCCGCGCGCGTTTCCCGAGCAGGTCGACTTCATCACCTCACCCGGGCATCGCTCGCGGGGCGGCACCAGGCGCGAGCTCGGGATGCCAGGCGCTGGGCCCACGCGGGTAATCACGGACAAGGGGATCCTCGCCGCCAACGCGTCGACGGGGGAGTTGGAGCTGGCGGCGCTCTATCCCGGAGTGACGGTGAACGAGGTGCGGCGCGGCGTGGGGTGGAAGCTGGCGGTGCGTGAGGTGCTGGACGAGGTGGCGGCGCCGAGCGAGCACGAGTTGCGGTTGCTGCGCGAGACGCTGGATCCGCAGCGGTTGTTTCTCGGCTAGTCAGGCGCGGGGGACGGAGGTGAGGAGGAGTCGGGAACGCGAGTGCAAGGAAGAGATTGCTCGGACGTGCGTGCAAGGCGATGATCCAACCGGGAAGGAAACGATGAGGGGGATTCGATCGCGTGGTGCGAGGTTGTTGTTCGGGGGGGGCCCCCCACGCCGCGGTCCGATCGCGCCTGCGTTCGCACAACCCGGCTGCACCGCCCGCGCCGCCCGCGCCGATCGCGTCGCTCCCCTCGCTCGCGTTACGGGAACCACACTCGTCGATCGCATCGCTCGATTGGCCCGAGCTGCCGCGATCGCCTTGCTCGCCGCCGTCTCGTTCCCCGTCGTCGCCCACGCCCAGCGCACTCCCGTCCTCCCGCAGGTCCGCGAGCCGCACCCCTACTACTGGCGCGAACTCTACCTCCCCCAGCTCACCTCTGGCCCCAGCGCCGTTGCGTGGTCCCCCGACGGAACAACACTCGTCTATTCGATGCGTGGCACGCTCTGGCGCCAGCGCGTCGACAGCGACGAGGCGGTGCAGCTGACGGACGGCCCCGGTTACGACTACCAGCCCGACTGGTCCTCCGACGGGCGCTGGATTGCGTACAGCAGCTACACCGGTTCGGCCATCCAGCTTCGCCTCCTCGACGTCGCCAGCGGTACGACGCGCGTCCTCCTCGACGACGGCGCGGTGCACGTCGAGCCGCGCTGGTCGCCGGACGGTGCGCGACTTGCCTGGGTGTCCACGACGTATGAGGGGCGTTTTCACGTGATGGTCGCCTCGGTGCGCGACGGCGCGTTAGGCACCCCGCGCCGCGTCACCGAGGACCGTGACTCCGGACTGCCGCGCTACTACTACTCGCGCGTCGATCAATACCTCTCTCCCGCCTGGTCCCCCGACGGCCGCGAACTGCTCGTCGTCTCCAACCGCGGGCGGCTGTGGGGGACAGGCGGCCTCTGGCGCGTCCCGGTCGACACCAACGTGCCCCCGCGCGCCGCCGACATGCGCCTCGTCCTTGACGAGGAGACGATGTGGAAAGCGCGTCCCGACTGGAGCCGCGACGGACGGATCGTTTACGCCTCATACGTCGGCCGGCAGTGGCACCAACTCTGGCTCACGACCGACGTCCCACGTCGCGATGCCGCGACGGCCAACGATCCACAGCCGCTCGCCGGCGAGCCATTCCAGCGCACCTACGGCGACTTCGACGCCATCAATCCTCGCTGGTCCCCAGACGCTCGTCGCATCGCCTACATCTCCAACGAGCAGGGGCACACCACGCTGCGGGTCATCGATGCGGCCGGTGGGCGCACCCGCACGATCGTCCCGGCACGTCGCCGCTGGAAGAGCCGTGTCGGCACGTTGCGCCTGACGATCGTCGACGCCACGTCGGGCGCCGCGCTCCCTTCGCGCGTCGCGCTGCGCCTGGCCGACGGGCGCCACGTCGCCCCCGACGACGCCTGGATGCACGGCGATGAAGCGGTCGACCCTGCGCAGCGTCGCTTCGAGTTCAACTACTTCCACCTCGACGCGCCCGCGACCATCACCCTTCCGGCCGGCACGGCGACGCTGGAGGTCATGCGAGGGCTCGAGTACGCGCATGTGGTGCGCCCCATCGTCATTCGCGCCGGCGAGACGACGACGGTGCGACTCCCGCTGACGCGCATCGACAACTTGGCAGCGCGCGGCTGGTACTCGGGCGACCTGCACGTGCACATGAACTACGGCGGGAGCTATCGCAACACCCCCGCACGACTCGTCAGGCAGGCGCGCGCCGAGGATGTGCGAGTGGTGGAGAACCTGATCGTGAACAAGGAAGGGCGCGTCCCCGACCTCGAGCACTTTCGCGGTGCGGTCGATCCGGCCTCGACGCGCGACGTGATCCTGCGGCATGACGAGGAGTTCCACACCTCGTAC
>CAZLLP010000027.1:30789-52129 GCA_964560345.1 uncultured Gemmatimonadaceae bacterium
GGTTGGCCTCGACCGTAAACTCCTCCAGGAGTTCGACGGAGGCCGTTTCGTTGATCGTACCTAACAGTTCGGCCAAAACCGGAGCGGGCAGCAACGTCGGCGTGCCGCCGCCGCAAAAAACCGTGCGTACGGGTAGTCCGCAAGAGGCCACCCGCGTTCGAAGTTCCCGGCAGACTCGTTCCACGAGCGGTCCGGTATTCCGGCCTCGAAGCGGGACGGGATCCGGCGGCATGACGAGGAGTTCCACACCTCGTACTGGGGGCACCTGGGGCTGCTCGGGCTGCGCGAGCACGTGCTCCTCCCCGGGTATGCGGCCTACGCCAACACCGCCGCACGCTCGATCGTCCCGATGAATGCCGACGTGGTCGAAGCCGCTCGTCGACAGGGGGCGATCGTTGGGTACGTGCACCCCTTCGATGCCTGGCCCGACCCCGCCAACACGCAGCGTCCGCTCACCAACGAGTTCCCCGTTGCCCTGGCCCTGGGACTCATCGACTACTACGAAGCGCTCGGCTTCGTCGACGACCTGATGGTCACCCAGCGCGTCTGGTATGCGGCACTCAACGCCGGCTTCCGAATCCCCGCAGGCGCCGGCACCGATGCAATGATGAATTACGCGTCGTTGCGCGGGCCGATCGGCATGAATCGCATCTACGCGCGCGTGGAAGGGACGCTGACGCACGCGCGATTCCTCGATGCCATCCGGCGAGGCCGCACGATGGCCACCAATGGCCCGTTGCTGGAGTTCACGCTTGCCGGACGCAGCGCCGGTGACAGCATCCTGCTTGCATCTGGCCAGCACGCGCTGCACGCCACCGTACGCTTGCGCTCCATCGTCGCCGTCGACTCGCTCGAGGTCGTGCGCGACGGCGAAGTGATCGCGCGGCTCAATCCCGGCCGCAACGGGATGCGAGCCGATACGTCGTTCTCGATCCCGGTCAACGCCAGCGGCTGGTTCCTCCTGCGCGCCTACACCCCAGCGGGACGTCACCCCGTGCTCGACCTCATGCCGTTAGGCACGACGAGCCCGATCTACGTCACCGTCGGCGGTGTCCCCATTCGGTCGGCGCGCGATGCGCGTTACTTCCTCCAGTGGGTCGACCGGCTGCGCGCCAACGCCGCCGCGTTCACCGGGTGGAACGACGCGCGCGAACGCTCGCAGGTACTCGAACGTCTCGACGTCGCACGCGCGGCCTGGGTGCGACTGGGTGGCGAGGCGGTGATCCCTTGAACCGGAGCGGTGTGATGCGAGTGCCAGTCCTCCTTGCGTCGATGGTGGTGGCGTTCGCCCTCGTCAACGCGCCGACCAACGCGCAGTCGCGCCCCCGCGCGCGCGACCTTGGCGTTCCGTTTGATGGACGGCCGGGTCCCCTCAACGCCATCACAGATGTTGGCGGCGTCGAGGTCGGCCACTTCACGCTCATCGCGGGCGAAGGGAAGGCGAGCGTGCGCACCGGTGTCACTGCCGTCCTGCCGCGCGGCAAGCGTTGGTCTCCGGTTTTCGCCGGTTGGTTTGCCGGCAACGGCTTCGGCGAAATGACGGGGACACCCTGGGTGCAGGAAGGCGGCATCCTTGGCGGACCGGTGATGATCACCAACACCTACTCGGTGGGCGTCGTTCGCGATGCGGTCAACTCCTGGTTTGCCGATGTGGTGCGGCAGGAGATCCCGTGGCACCAGCCGGTGGTGGGCGAGACGTCGGATGCGTTCCTCAACGACGCCGCAGCCCAACGCATTACCAAGGCGCATGCCTTCGCTGCCCTCGACTCGGCGCGCGGTGGTGTGGTGCGCGAAGGAAACGTTGGTGGTGGGACGGGGATGGTGGCGCACGGCTTCAAGGGTGGGATAGGGACTGCATCGCGCCGCGTGGGCGAGCGGTACACGTTAGGCGTGCTGGTGCAGGCCAACTACGGAACGCGCGAAGCACTCACGATCGCCGGCGTCCCCGTGGGACGTGAGGTCGCAGGAGCCGAGCGTGAACGTGGCGGAGTAGAAGCAGCTGACGGCATGCCGCCCGCCGATCGCGACGGATCGATCATCGTGGTGGTGGCGACCGACGCCCCGCTCCTTCCGCACCAGCTCGAGCGCCTGGCCCGCCGCGTCCCGATGGGGATCGCGCGACTCGGCGGGACGGCGTCCAACGGGTCGGGCGACATCTTCATCGCCTTCTCGACCGCCAATCCGGGCGCTGCCGCATCCACCGGCGTGACGCCGCTCGAGTGGCTCCCCAACAACGATCTCACGCCGTTCTTCGTGGCCACGGTGGAGGCAACGGAGGAGGCGATCGTGAACGCACTTGTGGCGGCCGAGACGATGCGCGGGGCGGGGGGAGCCGTGTATGCGCTTCCGCACGACCAGCTGCAAGCGGCGCTGCGCAAGTACAACCGGCTGGCGAAGTAACGCCGGTCGCGCGCTGGCGCCTTGGGCGCCAGCGATCGTTCCTCACAAGGACGGTTAGTAGCGGCGCCCTTTCACTGTCTCGCCCAGCTACTGGATCAAGGGCGGCTTCATCGCCCTGCTGCTCGTCAACGTCGCCTCGCTCGCCATCGTGCGCACGGGAACCGACACCTACATCGCCCTGTCGCGAGGCTGTCCGCACGAAGGGGCCATCGTCTCGGCAAGCGGCTCCGGCTTCACGTGCCCGCGCCACGGCGCCGGGTGATACACGCGTGACGACAGCGACACCGCATCCCCTCGGGGTGCGGCGTATCTTTTTCGCACGAACGCCACGCCGAATCCCAACTGCGCATGACTCCCGAGGAATTTCGCGCCGCCGGACACCAGCTCATCGACTGGATTGCCGACTATCGCGCGCGTGTCTACGACGGCTCGCTCCCCATCATGGCGCGCACCGCGCCGGGCGAGGTGCGCCGGGCCCTGCCGTCCGCGCCGCCTGACGAGGGGGAGTCGTTCGACACTATGCTGCGCGACGTCGACCGGGTGGTCGTTCCCGGGCTGACGCTCTGGCAGCACCCCAACTTCCACGGCTATTTCCCCGCCAACTCGTCGCTCTCGAGCGTGCTGGGCGACCTGCTCAGCACCGGGCTCGGCGTGCTGGGGCTCTCGTGGCAATCGTCGCCTGCGCTCACCGAGGTCGAGGAGGTCGCGACCGACTGGTTGCGCCAGATGGTCGGGCTGTCGGATGCGTGGCAGGGGGTCATCCAGGACACGGCGTCGACCACGACGATGCTGGCCCTCATCTGCGCCCGCGAGCGCGCAACCGATTTCTCGTTGGGGCGCGGGGGGATACAGCAGCTGCAATCTCCCCTGGTGGTGTACACGTCGAAGTACGCCCACAGCTCGGTCGAGAAGGCCGCGTTGCTGGCCGGCTTCGGACGCGACTTCGTGCGTCATGTTCCCTGCGACGATGCCTTTGCCATGCGCCCCGATGCGCTCGAGGCGGCCATCGCTGCCGACATCGCCGAAGGCCGCACCCCGTGCGCGGTGGTTGCCACCACGGGGACGACCACGTCGACGGCGCTCGACCCTGTCGGTGGCATCGTCGAGGTGGCGCGGCGCTACGGATTGTTCGTCCACGTCGATGCGGCGATGGGCGGGTCGGCCATGATTCTCCCCGAGTGCCGCTGGATGTGGGACGGCATCGAAGGGGCAGACTCTGTCGTCGTGAACGTGCACAAGTGGCTCGGCGTCGCCTTCGACTGCACCATGCATCTGGTGCGCGACAGCGACCTGCTCGTGCGCGTGATGTCGACCAACCCCAGCTACCTCCGCTCGGCGGTCGACGAGCAGGTGCGCAACTACCGCGACTGGGGGATTCCACTGGGGCGGCGCTTCCGCGCGCTCAAGTTCTGGTTCCTCGTGCGCGAGCAGGGGGTGCACGGACTGCAGGCGCGGCTGCGACGCGATCTCGACAACGCGCAGTGGCTCGCGTCGCAGGTGCGCGCCACGCCCGAGTGGAGTGTGCTCGCCCCGGTCCCACTGCAACTCGTGTGTGTGCGACACACGCCCCCGGGACTCGTGGGAGACGCGCTCGACGCGCACACGCAGCACTGGTGCGAAGCGATCAACCGCTCGGGGAAGGCGTATCTCACCCCGGCCATCCTCGACGGTCGCTGGATGGTGCGCGTCTCGATCGGGAGCGAGTCGACCGAGCGCGAACATGTCGAGCGCCTGTGGCAGGTGATGCGCGAGGCCGCCGAGGCCAGCGCGGCCCAGTCGCCGTCGTAGGCAAGTCCGTCAGCTGCATTTCGCCCTTCATCCCCTTCGGTCATGTCCGATCGTCCGCCGATCACCCATGCCTTCGTCGCCGGCCGTTGGAGCACCACCGCGACCACCTTCGACGTCGTATCGCCGGCGACGGGTTCGCTGCTGGCGTCGGTCGCCGATTGCGGCCCCGACGAAGCGCGTGCCGCCGCCGATGCCTGCGTTGCAGCCTTCGAGACGTGGCGCCGCACGACGGCGTACGAGCGCGCCGCGCTGCTCTCCAAGTGGAACGACCTCATCCTGCGCGACGAGGCGTGGTTAGGCGAACTGATGGCGCGCGAGATGGGAAAGCCGGTGACCGAGGCGCGCGGCGAGGCGCGCTACGCAGCCGGCTTCGTGAGCTACTACGCGGGCGAGGCGATTCGCGTGCATGGCGAAACCATCCCGTCGCAGATTGCCCGCAAGCGACTCCTTGTCAACGCACGCCCCGTCGGTCCGGTGTACGCCGTCACGCCGTGGAACTTCCCCGCGGCGATGATCACGCGAAAGGCGGCTCCCGCGCTCGCCGCCGGCTGCACGATGGTCATCAAGCCGGCCGAGCAGTCGCCGTTGACGGCGTTGCATCTGGCGAAACTGTGGGAGGAGGCCGGCGGGCCGGCGGGGACGCTGCAGATTCTCCCGTGCCGAGATCCGGTTCCCGTGTCGCGTGTCCTCATGGACGACGCGCGCATCCGGAAGCTCAGCTTCACGGGGAGCACCGAGGTCGGGATGTTGCTCTATGCCCAGGCGGCACGCACGATGAAGCGGATGTCGCTCGAACTCGGCGGGCATGCGCCGTTCATCATCTTCGCCGACGCCGACGTGCAAGCGGCAGTGCGCGAAGTCGTCGCGTCCAAGTTCCGCAACGCGGGGCAGACGTGCGTGTGCGCCAACCGCGTGTACGTGCACTCGACCCTCGTCGACGAGTTCACCGCCTTGCTGGCGAAGGCCGCCGCCGAACTGCGCGTCGGCGATCCGCTCGATGCGGCCACGCAGGTGGGGCCGCTCGTGGACGACGCGGCTGTCGCCAAGGTCGAGTCGCACGTTGCCGATGCACTGGCGAACGGCGCCAGCGTGGTGACCGGCGGTTCGCGACGTGAAGGGCGCTTCTTCTCGCCGACGGTGCTGGCTGGCGTCACCACCGGGATGCGAATTCTCGAGGAAGAGACGTTCGGCCCCGTTGCTCCCGTTATCTCGTTTGTCGATGACGACAGCGTGGTGCGCGCCGCCAACGACACCACCGCCGGACTCGCCGCCTACATCTGGACGCGCGATCTCTCGCGCGCCTTCCGCGTCTCCGAAGCGCTCGACTACGGCATCGTCGGCGTCAACGATGGCGTCCCCTCCACGCCGCAGGCGCCGTTTGGCGGGGTGAAGTTCTCCGGCCTTGGGCGCGAAGGGGGACATCAGGGGATCGCCGAGTACCTCGACGTGCAGTACGTCTCGTTGGGGCTGGACGCCTGAGCATGGCGCGGGCGACCACGCCGCGCCTCCCCGATTGGGCGGAGGGCGCGCGAGCATGAAGCGCCTGGCGCGCTACGCGCTACCGGTCCTGTTGTCGCTCGTTGGTGCGGCGCGTGATGCGCACGCGCAAGGTGCACCGCCCGCCGACTCGGGCAATGCGCTGGCGCGCTGCCTCACCGCCGTGCGCGCCTCTCCATCGGCCCGACGCATCGCCGACAGCACGTGGGAGCGCTTCACCACCGGACTCACGGTCTATGCGCGCAGCATCGAACAGCGCGACGCCCAACCCGAGTTCACGCTCCCCATCTGGGACTACCTCGCCGTCATGGTCGACGACGAACGCATCGCCGACGGGCGGCGCCTGATGGCCGAGCACAAGGCGACCTTCGCGACCATCGAACGGCGCTATGGCGTCGATCCCCACATCGTCGCCGCCATCTGGGGAATCGAGAGCAACTTCGGACGCGGGATGGGGAGCTACGACGTCATTCGCTCGCTGGCCACGCTCAGCTGCAACGGACGACGGCAAGCCTACTTCCGCCGCGAACTCCTGGCGGCGCTGCGCGTGATCCAGCGGGGCGACATCGACGGAGCGCGCTTCCATGGCTCGTGGGCCGGCGCCTTTGGCCAGGTGCAATTCATGCCCGGGAGCTTCGAGTGGCTCGCGGTCGACTTCGACGGCGACGGGCGACGCGACATCATCAACACTCCGGGTGACGCGCTCGCCTCGGCGGCCAACTACCTGCGGCGATCGCGCTGGCACTCCGGCGGGAGGTGGGGAGTCGAGGTCCGGCTTCCGGCGGGGTACTCCCCGCGAGGCGAGGGACGCAAGGTCAAGCGAACGCTCAGCACATGGCGCGCGCGTGGCCTGCGGCGCGTGGACGGCGAGGCGCTGGTGTCACCCGGCATGACGGCGGCCACGAAGGCAGGGTTGCACCTGCCGGCCGGCGTCGACGGGCCGGCCTTTCTCGTGTTCGCAAACTTCGACGCCATTCATCGCTACAACGCGTCGGAGGCGTACACGCTGGCCATCGCCCACCTGGCCGACCGGCTGCGTGGTGCCCCGCCGATCGTCGCCATGTGGCCCACCGACGATCCCGGGCTCTCGCGCGGCGAACGTCGCGAGCTGCAACGCCTGCTCGCCCAGCGCGGGCACGACATCGGCGATCCCGGCGGGGTGCTCACCGCCCGCACCCGCGCGGCGGTGAAGGCCGAACAGGGGCGCCTCGGGCACGAAGTGACCGGGCGCCCGGGACAGCGATTGCTGCGGGCACTGCGCGCGCCATAGCGCCCGCACGGCCAGGCTCCCGCCAGGCTAACGCTGGTCCGGCGACGCAAGTCGTTAGGCTTCGACGCCTGACGAGAAGGGGCCACGCCGCAGCTCCGCGATGGTCCGCGTGCGCGTGGACGGGCGGGGCGGTGCCTGACGCGCATAGTCCACCCGCTGCCGCGAGAGCGGATGCACATAGTCGTGGAGCGTGCGCGCCCCCCCCACCGGCGCCAGATGCGGCTCGGCGGGGCGCACCGCCCACTTGGGCCACGGAACGATCCAGGCGCGACGCCCGCGCGCACGCGCGACGGCTCTCGCCACCGCTCGCCACGTGAGTTCCTCCGGCCCGCCGACGCTCACGTCGAGATTTCCCTCGCCAAGGGCGCGAAGGGCGAGGGCGGCCACCTCACCCTCGTGGATGGGGTTCACGACGTCGAACCCCCATCGCCCCACCACGCATCGCGGCTCGAATGCGGCGACGATGTCGGCATAGCAGGGGGCGTGGCGCACGAGCGAGACGCACACCCCCAGCTCCTCCAGCGCCACCCGCTGCCTGGCGTCGCGCCATTCGGTATGCCGGATGAACGGGGCAAACTGCACCCAATCGCGCACCAGACCGGCGCCCCCTTCGCGCCCCGCCGCAGCGATCGTGCGCCTCACGGCGTCGAACGCGGCGTCGTCGAGCGGGGCCGAGGCGACAACGGTCTCGCATCCGGCGGAACGGAGCACGTCATCCGGGGCCCCCTGCGCCACCTGACTGGCGAAGTCGGCGAGGTCGCCCACCGGTACCCCTGCGGCGATGTGCGCCGTGACCTCATGCCCGGCGAGGGCGAGCTTGAGCAGGATCTGGCGCCCCAGCGGCGTCGTGGCGCCCAACAGTAGCACTCGGCTCATGCATCCCTCCCGTCGTCGCTCCGTGATTCGCGCCGCTTGAGCATGTCGGTTCGCGGTGTCATGATGAGGCTGATGATCGAACCAGACTCGCGTGGTGTGTCCGGCGCGAGCACATGATCGGCGCCCCCCTCGCTTCGGTCTCACCTTGATCTCACCTGATTCCAAGTCGTTGCTGATCAAGGTCTTCGGCTCGCCGACCGTGGTGCGCGACGGGCAGGAGGTCACGGGGGCAGGGACGCAACGCCGACGCCTGGCGCTGCTCGCGGTGCTCGCCGTTGGTGCCCCGCCCGGGCGTGCCGGGGTCTCGCGCGAGCGCTTGCTCGAATTGCTGTGGCCGGGCGCCGGAGAGGAGCGGGGACGCGCGGCCCTGAGCCAGGCGCTCTACGCGATTCGGCGCGACCTGGGGCGCGACGACGCGATCACCGGGACGTCGGCGCTCAGGCTCAACCCCGACTGTGTGCGCTGCGACCTCTGGGAGTTCCTTGCCGCGGTCGCCGACGGTGCGGATCAGGAGGCAGCCGAACTGCGCACCGCCCCCGTCCTCGACGGCTTCGACCTGCCGGAGGCGAGTGCCTTCGAGTTTTGGATGGAAGAGCAGCGGCAGGAAATCGATCGCAGCTGGCGACGAGCGGTCGAACGGGCGGCGACCGGGGCAGAGCGGTCCGGGGACCTCAACACGGTGGTGCGTTGGCGTCGGGCGTTGGCCAATGCCGACCCGCTGAGCGGGCGGACGGCGGTCGCGCTGGCTCGCGCGTTGGACGCCGCCGGCGAGCGCGAGGCGGCGCTGCGCCACCTGAAAGTCCACATGGCGCTGGTACGGCAGGAGCTTGAGGGTGAGCCGCACGCCGAAGTGGTGCAGCTGGCGGAAGCACTGCAGCGTGGCGGGCGCCCGACGCCGACGCCAGAGCCGGCGCCGCGCATCGCCCCTGCAGCAGCGGTGCTCGCCCTCCCGCCGGCGCCGCCGCCGACGGTGGCGTCAGCGCCGTCGACTGGCGCGGGCACGTGGCGCTGGGGCGTCGCGGTGGTCACCGTGATCCTGACGCTGGCGTTAGGCGCTTGGCTCGCCAATCGGCGCACTGCGCCGCCGGCGACGCTCGTCGCGGCCGCGGCCGACACCGTCCCTGTGGTCGCCGTCGGCGAGATCGTCGGCGACTCGTTAGGACGGGCGGTGGCCTCAATGCTCGCCACCAACCTGGCCCGTGCCACCGGCGTCGAGGTCATCGCCTCGGCGCGCATGCTCGAGCTGGCGGCTGGTGGCGGCGGCGATGCGGCGGCGCGGGCGATGACGGCGGCGCGCGAGGCCGGCGCCACCGACCTCGTGGACGGTTCGCTCCTGCGCGACGGTGCCACCTGGCGGCTGGAACTGCGGCGCGCCACGGTCGCCACCGGTCGCGTGTCGCAGGCCGTGCGCATGGAAGGGCGCGAGATCTTTGCCCTGGTCGACGGGGCATCGGCCGAGTTGTTAGGCGCGCTCCAGCGCGAGGCTCCGTCCACGTCGGTGGCCGACGTGTCGACGCGCTCGCTCGAGGCATGGCGCCTGTACGAGGCCGGGTTGCGCGCCACGACCGAGGGGCGCCGCGACGCCGCGGTCGCGCTCGTCCAGGGGGCGCTGCGTGCCGATTCCACCTTCGCCATCGCCGCGCTCACACTCGCGACCCTGCTTCCGGATGGGTCGCGGGAGAAGATGGCGATGATCGAGCGTGCCGTGCGCATGAGCTCCCAGGCCACCCCGCGCGACGCGATGCTCATCCGCGCGAGCTGGCTCGGCGCGACCAACGACCCGCGCGCTGGCGGACTGATCGACTCGCTCGCCCGGCGCTATCCCTCGGACCTCGAAATCCAACTCACCGTTGCCGGGCCGCTCCTGTTCGAGCAGGCCGATTTCACGCGCGCGGCGCAGGCGCTGCAGCGCGTCTGGATGGTCGACAGCGCGCGCCTGGGGCGGTGTGCGCACGGGCGCTGCTACGCGCGCGAGGCGATCATCCACCTCAGCACCGTCTATCAGTTCGCCGACACGTTGCGCGCCGCCGAGTCGTGGGCGCGTCGCTACATCGGCCTGCAGCCACAGGACTGGCTGGGGTGGGAGCGCCTGGCGGCAGTCCTCGAGCGCGAGGGACGCTACGCCGAGCTGGCCTCGGTCGTCGATTCGGCCGTGCAGCGCGGCGATGCGGAGTCGCGACAGTACATGGTGCTCGCGGCCATCCGGCGCGGCGACACGTTGGCGTTCGGCTCGGCGCTCGCCTCGTTGCAGCTGTCGTCGTCGCGGCGCGCGCTCGACGAGCCGCGGTGGCGCGCCTTCCTGTATCGCAACGCCGGGCGCTGGGACGCGGCGTTAGGCTCGGCCCGCCAGTTCCAGCGCGCCGCCATGGCGGCTGGGCGCGACCGCGGCGACGAGCGGGCCCCGGTGACCGTCGAGGCGGCGATCCTGCTCGATCGCGGCGACGCGCGTGCGGCTGCGGCGATCTTCGATTCGCTGGTCCGTGCACCGCACCCGGGACAAACGCCGAGTCAGCGCGCCGGCTTCGAGACGTGGTTCCGCACGCTCGCCGCGACCGCCCGCTACGAAGCCGGGGACACCACCGGGCTGGCCGCGCTGGCCGACTCGCTCTCGATCGTTGGCCAGGCCAGCGCCGCCGCGCGCGATCGCGCGCTGCATCACCACGTGCGCGGCCTTGCCTACCTGGCATCGGGCAAGCGAGACGAGGCCATCGCCGAGTTGCGGCAGGGGATCGTCTTCCCGGCGGCGGGTTTCACGCGCGCCAACTGGCACCTGGCCCGCGCGCTCGCCGCCGCCGGGCGCAACGAGGAGGCGCGACGCTGGCTGCTGGCGGCGCTCCGCGCGCCGCAGGATGCCGGCGACTACTACATCGGGACGGCGACGTTGCGGCGCGCGTTGGCGGAGCTTGGCGGCCGCCAATAGCGATATCCGGCGTGCGCCTGCCTGACGAGTCGCGTCAGTCCGGCGCGGTCGGGTTCAGCGCGTGGTGCCGTAGGGAAGGGGCGGGAGTCCGTAGAGCACGCGCAACCCACGCACCAGCGCTGTCCCCGTCGCGTCGCCGTGTCCCATTCCCTCGAGCATCTCGGTCGTCACCGTGAGCCCCGGGTACTTCCGCTCGGTGAGCGCTGCGCCAAACCTGACGGTCCCGCTCACGATATGCCCGCGCCCTTCGAGAAAGGGATCGTTGATCTCCAGCGTCCCGGCGGTGAGATGGATCGCTGCCTTGAGATCCTTGTGCGTGGCTGCGTAGTCCGCCTCGATGCGATGGATCACGTCGCCTCCGTACGCCATCGCCGGCGAGTTGATGATGTACTTGGTGAAGCGCGACTCGGGTTGGAAGACCACCCATGACGCGAAGAAACCCCCTGCCGACACGCCGAACAGCGCGAGCTGCGTCGTATCGACGGCAAAGCGCTTGGTGAGCATCGCGATCAATTCGTCGTTGATCACCTTGAGGAAGCGCGGGGCGCCCCCGACGCAACGGTCGGCCGGAGAGCCCATCGCCTTGCACGTCTGTTGCACCACCACGCCAAACGGGTCCTGCATGTCCCAGTGAGGTGGCGAGAACTCGAAGACGCGTCGACTCACGAACGCCTTCTCCCCGTCTTCGGGTGGGGTGCCGATGCTGGCGACGATCATCTCGCCGATCGCCCCCTGGTTGATGAGCGATCGCGCCGCGTCGAGCGCGACGGTGAAGGCGTTGTTCCCGTCGGTTACCACCATGAGAGGGAGCTTCTTACCCGACACCGGCTTGAAGCTCGGCGGGACCCACACCGAGACGTCGTACTTCACTCCCATCGACGGTGAGTCGAAGACAAACGACGAGATCCCCTCGGTGGGGAAGGCGCGCGGCTGCAACATCTGGGCGCCGACGGAAGCAATGGGGCCGAGCAGGAGCGCGAGCGTGAAGGCGACGCGACGTTTCATGGAAGTTCAGCGCGTACGGGAGAAGGGCGCGTGAGTGCGCCGATGGGCCGTACAACATGCAGCATCACGCTCCGGGAGCAAGCCGCGGTGCATCCCGATGCACCATACCCGCGCATCACGGATCGGTGCACCTCGCGTTCGCTACGACAGGTCGCGTTCCATCGACTCCAACCAGCCCTCTTCTCGAGCAATCCAAAGCGCATACCAATGACACCAGGCCATCATCGCAACGACGTAGACTGCGAAGAGCGCCCACAGCCACTGCTCCCCTCCGCGTACCGCGCCGCGCGACAACTGCACGGCAAACCACGGGACGCACACCGCCGTCGCCACGCCGAGTGTCACGCGCACGAAACGGATCGATCGCCGCGCTTCTACCAGACGCTGGCGCGACAGTCTAACGAAGTCAGACGATGACCTCCCCTCGGCACGCCACCCGTGTCGGCGATTCCACAACCCGAAGGCCCACACCATCGCCGTGAATGCACATATGCCGATGCGAAGCGCCCAGGATTCGAGCCCGGCTCGCGGAAGCTGACCCAACGACCATGCGACGACGATGGTCGACAGCAACACCTCCAGCGCGAGTGCCCCGACGCGAAGCCAGGTGCGCCGCAACACGCGCGCACGAAGGCGCTCCACCAATGCGGCCGTTCGTTGCGACTCCTGCGATCCATCGGGAGCGGCGCGCCACTCGGCGCTGAGCACGTCCCACTCGTCCATCGTCGGGGCGTTCACAGTGCTCCTCTGGTTGCCGCGGTCATGGCTTCTGTCCAGCTGGCGCGAGCATCGTGGATCGCAGGACCGTCCGCGCCCGCGTGAGGCGCACGGCGACGTTTCCTGCGGTGATGCCCAGCACCTCGGCGATCTCGGTGTCGTGCATGCCTTCCAGGCGCAAGACCACAACGCTCCGCAGCGTTTCGGGCAGGCGCTGCACGTGTCGCATGAGCAGTTCGTGCTGCGAACGCTGTTCCACGGCTTCGTCGGCCCCGGGGGCGGGGTCGGCGATCGTCTCCGCGTCGTCGAGCGATTGGGTGGTGCGCCCGCGCCGATGGCGATGCGTCAGCGCCCGGTTGCGCGCCACGCGGAAGACGAAGGTGCGTTCGCTGCACTCGCCGCGGAACGTGGGGAGCGCATCCCACAGCGCGATCGCGAACTCCTGCATCAGGTCGTCGGCGCTGATGTCGTCGATGGCATACGCCCGCGCGAGGCGACGCAATGCCACGCCATGTTCATCGAGCGTCCGCACGAGCCGCGCGTCGCGCGACTCAGGGCGCAATGCCCCTCGCACGAAGTCGCACCGGGAGGAGTTGCGCCGGAGTGAATGCGACGCCCCGTTGCATGACCATGGCGATGCGTCGCGTATTGCCGATGTCGGCCACGGGGTCGGCATCGAGCAGGACCAGGTCGGCGATGGCGCCTGACGCCACACGCCCCACCTCCGACTCGATACCCAGCGACCGAGCCCCGCCACGGGTGGCGATGCGCAGCACCTCCAAGGTCGGGATGCCAGCCGATGCCAGCAGTTGCAGCTCGCGGTGAAACGAGGCACCCGGGACGGTGAACGGGTTGCCCATGTCAGTGCCCACCGAGAGCGGGACCCCGGCGTCGTACAGGTGCTTGGTGAAGGCCAGCATCTGGGGCCATGCCGCTCGCGCCGCGACGAAGTCGTCGGGCTTCCACCCGGTAGTGAGGTTGAATCGTCGCCAGGCGGATACGATGGATGGCGATTCGTAGATCGTGTCGCGTCCGTCGAGGACGCGCGCGGAGTCGCCCCACGCCATGGCTTCGAACGTGACGAGGGTGGGATCGACGAAGACCTGATGCGCCACCAGGGCCGCGGTCATCTCCTTGATTTCGCGCGATTGCAGGTCAACGAAGCTGAACCACTCCAGCATGAACTGCGTCCCGCGAAAGCGTTGCATGAATCGGGGGCGCGCCTCGGCGGTGAGCAAGGCCGGGGACCCCGGGGTGATGTGCACGATCCCGTCGATTCCGGCGTTGGCGGCGTCGGTCCACGTCGTCCCGAACAGGTGCGCGATCGCGCGCACCCCATGCTTGTGCGCCTCGTCTATCCCCGCTCGGATAAGGGGGGCGGGGAGCGACGCGTAGAGCTTCACGTAGTCCACCCCAGCGCCGGCCTGACGCGCCACCTCGGCGCGCACCTCGGCTTCCGAGCGCGCGCCGGCGACCATTCCGGGCGCGTCCATCGCGTCGATGACGGTGCCCGCAGTGAACATGCGCGGTCCCGTGACGAGCCCCAGCCGCAACGAGTCGCGCAACGCCACGGTGGAGCGTGTCTGGCCACCGGCATCGCGAATCGTGGTGATACCGAAGGCGAGCAGAACACGCAGCGCTTCGCGCGACGCGGCGACATCCTCGCGCGCCGACATCCGCGGTGGCTTTGCGGTGGTGTCCATATCCACCGGGCCAATCGACGTGTGGGCGTGTACGTCGATAAAGCCGGGCAGGAGAAACTTTCCGCGCCCGTCGATGATACGTGCGCGCGCAGGAATCGAGACGGATGCGACATCGCCCACCACAGCGATCCGATCTCGAACGACGAGCAACGTTTGGTGCGCACGAGGCGGGGCGCCCGTGCCGTCGATGACCGTGACGTCGCGAATGGCGATTTGCGCTCGCAATGGCGGTGCGAGCGTCACGACTGTTGGTGCGGCGAGCCAGAGAAAGCGTAGGGCGCGTCGGGAGATCGGCATGAGCGAAGAGACTAGGGATGCAGAGACAGTCTCCCCGATCGCGCGAATCCTTACACCGCGCGAACTATCGCGCTCGAGAAAACGAGACGGCCCGTGATCGCTCACGGGCCGCCGGTCGTTCAGGAGTGCGTGACGGGTCGCTATCCCTTCCCCTTCTCCTTCTCCCAGCTGTCCCGCAACGTCACCGTGCGGTTGTACACCGGCTTCCCCGCCTCCGCCGACGCCAGCGCGTCGTGCACGAAGTACCCGGTCCGCTCGAACTGGTAGCGCGATCCCGCCTCGTCGTTCGCCGTGCTCGGCTCCACGTAGGCGTTAGGCACCACCACCAGCGAGTTCGGGTTGAGCGCCGAGATGAAGTCCTTCCCCTCTTCCACGGCGTCGGGATCGGCGACGGCAAACAGGCGATCGTACAAGCGCACCTCGCACGCGATCGCGTGGCGCGCCGAGACCCAGTGGATCGTCCCCTGCACCTTGCGGCCATCGGGGGTGTTTCCCCCCTTGGTGGCCGGGTCGTACGTGCAGCGCAGCTCCACCACGTTGCCTGACGAGTCCTTGATGACGTCGGTGCACGTGATGAGGTAGCCGTAGCGCAGGCGCACTTCGCGCCCCGGCGCAAGGCGGAAGAACTTCTTGGGGGGATCCTCCATGAAGTCGTCGCGGTCTATCCAGATCTCCTTGGAGAACGGGAGCGTGCGCGATCCTTCCTTGGGGACGTCGTGCGGGTAGTACGGCGCGTCCAGCTCCTCGACCAGGTCGTCGGGGTAGTTGGTGAGCACCACCTTGAGCGGCTTGAGCACGCACAGCACGCGCGGGACGCGCATGTTGAGGTCATCGCGGATGGCGTGCTCGAACTTGGCCAGTTCGGTGCGCGCGTCCGAGCGCGCCACGCCCACGCTCTCGGCAAAGCTCTTGATCGCTTCCGGCGTCACGCCGCGGCGGCGAAGCCCGGCGATGGTCGGCATGCGCGGATCGTCCCACCCGGCCACGTGCCCTTCATTCACCAGGCGGAGGAACTTCCGCTTGGACATGACGGTGTAGTCGATCTGCAGGCGGGCGAACTCGGTTTGCTCCGGCGGGCGCACGAAGCCGGCCTCGCGCACGAGCCAGTCATAGATGTCGCGGTTGTCCTTGAACTCCAGCGTGCATAACGAGTGGGTGATCCCCTCGATCGCGTCGCTGAGCCCGTGGGCAAAGTCGTACAGCGGGTAGATGCACCAGGCATCGCCGCGGCGGTAATGCGAGGCCTTGCGGATCCGCAGCAGGAGCGGGTCGCGCATGATCATGTTGGGGTGCGCCATGTCGATCTTGGCCCGCAGCACGTGCGCCCCGTCCTCGAACTCCCCCGCCTTCATCCGCTCCAGCAGGTCGAGGTTTTCCTCGGGGGTGCGATGGCGATACGGCGAGTCCGTCCCCGGCGTGGTGACCGTCCCGCGCCCGGTGCGGATCTCCTCCTCGTTCTGCGAGTCGACGTACGCCTTCCCCTCCTTCACCAGCTTCACCGCGATGTCGTACAGCGGCTCGAAGTAGTCGCTCGCGTAGAACTCGTTGTCCCACTCGAAGCCCAGCCATCGGATGTCTTCCTTGATGGCGTTGACGTACTTGATGTCTTCGGTGAACGGGTTGGTGTCGTCGAAGCGCAGGTTGCACTTGCCGCCAAAATCGCGGGCCAGCCCGAAGTTGAGGACGAGCGACTTGGAGTGCCCGATGTGCAGGTAGCCGTTAGGCTCGGGCGGGAAGCGCGTATGCACCGGGCGGCCGAACTTACCCGAGGCAGCGTCGTCCGCGACCATCTCGCGGATGAAGTTGCTGCGCGGCGCGGGCGCGGGGGTGCTCGGCGTGGCGGGCGAGGCAGGGTCGTGGGTCACGGGAAGTTCCGGCAGGTGCGATAGGGCTGGTGATGCCAACCGGGTGGACCCCCCTTGGGAGGGCCACCCGGCGTCCATACAAACTAACGGCTTCCCCGCCCGTTCGGCTGTTGACGGGGTCAGAGCTGCGCCCTGACCCCAGCTCTGACCCCAGCCGCCCCCGGCTCTGGGCTTAGAGCGGCGTGATCGCGTAGTCGATCAGCACTCCGCCCACGAACGACGCGCTGATCTTCTTCCCGTCAGCGCGATAGCCGCGCTTCATCACCTGCATCGTCCCTTCCTTCACCTCATTGGCCGTGGCGGCGGGGCCGAGCAGCGCCTCGACCTCGGCGACCGTGAGTCCCTTCTTGAGTGCGAGCACCGCCTGGGCGCTCCCCACCGGGATGGCCGCTGATGCGGCCTGAGCTGTCGCGGCGGCCGGGGCGGCACTCGCCGGAGCGAGAGCGTTGGCGCCGGCCGGCACCGCGTTCGCGCCTTGACTCGCGGGGGCCGCGGCCACCACGGGCATCCCGGCAATCTCGGCATACTGCGCCAGCGCCTCGGCAACCCCCTGCGGGGTGAGCGCGTACGGCGGGATCCCGTTCTTGTAGCGGATGTTGAAGCGCGAGCCGCTCTCGGCGCGCTTCACGCGCAGGTTGGCTTCGCGCGCCTCGTTGGCCTGCGCCGCCTCGGCCTTGGCCTTGGAGTTCTCGCGCTCACGCTCGCTGCGCACGTTGGCCAGCTCCTTCTCCAGTCGCTTTCGCTCGGTAGGGCCCTGCGCCTGCTTGATGCGCGCCTTGAGATCGCGCTCTTCCTTGCTCTCGCTCTCCGTATCGGCTGAGACCGAGGAGGAGGAGTTCATGTAATCGCCGAACGTCCCCCATCCGCCGCCGCCAAGTTGGAACTCGATGTGCGAGTCCTTCTTCACGACGACCTTGGTGATCATGACCTGCTGTCCCGGCTTGAGCGCGGTGCCAAACTCCTTCATGCGGTTGGCCATCTCGCGCCAGTTGACCGGCATCGATTCCTGCGGGAAGACGTCGATGCCCTTGCTGGTGGCGGGCATGTCGACCTTCACGGTCAGGGTCTTGCCTTCGAAGGCGGCGCGCAGCGCCGCCTCGTTTTGCGCCATCGCGCCTTGCGACAGGACTGCCTGCGCCGCCAGCGCCACGAGCGCCCAGGTATGTGTACGCATGGGGGGAGTGCCCGAGAGTGGAGAGGAAAAGAAAGTAGTGTGGGCGGGGCGCAGGGCCAGAGCGATGCGTCGGTGCAACGCCGGTCCGGATGAGAGGGAGACGAGGGCGTGAAGGGCTGCGACCCCCCTTCACCCCTCGCCCCACCCCCACCCACCCGCCGTTAGAACTGCATGAGGACGGCCTTGCCCGACTCGCTCGCCTGCTCGATGGCCTGGTTGAGCGCGGCGGCCTGCTCGGCGGCCGAGGTGCCGGCGTTGAGCTTGGGCGTGTTGCCATCGATCGAGGCGCGGCCGTTGGCGGCGCAGGTGATCGTCACATGCATCGGCGTGACGAGGCCAAAGGTGATCGTGGCCACGACCCCGTTCACGAACGAGTGCTGCGTCTCGACCTTGGCGACACCGCCCGGGCACTGTTGCGCGACGTTTAGCTCCGGCGGCGGGACGAGGCCGTAGATGAACG
The DNA here is from genome assembly GCA_964560345.1 of uncultured Gemmatimonadaceae bacterium. Classification (GTDB taxonomy): domain Bacteria; phylum Gemmatimonadota; class Gemmatimonadetes; order Gemmatimonadales; family Gemmatimonadaceae; genus SCN-70-22. The sequence continues at coordinate 48,762 of CAZLLP010000027.1, forward strand.
ACATCTGCCACGGCTTCTGGATCACCGTCGGCGAGGCCGGCTTGCCAGTGTCGACGACCTGGTGATAGCAGGCGGCGGTGGGGAGGATGACGGCGACCATCGCGACCTGCGCGAGGCGGCGGACAAACGAGGCGTGGAAGTTCAGCATGGAAGTGTTCGAGGGTGGTGGGTGAACGCAGATCGAGAGGTGCAATGAGCCACGGGCAGCGCGCGCGACCACGAGGTGCTGCGTGTCGTCGCGTGCTGCCGCGTGCGCGAGGAGACTACGAGCGCGAGACAACGGGTACATGGGTGAATCGACCCAGCGTTGCAGCTCGCAGTCTCCGCGGCGTCGCGCTCACTGCGACAGGCGGAAGTACGACGGGTTGGACATGTCGTTGTTGACGCCGATCAGGAGGTACGTCTTGCCGTCGTCGTGGAGCTTGAAGGTCCACCCGTACTGGCTCCCCTGCTTGGCGGCGATGTTGTCGGCGCGGTCGTAGTTGTTGGCGGCCACGCAGTTGTCGCGTGCCTTGATGGTCCCCTTGGTGGGATAGACCTTGATCACCGCGCCCTCGACCACCGCACGCCCTTCGTTATAGACGAAGACCTGAGACTTGCAGCTGTAGGCCCGCGTCGAGATCAGGATGGACTGCGTGTAGGTGCCGTTCGGCTTGAACTCGAAGAGCACCGCGGTGCCGTAGGCGTTGTCGATCCAGGCGCCGGTGTAGGCGTCATGGAAGTTGGTCGGCGAAATGACGCCGTAGACCCACGTCCCCACGAGCTGCGCCGGGAAGACGGCGCCGTTGCCCCCGCCATTGTTGTTGTCGTCTCCGGGGCCGGTGGCGGCGCCGGCATCCGTGCCACAGGCCGCGAGGACGGCGGCGAGGACGAGCGACGAGGTGGCGAGGGCTCGGCGGGCGGTGACGCGACGAACCGTGTGGGCGGTCAGGTGACGAGCCGCGCGAGCGGCGTGCGTACGGACGGCGCGCGCCGTCGACAGGAGGGCAGACATGGAAGGCTCCGGTGTATGGGAACAAGCGGCGATGCGCCGCACCGGGAGCCTAAAGGTCACCTACAGCGCCCGAATGAGTCGTTCGACCCACCACCAAGGCGCTTCGTCACTACCCGTGGGTCACCTGACCCATCACCGTCAGCCGCAATTTCCCGTCGCGACCAGCAGATAGGTCGATTGACCCTGTGAGCGGCGGCGCAGGCGTCGTGTATTGCACGCGTTCCGCGGGAGTGCGCCCGTCGGTCGGCGTGCCTAACGCCCACTGGCGCGCCGCGGACCTCACCCATACACGACGCGAGACTTCCCATGCGATCCCTGCGACACACCCTCACCAGAGCCGTCATGGCGGCCGGGCTGATGCTGCTGGCGGCCTGCGGTTCCGACTCGGCCACCGCGCCTGGCAACGGCAACGAAAACCCGCCGCCTCCCCCGCCGCCCCCCGCGGCGCGCGAGTGGACCGTGATGGTCTACCTGGCTGGCGACAACAACCTCGCCGTCGACGGCATCTTCGACATCGACGAGATGGAAGCGGCCGGCGTCGATCCCAAGGTGCAGGTGGTGGTGCAGGCCGAGTTCTCGCCCACGCAGCTCGCGCAGTACAAGTGCGGCGCCAACTGCTTCAATCGTCCCAACTTCAACACCTTCCGCTATGCCATCACCGGGCAGGGCGAAGCGGTGAACGGGCCGAACGGCCCCGCCGAGGATATCGGGAACGTCAACATGACCGACCCGGCGCAGCTGCAAGCCTTCATCAAGTGGGGGAAGGAGAAGTATCCCGCCAAGAAGTACATGGTCGTGCTGTGGAACCACGGCGGCGGCTATGTCGGGCTGTTGCAGGACGAGACCACCGCCGGGAGCAAGCTCATGTCGCTCGAGGAGCTCAAGGTCGGGCTCACCGGCGTCGGGCAGCTCGACGTCGTCGACTTCGACATGTGCCTCATGGCTGGCTACGAGACGCTGGTGAAACTCAACGGGCTCGCCAAGTATGCGGTCTTCTCGGAGGAGGTCGTCCCGGGCGAAGGGAATCCGTACACGTCAATAATCGACGGCTTCCAGGCCGATCCCACCATGGACGGGCGCGCCGCGGCCACGATGCTGGTCGATCGTTTCCATACCAGCTACCAGAACAACAAGGCGTCGACCACCAAGTCGGCGTATGACCTGAGCGGGCTGGCCGGCTTCGAGACGGCGCTCAACACCTTTGCCACGCAGCTTCGCCAGAACGTGGCGGCGATGAAGCCGACCATCGCCGACGCCGCGCGCGCGTCGCAGAAGTTCTCGTATCCCGAGCTCACCGACGTGGTGAACTTCATCGATTCGCTCGACACACGCGTGAGCGGGAGTGCGGCGCTGCGCCAGTCGATCGCCACGCTGCGCACCGCCGCCACCTCGCCGGCCTTCCGCCTCAACAGCAAGGCACGTCGCGGCACCGGCAATGGCAACCAGCTCCCCGCCGACGTGCGCCGCGCCACCGGGCTGCACATCGTCCTCCCCAGCGGGATGGAAGGGGACGTCTTTGCCGACAAGGGGCTGCGCTCGTTAGGTGCCTACCAGACGCTGTACGCCGGTCGCGCGTGGACGTCGTTCCTCACCGACTATACCAACACGCAGGTGGAGGAAGAGGTCACCGACCAGGGCGATCACCGCTTCGAGTCGTATCTCGTGTGGGAAGAAGCGGCCGTCGAAGCCGGCGCCGACATCGACCTGTGGATCCTCGAGCCCGATGGCAACATCTACATTCCCGCGTTTGGGAGCGTGACCGCCAACGGGACCTTCTCGAGCGCCTCGGAAGCCGACGGCGTCAACTTCGAGGGGTACCTCACCGGGCGCTACGTGCAGAACGGCGAGTACCGCATCTTCGCGAACCTCTGGGAAGATCCCGAGGACTTCCGTCCGCGCTACGACCTGGCCTATCGCTTCGGGCAGAACACCGACTTCGACCTCCTCTTCAGCCCCGACTTCCCGCGCCTGTCGCTGGAGCGCTCGTGGCTCGACGACGAAGACCCGACGCTCGACGAAGTCGATGCCGGCGCCTACACCGACCTGCACGCCGTCGCTGCGGTGACCTTCGGCGAGAACGGCGTGGCCAAGCTCGTGCGCCGCGGCGGTCCGATCGTCGCCTCGAATGCCCGAGTCTCCGGCCAGCCGAGCATCACCCCGGCGCAGCTCAAGACGCTCAAGCGGGTGGTGGGAAGCACGCAGCGGCAGCAGGCACGCTTCAAGACCAGCGCGCGCATCTGGAAGGGGATGTTCCCGGCGATTCGCTGATCGACGGCCGCGCACGAACAACGGCGCCGTCCCGCAAGGGGCGGCGCCGTTGCGTTGGGGTCAGAGCTGGGGTCAGAGCTGGGGTCAGAGCTGGGGTCAGAGCTGG
>CAZLLP010000028.1:0-51324 GCA_964560345.1 uncultured Gemmatimonadaceae bacterium
GCTGGCCCCCGTGGGCGGGGTGAAGCCGAGCGTCTTGCCGGCGGCAATCGCGGTGCGGGCGATGAACGAGGTGTCGTTCACCTGCGGCGCCGGACGAATGCCGATCTCGGTGAGCTTGAGCGACACGCTGTCCTTGCTCCCGGGCATCCGCGCGTTCTCTTCACGCAACGCATCGGCCAGCGCCGCCTTGAACTTGGCGTCGACCTTGGCCAGCTCCACCGGCGACTCGGAGCGCATGTCGACTTCCATCTGTCCGATCGGCGAGATGGTGTTGACCGACGTGCCGCCGGAGACGATGCCGACGTTGAACGTCGTCTTGGGCGACGTGGGGACCTGGAAGTCGGCCATCTTCGCAATGGCGCGCCCCATCGCGTGAATCGGGCTCGGCATCCCGAAGGCGCCGTAGCTGTGCCCACCGGGGCCCACGTACTGCACCAGGTAACGATTGCTCCCCACGCCGCCCGTCGTTAGGCCCAGCCCGATGCCGTCGACCGAGATGAAGTAGTCGATCTTCTGCGGCGGCTTGCGGAACAGGTACCGCATCCCGCGCAGGTTCCCCGGCCCTTCCTCGCCCACGTTGGCGATGAAGAGGATCGTCCCCGGCGTCTGGATCTTCGCGTTCTGCATGGCCCGCGCGACGGCGAGCACGCTGGCCAGGCCGCGGCAGTCGTCACCGATGCCAGGGGCCGAGAACTTCCCCCCCTCCTTCTTCACCTTGACGTCGGTCCCCTCGGGGAAGACGGTGTCGAGGTGCCCGGCGATGGCCACCGTGGGGCCGTTCCCCTGCCCCTTGCGGGTGGCGATCACGTTGCCGATCGAGTCGATGACGACCGGGAGCCCTAACGCTTCGAAGCGGCGCTTCATCTCGAGCCCGCGCTTCTCCTCCTTGAACGGCGGAGCCGGGATCTCGCAGATCGACACCTGCTGGTCGAGCGTCCAGGCGTTGTCGCGCTGGATGGCGGCCATCGCCGCCTTCACCGCCGGATGATCGGCGGGGACGGTGGCCGGCTGTTGCTGCGCCGCGAGCATCGACGGAACGAGCGTAGCCGCAAGAACGGCAGCGCGCGCACCGCGACCCGCGGCGGCGGGGACGGAGGTGGGGGACGACGACATGGCGTGCAGGGTGTGGGAAAGGGCGCGATCAGCGCGCGTTGAACAGCTCGGCGATCCCCTGCGCACTGGTACGCGCGGCGAGGGCGAGCATGAGGAGGACACGGGCCTTCTGCGGATTGAGGTCGGTCGCGCCAATGGTGGCGCCGCGCCCGGCCGGGAGCGTCGCCAGCGAATCGGCAGGACTCCCTGCTCCTACGCGCCCGCTCCCGGTACGGTTGGAGATCACGACCGTAACGCCGCGCTCGGTGGCGCGCCGCAGGGCCCGCCCCATGGCCGGCGTTGTCCCTCCGCGCCCCACGCCGGCCAGCACCAGCCCGCGGGCCCCGGCGTTCACCAACGCATCGACCGCCACCGAGTCGGCGCCGATGTAGGCGTAGACGACGTCGACGCGCGGAAACTCCCCTAACGAGGCGAGGTCATAGCGCGGCGGGGCGCACGCCGCCGGCGCCGGCCGGTGAAAGACGACCGTGTCGGGATCGGCGAGGCCCAGCACGCCAGCGTCGGGCGCCGTGAAGGCGTTGAGGCGCGTGGTGTTGCTCTTGGTCACGTCGCGCGCGGCAAAGAGCTCATCGTTCATCAGCACCATCGCCCCGCGCCCGCGCGCCGCCGGCGCGACCGCGACACGTATGCTGTTGCGCAGGTTGGCCGGACCGTCGGCCCCCACCGCGTTGGCCTGTCGCATGGCCCCGGTCACGATCACCGGTTCGCACCCCCCCACCGTGAGGGAGAGGAAGTACGCCGTCTCCTCCATGGTGTCGGTGCCGTGCGTGATCACGTAGCCGGCCGGCGCATTGCTCCCCGATTGCATCTGACGGATACGCTCGGCCAGCCGCCGCCACATCTCCTGCGTCACGCTCGATGACGCCACGTTGCTGAACTGCTCCACCGTGACGGTGGCGATCCCCTCGAGGCCCGGGATCCCCGCGACCAGCTCACTCCCGGTGCGGCGTGCGCTGTCGCCGAGGTTGGAGATGGTCCCGCCGGTGGCCAGGACGTGCACGCGCGGCGCCGGCTGGGCTCCGCCAGCTGCAGCACCTGCCACGAGCAGCGCGACGGCGCGGGTGAGCATGGCAACGGGGCGGCGCGCCTGGCGCACCGCCCCGAGCTGTCCTGCCACCCACCCGCGCGCGCAGACTCCCGCGCCACGCGCGGAGCCCGACGCCGGGCGCGGCATGCCTAACGCCCCCCGGCCGGGATCGCCCCGTAGATGCGGGCCGCCAGCGCGTCGTACAGTGCCATCGACACCTTCCCGGGCTTCCCGTCGCCCACCGGCGTGCCGTCGATCGACACGATCGGCATCACGTCGGTCGTGGTCCCCGTGAGGAAGGCCTCCTGCAACTGCGGCAGGTGATGGATGTGGAACGGCGTCTCGTTGACCGCGACGCCCAGCTCACGCGCCACTTCCAGCACCACGTCGCGCGTGATTCCCGGCAGGATCATGTTGCTCGCCGGATACGTGCGCAGCTCGCCGTCGATCACGCCAAAGACGTTGGTGTGCGACCCCTCGGTGATGGCGCTCTCCTTCACGAAGATCGCCTCGAAGACGCCGTGGTCGACCGCGTGCTGCTTGGCCATCACCGCCGCCAGCAGGTTCACCGTCTTGATGTCGCAGCGCGACCAGCGAATGTCGGGGTACGTCACGACCGCCACGCCCTTCTCGCGCTTGTCGGTGGGGAGCGCAAAGCGCTGCGCCGAGAGGAAGACGGTGCACGGCGTCCCCGGGGGCGGGAAGTGGTGCGTGCGCGGCGCGGCGCCGCGCGTGATCTGCAGGTAGACCGTCCCCTCGCCCGACGTGATGTCGTTGCGCTTGAGGAGTTCGAGCGAGACGGCCTCGATTTCGTCGAGCGAAAGCGGCGGATCGAGGCGCAGCTCGCGCAGCCCGCGCGCCAGGCGCTTCATGTGACGCCCCGACTCGAACAGGCGACCGTCGACCGCACGGGTCACCTCATACACACCATCACCAAAGAAGAAGCCGCGCTCATCGACCGAGAGCTTGGCTTCGCTGCGGGGGAGGTACTCCCCGTTGAGGTACACGATGCTGGACATGGCTCTTCCTGAAAGTGAAGCGACCCGTGCGCGCGACACACGCGGCACGGGTCGTTTTCTACGGCCGGGAAAGCGGCAAGTCAAGCCGCGCCGACTCGCACCAGCGCCCGCTGAGCGGGCGTACCCGCGCCCGACTCAACGGAAGCGCGCGATGTAGGCCATCCCGTCAGGGTTGTTCCCCGCGTGGATGGTGCGAGTCACCGACAGCGTGGCGAGGTCGAGTTCGACCACCTCGCCCAGCGCCGCCGTGGCCACCCACGCCCGCTTGCCACTCGGCTCCATCAGGATCCCCAGCGGGACCGCACTGTTCCCCATGTCGCCCAGCACCACTTCGGCCTTCTTCTTGGCCGGGTCGAACGGGATGTTGATCGTCTTGATCTGCGTGCGCGCCACCACGTCGTAGACGGTGATGGCACCGGCGGTGGCGTTGGAAACGAGCGCGCGCTTGCCGTCGAGCGTGAACTTGAGGCGGTTGGGGAAGCGGAGCGTGGGGAGCGCGCCTAACGAATCGAGCGTGGCGGCATCCATGATGGTGATGAAGTCGAGCTGCCGGTCGGCCGCCCACACTTCCTTGCCGTTGGGCGACACGTCGATCGCCTCCGGCCCCTTCCCCGTCACCTTCACCTGCACCGCCTTGCCGCTCGCCACGTCGATGCGCGACACGCTCCCCGAGCCGATGTTGGCCGTGTAGGCCATGCGCTCGTCAGGCGCGAGCGCCACCATGTGCGTCCCATTCTGGTCGGTGGGAATCGCCTGCTCCACGCGCCCGGCGTTGACGTCCACCACCAGCAGGGCGCGGCTCGCCTCGACCGTCACCAGGACGCGCCGACCATCCTTGAGCCAAACGATCCCGTGCGGGCGGCGATACTCGCCGATGGAAATCGTGCGCGGCGCCGCCGAGCCGGCGAGGTCGAGGACCGTGAGCGAACTCCCCGGGGTCTGGTTGCCATAGTTGCCGACGACCGCGGTGCGTCCATCCGGCGACACCGCGACCTCGTGCGGCCCGTCGCCGGTGGGATACGTGCGCACGATCTTCCCGCTGGCAATGTCGACAATCGACGCCTGGGCATCGCTCTTGTTGAGGACGATGAGGGCCGACTGCGCGCGGGCAGCAGGGGCAAGCAGAACGGTGAGCGCGAGGGCGCCAGCGAACGAACGGGCGAGCAGCACGGGGACCTGCCGTTTGAAGGAATGATCGCGAGTCCCGCCGTTGGCGCTCGCAACGCGGGGACGCTAACCCTCGGCGCTCGCCGGTGCCAAGACGCTGGGACCAGTCGTCTTGTGGATGGCCCTATCCCCGTCATGACTCCGCGACTCGTCCTGCGCCTCCTCGCCGTTCCGCTGATCGTCGGCTATGCCTGGCTTCGCCTGGGTGAGCCCGACTATTGGGACGTGCTGGACGACCTCAACCTCGCCGTGCACGAGGCCGGGCACCTTGTCTTCCAGCCATTGGGCGATCACCCGATGACGATCGGCGGCTCGGTCTTCCAGATCCTCGTCCCGCTGGCCTTCGCCATCTACTTCGCGCGACGCCGGCAGCGCTTTGCCGCCAGCGTGGTGATGGCCTGGGTGGCGGTGAACCTGCTCAACGTGGCGCGCTACATCGGCGATTCGCGCGCGCAGGAGCTTCCACTCCTTGGCGGCGAGAATGCGGTGCACGATTGGTGGTATCTCCTCACCGAGTGGGACCTGATCGGTCAGGACCTCGCAATTGCGCGCGCTGTGCGCGCCGTCGCGACGCTCGTGTGGGTCGTCGCCGGGGCCGGGGCGCTCGCCTTTGCGCGCGAGAACCCGGCCCCATCCGAGGAGCTTGCCCCAGCAGCGGGCGACTAGCCGTCGGTCGTCGGTCAGCTCTCGAGTACGCCCCGCGCCGAGGGCGGGTCCTGCTCGGAGAGGAGCGGAACGCTGACCCACTGCATCAGCCCCACGCCAGCCACGCGCACCGCGTCCAGTTCGTGTCCGTCCCGCGGATTGCGCGCCACGATCTCGAAGCCGCGCTCTCGCGCAAACTCGGCGAGCGTGACGATGTGGCGAAAGACATCGGGGACGCTGCCGGCGCCGTGCACGAACTCCGGGGCCAGGCGCACGTACGTCGGTCCGGCGGCGGCCATCAGCTCGAGCAGCGTCGGACGCCACGTCCCGGAGATCTCGACCATCGACGTGAGCCCGAGTTCGCGCGCGGACTGCAGCGCGTGACGCGTGCGCCCAGCGTCAAACGTCGCCGGCGACTCGAGCAGCGCGAGGACGCAGCGCGAGCGCGACGCGGCCATGGTGCGCAACACCGGGAGGACGTACGCCTCGAAGTCGCGCACTTCCAGCGCGTCGGAATAGACTGCGTACGCCGAGGACACCAGTCGTCCGCGGCGCTCCTGCAGGACGGGTCGTTCCGACGGTTGGTTGGGGACGGGAACCATCCACAGCGACTCGCGCGCGAGCGCGACGCGGGGCGTCGAGGTCGACGGCTGGCGCTCCACCGATCCCACCCTCAGGCGGCGATAGAGTGACATAACACCCTCGCCAGTTGCACGATCGGGAGGTGACGGGCAAAGACCTGGTCGAACTCGGTGAGGTCGAGGCCGCGGTCGGAGAGCGGGGCGGTGGCGGAGGCCAGCGCCACCAGCCGCGCGACGGGGAACCGGCGGCGCGCATCGATCGCGAGGGCGCGAGCCTTCGACACGTTCTCAACGTTTACGCCAACGACCACGGCGTCGTAGTGCAGGTGGTGCACGAGCGCACGGGCATCCTCCATCCCTTCGGCGCAGTCCACACGGCAGCCGCGAAAGGTGAGGTAATCGCTAAGGGCAAACAGCAACGCGTTCTCGTCGTCGACGATGAGGACGCGCAGGAGTTCGGTGGTCACAGGGGGCTCACGATGCTGGAATTAGCATCGGCAAGGAAAGGCAAGCGCCCTGCCATGACACGCCCGTCATGCCCCTTCCTCTAACCCGTTGCCACCAAAGAAGATGGCCGCCGAGTGCGGCGGCCAGTGGCTGGCGTCCCTTCCCACCGCGGGACGCCTCGTCTGGAACGTGGACCTTCTGTCGGCGCTTCGGGCGACGCCCCCGATCGGGGCGACGGCCGCTCAGGGCTCGAGCATTCGGCGCACGAGGTGATGGAAGCCGTCTTCGACGGCGTCACCGGTGCGCGCCGAGGTGCGGATGATCGGAAGGCCCACCGGGCCATTGGCTTCGATGAAGCCCTCGTCCAAGGCCCAGCTCTCTGCCAGGTCGCTCTTGTTGAGCAGCAGCATTGACGGCACGTCGCCAATGGACTCCTCGGCGAGGGCGCGAATCGTCTTGGCGGTGACCAGCGTTTCGGGGCGCGTGCCGTCGGCGACGTAGATGAGTCCCGAGGCCCCGCGCAGGTACGAGAGGCGCACGCGCTGGAATTCGTCCTCGCCTTGCAGGTCCCACAGCAGGAGCGAGACGGTGGTATCGCCGATCGTGACCAGCTTGCGGTCGATCTTGACCCCGATCGTCGCCTGGTACTTCTCCGAGAAGATCGACTCCACGAAGCGCCTGACGAGGCTCGTCTTGCCGACGGCGGTGGCGCCGAGCATGCAGACTTTTCGTTGGACGACGGGCATGTCTTGAGGAGGGAGACGGGAGACGGGAGACGGGAGATGGTGCGGCGAGGACGCCGACGAAGCTACCGTCTTTCCAGCGTGATGCGGAGGCGGACCTTTCGTTGCGCGCGCGTGACGTCGGTGGTGTCGATGCCGGCGATGAGTGATTGCACGGTGACGCCGCGGGCCTGCAGTGCGCCGCGCATGCGTTCGGCGCGAGCGCGACGCAGGACCGCATTCGTTTCTTCGGTCCCGACGCTGTCGGCCGATCCGATCAACTCGATGCGGGCCGCCACCTCGCCGCCCGACGCCTGGTCCAAAAAGCGGCGCAGCCGCCCCGCCAGCGAATCAATGCGCACCACCTGCTCGGCGATCGGGAAGGCCGCGCCCATCGGATAGTCGAAGGCGATCGACTCGATGGAATCGGCGGTGGCGCGCAGTGCGACCTCGGCCGAGTCGGCGAGCTCCGTCAGTCGCAAGGCGGCGACACCCGGGACCGCAAGTGCCAGGCGTTGCGCCTCACGGCGCCAGGCGGCCGAGGCCACGCCGCCGGGGACCAGCGTGTCACCCGACAGCCGCAACGTGGTACGCGGCGACGGCTGGAGCAGCGCCTGCGCCCGTCGCACCACGAACTCGGGGCGCAGCGCGATGTACGGCTCCCACTTGGCGATCAGGCGCGACGAGTCGACCCCCGCGCCGGCCGCCAGCGCGACCGGGTCGCGGGCCAGCGGATCGCGCAGCCCGGTGATCACGAAACGCCCGTCGGAGCGACCGGCCGAGCCCACAACCACCCCGGGCTCGCGGCGCAACAGGTCGAGGTAGCGGTCGAAGGTGCGCTGTTCCAGCACGCGCGGCACCGCGCACCACCCAACCGCCGCCAGGATGACGACGCCTAACAGGATCGTGCGCCACTGGCTGGAGCCCGCCGGTTCGGTGGCCTGCGAGACGAGACAGCGCTCGAGAATCCCCTCGCGAATGGCAAACGGGACCCCGGTGGTGCCGAAGCGCTCGATCTCCTCGGCGTGTGCCATGTGCACGTCCTCGAGGGCGCGCTGCATCGTCTCGCGCAGCGCGAGCGGGGGCTGCCCGCGGATCACCGCCGCGAGGATCGCCCCGGGGCCGCTCTCGGCCCACACCGTCAGGTCGCCTAACGCCAGCGAGTCGAGCCCCTGGTGCTCGGAGACGCTGAACGAGTCGCGGGCAAAGTCGCGCAGCGCCGTCATCATCGACGCGACGAGGTCGGGGGCGAGCGCCTGCACGCCGGGGGCGGTGCGATGCTCGATGAGCAGCCCCGAGTCGCGGTGGATCACGAAGAGCTGCTCGACCCGAAAGACGAGCGAGTGCGACAGCACCACTTCGCCAAACGACTTGCCCGTCCGCATGGCCTCGAAGCGCCAGGCGAGCCCGCGCAGCGAGACTGTGTGCTCGAGCGTCGTGTTGAGCGACTGGACCAGTTCACCCAGCGCGTTGGCAATGGCGCGGCGAATGGCCGGCCCGATGACCGGAAAGATCGCGTCGACCAGCGGCTGCGGATCTCGGCGCACCGAGGCCTTGATGGCCTCGCCGACCACCGGGCCTAACGCGGCGCCGATGCGATCGTCGGAGGCGGCGCGGCGCGTGATGGCCTCGGGAAGGACCTTCGCGACCTCCTCCACGTGCAGCGCCGGATTCGCCAGCTTGCGCTCGATCGCGCGGATACGCTCGCGATCGGGATCGAGGATGAGCGCGCGCAGCTCCTGCAAGCGGTCGGCGCCGTTGACGACGGGCACCTCGCGCTCCCGACGCTCGGTGTCGTCCGGGCGCTGAGGCGCATCGAGGTGCTCCACGCCGTCTAGGCGCGGGGCGCCCTTGATGCGTTCAGCCCCTTCCTCGAGCCGCAACGGGTCGGCCATCGGCGGCGCGGCGCCTAACGGGAATCGCCGTCGGCCAGCCGCTGGGCGAACTCGGCAAACATTGCGGCAATCGCGGTGCGATCGGCCTTGGCGTGCCGCAGGTCGAACGCCTCGCGCCGCAGCGACTCGGTCAACTCCTGGTGCCGGCGCGTCGTGTCCTCGGCCAGCTGGCGCAGCTGGTCGCTGAGCGCGTTGCGCATCTCGCGCTGCTGCTGCGCGACCTGCTCGGCCAGCGCCGAAATGCGATCGGAGAGTTCGCGATTGACGTTGGCGGTGGCGTCCATCGCATCGCGTACCCCCTGCTTGCGGTCGCGCTGTTCGGCCGAGAGCTGTCCCGACAGCGTCTCGAGTTCGCCGCGCAGGAACTGCTCGGTCGCGGTGAGGCGGCGGTGCAGGTCGTCGCGCAGCTCACCCGACTCGCGCAGCAGCCGCTCCTCGAGCGTGGAGAAGCGTCGGTCGTAGTCGCGCATCTGCGCCCCGAACAGGATGTCGCGGATCTTGTCCACGTTCCCTGTGTCGGGGGGCGTCGGCACCGGTGCGGCTTCGTGCGGTGTCGGCATCGGAGCCGTATCGGGAATTGCCCCGTTCGTCATCTCGCTCATGGTGTCCCGCCCTCGGGGGCCCGCGTTGCCGCCGCCCGCCCGTTCGTGGTGAGTGTCCCCGTCCAGATCCAACGAACTGCTGCCGGCACCAGGCGCCGCTACCGCGGACGTTCCCTGGGGACGACGATCTGCATCGCCTTCAACTTCTGGTACAGCGTGGAGCGCGGAACCCCCAGCTTGGCGGCCGCCTGCTCCACGTGTCCCTGCACCGCCTGCAGCACCCTCACGATATGGCGGCGCTGCAGCTCGTCCAATGTCAACTCCAGGTCGACCTCGCCGGAAGATGCGGGCGAGGCCGCGACCGCCGCGAAGCTCAGGTCCTCGGCAGGCAGTTCTGGCCGGGCCGAGAGCAGGACGGCGCGCTCCAAGACGTGGCGCAGCTCCCGGATGTGCCCCGGCCACCCGTATCGCACCAGGGCGCGCTGCGCGTCAGCGGTCATCTCGATTCGCGGGCGCCCCAACTCCATCGACAGGCGATCCAGGAGCTGCCGCGCCAGGATCGGAATGTCGTCGACCCGGTCGCGCAGCGAGGGGACGGTGATGGGGATGGTGCTGATCCGGAAGTAGAGATCGCTGCGGAACTTGTTCTCGCTCACCAGGCGCGAGAGATCCTGATGCGTGGCGGCGATGAGGCGCAGGTCGACCTGTCGGTCGCGGAGCGCCCCCACGCGCCGGAAGACCTGTTCCTCCAGCACCTTGAGGAGCTTGGGCTGCAGGACGAGTTCGAGGTCGCCGATCTCGTCGAGAAAGAGCGTCCCGCGGTGGGCCAGTTCGACCAACCCCGTCTTGGTGGCCACCGCGCCGGTGAAGGCGCCGCGTTCGTGCCCGAACAGTTCCGACTCGAGGAGCTCGCGCGGGAGCGACGCGCAGTTGAGATCGACGAACGGCTGCTCGCTGCGCAGTCCGTTGGTGTGGATCCAGCGGGTGAGGATCCCCTTCCCCGCCCCGGTCTCGCCGAGGATGAGGATCGGGCGCTCGGCGGTGGCGACGCGCTCGGCCTGTTCGCGCAGTTTGCGAATGGCGGGCGAGTTGCCGACGAAGGGGTCGATGGCGATGCGGCGCTGGCGTGCGGTGCGCGCCTGTTGCTGCTGACGGTCGCGCTGGCGCTCGAGGGCGCGCTGCAGGACGACCAGGAGCGCGGGGAGTGCGACCGGCTTGGTGAGAAAGTCGTCGGCCCCCTGCTTCATCGCCTGCACCGCGAGTTCGACGGTGCCATGCCCGGTGAGGACCACCACGGGGACGTTGGCGTTGACCGCTCGCAGGCGCGGGAGGAGTTCGAGCGCCGTGCCGTCTGTCAGCATGTAGTCGCTGAGGACGATGTCGGGGCGGTGCTCGATGAAGGCGGTTTCGGCGTCGGCACAACTCGGGGCCTCGATGAGGTCGAAGTCGTGCCCCTCGAGAAAGTCGCGGATGGCGAAGCGAATCGCGGCGTCGTCCTCGACAAACAGTAGGCGGATCGTGGCGTGCGGCATCAGCGAATCACTCTCTCCCCATCCCCGGCGGCCGGGAGGACGACGCGCAGGCACGCGCCTCCTCCATCACGATTGGCCGCGACAATTTCCCCCCCATGATCGTGCACCAGGCGATGCGCGAGGGCGAGCCCCATTCCGGTTCCGCCGCGTCGGCGCGAAAAGAACGGCTCGAACACGCGGGCCTCGTCGCCGTCGCTGAAGCCGGGGCCTCGGTCGAGCACGAGGAACTCCACCGCCGGCGCGTCATGCAGCGACGCCGCGTGCGTGCGCACTTCGACCGTCGAATCGTGGCCGCCATGCTGGACGGCGTTGACCACGAGGTTGTGCAGCACCTGCACCGCACGTTGCCGGTCGGCCCGCACGAGCGGAAGGGCCGGCGCGTGCACCGATTGCAGCTGAACTCGCTCGGCCATCGCGAGCGGGCGGGCCAGGTCGAGCGCCACCTGCACGAGCCCTTCGGCATCGGTGTCCTCGAGGACCAGCGCCGCCGGCCTTCCGTAGTCGAGCAGCTCGCGCATGAGGGCGTTGAGGCGTTCCACCTGCGAGCCGAGCACCGGGAAATAGCGCTGCACCTCAGGGGTATCGCCCAGGCGCGAGCGCATCGCGTCCAGCGTGGACGAAATGGCAAACAGCGGATTGCGCACCTCGTGCGCCACCGCGGCCACCAGTTCGCCGATGCGCGACAGCGTCTCCTGCCGACGCAGCTCCTCGTGCAGGGCGACCGTGCGTTGGTGCGCCACGCGCTCGGCGTGCAGCTCACGGGCCGCTTCCTCGGCGCGCACGCGTTCGGTGACGTCGTGCACGATCATGTGAACGAGTGTGCGGCCGTTCATGGAGAGCGGGCCGGCGTAGATCTCGACCAGGCGCAGCTCCCCCGAGGCGTGCTTGTGCGGGAAGGCGTACGAGTGCGCCCCCAGCTCGGCGGCCACTTCGAGCGTCTGGAGGACGTCGTCGTCGGGGAGGGCGGCCAGCTCGGTGACGGCGCGCTGCGTCAGCGCCTCGCGCGAGAGACCGTAGAAGTCGCCCGCGGCGCGATTGGCATCGACGATTGCGCCGTTGGCCGGATCGACCACCAACTGCACCGCCACGTTCTGCTCGAAGAGCTGGCGATATCGCTCGTCGGTGGATTCGATCGTGCCGCCGGAAGCCCGGGCGTGCTCTACCATGAATTAGCGCTTGCCAACGAAGCGGCAAGTCGCTTCGCGATCGCTACTTACGGGCTCCGAGCCCCTCTGTCAATGCCACGGAACGATACAGGAGCGGCCCCATCTCCGACGTGCATCGGGATGGGGCCGCTGGAAGCGCATTCTCGATTGAACGCCCGAGGGCCGCTACCTCTTGGCCAGCAACTCCTCGATGAGCTGCAAGGCGCGCGGGTCACCGGACTGTCCGAGCCAGAAGAGCGCCTTCTTGCGCAGCTCGGGGTCGCGGCTGGTGCGCACGACCTTCACCAGCGCCGGGACCCCTTCGTCCCTGGGGCGCTGCGAGAGGGCGAAGATCGCCTGCTCTCGCACGTCGCGGTCGAGCGCCGCTTCGCCCACCAGTTCGTCGAGGCCGGCCGTGGCCGGTCCTTCGGCGAGTTGCCCCAGCCAGAAGACCGCCTGCTTGCGGGTCTCGCGCGGGCGCGAGTCGTCGCGGGCGAGCTGCATGAGGTCGCGCCAGATCTCCACCGAGTCGATGACGGTGAGCGGGAAGATCGCGTTGCGCCCCGCCTTTCCTTCGTTGGAGCGGGCGATGGAGAGGAGGAGCGTGGCCGCCTCGCGCGTGCTGAGCTGCCCCAGGTCGGTCACTTCCGTTCCGGCCCGCCAACGACCGCCGACGTAGAATCGCAGGTCCTCGACGTTGCCGCCGTCCTTGTCGATGACAATGCGGCCGGGACCGCTGTCGCAGTCGACATCGTACTCGACGTCACGCGAGGTGCGGTCGCCCCAGCTGGTGCGATTGCGGCCGTCGCGCGAGCGCCAGATGTTCTGGCCGGAGCCGCAGACGTCCGGGCGCAGGGAGACGGTAAAGCGCACCCGCCCGTCGCGCACCTGGGCCAGTCGTGCCGTCGCCCCCTGCGCTTGCAGCTGTCGGTGAGGGGCGAGGGCGCTCGCCAGCAACAGCGCCCCCGCCGCCACGCGCGTGATCGTCATCATCCGATGATCTCCTCGATGAACTTGAGCGCCCGCGGGTCGCGCGACTGCGACAGCCAGAAGATCGCCTTCTTGCGCAGCTCCCTGTCCTTGTCGTTCTTCGCGATGTCCATGAGCTTGTCGAGCGCGGCCGGATCACGACGCTGCGAGTAGACGAAGATCACCTGCTCCTTCATCTCGCGATCGTCGGTGCGGTTGTACAGCGCGGCCAGGTCGTCCATCGACGTGCCGCGGTTCTGGCCGGCCCAGAAGAGCGCCTTCTTGCGCATCTCCAGCGGCTCCTTGTTGTCCATCGCCACGTCGAGCAGCCAGCGCGTGTTGTTCTCGCCGCGGTTCTGCGAGATGGAGAAGATGATCTTCTCCTTGAGCTCTTCCTCCCGCACGCGCTTGTACAGGTTCTTGAGCAAATCGCCGTTCTCGGCGTTGCGCTGCTGCCCGAGCCAGAAGATCGCCTGCTCGCGCACCTTGAGGGCGGCGCCGTCGCGCTGCGCCAGGTCACGCAGGATGGTCGACGCGCGCTGGCTGCGATGCTGCGACAGCGCGAAGACCGCCTTCTCCAGCACTTCGTCGCTCGACTCCTTCTGCAGGATCTCCTGCAGCATGTCGACAGCCCGATCGTCCTTGGTCTGCCCCAGCCAGAAGACCGCCTGCTCGCGCACTTCGGCATCCGGATCGCCACGCACGGCACCCATGAGGATGTCGGCGGCGCGGCCGTCCCCCTTCTGCGACACCAGGAAGACCGCCTTGCGACGCAGCGACGCCGAGCACTTGTCGCGACGCGCCAGCACCTTCTCGAGGATGGGGAGCGCGCGATCGGAATCCATCTGCAGCAGCGCGTTCAGCGCCGCGACGCGCTCGTCGTCATCGTCGTCGCGCGGGCAGTCCTGCACCGAGACACCGGCGCGGGCGACACGCTCGGGGCGCTCCGGACGCTCGGGACGCTCCGGGACTTCGGGGCGCTCCGGACGCTCGGGGCGCGCGATTTCGGAGACTGCGGCCGCGCACTTCTCGTCGCCGCGCTTGGCCAGCACGCCGCACACGCGGATGCGGAGCGTGTTGGCGTCACCCAACGTTGCGGCTGACGGAAAGTCGCGCGACAGGCGATCGAGCGAGACCAGGGCGTCGTTCAACGCCGACGACCCGCCGTCGCGGAACAGCGAGTACGCGTTCCAGTACAGCGCATCGCCGGCCAACGGCGCCTTGCCGGCACGACGCGCCACCTCCTTGAACAGTTCGGCTGCCCGCTTGTAGTCGCCGCGGTTCATGCGCTCGCGCGCCTGGCGATACAGCGAGTCGGCCACCTGGTCGCCGCTCCACTCGGGCGAGCCGGCGTAGGCCAGCGATCGCAGCGATGCGAGATCGCCCAGGCGCTCGAGTGAGGCCAGCGACGCCAGCGACGACAGCGAGACGGCATACGCCATGGACGACGCACCACGGGCGATCGCGGCCCCGCTGGCAGCGGATGCGCTCGAGAGGCTGGAGAGGCTGGACAGGCCCGCGAGCCCCGCGAGATCGCCGCGCGTCGTGACCACCACGCGGACGCGGGGCGCCGGTGCCGCCCCCTGGGCGAGCGTCACCACCGGCGCGAACAGCAGCGCCGAGGTGGTGACCGTACGGAGGAACGTGCGATGGGCAATCATCTCTATGTCTCCTTACGTGCCGCTGCTGAAGCCGGCGGGAATGGTCGAACGAAGGCGGGAGAGCATCGCACCGCGCTCGATGGAGCGCTGCACGACCGAACGATCGGCCGACGACTCGGCCGGGAGTTGCACGATCTGGGCGAGGACGAGTTCGAGATCCTCGAGGAGGTGTCGCCGGCGCGCATCCGTTGCGGCTGGCGAGTCGAGCAGGAGGCGCGTGTCGGCCAGGAGGTCGCGCGCCCACACGTTCATCGACGCCTGCGTCTCGCCGCTCCCGCTCGTACGGAACGAGGTGAGGAGCGCCTCGGCGCGTGACATGTGCTGGACCGCGGCGATGTCGTACGAGTCATTGCCCGCCTCGTCGTTGGGCAGCGACGGTGCGGCGACCGCACGCTCACCGCGCACGGCGAGTCGCGTGCTGGTGTCGCCCGAGGCGAGCATCGACTCCGACGCCGCGTCCGGCGTTGCGGCGACCGCGGGCGACTGGCCCGGTGTCGCGGCGCGCGGCGACCACAGTCGCCCGATCCCGATGCCGGCGGCGAGGATTGCAACCGCGGCCGCCGCCTGCCAGTAGCGGCGCGTCGCGCCGCCACGTGCCAGCGGAATCACCGGCGCCGACGCAGCGGACGACACCGAGGGCACCGAAGGCACGGCACTCTCGATCGCCGCCCACATCGCGTCGCGCGGGGCGTCGCCGGGGCGATTGTAATCGCGCGCCGCCGATTGCAGCCAGGAATCGAACTTCACGTCAGACATCTCGTCGTTGGGCTCGTTGCCAGACTCGCTGCCAGACTCGTTGCCGGTCTGTTTGCTGCTGTCGTCGTTGTTCATGCGCTCCATGCTCCTGCAAAATCCGCCAGCGCTTCGCGAAGGCGGCCCCTGGCGCGAAAGAGCTGCGCCTTGGACGTCCCGGACTGGATGCCGAGCATCTGTCCGATTTCTTCATGCGTGTAGCCTTCCACATCGTGCAGTACGAACACCGATCGGTACCCTTCCGGCAGCGCGTCGATGGCCCGGTAGAGCCGGTCGCGCAGGTCCGGGTCGGCGCGTCGCGTGGTCGTTCCCGTCGTCGTCCCTAACGATTCCGCGTCCTCCAGCACCGTTTCGCGCGTCCTGAGCCGCTTGACCTTCCGCAGCCCGTTGAGCGCCACCGACACGGCGATGGTGTGCAGCCAGGTCGAGAAGGCCGAGTCGCCCCGGAAGTCCCCCAGGCGCTGGAAGGCGCGGATGAAGGCTTCCTGGGTGAAGTCGCGTGCGAGATCCTCGTCTCCCGCGAGGCGGAAGGCCACGCGGTAGATCCGGTCCACATTGCCCTCGTAGAGCTCACGCTGGGCAGTACGGTCACCCGCCTTGGCGCGCTCGATCGTTGCTCGCTCGTTCACCCACCCACCGTTGGCTTGGACGGCGGCGCGGCGGCAGGGGACCGATCGCGCAACCGCCCTTGGGACACGGGCTCCGCAGGAATGGTTGCGCGGCCGACGCCGATTGGCGAGGTCCGTGAGGTTCCGGCGGTGGCGTGCCGCGACCTTCTCGCCGTTTGCCGACCCCAGCGACATCTTGGCGCCCCATGAAATGCCGCCAGACGCCCCGCCGGCCCGCATGACCACTCCGCCGGCTCCCCAGACGCCCGCCCCCGCTTCCGGACCCGCCGACAAGCACGAACCGCACACCGTGTGGTGGCGCTGGCTCCTGATCCTTGCGGTCGGCGGAGGGATCGTCGCCATCGGTGCCCCCGCCGGGATCGCCCCCGAGGCCTGGCGCCTCTTCGCGATCTTCATATCCACCATCCTCGGCTCCATCCTGCGGCCGGCGCCGGCGGGGGCGGTGGTGCTGTTTGGCGTCTGCGCCATCGCGGTGACCGGAGCCATGACCCCGGCCAACGCGCTCAAGGGGTACAGCGACCCGCTGGTCTGGCTGGTGCTCTGCGCCTTCTTCATCTCGCGTGGGGTGATGAAGACGGGGCTCGGTGAGCGCATCGCCTACCACTTCATCCGCGCCATCGGGCAGCGGTCGATCGGGCTGGTCTACGCCCTGGTGGGGACCGACTCGATCCTGGCGACGATCATCCCGTCCAACAGCGCCCGCGCCGGCGGGGTCATCTTCCCCATCGCCCGCAGCCTGGCCCAGGCCTACGACTCGCACCCCGGCCCGTCGGCGCGCCGGCTTGGCGCCTACCTCATGGTCGCGGTCTATCACTGCGACGTCATCGCCTGCGCGATGTTCCTCACGGGACAGGCATCCAACGTCCTGATCGCCCGCTTCGCCAAGGAAGTGAGCGGCGTCGACCTGACGTTCACCGGGTGGGCCACGGCAATGATCGTCCCGGGGCTCGCCTCGCTGGCGCTCGTCCCGATCATCCTCTTCAAGCTCTTCCCGCCGGAGATCACGCACACCCCCGATGCGGCGGCCTTCGCGCGCCGCGCGCTGGAGCGCATGGGGGCGCCGTCGCGCGGGGAGTGGATGATGCTCCTCGTCTTCGTCGTCGTCGCGCTCCTGTGGATGACAACGCGCTGGCACGGGATCAACTACACGGTCGTGGCGCTGATGGGGGTCTGCTTCCTCATCATCGCCAACGTGCTCCAGTGGGACGACGTGATGGGCGACCGTGCGGCGTGGGACGTCTTCATCTGGTACGGCGGGCTGGTACGCATGGCCGAGGCGTTAGGCGAGACGGGGATCACCAAGCGATTTGCCGAGGTGGCGGCGAGTCTCACCGTGGGATGGCAGTGGGGGGCGGCGCTCATCGCGCTGGTGCTGATCTATTTCTTCGCGCACTACGCCTTTGCCAGCATCACCGCGCACGCCACGGCGATGTTCACCCCGTTCCTGGTGGTGGTGATCGCCGCCGGCGCGCCGCCGTATCTCGCGGTGCTCTCGCTCGCGGCCGCTTCCAACCTCGACGCCGCGCTCACGCACTTCGGCACGACGACGTCACCGATCTATTTCGGCGCGCGGTACGTGACGCAGAAGGAGTGGTGGCGATTGGGCCTGATCACCGCCTGCGCCACGATCCTCATCTTCGGCACACTCGGCACGCTGTGGTGGCGGGTGCTGGGACTCTGGTAGGTCGTGGGAAGACGAGAAGACGAGATGAGAAGCGCACCTCTTACCAACCCTGCGAACGCCCGGATACACTAGCCCCTCACTCGTCTTCCCGTCTTCCCGTCTTCCCGTCTTCCCGTCTTCCCAAAGACCAGCGTGCGTCGCACACACCTCTCGCTCCAGCCCGACGCGGATGCGTCACCTACTCGCCTCGACCAGCTCGAGACGCCGGCCGCCCTGGTCGATCTCGACATCCTGGCGCAGAACATCGATCGCATGGCCGAGTATTCGGCTTTGCATGGTTTGTCGCTGCGCCCGCACGTCAAGACGCACAAGTCGCCGCGCATTGCCGCCGAGCAGTTGCGGTTGGGGGCGGTGGGGCTGACGTGTGCGACGCCGCGAGAGCTGGAGGTGATGTCCGACGTCACCCACGACCTCCTGCTCAACTATCCGCTGCTCGGTGCCCCCAAGCTGGCGCGGGCGCTCTCGCTGCCGCGCGAAGTGCAGCTGACGGTGGCGGTCGATTCGATGATCGCGGTGGACGCCCTGGCCGCGACGGCGCGCATCATGGACCGCCCGGTGCGCGTGTACGTCGAGCTCGACCTGGGGATGCATCGCGTCGGCGTGCAGAGCGTGGATGATGCCATCGCGCTCGCGATGCGCGTGGCCGAGCAGCCACCGCTCGTCTTTGCCGGGATCACGTTCTATCCGGGGCACATCCGCGAGCCGGTGTCGGAGCAGGAAGCGAAGCTGGCGAGCCTGCGCGACGAACTCGCGCGTGCGCTCGAACGCATGGAGCAGTCGGGGGTGCGCCCGGCGGTGGTGAGCGGAGGGTCGACGCCGCTCGCCTGGCGCATGCACGAAGTTCCCGGCGTCACCGAGGTGCGCCCCGGGACGTATGTGTACAACGATCGCACCACGGCGCAGATCGGCGCCTGTTCGTGGGACGATTGCGCCTTCACCGTGCTGGCCACGGTGGTGAGCACCGCCGTGCCGGGTCAGGCGGTGATCGATGCCGGCTGCAAGGCGTTAGGGCGCGAGCCGGTGCGCGGCACGGCGGGTGAAGGGTACGCCGCGCTGCTCGATCGCCCCGAAGTGACGGTGCAGCGCATGTCGGAAGAGCACGGGATCCTGGACCTGTCGCAGACGTCGTGGCGCCCGCGGGTCGGCGACGTGGTGCGTCTGGTCCCAAATCACGTGTGCATCGTCGTGCATCTCAACGACATCATCCACGGGATTCGTGGCGACGTCGTGGAGGCGCACTGGCCGGTCAGTGCCCGAGGGCGGGAAGGAGCGCCGGCAGGAGACGCATAGCAGGGACGACGAGGCGCGCCTGCACCTGCACCCGCTTTCCCACCGCGAGAAAGATCGGGTTCACCACATCGAGACCGCGTGGAATGCCGACGCCGTGGGCGTGGCTGGGGACGTCGAGGTCGCCGCTGAAGGCAATGCGCCCAGCGATCCCCTCGCCATCGAGGCGCTGCACGGCGCAGCGGGTGACCATCTCGCGCACCTGGCCGCACAGCGAGAGCGCCCCCGCCACCAGCAGGTCGCCGTTGTCGCGCGTGACGCGCCGGCTGCTGAAGGTGATGAGCGGGTGGTGGAGCACATCGAGGAACGACGCGCCGCGCAGGTGCCGGTCGCGCATCGCCATCCCTGTGTCGACGCTCGCCGCCACGACTTCCACCGCGAGCGTGGCGCGTTCGATGTCGGTGTCGGGGAGGATGAGCGATCCCCGCAGCTCGCCGAAGTGCCCTTCCACGCGCAGCGGCCCTAACCACGCGGTGAAGGTCACGCGCATGGTGCGGGCATCCAGGTCGAAGCGCGTGGCGTCGCGCATGGCCGGCGTTCCTTCCGCTACTCGCGCGGCGCGCCGCGATCGATCCATCGGGCGATCGTGGCGAGCTGGTTGGCGGTGAGCGGGGCGGCCGCGAGCGGCATGCGAGAGACGCCGAAGCGCGCCGAGGGGTCGCTGCCCAGCATCTTCATCAGCCACGAGCGCGAGGCCGCGCCCGGGACGACGAGGGTATCGCCGGGGTTGAGGCGCGCCGGACGCCCGACCAGTGCGGCGTAACTGCTCCCGGCCACGAGCACGAGCCCCGATTGGCGCGTGGCCGCGGAGTGACACCCTCCAAAGGCGCAGCGCTTGTCGAGGATGGGTTGCACGTCGTGCGTGAGCGTGGGGGCGTCGACGACGAGGTCGGGGAGTCCGAAGGTCGGATCCTCCGGCGCCTCGAAATCGACGCACGCCGCCATGGCCCCCACCAGCGCGCAGGCCAGCCCCGCCAGCTGCAGTCGCGTCATCGACGGACTCCCGTCACGGCCACGAGCGCCCGCAGCGTCGCCACGCTCCCGGGGGCATAGAACCACTCGCCCGCCGTGGTCAGCCGTTCTGTGACCGCCAGCCGCAACCCCGCCGAGAGGTGCGGCCGGGTGTCGTCGAGCGTGAGGATGGGATGATCGAGGTCGCGCGCGCCGGTACTCGTGCGCACACCGATGTCGAAGCGCGAGCGATCGATGCGCGCCCCCGCCGACAGCCAGGCGTGCCCGCGTCCGCCACGCACGGCGCGCGTGGCCATCACTTCCCCGGCCACGAGGCGCGGTTCGAACCAGTCGTTGCTGTCGTTGCCATGACAGACCGCCGCGTAGTAGGTGGCGAGGTCGCGGCCGCCATCGGCCGCGGTGTTCGCGTTGCAGGTGATCGCCCCTTCCACGCGCCCAGCCACCAGCGACACGCGCGGCGACACGTCGATGCCGCGCCAGGTCGCCACCGAGCGCGACGCCGCGAAGCCGAACAGGTTGGCCTTGGCATCGGCGACCGTGACCGGCGGAACCCACGAGGCCTCGAACACGCCGAGCGCGGTTCGCAGGCTCACGCGCGGGCGCGGGAGCACCGGCGCGAGGTTGGTTGTCTCGGGCTTGTCGATGCCGGGGCGCCGCTGCGACTCCGAGAGGGCGGGGAGCCAGGTCCCTTCCACCCCGAGCGACCAGCGCCGTCCGGGCGCCACTTCGCCTAACGGGGACAAGACCATGGTGGCCGAGTAGTAGGCGAGCAGTCGCCCTTCGGGTTCGGACGCCCGGTGCACCTGTTCCACGCGTCCCTGGGCCCACGCGGGCGTCGCTGTCATCACCATCGCGCACCCCATCGCGGCCATGAGCCGTCGTGCCCGCGCCCTGCGCGCGAGGGGGGCACGCCGCCGCCGATCCTTTGCCTGCACCACCCCCACGATCGACGACGGCGTGTCCTTTCCTCGCATGCGCTGGCGCCTATCGCTATGGCACCAGGACGTTTCCGCTCATGCCGCTGTGCAACGTGCAGACATAGCCAAAGTTGCCGGCATTGTTGAACGTGCGGCCGATCGACGCATTGACGGTGTTGCCGATGCCGTTCGGGGCGCCGGCCGTCCCCTGGAAGTCGACGTTGTGCGCGAGGTCGCCGAAGGTCCACGTCACCGTCCCGCCACGCGCCAGCGCCACGTTAGGCGGCGTGAACGTGTTGGCCGAGTTCCCTGAGACCACGGTGATCGCGTTCGGCAGCGATCCCGTGACGGTCACCGCCGACGTCGCCGACTTGGACACGCTCCCCAGCGTCCCGGTGACGGTGATGGTCGTGGTCCCCGCCGAGATGCCGAGCACCTGCCCCGTCTGCGAGACCGACGCCACACTCGGCGCGCTCGAGCTGTACGAGAACGTCACCCCCGCCACCGTCGCACCGCTGGCCGACGTGCCGCTCGCCGTGAGCGATTGCGTCGAACCGGCGCTCAACGAGAGCGTGGTCGGCGTGACGGTCACGTTCTCGAGCGTCGTGGTCGGTGGAGGATTGGTCGTGCCGCCGCCATCCCCGCCGCCGCCACATGCCGCCAGCAGCAAGGCGGCCGCGATCATCAAGGACTTCGAAGCCGACGCAAACACAGGAACCTCGACCGCGGGTGAAGAGCAGGCGCGCCCCCGCCATGCAGCGGTGCGCATCGAACGGGGGCGAAGCTAGGCCCGTCCCCACAGCTCCCACAACGCAATTGCGGTCAAGGGGAGAGACCGCGCGGTGAAGGGCACGCGGCGCGCGGTGAAAACGCGCGGCCGACGTCGTGCCGTGACCGACCGTTACGCGCCGATCAGCTCGCGCACGCGCGCCCGGTAGCTCTTCCCCGTCTGCACACGCGTGCCATCGGCGAGCACGATGATCCAGTCGCCCTGGAACCAGGGCTGGAACTCGCGAATGCGCTCCACATTCACGATCGCCGAGCGATGCACGCGCACGAACAGCCGCGCCGGGAGACGCTGCTCGAGCTGCGACAGCGTGACGCGATGTTCGAAGACCTGCTTCCCCACATGGAGACGCGCCACGTCGTCGGCCGCCTCGACCCAGTCGATGTCCTGCATGCGGAGGTAGAGCATGCGCTCCCCCGCGCGCACGGTGAGGCGATCGGCGCCAGCGCGCGCCCCATCGATCGCCTCCATCGCCTTGGCCAGCGCGACCGGTTCGGCGGCCGGCTTTGTCGCGGGAGACGGCGACACGCCGTCAACCGGCCGCAGCAGCCTAACGACTCGGTCGATGGCCTTGGCAAAGCGCGAGCGGTTCACCGGCTTGAGCAGGTAATCGACCGCGTGCACTTCGAACGCCGCCAGCGCGTGCTGGTCGTACGCGGTGACGAAGATGACGGCCGGCATGCGATCCACCCCCACACCGCGCACCACGTCGAATCCGCCCCCCTCAGGCATCTGCACATCAAGCAGGACCAGTTCCGGCGACTCGGCACGAATGCGCGCGATGGCCGACGCGCCGTCGCCGCACTCGCCGATCACCGCGATGTCGTCACGCGCCGAGAGGAGCGAGCGCAGATGCTCGCGCGCCAGCGGCTCATCGTCGATGATCAGCGTGCGAACCGGATCGGGCGTAGAGGCAGACGTGGGCGACATCGTCGGGTCAGTCGAGGGCAATCGCGGCCGCCACGAGGCGTGCAGCCGGTTCAGTGTGGAACGGAATCACGATCGACACCTCGAAGCCGCCGGCCGCGCGCCCCCCTGCCGTGAGCGTGTGCGCGTCGCCGTACAGCGAGGTGAGGCGCGCGCGCGAGTTGGCCAACCCCACCCCCTCGCGACGCGCCTGGGGCGCCCCTTCGCCCACGCCATCGTCGCGCACCAGCAGGTGCAATCCATCGCTGGTGCGTCGCGCCACCACATCGACGGCGCCGCCTGACGCGCGCGGCCCGATCCCGTGCTTGATCGCGTTCTCCACCAGCGGCTGCAAGATGAGGTTGGGGACGAGCGCCTCGCGCACGTCGGGCGCAACGTCCATGTGCACCACCAACCGCCCCTGAAAGCGCTCCTGCTGGATGTCGACGTAGTGCTCGAGCACCTCGATCTCGCGCGACAGCGGCACCTCCTGCTCCGACGCACTGCCAAGCGAAATGCGCAGCAACTCGCTCAGCCCCGCCACCATGCGCTCGGCGCGATCGGGGGCGCGGTGGATGAGGGCGGTGATCGCGTTGAGCGTGTTGAACAGGAAGTGCGGGTGCAGTTGCAGCTTGAGCGTCTGGAGCTGCGCCTGGTCGAGCTGTGCCTGCAACTGCTCGCTGGCGCGCGACGCCTCGGCGTAGCGCGTCCACAACCGTTCCTGCCAGCGCGTGGCGTACGTGGCGACCGCGCCGGCGCAGGCGAGCAAAAAGAGGCGCGCCCCTTCGTCGAGCGGGGAGACCCCGTCGGCGCCGAGGGCCAGCACCGGGTTGGCCACCAGCGCCAGGCGCCCGCTCACCGCGAAGCCGATCACGAGCGCCGCATACTCCACCACCGCAAGCGCCGAGACGACGGCCGCCTTTCGCGTGCTCGACGCCACCGGGAGTGCGGCGAGGATGATGAAGTACGCCGTGATGATCGGGGTCTTGAGCGCCAGCATCGGCGTGGAGGCCAACGCGTAGCCGCCGATGATGCAGCTGACGGCGGTGATGTCCAGCACCGGGTTGAGCACGCTCAGCCACGACGGAAGCCGGCGGCGCCGGTGAAAGAGCGGGACCTGCAGCACCGCCCACGCCAGTGTTGGGACGAGGATGGCGATGTTGGTGCGATTGAGCGCCGGCGTGAGCGACGGGGCATACAGGAGTGCCGCTCCCCCCAGGAGGACGAGCACGACGATGCGCACGCCGTTGAGCGCGCGTTCGGCTCGATCGCGTTCGACCGCGAGGACATCGCGCGGCGAGAGGGTGGCCGCCGGACGCTCGTCGTCCGCCCCCGCACGCGGTGCGCGCGCGGCGGGGACGTCAGGCGATGCGAGGCGCGAGGCGCCGTTTCGTGCAGCGGTCACCCCGCAATACTTCACCGATGTCGCAACGGCGGCCAGTGACCGCCTGGAATCCGATCACCGCCGAAACGACGAGGCGGCCGCGCGCTCGTCAGCGACCCAGCCAGTAGCTCAGCTTGAGCAGGAAGACGTTTCGCGCCGGATCGCGAAAGGGGCTGGCGACGTCCCGCGTGGCATTGAGGTCGGCGAGCGCCTGCGCCCCTTCGCGTTGCTGCTGCCAGACGAGAAAGAGCGTCGAACCCGGGCGATACTCCCAGCGCAGGACCGCGTTGCCGCGGAGCGAACGGACGAGGAAGTCCTGCTCCTGGAAGGTGAAGGGACGCGCCGCCCCGCCTGGCCCATCGGGATCGACCACCACGTCCTGCCCGTCGGCGCCGGTGCGTCGCACGATGGTGCCGCGATCGCGACCGTAGACGGCAAAGTCGAACTGCCCGGGGGTGGTGAATTCCTTGAAGCGGGCAAAGCGCCCCGAGGCGATGAACGGCTGGGCCCACAGCTGCAACGTCAACGTGGGCGAGAAGGTCCACTCGGCGCGCGTCTCGACCGAGAGTTCGCTCTGGTCGATGTCGCCAAAGATCCATCGCCCGCCGTAGGTCGCCTGCGCCGTCGCGTCGCGCAGGTCGGTGACATACTGGTCCACGTCATACTGTCGTTGGAACTCAGGCTGCAGCTGCAACCGCACGGCGCTGGTGGGGCGCAGCTCCATCCCCAGGCTCACCGTGTGCCGCCACTCGCGCTGCGCATTGCGGTTGTACTCGTACTCCAGTTCGCCCACGATGGCGCGGCGCGTATCGCTGGTGATCTGTGTTTGCAGCTGCCACTCGGCCGGCTTGCGGGTGAGCGGGCCGCCGCGCAACAGGCGGTCATCGATGGTCTCGGGCTGGACAAAGCCCCAGAACTCGTAGCTCCAGAAGTTCTTGAGGACGCCTGACGAGAGCACGGAGACGCGACGCTCGACCACATCGCCATCGAAGTTGGCGGCCTGGGTCGCATACACGCTCACCGAGTAGCTGCGCATCAACGGTCCGATGCGCGTCTCGCGAAACTGCGCCGCGCCGGAGAGCGAACGGAAGTCGGCGCGCGTCTGGAAGCCCAGGTCGTTGACCTCGAAGCCGGGGGACGTTTCCTCGTAGGTGACGGAGCCCAGCCAGTGCTCGCCGGCGGTCCGCGCCAGCGACAGCGTGCCGAAGTAGCCACCTAACGAGGTGCGCGTGGTGTCGAGCGTGAGTGCGGTGGCGTCCGGACGCTGGAAGGCGCGAATGGGGGAGCGCTGCAGCGCCGTCATCACGCGACGGTCACCGGTCACGCGGCTCCCGGCCATGAAGCCGCTCACCGCCCAGGTGCGATGCCCCCAGCGGTGTTCGAAATCGCCCCCCGAGACGAGGGCGTTGCGCACGAAGAGCGGCGCGAGCGCGGCATCGCCGAGCTCGCGCTGCACGCCGGTCACCACTCCGCCCACGACCGTGTTCCCCTGCCGGAAGTCCTGCCGCAGGCGGGTGACGAGGAACTCGGTGCGCGGCTCGACCACCGCCGATCCGCGCGTCCCGTCGTCGAGGGCGTAGCGCCCGCGCTCCTCGCGGGTGAGCGCCCCCAGCACACCTAACGATAGCCCGCCGCGTGTCTTGCCCGAGAGCTTGGCGGCGGCGGCGATGTCGGACTGCGCCGGGACGTCGCTGTAGCGCGCGCCTAACGCATCGAGCGAGCGGCGCGGCGCGCGCCCAACGCGACGCGTGTAAAAGAAGTTGCTGGGGTTGTTGTCGTTGAACGTGACGCTCTGCCCGAAGCGGAAGATGTCGACCCCTTCGAGGAAGAACGGGCGCCGCTCCGGAAAGAAGACCTCGAAGGCGCTGAGGTTCACCACCGCCGGGTCGACCTCGACCTGCCCGAAGTCGGGATTGACGGTGGCCGTGAGCGTGAGCCCGGCCGGGAGGCCGTAGCGCACGTCAGCGCCGATGCGCCCGGTCGTCTTGGTGGCATCGTGGAACGGGTCGTTGGCGTCGCCCGGAACGCGCGCCACCTGCGAGGAGACATACGGCAGCACCTCGAGCCGCTTGGGCGACACCAGCGAGTCGAGCCCCACCAGGTCGCCGTAGCGCGAGACGACCCCCGGCTGCTGCGGCGGCATCGGCGACCAGACCGAGATCTCCTGGTTGCGCGCCACCACTCGGCCAAACTGGATCCCCCACTTGGTCACCCCGGCCGAACCGACGGAGAAACGGAGCTGCGACAAGGGAATCCGCACTTCGGCCGTCCACCCCGCCGAGTCGACGCGCGCGGCGCTGGCCCACACGGCGTCCCAGAGCGGGTCGTTCTCGGTGTCGTTGTAGCGGAACTCGTCGCGCTGCAGCCCGCGCGGCGAGACGGCGAAGATGAAGGCGGTCCGGCGATCGAGGTACGAGTCGATCGCGATCCGGATCCAATCAGAATAGATGTCGTCCGCGTCGCGCCGGGCGATCTGCTGGGCAATGGAGTCGGGACGCGGGTCGAAGTTGCGGACGCCGATGTAGAGGGCGTCGCGATCGTAGAGGACGCGCGCCTCGGTGCGGAGCGAGGCCTGGGCCCCCGGGTTTGGCGCCGACTGGACGAAACCAGTCGCGGGGACGGCGTGGCGCCAGTCCTCCTCGTTCAGCACCCCGTCGATCCGTACGATCCCCTCACGCCACGTGGCGCGCATGGTCGGCCGCGGGAGCGAGTCGGTTTGTTGCGCCTGAACGGCAAGCGAGGCGGTGACCACGGCAAATCCCGCCAGGAATACGTGGCGGGCGAAGGACTTCAGCATGACGCGCAACGACCGAGTGTGAGGGACAGGCGCATTACGCACAGGTACGCGCCGAAGTTGGCGTCACGCACCACGATGTGACGGAAACGTATGCTCCACGAACATGACGCAACTGCTTTGCCTGTCGGTCCTTATGATAGCCACTAACGGAACCGATTCAGGGCGAAGGGCGACAGGTCGAACGTCGAGTTCCCCGTCGTCACCAGGTCGGCGGCAATTTCGCCCAGCACGCTGGAGAACTTGAAGCCATGCCCCGAACAGGGGCTCAGGATCAGGATCTCCGGCGCCGAGGGATGCCGATCGACGATGAAGTGTGCATCGGGGGTGTTGGTGTACAGGCAGACCGCCCGCTCATGCGGGTGCCCCTTGGCGAACGGGAGAAATCGGCGCAGCAGGTCGTAGATCAGGGCGTCCTCGGCATCGCTGATCGTTCGATCGACGGCGTCGGGATCCACCGTGAGCCCCGAGTGATGAATCCCGATCTTTACTCCGTCGCCCAGATCGGGCTTGGTGTAAAAAAGCGTTCCGTTCTCCAACTCCCAGATCGAGACCGGCATGCGCTGCGGCTCGAAATACTCGGGGAATCGGACCGGGTCGAACCAGTGGATCACCTGCCGCTCGACGGTGAGCGGGAGCGCCAGGTCGGCGAGCAGCTGAGCGGTCCAGGCGCCGGCGGCGACCACCACCTGCCGCGCGACGATCGTCTCCCCGGACGTGCGAATCTCGACCCCGTCGGCGGTCCGGTCCCATCCCAGCACCCGCACGTTGGGAAGCAGCGCCGCCCCGTGATGCTCGGCCAATTCAAGGTTGGCCTGTACGATCGCGTCGGGGAGGAGGATTCCGGCGCGCTGCTCCAGAACCCCCACCATCTCGTCCATCGGGGCAAAACCCGGGTAGCGCCGGTGCAGCTCGCGGGCCGACAGGACCTCGTACGGGAGGTGATGATCGATCGCGCTGCGGAGCGTGCCGTTGACGAGCGCCCCCGACTCCTCGCCGATCATCAGCCCCCCGGTGCGCATGAAGAACGACCGGTCGCCGGCGGCGCGCTCCAGTTCCCCCCAGAGGGCGTAGGCACGTTGCACGAGCGGGACGTACAGCGGGTGCTCGTAGTAGGCTTCGCGAATCATCCGCGAACGCCCGTGGGTCGACCCCAGCACGTGTGGCGGGGCAAAGCGATCGATCCCGACGACGCGCTGGCCGCGGCGCGCGAGGTGGTAGGCGGCCGAGCTACCCATGGCCCCCAGGCCTACGATGGCGACGTCGTACGGCGTGGTCACGGGACGCGGATGGGTGAGAATCGAGAGTGTTTGACGTATCCTAGCGGATACCGGCCGCGGGCGGAAAGTGACGTACGCCGTGCGGCGGGGCAATGCGGAAGTGTTAGTCGTTGCGGGTGCGTCCAGTTGGCCGTCAACCTCTCGCCCCTCCACTCCCTCTCCCTGTGCCCTCGTCGTCGTCGCGCGCGCTGCTCCGGCCCCCGCGTTCCGCGCGTTTCGCGCGGGACGCTCGGGGAGTGCGCGCACGGGTGAAAACCGATGCGCCGGCGCGCGTGGCACGTGGGGTCACACTGGTCGAACTCCTGGTCGCCTTGTCGCTGATGGGCGTCGTCGCGGCGTTGGTCCTTCCCTCGTTCTCGCGTCCGCACGACGAGGGGACGCCGATCGGGGACGTGGTGCGCGCGGCGCGCGGCGCGGCGATCGCCAGGGCGCAGCTCTTGTCGCTGACGGTGAAGGCCAACGGGAGCTGGTCGGTGCACCCGCTCCCCCCCGACGATTCGCTGACGATCCTGGGCGGGCAGCTCGACCGGCCGACGACGGCCCCCTTCCAGCTGCAACTCACGCCGCTCGGCGCCTGCCTCGCGACCACGCCGCTCCCGGCCGACTTTCGCGGGTGGGACGCCGCCGGTTGCACGTCGCTGGCGACTGGATCTCGCGGCGCGGGATCGCGAGGCGAATGACGCTGCTCGAAGCGCTGGTCGCCCTCGTCATCCTCGGCCTCTCCGCCGTGGGCTATCTCGACGTCTTTCGTTCGAGCGCCGGCGCCGTGCGCGACGCAGGCGAATGGGAGCACGTGGTCACCATCGCCGAGACGGCGATGGAAGGGGCCACGTTAGGCGATGCCTTCCAGGCGCAACGCGGGGCGCTGGGCGACGCCGATCGCGCGGCCGGGTACCAGCAGCGCATCGACGTGGTGCCGTGGCGCGAGGGCGTCGACGAGATCGTAGTGACGGTGACGTCGCCGCGCGGGACGACGTTTGCGCTGCGCCGCCTCACGCGACAGCACCTGGCCACGCGCGAGCGCCTGACGGTGCCGGGGCGCCCATGACGCGTCGCGCCTTCACGCTGATCGAAGTGATGATCGCGCTCGTCATCACCGGCGTGGTGGTGACGCTGGCCTATGCCACGACACAAGCCGGCTTCGACGTGGAATCGCGCCTCGATCGGCATCGCGACCGGGGAGAACGAGACGTGGCGTTGCGTGCCATCCTCACCGATGCCCTGCGGCACCAGGTGGACGGGACGCGCGGTGGCGACGAGGTCTTCACCATCGTCGATCGCACCGCCAGCAACGGCGCCAGCGCCGATTCGTTGCAGCTGACCACCCGCGGCATGGTCACCCCGCTCGGCGCCTCGGCGCCGTGGAGCGTCTCGGTCTGGCTCTCGGGCGATACGTTGCAGCTGCAAGGGCGCCCGCTCGATGGCGCGTCGGACGCCGTCCCGGTCACCGCGCGGCTCACCGGCGTTCAGCAGTTCGACGTGCAGGCGCTGGGACGCGGACTGGCCGCCGCCTGGCGCGGCGACTGGCCGGAACCCGATGTCGCGCCCGACGCCATCGCCCTCTCGGTGGGGCGTGCCGAGTCGGCGCCGCTTTCGATCGTCGTGCGCCGTGGGCTGGAGCGCGCGCCATGATGCGACGCGCGCGCTTCCCTGCCCCCGATCACCGACGAGGTGTCGCGCTCGTCCTTGTCCTCTGGCTCATCGTCATACTCGGCGGCATCGGCGCGGCGGTGGTCTCGTCCACGCGCGACTCCTCCCGACTGGCGGCCAACGCACGCGCACGAGTCGTGGCGCGGTACGCCGCCGAGAGCGGGATCGAGGCGACGCTCGCCGCCATCGACGATTCGCTCGCCGTGCTGACCGACAGCGCGGCGCGACGCGCCTTTCTCAATGCGCTGGAACCGGGGAGCCGCGGCGACTCGGTGGCGCTGGGTGACGCGCGCTTTGCCGTGGCGATCGTCGACGCCAGCGCGCGCCTCGACGTGAACGCCGCCCCGGCCGAGAATCTGGCGCGCCTCTTCGAGCGCTTCGCCGATCCGGCGCGTGCGCAGGCCACCGCGCGCGCGATACGCGCGCGCATCGAAGGCGGCGACGGGCGCACGATCACGCCACTGCGCGCGCTGGAGGAGCTGCGCACGATTCCCGGGGTGGACGAGCGCGTGTTGCAACTGGCGGCGCCCTATCTCACCGTCGACGGCGACGGGACGATCAACCAGGCGGCGGCGTCGGACACGGTGATGGCCGCCGCCTTTGGCGAGCTGCGCGACGCCCCGTCACGGGTGCTGGTGATCTCGCGCGGGTGGATGCGCGGACACCCGCTCACGCACGAGATTCAGGGCGTGTATGCCATCGCACGCGATCGCCTGGTGCTGGTGCACTGGCGGGAGCGCACCCTGTGAGCCTCGTGACCCCACGCCTCGCCATCGAGCTGACTCCGACGCACCTCCGCGCCATCGTGGCGTCGGGGTGGCGCGACGTCGCGGTCCGTACGCTCGATGTCGCGTGGACGCCTGACGCCCCCGACGCAGGAATCGCCGCGCTGCGCGAGCAGGTGGGATCCGTCGACTCGATTGCCGTCGCGGTGGGGCTGGGGCTGTTGCACGTAAAGCGCGTGGAGCTGCCGCCAGCGCCTGACGAGGCGCGCGAGCGCATGCTGGCGCTGGAGAGCGAGCGCTTTTTTGCCACGAGCGAGCCGGTGGTGGTGTCGCTCGCGCCTGGCGGGGCGGTCGCCTTCGCGGCCGATGCGCGAGCGCTGGAATCGTGGTGCGCGGCGCTCGAGCGGTGGGCCCCCGTCGTGCGCGTCGACGCGGCGCCGGTGGCGCTCGCGCGTTCGCTCGGTTCAACCGCAAGCGGCGACTATCGGGTCGACGCGGGCGAGGGCGAACATGGATTTGTCTCGATTCGCGGTGGCGCGCTGGCTGCCGCGCGGCGCATTCCGGTCGCCGTGGGCGAGTCGCCAGGCGCAACGCCGCCGTCGCGCGATGGCATCACACCGACGCACCTCGCCGCATGGGGGGTGTTGCGAGGGGAAGAAGACGATGCGCACGGCACGCTGGCCTCGCCGTCGCGCCGTGCACGATTCGCCGCCCGTCGCCGGCGGCGACTCGCCGTCGCGGTCGTTGCGGCCGTCGCCGGGCTCGCCCTTGCGGCCCTCTCGGCCGACCGGTGGCGGGCGCGCACGCTCGAGGCGTTGCAGGACGACGTCGCCTCACGGCGACAGGCGGCGGCACCCGGCGAAGCGGCGTTGGCCGCTCGCTCGCAACTCGACGCAGAAGTGGCCCTCATTGCCAGGACGGCGCCGCAGCGCAACAGCGCGTTAGCGGCGCTGGCGGCCATCTCCAACGCGCTGCCCAACGACGCGGTGATCCTCAGCGCGCACGCGGTCGGCGGGGAGTGGCAGGTGGACGGGACGGCCAACAGCGCCGCCGCGCTCGTCCCCACGCTCGACCGCGACGGCCGGTTCGAGAACGTCCGCAGTCTCTCCGCGAGCTCGCGCTTCCGCGACGGCACGCGCACGCGCGAAACCTTCTCCATCGCCCTCCGTGTCCGTCCTCGCCCCTGACGCGCGCGAGCGCCGGACCATCGCCCTCGGGGGCGCGGTGCTCGCCGCCGCGCTCCTGGTCACGACCGTGATCCTCCCGACGGTGTCGCGCTGGCGCGACCGCGAGGCGATGATCGACGCCCTGCAGCGCCAGCGGGCGCAGCTCATGGCGTTAGGCACGCAGCGCACGGCGCTGGAGTCGGCGCTCCAGTCACGGCAGCTGCAGGCCGAGTCGCTCCCCGTGCGCCTGGTGCGCGGCCGGACGCCGGCGCTGGCGGCGTCGGCGCTGCAATCGCTGTTGCAGGAATACGCCTCGGCCAGCCGAGTGAGCGTGACACGCCTGGACGTGGCCAGCTCGCCGGATTCCGGCGCCGCTGCGCCAACGATCCCCGCGATCGTCGCGGCCACGGGCGACATCTACGGCCTCGCGGACTTTCTCGCGCGGCTCGAGCATGGCGGTCGATTGCTCGAGGTCACGGAGCTCTCGGTGAGCCCGAACCCGGCGCTACGCGGCGAGCTGTTGCAACTGTCGGTGGCGGTGCGCGCCCCGTACGTCCTCGAGCCATGAGGAGGGCCGCCTGATGCGCCCGTTGCGCACCGCCCTGCTCGTCACGGCCGCCGTCGGCGCCGCGCTCGGGGGCGTCTTCCTGCTGCTTCCGCCCTCGCTTGGCGACGTGACGCTCCCGCCGCTCGCGGGCGATTCGTCGTTCTCGGCGCCATCGGTTGCCCCGGGTGACCCCTCGCTCGCCGAGGACGTGGTGATCGCCAACGTCTTCTCTGCCCGACGCACCCCCCCCACCACGCGCTACACCCCGCCCGACGCCGCGATGGACTCGTCAGGCGGGATGATTGCCGATACCACGCTCCCCGGCGACATGCCAGCCATGCCCGCGGGGGAACCGGTGCTGCTCGGGACGGTGGTGGGGGTGCGCGGCACCCAGGCGTTGTTGCAGCTGGACCCGCTGGCCGGTCCCGCACGGCTGTACGCCGTCGGCGACCGTGATGGCGGATTTCGTGTCGTCTCCATCGCCCCGCGAGCGGTCGTCCTGGCCGGTCCGCGCGGGCGCGTGACCTTGCGTCTCGATCCACAGGAGGAGCGCCCGTGAGGCGTGCCTTGTTCGTGCGTCCCATCCCCACCCGTCGTATGCTGATGCGCACCGTGCTGCCGCGCGCCTTGGCGGCGACCGCATTGCTCCTGACGGCGACGGCTGGCGTCCCGTCGTCGCTCATCGCGCAGCAGGCGCCGGCGGCGGGGACCCGGCTCGACTTCCGCGATGCCCCGCTCGCCGAGGTGATTCGCTCGCTGGCAGCGGCGATGGGACTCACCGCCGTCACGTCGGAAGTGCCAGCCGACGCGCGCATCTCGTTCTCAACCGCCACCCCCGTCCCGGCCGCCGAACTCCCCGCCTTGCTGGAAGGCATACTCGAGTCGAAGGGTCTGGTGGCGGTCGTGCGCGGGAGCGTGGTGCAGATCTACCCGAGTGACAAGGCGCCGAAAACCGGGATCGTGCGCACGGGGCTCGACTTCCCCGATCCGCCGCCGCTCGGCCTCGTGACGCAACTGGTTCCGCTGCAGGCCATTCGCGCCGACGAAGGGGCCGCCGCGCTCAAGCAGGTGGCCGGCCCAGGGGCGAGCATCGAGGCGGTGCCGCGCTCCAACGCGCTGCTCATCACCGATCGCGGCGCCAACGTCGCCCGCTACCTCGACCTGCTGCGTCGTCTCGACGAGAAGCCGCAGGGCGAAGCCGGCCTTCGCACCTACGTCGTGAACCTCAAGTACGCCAACGCCGATGACCTGGCCGAATCGTTAGGGCAACTCTTTGGCGTGAGCGTGGCCCGGTCGGGGCGGCGCTCGCTCGACGATCTCGCCCTCTCACGCACGCTGGAGAGCTTTCGCCAGCGCGAAGGTGATGCCTTCCGCATGCGACGCGACGTGCCGCTCAACGTCCCGCTCTCCTCGCCGGCCGCAACGAGGAGCGACAGTGCCGCGCCGGGAACGCCGGGGGCACTCACCGGGCAGACGACGGTCGTCCCGCACTCGCCATCCAACTCGCTCCTGATCCGCACCAGCCCCCCCAACTTCCCGCTGTTGCAGGAGACGATCCAGGCGCTCGACGCGCGCCCGGCGCAGGTGCTGCTCGAGGTGACCGTGGCCGAGGTGACGTTAGGCACGGGCGACCAGTTCGGCGTGGACTGGCGGAGCGTGGGCGGGAGCACCGACGTCTCGTCGGGGAACCCGGCCGCCGCCGACTCCTCGTCCATCCGCGACTTCGCCGTGCGCGTGGTGACGCTGCGCAACGCCAACGTGCGCGCCATCCTGCGTGCGCTGTCGACACGCTCACAGGTGCGCGTCCTCTCGACGCCGTCGATCCTCGCGGTCAACAATCGCGAGTCCCGCATCCTGGTGGGGAGCCGAGTCCCGTTCATCGCCTCCACCCGGCTCGGCAACGACGTCGCCATCGACCGCACCGTGCAGTTCGAGGACGTCGGGACGCAGTTGACCATCATCCCGACCATCAACGACGACGACTACGTGAGCGTGCAGATCCTGCAGGAGGTGAGCACGCTCACCACGCAGACGATCCAGTCGGCGCTCAACGCCCCGGTGATCTCGACCCGCGAAGCGACGACGCGCACGGTGATCCGCGACGGCCAGACGGTGGTGATCGCCGGCCTGATCGGCGACAACCGCGAGACGATCGAGAGCGGCATCCCGCTGCTGAAGGACATCCCGCTGCTCGGCGCGCTGTTCAAGCGGCGCACCGTCAGCCGCAATCGGAGCGAGGTGGCGATCTTTGTCACGCCGTTCATCGTCCGCTCCGATGCCGACGCCGACACGATTCGCGAATCGGTGCGCGGGCGCATCAACGGGGCGCAGCCGGGGGCGCTGGATTCACTGTCCAAGCTTCCCAAGAAAAAGCCGTGAACGGGAGACGGGAGACGGGAGACGGGAGACGGGAGGTGGTCTCGGCGGATTCGCTACGAGAGGCGGCGACCGGCGATCTCGCGTCACGCCTGTCGGCTCGATATCTCGAGGAGCATCTCGTGCTTCCGTTGCGGATCGACGAAGGCGGGGCGCTTGTCGTCGCAGCGGGGCGCGCGCTCGATGTCACCGTCACCGATGAACTGGCGCGGCTGTTCGGTCGTGCCATCCGCGTCGTCGACACGGCGTCGCAGGACGTGCAGGCGGCGCTGATGGGGGCGCGGCGCGAGCCGGCGTCCGATGCGATCGACGCCGACGGGAGCGTTGCGGCTGGCGACATGGGGCTCGGCGACCTGCGGGCGCAGGCTAACGATGCTCCGGTGGTGCAACTCGTCAACGCCATCCTGGGCGACGCCCTCCGCACCGGCGCCAGCGACGTGCACCTCGAGAGCACGCGTGCCGGGTTGCGCTCGCGCCTGCGACTCGATGGTGTGCTGCGCGACGTGGCAACCTATCCGGCGGCGCTGCAGGCCGGCGTCATCTCGCGCATCAAGCTCCTGGCCGGCCTCGACATCGCCGAGCGACGGCTGCCGCAGGATGGGCGCGCGCGGGTGAGACTCGGCGCGCGCGAAGTGGACCTGCGCGTCTCGACGCTCCCCGCGTTGCACGGCGAGAGCGTGGTGCTGCGCGTGCTGGATCAAGGGACGGCGGATGGGGGCGTGCGCGACTTTGCCGCGCTGGGGATGCCGCCGCAGGTGCGCGTCGTGATCGAGCCGCTGATTCAGCGCACGTCGGGACTGGTCCTGGTCACCGGTCCCACCGGCTCGGGCAAGACGACGACGCTGTATGCGGCGCTGGCGCAGCGCAACGACCCGGCGGTGAAGATCGTGACCGTCGAGGACCCGGTCGAGTACCAGGTGCAAGGGGTTACGCAGATCCCCGTCAATCGCAAGGCGGGGCTCGGCTTCGCCAATGTCTTGCGCTCGATCCTGCGCCACGATCCCGACATCGTCATGGTGGGAGAGATGCGCGATCGCGAGACCGCCGAGATGGCGGTGCAGGCGGCGCTCACGGGACACCTGGTCTTCTCGACGCTGCACACCAACGATGCGCCGGGTGCGATCACGCGCCTCATCGACATGGGGATCGAGCCGTATCTCGTCGCGGCCACGGTGCAGGGGGTGCTGGCGCAGCGACTGGTGCGGGTCAACTGCCCGGCGTGCGCGGCGCCCATCGCGCCTAACGATCCTTCGCTCGTCGGCCTGGGCGGGCGGCACCTGCGCAACCGCGGGTGGGAGGGAGCGAAGCGCGGGTCCGGATGCGACGCCTGTGGCGGCACCGGATATCGCGGGCGCACCGCGATCTACGAGGCGTATGTCCCCGACGAACGTGACCGGCGTCATATCGCCTCCAACGGGTCGCTGCAGGAGATGCGTCCGGACGGGAGCAGCTACTGCCTCATGTCGCTGCGCGAATCGGGGGAGCAATTGGTGCAGTCCGGGATCACCACGCCCGAGGAAGTGCGCCGCGTGCTGAGCCTCGACGACGCGCCGGAGCACGACCCCAGCATGCCGCCCGCGCGCCGCGCCCTCCCCGGGGACCGTCCGTGAGTCTCGCCTATCGCTACCGTGCCGCGACCGCAGCGGGCGACGTCGTCGAAGGCGTCGTGCAGGCAGCGACGCCGCGCGCCGCGATCGACGAATTGCGTCGGCAGACGCTCGTTCCCGTCTCGGTGGAACCGGTGGGAGGGGGCGGCACGACTCGTCAGGCGCCGCGCTGGCTGGGGGGGCGCGGGCGCGACGATGCGCTGGCCACCACCACGCGCACGATGGCGACGATGCTGGCCGGCGGTGCGACGCTCGACCGGGCGTTGCGCTTTGCCGCCGATCACGCGGGGACGCCGGAGCTTCGCGAGGCGTTAACCGCGGTACGCAGCGACGTGCAGCGAGGCGAGACGCTGGCGATGGCGTTGCGCACACGTTCGGCGACCTTCGGCACGCTTGCCCCTGCCGTCGTGCGCGCTGGCGAGGAGAGCGGAACGCTCGACGATGCGCTCGCCCGTCTTGCCGATCACGTCGAACGGTCGCGCGACCTGCGCGCGCAACTGCGCGCCGCGCTGCTCTATCCGGCGCTGATGGGCGTCGTGGCCGGCGCCGGGATCCTCGTGCTCCTGACCTTCGTCGTCCCGCGCTTCGTCGCGCTGCTCAACGACACCGGCGGGACACTCCCGCTCTCCACGCGACTCCTCGTCGGCATCAGCGGTGCACTCACGCAGTGGTGGTGGTTCTGGTTGGCGTTAGGCACGGTGGCCGTGGTGGCCACGCGTGCATGGCTCCACGAACCGGCCAATCGCCAACGCTGGCACGCCGCCCGACTGGAGTGGCCGATTGTCGGGACGCTCGAGCGCGCCGTCACGACGGCGCGCTTCTCCCGCGCCTTCGGGACGCTGCTGCACGGCGGGAGCGGCATCCTCTCGTCGTTGCGCGTGGCGCGCGAAACCATCGACAACCTCGCCCTCGCCGCCCGCCTGGAAGGCGCCGAGCGCGCGGTGGAGCGCGGCGAGCCCCTGCACGCATCGCTCGAGGGGACGCTCCCGCCGCTGGCCACGCAGCTCCTGGCGGTCGGCGAGGAGAGCGGCGCGCTGGACGCGATGGCGCTCCGCGTCGCCGACACCTTCGACGCCGAGTCGCAGCGCACGCTGCGATCGCTGGTGGCGATGATCGAGCCATTGCTCATCGTCACCTTCGGTGCGCTGGTGGGCTTTGTGGCGCTAGCCATGCTCCAGGCGATTTACTCGATCAACGCGTCGGCGCTATGATCCACGTGCGAGTCGCGCCCCTTCCAGCTTCCGGTGATCTCATGAAGTACGCGCTCCGTCGTTCGTCACGCGGCTTCACCCTGCTCGAACTGCTGGTGGTGATCATCGTGCTCGGACTTTTGGCCGGCCTGGTCGCCCCGCAGATCTTCGGGCGCGTAGGCGAGGCCAAGTCGACCACCGCCACCACGCAGATGGCGCTCATCGGCACGGCGCTCGACAGCTATCGCCTCGACAACGGCGTCTATCCCACGACAGAGCAGGGGTTGCAGGCGCTGCGCGAGAAGCCTACGCGCGAGCCCCTGGCGGCCAACTGGCGTGGTCCCTACCTGCGAAAGGACGTCCCGCTCGACCCGTGGGGACATCCGTATGCGTATCGCGCCCCCGGGAGCCGCAACACCAACGGCTACGACCTGATGACGCTGGGGCGTGATGGCAAGGCTGGGGGCGCAGGCGAGGACACCGACTTGATTGGCCAGTAGGCGATCGGCAAAAATTTCCGCCCGTCGTTGCACGTCGGCCGGCACGCGACGACCGGCTGCAAGGATCCGGCGCAGCTGTCGCACAGGGGCGGTGTGCGTTTGAGCACGGAGCACCGACCGGCTCAACCGTAGCGTTAGCGGGATTTGAATAACCACGCCGATCGCGCTAACGTCGCGACGTCCTGGATCGTCGAATGTGCAGACGCGCCGGCGAGGCCGGACGGCTGGCAGCGTGGACGACGCGTGGCCTCACCATCACCGGGTAGCAGGGGAAATGTATGCGTCAGATGACGTCTGGTCCCGAGCTTCACGACGCGCGCGCATCGCACGACGCGCACGATGTGGAGGAGTCGACGGAGGGAGCAGGAGCGGCAGACGGGGGGACGTCGCCAGACGTTAGGCAGGT
Source organism: uncultured Gemmatimonadaceae bacterium (assembly GCA_964560345.1). Lineage (GTDB taxonomy): Bacteria > Gemmatimonadota > Gemmatimonadetes > Gemmatimonadales > Gemmatimonadaceae > SCN-70-22. The sequence goes on from CAZLLP010000028.1 coordinate 38,026, forward strand.
CGAGCGCCCTTCGCGGCGCCGTTTCTTTGCCCTCGGCGTGTCGATGGCCGCGGCCTCGGTCGCCACGGCGTCCACCGCCGGTGCGCAGCAGGGGACCAAGCCATCGGCCACGCGCACGATGGTCAAGCGCCTGTTGCAGCAGCCGCCCAACCCGGCGTTCGACCCGTTCAAGAAGGCCAATCCTGCAGCGCAGAAGGGATGGGACAGTGCCCTCACCCGCCTGGTGCGCCGTGTGACCAATGGCGTCACCGAGGACGAGGTGAAGCTCGCGCAGAAGCTCGGCTTCGCCGGCTACCTCAATTACCACCTGGCCTACACCAAGATCGACGACACGGCGACCCAGAACTTCGTCGCCTCGTCCTACCCCTACCTGGGGCAGAACGGCGACCAGTTGTACAACCTCGACCAGGGAATGCTGCAGGCACAGCTCACCGAGTCGACGCTGTACCGCGCCGCCTTTTCCAAGCGGCAGCTGTACGAGCGCATGGTCGAGTTCTGGAGCGACCATTTCAACATCGCCTTCCCCCAGGTCAACTACCTCAAGCTGGTGGACGACCGCGACGTGATCCGCCGGCACGCGTTAGGCAAGTTTCCCGAGATGCTCAAGGCGTCTGCGCACTCGCCGGCGATGCTGGAGTACCTCGACAACACCCGCAATCGCCAGCGCACGCTCAACGAGAACTACGCGCGCGAGATCATGGAGCTGCACACGCTGGGCGTCGACGGCGGCTACACGCAGACCGACGTCCGCGAGTTGGCGCGTGTCCTCACCGGGTGGACGCTGGCCGGGCGCGGCAACTTCAACTTCGACGCGTCGGGACACGACTACGGCGCCAAGACGGTGATGGGGCAGAGCTTCCCGGCGATGCCCGCCAGCGCGGGCATCGCCGCCAAGGCCGAGGGCGACCAGATGATCGACTTCCTGGTCAAGCATCCCAGCACGGCGAAGTTCATCGCGACCAAGATGCTGCGTTGGCTCCTGCAGTATGAGCCGACCGCGGCGCAAGTGACCGCGGTCGCGACGGTGTACACGCGCACACAGGGCGACATCCCGTCGATGGTGCGGGCGATCCTCACCCCCGCCAACGTCTCGGCCGCGCCGCCCAAGCTCAAGCGCCCCTACACGTTTCTTCTCTCGGCGCTCCGCGCGCTCAATCCCACCGTCACGGCGGTCGCCGGACCGCGTCGATCGCTCACGACGCTCGGCCAGCCGATGTTCATGTGGGATCCGCCCGATGGCTACCCCGATCGCGCCGACTACTGGGCGGGGGGCGTGCTGCAGCGCTGGAACGTCGCCGTGTCGCTGGCCAACCTCGGCGCAACCGGTGAGATGACGCTCGACATCACGCGCTTCACTGCGGTCAACACGCCCGACGGCGTCACCGCGGCGATCAACAAGGCGATCTTCGGCGGCGAGATGCCCGATCGGTTGAAGGGGCAGCTCCTCACCTACCTGCAGGTGCAACCCGTGCCGACAGTCGCGCGCGTGCGCGAGGCCATCGCCCTCGCCCTCAGCTCGTCGACCTTCCAGTGGATCTGACCCCGGGACGCCCGCGCGACCCGCACCACCGCTTCCACACCGCCAGGACGCCCCGGAGCGAATCATGAGCCATAACGAGCACGACGACTGCGCGTGCACCGAGTACAACGAACTGGTCAATCGTCGTGATTTCCTGGGGACCGCCGGAGGGATGTCGGGCGCCGCGCTGTACGCCTGGGCCTATCCCGAGTGGCTCCCCAAGGTCTCCTTCGCCGACTCGTTCGTCGCCAACCGCGACGTGATCGTCTCGGTCTTCCTGCGCGGCGGCGCCGACGGACTCTCGTTATGCGCCCCGTTCGGCGACCCGCTGTACTACACGGGGCGCCCGACCATCGCCATCCCGCGCCCCGACAGCACCGCCACCACCAAGGGGATCGCGCTCGACAACTTCTTCGCCTTTCCGCAGGCGATGCGTTTCCTCGTCCCTGCCTACCAGGCCGGGGACCTGCTCGTGGTGCATGGTGCGGGGCTGACGTACAACACGCGCTCGCACTTCGATGCGCAGCACTACATCGAAGTCGGCAAGGCGAACGACTCGAGCGTCAACACCGGGTGGCTCGGGCGTCACCTGGCGACGACCTCGCCCATGAAGAACGGTGCGTCGCTCCGCGCCATCGGGATCGCCGACGGACTGGTCGACACCCTCAAGGGGGGACCGCAGACCGTCCCCATGACCGATCCCGCCAACTTCGGGATCAGCGGCAGCGCGACCACGCGTGACGCTCGCACCGCCTGGTTGCAGGCCGACTACACCGACTCGCTCGAGCCGGCAAAGACCGCGGCCCTCAACGCCATCAGCACCATCAGCCTCCTGCGCTCGCTCAACATCGGCGCCTACGCCCCGGCCAACGGCGCCGTCTATCCCGCCACTGGGTTGGCGCGCGGCCTGCGCTCCACGGCGGCGCTGATCAAGGCCGACATCGGCGTCGAGGCCGTCCACCTCGACATCGGCGGGTGGGACACGCACACCGACCAGAACCCGCTCACTGGCGGGATGTCGAACACGATGACGCAGCTCTCGCAGGCGTTAGGCGCCTTCTGGCAGGACTGCATCGCCAGCGGGCTGGCCCAGAACGTCACCGTCGTCGTCCTCTCCGAGTTCGGGCGCAACGTGCGCGAGAATGGGAGCCGTGGGACCGATCACGGGCGCGGGACGGCGATGTTCACCATGGGGCGCGGGATTCGCGGCGGGCGTGTCCTCACCAACAACTGGAAGCCGCTCGCGCAGGAAAACCTCGCCGACAAGCAGGACCTCCCGGTGTCCATCGACTACCGCGACATCCTCGGCGAGATCGTGCAGAACCGGCTCGGGAACACGAATCTCGCGACGGTCTTTCCGGGGTATGTGCCGGCGTTTCGGGGTGTCACGAAGTGACGGAAGACGGGAAGACGGGAAGACGAGTGAGGGCAACAAAAGAGAGGGCGCTCCGGGTGGGGGCGCCCTCTTCGATTGTGGGGAATCGCGGCTGAGTGCTGCGCGATGCGGCTGGCGGTGTGCTACGGGACCACGTCGATTTCGCCGTCCATGCCGTTGTGCAGGGAGCAGGTGTACTTGAACAGCGAGACGGTCTGGAACTGGCGCGAGACGGTCTGGTTGGACACCTGCCCCGGGATGTCGGCCGGGGCGCCGGCCACCTTCTCGAAGATCACGTTGTGCGCCAGCGACGGGAACACGTAGTTCACCGTCCCGCCCCGCTTGAGCGTCGCGCGAAACGGGGTGAACGAGGTCCCGGGCATGTTGACGGTGATCGTCGTGGCGGCAGCCGCAACGGTCACCTGCGCGGTGGCGCTCTTCCCCGAGATGGTCGCCGTGACGTTCGCCGTCCCCACGGCGTTGGCGGTCACCAGCCCGGTCGCATTCACCGACGCGACGCTGTTGTTGGACGTGGTCCAGGTCGCGGCGGGGGCGCTGCCGATGGTGTTCCCCTGCGCGTCCTTGGCCGTCGCCACGAGCTGGTCGCTGCGACCCGGGAGCATCGACAGGCTCGGGGCGTTGAGCGATACCGACGCCACGCCTCCGGGGCCGGCCGGATTGTCGTCACCACCACCGCCGCACGCGGCCATCAGTACCAGCGTCGCGGTCATCGCCGCGATCCCGACTTTCTTCAGCATCCGTCTCTCCTCGAATCGTTCAACTTGGCGACAACCGCTCGCGGTGCGCGGTGACCTCCCGCACGGCTGGGCATGCCGGACCGTGCTCGGCGCAGTACCACCCGTGATGGTCGAGGAAGACCTGGTGGATCCCGCCATCGCGCTCGTACCGCACCCTGTACATCGCTTGCACCCGCGTGCGTTCCCCGGCGATCGCCTTCGCGTCCAGCGCCTCGACGAAGATGCGTTGCGGCCAGAGGTCGAACTGGGAGTCTGGCGAGCGGGGTCCTGGCACGGCGGTGGGGCGCGGCAAGTGAGGGGAGCAATCGGTCAGGCGCTCCCGAAGTTAGCCGCCCCCCTCGCGCCGCGCAGCAGAGTCGCGCGACCGAGCCGCGCAGCCGTCGAGCAAGCGTCGGGCAAGCTGCCCGTGCGGGGTAGCGGGCGTCCCCGTTGCGGCGCACGTGTGCGGGCGCAAGCTTGAGCGCGCCTTCACCCGCCCCATCCGTCTTCGTGCGAATCTGGCAGCTCCTCTCCGCCGCGCTGCTCGTCTCCTTTGCCCTCCTCCTCCGCGCCGACTACGCGGGAGCGGCGCAGCAGGTGTACCTCTTCAAGCCGCTGTCGACGATCCTCGTCATCGCCATCGTCTTCCCGGCGGTGCGTCAGGCGGGGGATGCGTACGCGCGCTTCGTCGCCCTCGGGCTCCTCTTTTCGCTGGCGGGCGATGTCTTCCTCATGCTCCCGCGCGACCGTTTTGTCGCGGGGCTGGCGTCGTTCCTCGTCGCGCACCTCTGGTACATCGGCGCCTTCACGCGCGACGGCGGGTTCTCGCGACATTCCAGCACCGCGCTCCCGCTGGTGGCGCTCGGCGTCATCCTGATGTCGTTACTGTGGCCGTTCCTCGGCGCATTGCGCCTCCCCGTCACCGCATACATGCTCGTGATCCTGGCGATGGCGTGGCAGGCGCTGGAGCGTTCGCGGCAGGATGCGCACGACGGGGCGTGGTGGGCGGCGGTGGGGGCGGTGCTTTTCGTGGCGTCGGACGCGACCCTCGGGCTGGCGCGATTTCGCGCCGACTTCGCGGGGTCGCGCGCCCTCGTCCTCGGTACCTACTACCTGGCCCAGTGGATGATCGCCACCTCGGCGCTCGTGCGCGCAGGGCAGCTCGCTCGTTAGGACACCCATGAGCATCCTCGTCGAAGCCTGCGTCGATTCCGTGCAAGGGGCCATTGCCGCCGAGCATGCCGGAGCAGGACGCCTCGAACTCTGTGCCAACCTGGTGGAAGGAGGGACGACGCCGAGCGGCGGGATGATGCGCGCGGTGCATCGCTGCGTCGGGATCCCGGTCTTTGCCATCGTGCGCCCGCGCGGCGGCGACTTTCTCTATGACGCCGCCGACATCGAGGTGATGCTGCGCGACATCGAGTTCGCCAAGTCGTGCGACATCCACGGCATCGTGAGCGGGGCGCTCAATCCCAACGGAACGATCGACGAGGACGGGACGAGCGCGCTGATCGAAGCGGCGCACCCGCTCCCCTTCACCTTCCACCGGGCCTTCGACGTCACGCGCGACCTGGACGAGTCGCTCGATGCGCTGCAGGCGTTAGGCGTGCATCGCGTGCTCACCTCCGGCGGGGCGGCCACGGCGCTGGAAGGCTCGGAGATGATCGCGCGCCTGGTGCGCCGCGGTGGGGACCGCATCGTGGTCATGGCGGGGGGCGGTGTGCGGCACGACAACGCGGCCGACGTGGTGAAGGCGACCAAGGTGAAGGAGGTGCACCTGCGCGGCTCGCGCCGGCTCGAGGGGCGCATGGCCTTTCGCACGCCGCGCGTGCACATCTCGCGGTCGTTCGTCCCCGACGAGTACGCGTGGGACGTGACCGACGGCGCCGAGATCGGTGCCGTCGTGAAGGCGGTGCGAGCGGGGAGCTAGGCGACGCCCTTTCGCGCCACGACCACGACGCTGCGCGCGGTCAGCATCCGCCAGTCGTTCATGGCGTCGAGGAAGGCGCGGTTCTCCCGGGCGATGTGCGGGTCCTTGCGCCGGAGGCGAGCGCGAAAGCCCGCGTTTCCCGTCAGGAGCAACGGCAGGAAGGCCGCCAGGGCCATGAAGGCCGATCGCTTGTAGCGGTCGTACGTCACCCCGACCGACGACGCCCCGGCGTGCAGCAGGGCATAACCCAGGTAATAGTAGCTCACCGGGTGGATGTGCCCTTGTGGCGCGCAACCTGCAAGCATGGCGACGAATCATTGCGCCTGACGACCCATGCGGCTTGGCCACTCCCCCTACATCGGGCAGGAGTTCGAGTCTCCTTTCTGCTTGCCATGGTTGGGGAACGGACCACGCGGTCGTCCTCAGTGGCAGATCAGGCTGCCCCGCCCAGCGGTGTGCCGGCCAATCCACCGTAGCGCGCCTCGTGTTCGAGCAGCCACTGCTTGCGCTCGAGGCCTCCGCCGTAGCCCGTCAGCGAGCCGTTACTCCCGATCACCCGGTGGCAGGGGACGATGATCGAGATCGGGTTGCGGCCGTTGGCCAGGCCGACGGCGCGCACCCCCTTGGGATTGCCGATCTCACGTGCGATGTCGCCATACGAGACGGTCTGGGCGTACGGAATGTCGCGCAGGGCCATCCAGACGCGGCGCTGGAATTCCGTCCCATCGGGGGCGAGGGGAATTTCAAACGTCACGCGGCTGCCGCTGAAATACTCCTGCAACTGCCGCACGGCATCGGCAAAGGAGGCGTCGTCCCGCACCCAGTCGTCGCCACGCTCGGGACCGTGCGTGTGCGGCGTCATGAACAATCCGGTGAGATGGCGCCCGTCGCCCGTCAGCAGCAATTCGCCGATCGGCGACGGCATGGTGGTATAGTAGACGCTATCGTCGGCGGACATGGGGTCAGCTCCGAGAGGGGATGGAGGAAGAATTGGTCGCGGGCGCCGGGTCGGCGGACGTGCGCCAGAGGTGCATCGCCGCGTACGCGCGCCACGGGCGCCACGGCTCGGCGCGCTTGATGAGCTGCGCGGCGGTGAGGTTCCCCGCCGCACGCCGCAGCACCAGATCGTTGGCCGGGAACGCATCGGGCCAGCGCAGCGCGCGCATGGCGATGTAATGCGCCGTCCAGTCCCCGATCCCGGGAAGCGCCGTGAGTGCCTTGATCACGCGGCCCGCGTCCGCGCCCGGGGCGAGTGTGACGTCACCCGCCACGACCGCCCGCGCGAGCGCGATCACCGCGTCGGCCCGCGCGCCGGGCATGCCTAACGTTGCCACGTCACCAGTGGTCAATCGCGCCAGCCGCGCAGCGGTCGGCATCAGGCGCGTGAGCGAAGCATGCAAACCCGCGTAAGGTTCACCGAATCGCTCCACCAGGCGACCCATCACCGTCGTGGCGCCGCGCACGCTCACCTGCTGGCCGAGGATCGCGCGCACCGCGAGGGCGAAACCGTCGAGCGTGCCGGGGATGCGCACACCGGCGAAGGCAGCGGCACTCTCGACCGCCCCCGCGCGCACCAGATGGCGGGCGATGACGTCCGGGTTGGCATCGAGATCGAGCAGGTCGCGCAGGCGCGCCAGCAGCGGCATGAGCACCGGGACCAGCGAGGGCGAGATGCGCGCCACGATCGTCCCGCGCCCGGCGGTGTTGGGCGTGGCGCCGCGCGGCCGGCGTCCGTCGTCGGCTCGCATCTCGACCACCACGTGTCCCACGATCTCGCGAACGCCTTCGCGCGTCGCCGATGCGCTCTCGGCTGGCGGAAGCACGGCTGGGAGCCGAACTGTCGCGGCGTAACGCCCCTGCTCCACGGATTCCACCCCCGGAGTGGCGCGTGCCGCAAGGAATCCGAGCAGCGATTCCCAGTGCAGCGGCGGTCGATAGTCGAGCGCGAGGACGAGGTCGTCCGCGGTTGCCTCGTCCATCCCGTCGTCCGCTGCGAGCATGTCCCGCTGCGCGTTAGGCTGGGTAGCCACGGCCACACGGCGCGTGGACGCGGGTGTGGAAGCACGCGCACCCACGTGCTTCGCCGCGTCCGACCCAGCGCGCGCTCCGCTCGACGCTCCGGTGCGCGCGCCTGCCACGCCTTGGGCCGACCCCTCGTCTGCCTCGCGGCGCAGCGCCGCGGGCGTCAGGCGATAGCGCGCCTTGAATGCGGCGTTGAAGCGCCGCAACGAGTCGAAGCCGGCGGCGAAGGCCACCTGTCCCACCGGAAGCGTCGATTCGTGCAGGAGACGCTTGGCCAGCAGGAGGCGGTGGGTGGTCGCGAGGTCGATGGGCGAGACGCCCAGGTGCTGCACCACGGCGCGACGGAGATGACGCCCCGTCACGCCTAACGAATCGGCCAGCACCTCGACCGAGGCCCCGTTGAGCGCCCCCGCCGCGATGGCGCGCGCCGCCCGCTCGGCCAGCACCACCCCGGCGTCGACCGGCGCATTGCCGGGGGCGAGCTCGGGGCGACACCGCAGGCAGGGGCGAAAGCCGGCGCGCTCCGCGGCCGCCGCGTTGGAAAAGAAGCGGCAGTTCCCTTCCCGAGGTGTCTTGGCGCGACAGACCGGTCGGCAGTAAATGCGGGTCGAGGTCACGCCGACGAAGAAGACGCCGTCGAAGCGTGCGTCGCGCGCGGTGAGGGCGCGGTAGCAGGAGGGGCGATCGAGTGGCATGGGGGGAGTGTAACACCGGCAGAGCGCGCGAACTCGCCGTTTTCGGACACGCTGGTGGAGGCGGGAGACTGGGGCAAGTGGGAAGGCGGGGAGCCTTGTGGGCTCGGCGGCGTGACGGGCGGGACGGGGAGGCGTGCGAGGCGTGGGGCCCCCCCCCGACTACCACATTCGCCGCGCTCGCGCGCTCAACGACATCGTTTCCTTCCGATGCGTACCAATCCGTTCCCCTCCGACTTCGTCCCCTCCCCCCGACACCTCCCCCTCCCCCGCCCCTGCTCCCCTACCGCTTCTCGAGAATCAGCAGCAGCCCCCGCTTCCCCGGCACCATGATCGCCTCGCCGGGGGCCCAGCTCCCCGCCGCCTGGAACTTCTCGATCGCCGGCGCACGCACGCGGGTGCGGGCCGGATCGAGCCCCAGTGCCTTCCAGTCGATGCGCAGCGTCACTCGCGTGTCCGCCTCGCGCCACGAGCCTAACGACACCATCGCCTTCCCCGGGCGCCGCCAGGTCGTCGCCAGTACTGCGCTGTCGCCCGTGGTGACCGGCGCCTCGCCCGACCACCACCCCGACATGCGGCTCTGCTGAATCCCGAAGGCGTCCCACACCTTCCATAACGGCGCCGGATCGCCGCTCCACTGGAGGCGCGCCGTCATCCCCATCGTCATCCCGCGCCACGGATTCCCCCCCTTCTCCAGTATCTCGCCCATCAGCCCGAACGGGATCCCCGAGACTTCAACCAGCCAGTAGTCGCTCGCCGAGTCGTAGTCGAAGTACTCGCCGAACCAGAGGCGGTTGAGGAAGGGGAAGTGTTCGAGATACAGGTTGGCGCTCGACGCAAAACCGTCGCGCGGATTGTACTGGTTGGCCGAGTGCAGGTCGATCATCGCCCCCGGGTTGCCGCGATCGAGCACCTTGCGCACGCGCTTCATCGTGGTGCGATCGAAGGCCACGTCATCGATGTACAGCCCGTCGATCCTGAGGTGCTGCACCAGCCAGTCGAGTCCCTCGACATAGAAGTTGTGCCAGCGCGACACGCCGCTGTTGACCACCGCCGCATCCTTGATCGCCGGCACGTGCCACGCCGCGAGGTAGTTCTCCCCCAGGTGTTCCTGCAACCAGGAGTATCCCCCGCCCGGTCCGGCCGAGAGCACCTCGTCGCCTAACGATCTCAGCGCGAACAATTCCGGGGCGTGGTTGGTGAGTTCGCGCACGGTGTAGTAGATCTTCATCTTCATCCCCTTCGCGTGCGCCGAGTCGATGTAGGCGCGCATCTGCCCCGGCTCGAGGAAGGGGTAGTTGATCCACGGGTTCACCCGGTTTGCGTGGTGCACGTTGACCGTGTTGGCGCCGCGCCCGGCAATCGAGTCCACCGGGACAAACGCGTGGAAGTAGCGCGTTTTCCACTGTTCGGCGGTGTTGAGCGGCTTGAACGGGGTGATCATCAGCCGGAAGTCGAAGCGCAACGAGTCACCCACGGCCAGCGTGTGCGCCCCGGAGTAGCACGCAACCGTCACCCGCGACGATGTCCTCCCGTCTCCCGTTGCCTCGACGATGTCGCATCCCCCCTTGCCGTCATTGCCCCAACTGCGCGGGAGGACGAGTGGCTTGGAGAGATAGAAATTGGTGTTGAGCGGGCGCACGTAGTGCTCGTCCTTGAGCGTGAACTGCAGCCCCGCGCTCACGCCGCCTAACCACGCCGCGTCCTGGTTCTTCTTCGCCACGTCCCATGTCCAGTGGAACTCGGCCGGGCGCCGCCCCCCCTTCTGTCCGAGCCCCATCATGTATTCCGCGGCCTCGGGGCGCATCGGGATCTCGAGGCGCACGTCGCCGAGTGTGGTGCGTTCGCGCGCGCGCAGCGTCACGGCGTATTCGGTCGTTCCCTCGAACTCCATCTGTGCGCGCACCTGCATGTCGAGGGCGCCCGATGTACGCGTGGCGCTCCACGCGACCGCCCCGGGGGCTCGCTTGCCGATCGCGGCCGGTGCGCCTTGCCAGGCCAGGTCGCGCCCCGCGCTGTCGCGCACCACCAGCCGCAGCGGCGCGGCGAGCACCTCGCGCGGCGTCGTCCCGATCGCGGTGTTGCCGGCGGTGAAGTACGAACGAATCGCCACCGGGAGTCCGTCGGGGCCAAACACGAGCGCGCGCCCGAGGACGCCAACGCTCGTGCCGGTCACCGTCATCGGCGTATAGGGCGGGACGAGTCCGTCGTCAGCCGCAAGCTGGGAGTTGAGCCAGCGCAGGCGCGTGAGGCGCGACGGCTCGTCGTCGCCGCGGTTCACCACGGTGTCCGGGGTGATGCGCAGTGTCACACGAATCGGGCGATCCTTGGCGTTGCTGCTGCCGATGGCCACCTCTCCTTCGTAGTCGCCGGGAACGGCGTTGCGCGGCACCTGCACGCCAAACCAGAGCGGCTGCACCTTGCCGCGCTCCACGCGCAGCGCGCGCGTGAAGCGATGCCCCGACCAATCGACCCCCTCGAGGTTGAAGCAGGTGAACGCCGAGGCGGGGATCACCTCGGTCCCCCCTTTTCGCGTGAAGGCGGTGACCTCATATCGCAGCGAGTCGATCGCCATGCGGTGCGCCCAGAGTCCGACCTGGAAGGTGTAGTACTCGCCGCGCGCGGCGCTCCCCGTGAACGGGCGGAACGGTCCCTCCTGCGCCCACTTGGCCGGGATGTCGTCGGTCATGCGAATCGACAGCGCACGATCCTCGGGAAAGGCGAAGTACTCGGCCCACGCGAACTTCGACCGCAGCGAGTCGAGCTCGGCCTTGCTCGCGATGTACTCCATCGCCGTGAAGCGCGAGAAGTCGTTGATGGCGTCGAAGCCGACCATCGTCGCTGGCGGGAGCGACTGGTACTGCTTGAACCGCGCGACCTGCGGTATGAGCCCGTTGCGCTGCAGCCACCCCTGCTCCGCGCGATCCTCGGGCGGACGATACGTGATCTTCGGATAGTTGGAGGTGAAGGTCCCGGTGTAGGGCAGGTAGTAGATGTGGTAGTCGCCGGGGACGGTGGGCGCCTGAAAGACGAGGTCGCCGTACTCGCGCGTGATCTCCATGCGCGCCACGTTGCGCACCCGGAGTTGCGTGCGCGCATCCATCACCACGATGCCGACCTTCTCGGGCGTGCGATCGCGGCGCCGCCACGGAATGCGGACATAGACGGCATCGCCCCCGCTCGCCACATGCACCACCGCGCGATGGTTGCCTAGCGAGTCGGGCTCCCACGTCCCCGTACCGTAGCGAAGTGGACCTTGTCGCAGGCTGGGGCTGCTTGTCGCAGGGACGGAAATCACCTGCGCGCGGAGTGCAGCAGGTACGAGGAACGCGGGGATCGCCAACCATGAGGCGACGCGACGTCGAGCGAAGCGAGTCATGCGGCGAATATGCGTGCCCGGGCAACCTGTCGTGAGTCAGCCACACTCCGACGGCAAGCTTTTCCGCCCGCGGCTCGTGCTACGGGGCGAGTGCATTCGCCACCTGGTCGCGTGGCCGAACTGTTGCTTTCGTCACCGTCCCGCCGGGCGTATCATGCGCGCGCCCGGCTCGATGCGGACAGCACGTCCCTCACTTCACCTCCTCCACACGAAGGCCTTGATGCGTCTCTCGATCAGGTCCGCGGCAGTTGCCGCCCTTGCCCTTGCCCTCGGCGCCTGCGCCGAGCCGGGGCCCGTTGCACCTCCGCTCGTCGGCTCGCCGCTGCTGGCAACGACCGCGGCGATGCCGCCGGTGCGTATCTCGGAAATCCACTACGACAACACCGGGACCGACGTCGGCGAGGCGATCGAGGTATCGGCGCCGGCCGGCACCGACCTCACGGGATGGAGCCTCGTCCTGTACAACGGGAACGGCGGCGTGACGTACACGCCGACCTTCACCTTCAGCGGAATCGTTGCGGACGTGTGCTCGGGGCGTGGCGTCGCCGTGGCGACCTACGCGTCCAATGGCGTGCAGAACGGGAGCCCGGACGGCGTGGCGCTGGTGAATGCGTCGGGGACACTCGTCGAGTTCCTCTCGTATGAAGGGAGCTTCGCGGCGACCAACGGTGTCGCCGTTGGCGTCACCTCCACCGACATCGGCGTCTCCGAGACCGGCTCCGAGCCGGTGGGGCAGTCGCTGCAGCGCCAGTCCGATGGCTCGTGGGCGACACCGGCCACCAGCACCTTCGGCAGTTGCAATGACAACGGGGCGCCTCCTCCGCCGCCGGTGGTGGCCAGCGTCTCCGTGACGCCTAACGTGGCCTCGCTGCTCATCGGCGGGACGCAGCAGCTGACGGCGGTGGCGGTCGACGCCAACGGGACGCCGATCACGACCGCCGCCTTCACCTGGTCGAGCAGCAGCGCCGGCGTGGCCACGGTCAGCACCACCGGGCTGGTGAGCGCCGTCGCCGTCGGAACGGCGAACGTCATCGCCACCGAAGCCGGCGGAAAGGCCGACACGGTGGCCGTCACCGTGGCCGCCGCGCCGCCGCCGCTTCCGGCCACGCGCTTCTCCGAGATCCACTACGACAACGCCGGCACCGACATCGGCGAGGCGATTGAAGTCGAAGGGCCCGCCGGGACCGACCTCACCGGGTGGAGCATCGTGCTCTACAACGGGAATGGCGGGGCGCTCTACAACACCACCCCGCTCGCGGGGACGATCCCCAATCTGTGCACGGCACGCGGCGTCATCGCCGTCCCGATCAGCGGCATCCAGAACGGCAACCCGGACGGCTTCGCCCTCGTGAACGCGAGCGGTTCGGTGGTCGAGTTCCTGTCCTACGGCGGGACCTTCGTCGCGGTCGGCGGCGCCGCCAACGGGATGCTCTCGACCGACATCGGCGTGAGCGAGCCGACCACGACGCCCGCGGGGCAGTCGCTGCACCGCGACAACAGCGGCATCTGGCAGCCAGCTGCAACGGCGAGCTTCGGCGCCTGCTATGGCCAGACGCCGCCGCCGCCGTCCAACGCGATCACCTTCAGCGGACGCGTCAGCGGCGACCCGGCCCTCCCGGTCGGCTTCGAGGACCAGCTCTTCGCC
>CAZLLP010000029.1:0-49806 GCA_964560345.1 uncultured Gemmatimonadaceae bacterium
AGACGAGAAGACGAGAAGACGAGAAGACGAGAAGACGAGAAGACGAGAAGACGAGTGAAAACAGAAGGGCGGGAAGCTGCGTCACGCAGCTCCCGCCCTTTGCCCTTGCCGTCACTCGTCTTCCCGTCTTCCCGTCGCCAAGGCCTTTCGCACCGACAACAGCGACCCCACCACCACGACCGCCACCGCACCAACGAGATTGTGCCAGAGGAAGGACACCGATGGCAGCCCGAAGGAGACGGCCGCGACGCTCGCCATCCCTGCCAGCAGTCCGACGAAGGCGCCGGTCGCGTTCGAGCGCTTGATCATGGCGAGGATGAAGACGCCGAGGATGGAGCCGTAGAAGAAGGAGCCGAAGCGATTCACCACCTCGATCAGCGAGCCTAACGTGGCCGCGTAGGTGGCGACGATGCAGGCGAAGATTCCCCAGACGCCGGTGGCGGCCTTGGAGACCGACAGGTAGTGCGCGTCGGTCGCTTCGGGCTTCACCCAGCGGCGGTAGAAGTCGATGACCGTGGCGGTGGAGAGCGAATTGAGTTCGGCGGCGATCGCCCCCATGGCGGCGGCGATGATCGCGGCGATGAAGAGGCCGGCGAGGCCGATGGGGAGTTCGGAGAGGACGAAGCGCGGGATGATGTAGTTCACGTCGCGCGACGGGGCTCCGGTCGCCTTTTCGGCGAGCCCGAGCGCCTCGGTTCGCAAACGCACGACCGCCGAGTCGCTCTGCATGAAGGCGTCGTGCGCGGCGGCGGTCGCGGGGGCGCCGGCCGGGCTTGCGGCCAGGGCCCTCGCTGCCGAGGTGCGCGCCGAGATGGCGTCGGCGTAGCGCCCTTGCAGCTGCTCGTAGGCCTGCGGTCCGGCCGCGCGCACCTTGTCCTCGTGCGCCGGATTCCAAAAGAGCGGCGGCGCCTGGAACAGGTAGAAGACGAAGACCAGCACGCCCACCAGGAGGACCAACGCCTGGAGCGGGATCTTCCAGTAGGCGCTGATGAGGAGCGAGGTGCGCGCTTCGCCCACCGAGCGGGCGGCGAGGTAGCGTTGCACCTGACTCTGGTCGGTCCCGAAATAGGAGAGCATCAGGAAGGTACCGCCGATCACGCCCGACCAGAACGTGTACGTCTTGGAGAGGTCGAAGGAGAAGTCGAAGGTGGTGAGGCGTCCGGCTGACCCCGCCAGCCGCAACGCAGCGTCGGGCGAGACCGGGATGCGCATCAGGAGCACCACCACCATCGCCACGAGGGCGCTGGTGATGACGAACATCTGCTTCACGTCGGCCCAGGCCACCGCCTTCACCCCGCCGATCATCGTGTACAGGATGGTCGGGACGCCGATGAGCGCCACCGACCACGGGAGCGGCCAGCCGAAGATCGCCGAGAAGACGACCGCAGGGGCGGCGATGATCGTCCCGCACGACATCCCGCGCGAGATGAGGAACAGGAACGAGGTCAGCGTGCGTGTCTTGGGGTCGAAGCGCCGCTCGAGGTACTCATAGGCCGTGTAGACCTTGGCGCCGTGCAGGAACGGGACGAGCGTCACGCCGAGGATCACCATCGCCAGCGGGAGCCCGAAGTAGAACTGCACGAAGCGCAGCCCGTCGGTGGCGCCCTGGCCGGTGGTGCCGATCATCGTGACGGCCGAGAGCTGCGTGGCCATGACCGAGAGGCCGACGGCCCACCATGGGAGCGAGCGCCCGGCGAGAAAGTACCCTTCGATCCCCTTCGTTCCGCGTGTACGGCGGAGGCCGTCGACGATGACGAAGAGGAGGTACGCGGCGACGACGGCCCAGTTGAGGGGATGCATGGGCGATCAGCGCGCGTAGCGGGACTGGAGCCACCAGAGCGCCAGGAGGGCCAGCAGCTGCATGCCCATCACGCGGATGAGGGTGCGCCGGAAGGGGGGGGCGCTGTCCTCGGGGGTGGGGTCCTGAGCTGGGCGTGGCGGGATTGAAGGGGACGTCATCAAATGGCTAGTGGAAGTCGATCATGCGTCGAATGGCGAGCGAGGGGGGCAACGTGACGGATGCGTGACGGCCATGCGGAGATTGTAGCGCCTCACAGTCTGAGTTCGAGAGGCCCCGACGCAACCGCAGTGAAAATGATACGACTCGCACTGGAACGATGCGATGTGAACTGCGCGCGTGGGGCATCCTAAGACCGTCACCTGACTCCTCCCACGCCTGCCATGCGCCTGCGATCGATATCAATCACGTCATTGCTACTTCTGTCGTCCACGCCCTTGACGGTATTGAGCCAGGCGTCTCGTCAATCCGTTCGTGGTGGTCGGGCCCGTCAGATGGAACACAGCTGTCGACTAGAGGTCCTCGACTCCTCTCTGGTGCGGTGGGCCGGAGACCATCGCGTTTACGTCGAGCCGTCGACCATCGTTCCCGGCGAGTCGAGCACCCTCATCGCAGGCTCGCCAACCTATCTGTCGAAGGGCAAAGTCCGGGGAGCAGCCGCCACACAGGTGCTGGACAGCGTCTTCGGCGCGATCCGCCGATCCGATGGAAGCTGGATGCCAGTGCTACGTCCCGCTGGAATACGGTACTTCGGCGGCGTGCGAGCGATCCCGAGCGGAAAGGATCGCTGGGACGTGATGTTCGTAGAACTTCCGGGGCACGCCAACCAGATGCAAGGACCTGATACCACACTTGGCGTATGGCACGGACGTCTAGGGCTGCAAGGATGGGAAAGTCTGGAGCGAGTTCCTGTCGAGTATCCTCACCACATCGGCTTCATCTCGGCTCCATCGCTGCTTGGTCGGGGTGACACGCTCACATGGGCGATACACGTTCGAGGAGAAGGGTTGCGCATTTCGGGGGATGCTGAGGTCCTCCGTCGACTTGACGGAAAGTGGGAACACATGCGGCTCGGCAGGTACCCCCTGCGAATCGCTGCAGCGACGCTTGGAGACGGACAGCATCGATTCTTTCTCCGACACGAGCGAGTCATTGGAGACAAGGCCGAGGAGGTCACGGCCTTTCGCGCCTTTCCCAATGTGCAGGAGCTCGAGACGATCTTCCCTCAATCGGCGACAAATCGATACCTGCTCAGAGCCGATTCGATTGCCGGTGGTTTGACCGCGCTGTCCTGGATCAGAGTGTCGGAGCGCGAACGCGAGCTGCATACCCTCGTGCTTGACGCGCATGGGACGTCGATCGGGGAGAGAGTACTTCGTGGGGATCTGTCCCAGGTGTGGGTGCTCGACGCACCGCGAAATCATTCATCCTGGTTGATGCTCGCGGACAATCGCCAAGGCGTCGCAACCGGAAGGGCCGGCGGTCGATTCGAGCTCTTCTCCGTCTCGGCTTCGCGACAGCGTCGAATCGCTGCGCGTTCACATCGATATGTCGGTACACCAGAAATTCGGATGCTTGGGCAATATCGCATCCTGGCAAGCGGGCCCGTGGTCTCCACTGATTCGACCGGGACTCGCCTTGAAACCCTGCTGACTACCATCGGCGTCCACTGCCGGGACAAACGGACAGCAGCGGCACACTAGCCCCACGAAGCGCCGCTCCCCATCGCGCGGTCGCTCAGGAGATCCGCAGCATGAAACGCATAGCACAGTGCGCGCGCTTGGCGTGCCTGATCGTTGTGGCAGCATGCGGTGATGCGCCAACTCTCGTCGAGAAGGCATCATCGCTGCAATTCGTTCTTCCGTCCTCAGACTCGTACGACAAGCCGCCAGTCGATACCGGCTCGCGCATCGTACCGCTCGATTCCCGCGCCTCGCTGGGCGAGGGTGAGCGCGCACGAATGTCCAACGTCACCGCGTCCTCCACCACTGACGTCAGTCCGCTACTTCGGAACCCTCGAACGACGGCTTCGTTCGGCATGGGGCCCGCAACGCCTTTCGCACTGGTCGAAGGCACGATGGAGTTCCTCGGGACATCCGGCGAACAAACGGTCTTCGCAGAACTCCTCACTCTCGGTGGCGCGCTGCTCACGCGGACGCAGGTGTTCTATCAGTCTGGCATCGCGTTCCAGTGGTATCAAATGAGCAGCCAGGTGCGAATCCAGTTGAGCGCGAACTGCGGCTACGCGCTCACTGGGCAGACAGGCCACAAGGCGACGACGAATACGCAGAGTGCGTTTCCGTATCTTCCGCCAACTATTCTGACGGTCGCCGACAATTCGAACGGCAATCAGTCAAAGCTTGAACCGTGCAAGTCCACGATCGAAACCGTGACTGGAGGCGGGGGGCAGGGCGACACGCAGATCACACAGTCGTGGTATCTCTGCACGTGGTCCGTGTGGTATGACGCAGGGGGAGTAGAAGTCAACCGAGAGTTCCTCGGCTGCATTCCCATCTAACGCGATGCCGTTCATCCCTCGACTCTATCATACAATGCGAATCTCACACATCTCATCGATTGCAGCGCGGCTGATCGCGATCGTCACTACAATGCTCCTTCTGATCGTCACGAGTTCCGCTGAGGGACAGGTCGATCCTCGTGCGTCTGTCGTCGTGGCGATCGCAGACTCACTGCCTGTTGGCTCCGCGAAGGCAGTGATCTTCTTCAACGCGCCGCCAAGGGGACAGAACATCGTCCTTCTCCCTCGGCACAATCCCAGCCACGTCGCGCTCGGAGCTGCCCTTCGACTCCTCGACAAGCTGCAGCGCGAGCATCCGCGCTCGCCGTATTCGGCAATGATCCCCGTTGAGGGAGCCCAGGCTCCGCAGAACATCGCGCCATCCGAACGACAGGCACTGCATGCGATGATCGATCAGGTATCGCGTCGCCCGCTAACCAACATCTCTGGCGTCGGCTTGGGGCGCTGGAGCGAGTTTAGTCGTTCGCGTTCGACGGCGAAGTAATCCGAGCTTGCGCTCTCCTGCTGGCGCGGGATGCGTAGGTGGGAGCGTCGGTCGACTGGTCAGGTTGGTGATTCCTCGGATGGCGCGGCTAGATTGTGCCATCCCCGGAACCCCGACCTGCCCGGTCGCTCCTCGCCTTCTGAAACCATGTCTTCCCCTGCACGGCGCTTCGTGTCGAGATCTCGGCGGCTTTGCTTCGTGCTTGTCGCGGCCCTCCTCACCGCCCCCCTCCCCGCCCAACCCCGCGGCGCCGCCGCGTTAGGCCCCCTCGTCGAAGGACTCGGCACCTCCGCCCGCGTCCTCGTCATCGCCGCCCACCCCGACGACGAAGACACCCAGCTCATCACCTGGCTCGCCAAGGGACGACACGTCGAAACCGCCTACCTCGCCCTCACCCGCGGCGACGGCGGACAGAACCTCATCGGCAACGAACTCGGCGAAGCCCTCGGCGCCATCCGCACCGAAGAACTCCTCGCCGCACGACGCCTCGACGGCGGCCGGCAGTACTTCACCCGCGCCTTCGACTTCGGCTTCTCCAAGAACGCCGAAGAGACTCTCACGCAGTGGGCGCGCGACTCGATCCTTCGCGACGTGATCACGGTGGTGCGCCAGTTCCGCCCCCACGTCATCGTCGCCGTCTTCAGCGGCACACCGGCCGACGGTCACGGACACCATCAGGTCTCCGGCGTCTTCGCGCGCGAGGCCTACGACGCCTCCGGTGACACGGTGCGCTTTCCCCGCGCAACCACGGCCGGGTACGCCCCGTGGACGGTCTCGAAGTTCTACCGCGGCGCCTTCTTCCGGAATCAGGACAAGGCGACGATCCGCATGAACGTCGGCGAGTACAGCCCCATCCTCGGCCGATCCTACAGCGAGATTGCCAGCGAGTCGCGCTCGCAGCACAAGTCGCAGGCCATGGGATCGCTGCAGCTCAAGGGAGCCCGCTTCGACCAATTGGTGCGCGAGGCCTCGCGTGCCCCCGGCGCCCCGGCAGATGCAAAGGCCGAACGCACGCTGTTCGACGGGATCGACACGACGTGGACGCGCTTCGCCCCGGCCATGAAATCGCCCGCGCAGCGCGCGGCGCTCGATTCGCTCCCCGCGGCGTTTGCGCAGGCGCGCACGTCCCTCGATCTCACGCGACCGGTGGCGCTCGTTCCCGCGCTGGTGCGCGTGCAGCGCCTTCTCCGCGCGGTCTGCCCTCCCGGCCCCACCTCCCCCTGCCTGCGTGACTTTTCCGCCCCTCCCGCGGGACTCTCCAGCGACGAAGTGCAGGCGGAAGTCCGCGTTGGCGCCGACGTCATCCAGTCCACGGCCGGCGATGGCGACCTCGCGAGTGCATGGTCGGTCGCGAACGAACGGCTCGGTCGCGCCCTCACCCTCGCACTCGGCGCGGTGGTCGAAGCGACGGCCACACGCGAAGTCTGGGCGACCGGCGAACGCGTCCCGGTGAACATCCGCGTCTACAACCGCGGCGACCGCCCCTTCCGCGTCGAAGGGATCACGGCATTCGAGAGCGCCGGCCAGGGCGCGGCACGCACCGCGACGAGCGCGACGATCGCGCCGGACAGCGTGCTCGCCGACTCCCTGTCCGTCGCGCTCACCGCTATCTCGCAGCCGTGGTGGCTCCGCACCCCGCGCGTTGGCGCGATGTTCACGCCGCGGGTCCTGGGCACCGCCGAGACGGCGCGCCGTGCACCGCTCACGGTGTGGGTGACGCTCCGCGTCGATTCGGCGCCGGTGCTGCTGGAGGCGCCGGTCACCTATCGATTCGCCGATGCGATCAAGGGGGAGATCCAGCGCCCGGTGTCGGCCGCCCCGGCGATCACGGTCTCGCTCGACGACGCGGTCGCCTACGCCCAGGCCAACGCCCCGCTGCAGCGCGCGGTGCGCGTCTACGTGCGCTCGCACGCCTCCGACGCGCGCAACGTCTCCGTCCGATTGCAGCTGCCCAACGGACTGGTCGCCGACAGCTCCGAGCGCCAGGTGTCGTTCCCCGGCAACTCGCGTCCAGCGGGACCGGCCGGTCCCGGCGCCGCCTTCGGCATCGGGGGTGGCGCCGCCCCCGAACTGCTGCGCGTCGTCACCTTCAACGTCCGCGGGCGACTGCCCGCGGGACGCCACCAGCTTGCAGTGGTCGCGACCAGCAACGGCGCGTCCTTCACCACCGGCTATACCCCGGTCGCCTACGATCACATTCGCCCGCAACGCCTCTACCGCCCGGCCACGTTTGGCATCGAGGCGGTCGACGTGAAGCTGCCGCGCGCCCTGTCCATCGCCTACATCACGGGCGTGGGCGATAACGTCGCCCCGATGCTCGAGCAACTCGGCGTCAATGTCACCGTGGTCGATCCGGCCGCCCTGCCACGCACCGACCTCTCGAAGTTCGGGGCGGTGGTCGTGGGGACGCGCGCGTACGAAGCGTCGGAGACGCTGGTGGCCAACAATGCCCGCCTCCTCGACTATACCCGCGACGGAGGAACGCTGGTCGTGCAATACGGCCAGTTCGAGATGACGCAGCCCGGGCTGATGCCGTTTCCCATCACCCTCGCTCGCCCCGCGGACCGCGTGACGGTGGAGGGGGCGCCGGTGACGATCGTCGACCCGTCCGCGGCAATCCTCGCCTCGCCCAACACGATCACCACCCGCGACTTCGACGGCTGGATCCAGGATCGCACGCTGTACATGCCGCGCACCTTCGATCCCGCGTACAAGGCGATGCTCGAAATGCACGACCCGGGCGAGGCGCCAAACCGCGGTGCGGTCCTGGTCGCGCCGTACGGCAAGGGGACCTACGTCTACACCACGCTCGCCTTCTTTCGCCAGTTGCCGAACGGCAATCCCGGCGCCGCACGCCTGATGGTCAACCTCCTGTCCGCACGCGCGGCGGTGCAGCCATGACGATGCGACACCCAGCCCGCGCATCGTTGCTCCTGACGGCATGCGCCGGCGCGCTCGCCACGTTCGCGCTCCCGGCACGCGCGCAGGGCGCACGGCCCAGAGGGACCGTCGTCGTCAGCAACATGAATGAGGCCACCGCAACGGTAATCGATGCCGCCACCGGCGCGGTACGCGCGACGCTCCCCACCGGGACGGGGCCGCACGAGGTGGCGACGTCGCATGACGGGCGATGGGCGGTCGTGACCAACTATGGCGTGCGGGGCGCCCCCGGCAATTCGATCACGGTCATCGACGTGGCCCGCGCCACCGTCGCCCGCACGCTTGACCTGGGCGCGTATCAGCGCCCCCACGGCGCCGCCTTCCTCCCTGGCGACTCGTTGCTCGTCGTCACCTCCGAAGCGCGTCAGATGGTGCTGACGGTCGATGTGCGCGACGGCCGAGTGGTCGCGACGCAGCGCACGCGCGGCCGGGCCTCGCACATGCTGGCCATCGACGCTGCCGCCCGACGCCTTTTCACCGCCAACATCGCCGACGGCACCGTGAGTCGTTTGGTCCCCGGCGGCGCCGATTCGGCCGACGTCTTTCCCGCGGCCGGCGCGGTGGAAGGGATCGCGATCACCCCCAATGGGCGACACGTCTGGGTCGGCAGTAATCGCGACAGCCTGGTGGTGGTGCTCGACGCGTCCACCGGTGCGCCGGTGGACACGGTGCGCGGCTTCGGGATGCCGTACCGACTGGCCGTCACGCCAAACGGCGAGACGGTGGTGGTGAGCGATCCGGTGCGCGGAGAGGTGCGGGCATTCCACTCCGCCAGCCGCAAGGCGCGCTGGACGATCATCGTCCCTCGCGACTCACTGGTCGCCACGGCCGAAGTGCCGGGATCGCCGTCGCCCGAAGGGATCGCCCTCTCGCGCGACAACCGCTGGGCCTTCGTCACCCTGCAGGGGCGGAACCGCCTGGCCACGATCGACATCGCGCGCGGCACGATCGTCGGCTACACACCGACCGGCGTCTGGTCGGATGGCGTCGCGTACTCGCCCGTGACGGCGACTAGCCGTTAGGCACAGGTCCATGAATCGTGCATCGCGCCGCGGGCGTCACCGCAAGCGCGCGGAGCGCATGGTCCAGTAGAGCAATCCGCCGGCATCGTTGAGCACGACCGAGAGCTGCGGATGTCGCGGGTCATAGGGTGCTGCGAACGATGGCGGCGCGGTGATGGCCACGCCGAGCCGGTCCCACAGCAACCCGATGCGCAGCATCGGCGAGAGGGAGCTCATCACGGTGAGGGCGCGCCCGTCGGCACGATCCGCCTCGCGCGGCGCCCAGTAGCGCACGCCCCCTTCGATCGCGCTCACCGGCAGGATCCCTCGCCACCGCGGCCGCAGTCCCACCAGCGCTTCGGCGGTGAACCACGTGGTGTGTGGCGTGCGCTCGTTCGGCTTGCTGGCGCTGGGGAAGGCATTGAGCGTCACCCCGGTGCGCGTGGAGACGCTCACGCCCGAATGCCATCGATAGGCGTACGGCTGCCACCCCAGCCCCCATGTGCGCCCCAGCACCTGCATCTCGATGTACGAGGGCAGCACGATCCCGGTCGCAATGCGCCACGCGGCGTTGCGGTGCGGCACGATGGTCGGAAGCACGAGCCCTCCGGTCTCCTCCGCCAGCATCGCCGAGTGCACGAGGAAGTTGAGGAACTGCGTCCCGGACTGATAGCGCACCACCTCGCCCTCGCGCGCTTCGTACTGATGCACCGTCTCCTCCAGCGACTGCATGCGGAGCGCGAGTGTACGCAAGACACGGAACGACTCGCGCTGCGGATTCTGCAGGATGTGCAGGAAGGCAGGATCGGCAAAGCAGCCGCCAGCGATCCACCGCCTCTCCGCTGCCGACGTCGCGCGCTCGAGCCGCAGGCGACACGCCGCCGCGCTCTCGCGCACGAAGTGCATGAAGCTGGTGTCGGCGCGGAGTGTCTCGAAGAAGGACGGAAGGCCGGTGGCGCACAGCACGCCCTGGATCGTCGCGCGCGCCACGCAACCGCGGTTCCCGTCGGCCGTCGCGGCATCAAGCGCGCTCCCGATGCTGACGTACGCCCCGCCCAAGGCGCGCTCCGCTGTCGTGGCGTACCGGCAGGCGCTGGCGGCAACGTCGTCTCCGCCGTCGGGCGTTGGGTATTCGCGCCGGAGGAGCGATTCCACCGCCATGGACGACGGACAGGGAAGGGCGAGTCGCCGTGCGAGGTCACGCACCTGCGCGGCGATGCACGCGGTGCCTGACGAGTCGCGCGCCTGCCGGTGCTCGGCACGGCAGAGGACGGCCGATGCGAGGTAGTGCAGCGATTCGTAGATGCCGACCTGGAAGTCGTGTTCGCGGAAGGGGCGCCCCAGGAACGCGGCAAACTCGCCGACCTTTTCCCCGACGATCGGCGAGTGCCGGGTGAGCACATCGAGGTCGCGCTCCCGCAGCGTGGCATCGCTCGATCGCGCCCTGATGAGCGATTGCAGCTCGTACTGCGAGGCGCTGGCCTTGAGCCCGCCCAGGAACTGGAGGAAGTACTGCACCCCGCCGCAGTGCTCGATGCCGTCAGCGCCTCGGCAGGTGGCCTGCGAGTCGGCGGCCGTTTGCCGCACGCTGCTCTGGGTGGATACGGCGCGCCGCGCCTTGAACGTCACGAGGAGTGCTCCCGCGGCCGTCGCGCGCGGCGCCCCTCCTTCCAGCGCCAGCAACGAGTCGCGCAGTGCGAGCAGTCGCAACGCCGGAAAGAGCGGGGTGTTGTCGAACGAGCCACCGTCCACGAAGCGCGCGCGCTGCGGGACCGGCGCTCCGGCAACGTTCGAGCCGCACAACGTCTGGGAGGTCGCACTGCCGTCGTCGCAGTAGCTCAGGCTCACCGGGGCAAAGACGTACGGAATCGACGTGGCGGCGTTGAGGAAGCCGAAGAGCGGGACAAAGCGCTCGTCAACACCCCCCTGATTGCGGCTGGCGAGGACGATCTGCTTTCCCATCGCGCTGTCCCGGGCGATGAGCGGGCGCGAGGGGAGGATAACCGAGCCGGCGTTCGCCGACTGCGCGCCGGTCTCGCCAGTCGCACCCGGCACTCCGGCCACCTCGTAGGTCACCACCACCCGCTGCACCAACGCCTCGATGTGGTCGTTGAGCTTCATGCGCGCCGGCACGAGCTTGCTGGCGATGGCGCCCACCGAGACGACGCAGTCGGTGCGCGCGTCGGCGCGAAGCCCGGAGGCGAGCAGGGCGCGCAGTTCGTTGAGAATGTCGCTGCGATCGAACAGCCCGAGTTCGCGCGGAATTTCGTCGTTGTGCAGGAGCTGCTCGAGTCCGAGCGGCATCCACACGCGCCAGTACAGCCCCTCGTCCAGTCGCTGCGCTCTGCCGCCGGCACACCATCGCAAGGCCGCGATGAGGGCGTTGATGCTGCCGGCGGAGGCGCCGGTGACCGCGACGACGCGATAGTGCGGCAGCCGGAACGTCGCGCGAAGCTCGGGGGTGTCGCGCCACAAGCGGAGCACCTCGAGCAGCGTCGCGTTGCTGCCGGCGAGGAAACTCCCGATGCTCACGCCGCCGCTGGTGGCGAGCGAGAGGTCGACGACTTGCGCGGTGTCGTTCACGCGCCAGATACGCGTATCGGGAAGTTGTGCACCCGCCTGGCCTGCGCACGCCAACCCGAGCAGCAGGGTAAACCATCCCGTACGCCACGCGCCCAAACGCTCCCCGCACCGCATACACCCTCCTTCCCTCGCGACCCCCTACACAGTGGGAGCCGGAGCGCCAAGGACGTCAGCAGACCATCCACATGCGTTGCGTCCGCATTCGCCTGACGACGGAACGAACAGGCCCATGCGGGGAGGCGCTCCAACGGCAGTGCGCCGGTCCGAGCGGGCATTGCTCCCGTCGGACCGGCGCACGAGGGCTGCCCGGAGGCAGGCTCAGCCCATGGCGATCAGATACCCGGAGAAGTGCTTGAGCTGAAGGACCGCTTCGGCGCCCGACTGCGTCGCCGGGAGGAGTTCATCCACCTGCGCCTGGCGCAGCTTCGTGTTGACCTGGCCGGCGCTCTTGAAGTATCCGCCGCGCAGCGGGAGTCCGGGGAGCCACGTCGAGCGGCCCAACGACTGTTGCAGGTTCAACGGCACCTTGAAGGTGATGCCGTGCGGGGCGAACTCGTAGGCGATCGCGTTGCCAGGGAGCGCCGTGACCTTGAAGGTCGTGACCGAGTCGACCGCACCGCGCGGCACGACCAGCTTGAGCCCAACGGCTGACAGCGCAAGCGTGCCGCCATCGGGACCGATGCGTGCGGTGGCCGTCACCGACTGCGCCAGGGGAATCATGCGCCCGAGCGTCTGGACCGAGATGAGCGTACCAGGGATGGCGGCGGTCTGCTGCGCCAGGTTTGGCTGGACGACCGTCATTGCGACCGACGGCCCCGTGGGCGTCACGTCAGCGGCCGAGCAGGCCGCGAGGAGCCATCCGGATGCCGCGAGGATCATCCCGCGCGACAGCGAGTTGTTGAAGGAGAGCGTCATGGAGGAGTATCCCGTCGGAGAAGTGGTCAGGTCGGGTTACGCCCAGACGTTGTAGCCGGAGAAGTGGCGAATGACGCGGTAGAGATAGCCGGTGATGCTGTCGCGCTTCGTTTGGAGCACGGCGTCGGTGGCCGCCTCGTTCACGCAGCTGGTGCTGGTGGCGCAATAGTCGATGCGGCTGTAGTCACTCAGCGACGCCGAGGGATCCATGAGGTAGATCGTCGGCAGCTGGCCGTTGTAGTTCGGGTAGAACCGGATGTCGACATTGAAGTCGATGCGGGCGCGCCCCTGGGCATCGGTCCAGGTGGTCGCGATCATCGTGAGCGGGGCCGTGAGCTTGGAGCAGCTGTTGAGCCAGGTGCTCGCGCCATAACCGCTCGTTGAGGGGTTGCAGATGGTGTAGGCGGGGAACTTCACCATGTGCGCGCCGAACGTGAACGACTGGCTCTTCGTGGGATCGACGGTGAACTGGTACGAGGTGGTCGTCCCCGCCGTGGCAAGGAAGGTCGAGTGGCCGAGCGACGCGGGGCGCTCGACTTCTGGGGCAGCGGTGGCTTCGGCGCGCACGACGCTCGGGGCCTCGGCGGCGGCGACGTTCATCGCCGGGTCCTGGGTGGCCGCGACCGGGCTCGTGCTGTTCTGGGCGGAGCAGGCGGCGAGGAACGCGACGAAGGCGAGGCCGGCGAGCTTCGGGATGCGATTGGTGATGTAGTGCATGGGGGGGATCCGGCGGGGCGGGGGGGGAAGCCGGGGGCAACTTGGCGGAACTACAAAGCAGATGGCGTGCCAGTGTAAATCGTTATCTTTGAATGAGTTAGCCGCAACTGACTTCGGACATAGTGACGGCGATTCGGTCAACGTGTCCGCCTCGCCACGCGTTCGTCCGTCAACTCGACCGAGGGCGAGGCGCCGCATCGCGGAGCAGCTGCGGTGACCCGTGCGCATCGTCGTTGGTGCGCCGCAACACACTTTCGCGGGCCGAAACACACGTCGGTTGCTTGCCGCGAACAGCACCCCCAATAGCGCACGCGGCCCGGAAGGACAGAAATCCCTCCGGGCCGCGATCGTTGGATCTGCTTGCTGACGCCGTGCGCTCACCCTACGCGCTGCATACGCGCGCGGGGCGCGCGGGGCGCGCGGGGCGCGCGGGGCGCGCGGTGCGACTGCTCGCGACGCCGGCGTCGTGACTTCAGGAACGGCGACGGCACGCGCACGCACCTCGCCTTGCAGCGCCGGCGGAACGGTCGATGCCTGAGCGACCGCGTCGATCGCCCGCGGATTGGTGCCGGTATCGGTTGAGCCGGCGGCGAGAACGGCGACGAACCGCACCCGTGGCGTGAGTGACCCGCCACACATCGCGGGTGCGCACAACGCACGCGGCCATCGGCCGAACGGAGCGACTTATCGGTGTGAAGCGGCCAGTCGCGCCGCCAGCGGGCGCAGTCCGAATTCCGTCGCGCGCTGGTGCGCATCGCGAATCATCGCGTCGTAGCGACCGTCGCCGGCGCGGGCGAGCGCCGGGGCGCACTCGGCGACCAACCACAGCGCCGCCCCTTCATCAATAGTACAGGCCAAGGCGCGTGCGCGTTCAAACGACTCGGCGGCCCGCGCGTTACGCTCGGTTGCTACGAGATACCGTACCTCGAGTGCCTCGAGCAACTCGCGCCCCTGATACCAGGTCTCGCCCAGCGTGGCGCTGCGCTGGGTGGCACGCCGGCGCGAGAGCAGCGCCTGATCGATGTAACCGAGGGCGAGCGCCGCCAGTCCCGCCCCCGCCAGCGATCCGACTTCGATGTCGACGATGCCCAGTTCCGTGGCCATGGCGTGTACGCGCTCGTACATCTCGTGTGCCGCCACGGCGTCGCCCTGCTCGAGCGAGAGGTTGGCGCTGTTGTACATCGCCGCCAGGCGCCGTCCCTCGTTATGCACCTTGGCAAACATTCGTTCGGCATACGCATACGAGGCATGCGCCCGATCGAAGGTCCCGGTCTTCTGGAACAGCACGCCCAGATTGAGCGCGGCCAGTCCGCCAAGGTCAGGAATGTTGGCTTCTTCGGCTGCCTGCTGCGCCTGTTCGTACGAACGCTGGGCGGCCCCACCCATTCCGCGCCGCGCGTGGGCAATGCCGCTGTTCACGAGGCAGCGAATCACGCCGTAGCGGTTGCCGCGTGCATCGAAGCGCTGGCGCGCGGCCTCGAATTCCGACAGCGATTCCTGCGGTGAGCTCTCGAGGAGTGCCGCGCCGAGTCGGAGCCGCGAGTCGGCGATGAGGAGATCGTCGCCCAGCCGTTCCGCTTCGCGTCTGGCCGCGCGCGCTTCGCGCTCGGCCTCGGTGCGCTGGCTCAGCCGCGTGTGTGCGTCCGAGATACTGGCGAGGATGAGGACCGATTCCTCGCGGGCGCCGATCTCGCGCGCCTCGGCGAGCAGTGCGCGTCCCAGCGAGACGACCTCCGGGATGTTGCGCGCCTGGAGGAGTTGCAGCTGCAACGCACGGCGTTCGAGGCGCACGCGGGCCGGGACATTGTCGGCGGCGAGGTCGGCGCGTGCGGCTTCGCACGCGGCAATGGCGGCGTCAAGCTTGCCGGCGATACGGGCGACGTCCGCCAGCGCGAGGCGCGCCTCGAGGCGCTCGGCGTCGCTGGGGGCGCGTCGGACGGCGATCTCGAAGGACGCGATCGCATCCTCGAGGGCATAGATGCTGGCAGCGCGATTCCCGGAGCGGAGGGCGAAGTCGAAGGCACGTCCGTCGTCGCCCGCGGCATCGAAGTGCACCGCGATCTCGGTGTGCGCGTCGGGACGCTCGTCGATGAGCACCTCGGCCACGCGGGCGTGCAACCGGCGGATGCGCCGCGGGTTGGCCTGGCGAATGAGGGCGTCGGCGAGGAGCGTGTGCGCGAACTGGTACCGATCGCCGTCGCGATCGACCGCACTATCGAGCACCCCGACACTGACCGCTTCGTCGATGGCGTCGATGAGCGTGTCCTCGTCCAGTTCGGTGACGCGCTGGAGGAGGTCGAACTCGAAGGTGCGTCCAATGACGGCGGCGGTGGTCATCGTCTGCGCGGTGGACGGCGCCAGGCGCGACAGTCGGCGCGCGAGCAGGTCGTCGACGGCCGCCGGCAGCTGCAACGCGTGGATGGTTGACCATTCCCAGCGCTTGCCGCCGTACCAGAGCACGCCTTCGTCGACGAGCGTCTGGAGCACCTGGACGACGAAGAGCGGATTGCCCTCCGTGTAGCGGTAGAGGTAGTCCGCGAGCTCGCCTTCGCGTTCGGCCTGGTGCAGGATGTCGGCGAGCCACTCGCCCACTTCCGACGGGGAGAGGCGCTCGAGGCGCAGCTCGCGGTAGCACTCGTGGCGTGAGAGGCGACGACGGCTGGCCTCGAACTGCTGGGCGTCCTCGCGACGAATCGTGAGGCAGAGCAGGAGGCGGTCGTGGTCGATCGCCCCCATGAGGTGCTCGAGTGCTTCCCACGACGCGTGGTCGGCCCACTGCACGTCGTCGAGGACGAGCATCAGCGGGCGCGACGCCGCGGCTGCGCGTATGTAGGCCACCAGTTCGTCGAGCAGCGCGTACTTGGACGAGCTGGTGCCGTCGCCGTCGCCCGGGCGCTCGCCGTCGCCTTGCAGCGCCGGGATGATGCGGGCGAGCTGCGGCCAGCGGCGCGGCGGGACCATGCGCAGCTGGTGCAACTGCGAGACGATGTCGGCCCACACCCCGAAGGGGGGGCGCACGTCGGGCTCCAGCGCGCGCGCCGTGACGAGCGTCCCGGTGCGCAGCCGGATCTCTGACGCCATGCGCTGCACCAGCGTCGTCTTGCCGACCCCGGCCTCGCCGATGACGGCGACCAGCCCCGGTTCGCCGCGGACACACGCTTCGATGCGTTCGCGCAGGCGCGCGACTTCCTGCTGGCGGCCGACGAAGTGCTGGATGTTGAGGCGCGGCTTGCCCCCCGCCTCCCCATCGCGCGAGGCGACCGCGACCGCGTTACGCCCGCGCCGCTTGGCTTCGTAGAGCGCGCGGTCGGCGGCGGCGAAGAGATCCTCGAAGCTCTCGCCGTTTCGCGGCGCGACGGCCACACCGATGGAGAGCGAGACGCCGACCCAGCGTTCTTCGGCGCCGCGCACCGGAACGCGGCGCGCCCCCACCCCTTCGCGCAGCCGCTCGCAGATGCGCTGCGCTTCCAGCGGTCCGGTGTCGGGGAGGAGAATGACGAATTCGTCACCAGCGTAGCGTCCCACCACGTCGGAGGGGCGCGAACCCTCGCTGAGCACCTGGGCCACCACCTCGAGCACGTTGTCGCCCGTGAGGTGGCCGAAGGTGTCGTTGACCGACTTGAAGTGGTCGACGTCGATGACGGCGATGGCCAGCGGGGCGCTTTCGCTTGCATTCGCCAGTTGCAATCTCGCCGCTTCGACGAAGGCCCGCCGTGTCGGGAGCCCGGTGAGTTCGTCGAGCACGGGTCGGCCACGCCGCTCGCGGGCCAGTTCGGGTTCGACCGGTTCTGCCGCGAGGGGGAGGGCCTCCGGGCCGCGCATCAGGCGCTCGAAGACCGTGAACAACTCGGGGTCGAACTGGCGCCCGGCGTCGCGACGCATCACGTCGATCGCCTCGAGATGCGGGAGCGCCCGCTTGTAGCTGCGCTCCGTCGTCAGCGCGTCGTACACATCGGCTAGACAGACGATGCGAGCGACGACCGGGATCTCCTCGCCCACCAGTCCGTCGGGGTAGCCCGAACCGTCCCAGCACTCATGGTGCGAGCGCACGATGGGGAGGACATCCCAGGGGAACTCGACTTCCGACAGCAGCTCCACGCCAGCGATCGGGTGGCGCTTCATCAGCTCCCACTCGTCCTTGGTAAGGCGCCCGGGCTTGTTGAGCACTTCGGACGGCACGATCAGCTTGCCCACGTCGTGCAGGAGCGCGCCGATGCGGAACCAGAGGAGTTCCTTCTCGTCCATCCCGTTGGCCGCCGCCAGTCGGCACGACAGGTCGGCGACGCGTTCGCAGTGGCCCTGCGTGTACTGGTCCTTGGACTCGGTCGATTCGCCCCAGCGCCGCGCCAGTTCGAGAAAGTCGCCCTCGAGCGCGCGTGTCTCCTGGGCAATGGCGGCCACATCCTGGCGCGCCTGCATCTTGGTGAAGAGTCGGTGCGAGACGTTGAGGCTCTGTAGCGCGTCGCGGTTGCGCCCGAGTTGCCGGAGGATCTTGGAGCGGTCGCGCTCGACTTCGGCGAGCAACAGCGAGTTGCCGCGCTGCGTGGCGACGTCGGCGGCACGTCCGAGCGACGCGACCGCCCCGTCCAGGTCGCCCTGCGAACGCGCGATCGCTGCCGCGAGTTTGTAGGCGCCCCCCAGCGAATCGCCCAGTCGGTGGGCCTGCGCGGTGAGCAGCGCGCGCTCCACCAGCCGGCGCGCGGTGTCGAAGTCGCCGCGATGCGTGGCGACCTGCGCCAGGTTGATCTCGACCTGCGTCGCGATCTCCACGTCGCGCAGCGTCTGCGCGACGTCCAGCGCCTGCCGGAATGCGGCGTCCGCTTCCACCCAGCTCTTGAGGCGCGTCTGCACCAGGCCGACGTTGTTGAGCGCGATGCACACGTCGCGCGACATCCCCAGCAACCGGTACTCGCGCAGGCTGCTCTCGAAGTAGCGCAGCGCCTGTTCGTGATCGCCGCGCACCGAGGCAATCACGCCAAGGTTGGTCGACGTCATCGCCACCAGCGAGGCCTCGTCGGAGCGCGTCGCGTACTCACGCGCCGTCAGGTACAACCGCTTGGCGCTGTCCAGGTCACCCGTCTGCCAATGCAGGACCGCCATCTGGTTGATGGAGTGCCCGATCCCCGCGAGGTCGCCCGACAGCTCGGCCACCGTGTAGGACAATTCGAGGCAGTCGCGCGCCTCCTCGAACATGGCGTCGGCGAGGTAGGTGCGAGCGATCCAGCGGACGATGCTCGTGACGCTGTGTCCTGTTGCCGGATGGCGCATGCGCTGCAGCGCCGACTCGTAGAGCGCGCGCGCCTCGTCGCGCCTCGACTGCCGCTCGCAGTCGTGGGCGCGGTCAATCAGTGCTCGAAGTTCTTCGGCAGAGATGGCGGCGGGGGCGTCGGACAACGACGATGGCACCGGGGGAGGGGCGGGACACGAGACAGCGGCGACCTGCCCCGGGGCTAGCAGCCGGGGCAATGACTTGACGACTTACAGTCTCGGCGCGCCACATCAAAAACCACGTGGTGTCATCGCGTTACGTCGCGAGAATAGCCCTCGCAGGTTGGCCCGCCCACATCCCGTTGACTCCTTCAGCGACAGACTGCCGGCGCCGCCAGGCTCTCGTCGCGGTTCAGGGAACTCACATTCAGGTATTGCACTCGCGCCGGGGTCGTCGGAGCGAGGGTGATCTCCACGCGAAGGTCGCCGCTGCCGCAACGCAGGCGCCACCGACCGCGCAGCGCATTTTCGACGACAAATGGGCCTTCGGGGGCGCAGCGGTCGCCGGCCTGCAGCCGCGCGCGCTCGATCGCCGCGCGCCGCCGCTCCTTGGACTCGTCCCGGTAGAGGTTCATGGCGGCGATGCTGTCGGCCAGCGCGTCGTCCCACTTGGTGACCAGGCGTGTGACGTCGTTGCGAAGGCGGGCGAGCACCGGAGCGGGCTGCGGCTGCCGTGGTTCGAGCCCACCGGTGCCGGCCAGGAGATCGAGCGCCTGCTCGGCGACGTTCCCCCAACCCGTGTACGTCAGGTTCCCCATCGCCACGATCCCGACGCCGTACTCGGGGAGCCAGCGCATGAGTGAGCCGAACCCCGGGAGCCCGCCCGAATGGGCGACGGTGATCCTGAATCGACACGTCTGACGGACGCCAAGTCCGTAACCGTAGCCACCCGCACTCAGCACCGGCGTCCCGGCAGCGTCCTTGACGGCCGCGGCGCCGTTGAACCGCCACACCTGCTGCATCTCACGTCGCGACGCGCGGCTCAGCACGCGCCCTTCGTTGCCGTCGCGCGCCGGCCACGCGTCGAGCATGAAGCCGACCCAGCGCGACAGGTCGGCGACCGAGGTGAGCATCCCGCCCATCGCCCCGAACGAGCCATCGGGAAGCTGTTCCTCCTCGAGCCAGCGCTCGTCCTGCCGGCGATAGCCGTGCGCCAGGCGTGAGGCGGGGACACTGCGCGCTTCGAGCGTCGTGACCGACATGCCTAACGGGATGAGGATGCGCTGCCGCACGTACCGGGTGTACGGCATTCCCGAGACGCGGGCCACGATCCGGCCGAGGATGGCGAAGCCGAAGTTGGAGTACTCGTACGCCGTCCCGGGCGCCGTGGAAAACGGGATGCCCGCGCGCATCATGCGCGCCATCGCCTCGTCGGTCGCCGAGAGCTGCTGGTCGCCCCAGGGGTTGTCTTCGGGGAATCCTTCGGAGTGGCTGAGCAGGTGGCGAATCGTGATGCGGGGCGAATCGCTGGAGGGGTACGCGAGGGTGCGCAGCTCCGGGATGTATCGCTCCGCCGGGTCGTCGAGCGAGAGCTTGCCTGCATCGCGTAGTTGGAGGATCGCCGCCGCGGTGAAGCTCTTGGTCATCGACGCAATGCGAAAGACGGTCGCGGTGTCGACCGGTGCGTTGGCCGCGACGTCGCGCAGCCCCGACACCCCGATGTGCGCCACCTGCCCATCAATCACGATGCCGTACGCAATGCCCGGGACCTTCGATCGCTCGGCGAAGTCGCGCATGAGTCGGTCGATGGCCGGAAAGGCGGAGGCGAGCTTTGACGCCCGTGCGGCATCGCTGAAGGCGGCGGGCGGTGCCTTGGCCAGGTCTCGCGTCCCCTGCGCGCCGGCCACTGTTGCCGAGAGTGCGACGGCGACGAGCGAGGCGCCTCGAAGCATCGAGCCGAGCGGACGAATCGCGATACGGGACATGAGGACGCGAGAGTGAAGGATGAAGCGCGACGAGTCGGCACGCGGTCTCGAGCGCGGTAATGCGCATGCGGCAGGCGCGGCACCACGCCCGGCGCAAGATTGCCCGATCGCCGCCGTCGGCGTCAATGCGCCACCACATCGCGAACCCCGAATCTTCACACGAATCGAGCCTCGACAACGGCGTGTTTGGCGGCAGAATAGCCGGATGCGACTCGCGCTTCGTGCGATCCTGCGCACGCCAGGCTTTTCCGTGACTGCGGTCCTCTCGCTCGCGCTGGCCATCGGCGCCAGCGCGGCCGCCTTTGCGGTCATCGATGCCGTGCGCTTTCGCTCCCTGCCATTTCCCGATGGCGATCGCCTCGTCCTGCTGAGCGAAGTCCCCGTTGACGACAACCGCACCAGCGGTGAACCGCGCATGCGTGCCTCGGCGGGTCGCGACTGTCGCGTGGCGTGCGACGTCTCGTACGAGACGTTCGACCAGGTGCTGCGCCGCCACCGCTTTCGTGCCCTCGATGCGGTCGCCGGCTACACCAGCGGCGGCAAGGCGCTGGCGACGAAAGGCGAACCGCTGCTGGTGACGGGGGGCGTGATCTCCCCCAACCTGCTCCACCTGCTGCAGGTGCAACCGCATCTCGGGCGCCCCTTCACTGCCGACGACGACAAGGTCGGCGCTCCTCCGGTCACCATCCTGAGTCACGCCCTCTGGACCACGCAGTTCGGCGCCGACCCCGCGATACTCGGGCGCGTGGTGAAGCTGAGCGATACGCAGTACACGGTGATCGGCGTCATGCCGCCGGGATTCTCACACGAGGTCACTTCGCAGTTCTGGCTCCCGGTTGTCCCGGTGCTGGATCCCAGCACGCGTCCGTCGATTCGCACGCTCACGGCCATCGGACGGTTGGCACCGGGGCAGTCGCTCGACCAACTGCGCGCCGAGTTGTCGACCCTTGAACCGGCCCCCGCGACCATCGTCGATGCACCCGGCGTTGCGCGCCAACCGCCGCCGCGCATGCGCCTTGCCGCCGCGCCGCTTCGCGAGCGGTACGCGGCCTCCACGCAGTCGCACGATCTCGTCTTTGGCGGGGTGGTCGGCTGCATTCTCCTGATCGCCTGTGCCAACCTGGCCAACCTCGTCCTCGTGCGGACGCTGCACCAGCAACGCGAGCTGGCGATCCGGTCGGCGTTAGGCGGGGCTCCGGGCCGCGTGGGGGAGCACCTGCTGCGGCAGCATCTCCTCCTGGTGGTCGCCGGTGGCGCGCTCGGCATCGCGTTGGCGCACGGGGCCCTTGGTGTGCTGCAATCGGCATCGGTGCTCGATTCGCTCCGCCCGCCGGGCATGGAGTATCGCCTCGACGCCCGCGTGATCGCCTTCGCGCTCCTCATCGCGACGATCGCGGCTGCCATCCTCAGCCTCGTTCCCGCGCGCCTCGTGGCCCGCCTCGACGCGCAACGCCTGTTGCGCGACTCGTCGCCGGGGGCGAGTGCCTCGCGCTGGGGGCGGCGCCTGCAACAGCTCTTTGTCGTGGCGCAGGTGGCCAGCGCCGTCGTCCTCCTCACCGGCGGCGGGTTGATGGTTAAGTCGGTGTCGTACCTCTCGCGCATCGACCTCGGATTCCAGGCGCAACGGCTGGTGCAGGGGACACCCAGCTTTCCGCACCCGTGGCGCGTGAGGGCGACCTACCTTCCGGTGACCGAGAAGATCCTCGGCGAACTGCAGCGCATGCCAGGCGTCGCAGCGGCCGCGGCGCGCGCGGCGGTGCCGTTAGGCGCGCGGGGTACGCCGCCGGTGATCACGCTCGAGGGCTCCGCGACGCCGCTCCCCGTGGGTGACGTGCCGACGGCCGCCGTGGCGGTCACACCCGGCTACTTTCGCACGCTCGACATCGCGGTGGTGCGCGGGCGCGCGTTCACCGACGACGATCGTGACGGCGGAATCCCCGTGGCGATGGTGAACGAATGGGCCGCGCGGCGCTGGTGGCCGGGCGGCGACCCGATCGGCAAGGTGGTGCGCGTCGACACCGCGCCCGGTCTCGCCATCTCGCTGTCCATTGTTGGGGTGGTGCGCGACAACAAGGCGGCACAGGCCAACGTCCTCCTCGCCGAGGACGGCGCCGAGCTCTATCGGCCGTGGCGGCAGGCCAATACACCGTTCCCGACATTCCTGGTGCAAGGCGAAGCGGCGCCGGCGCCGCTCCTGCGTCCGGTGCGCGAACTGCTCGTGCGCGAGGTCCCCGATCGCCCGGTCTTTGCCACGCTCGTGGCCGAGCAGGTGAGCGACCAGTTGCGCGGCGTGCGCACCAACGCCACGCAGATCCTCGCCTTTGCGGCTGTCGGCCTCTTCCTCGCCTTGCTCGGCCTGCACGGCGTGCTGGCGTACAGCGTCGGCGTGCGCACGCGCGAGATCGGCATCCGCGGCGCGCTGGGCGCCTCGCGCGAGCGCATCGCCGTCATGATCCTGCGCGACGCGCTGCTCGTCGCCAGCGCGGGGGTGGTGGTGGGGCTCCTGCTCGCCACCAGCACCACCTCGCTCCTGTCCGACCTGCTGCACGGCACGGGTCCCACGGATCCGACCGTCTACGTCGTCGTCGCCGTGATCGTCCTGCTGGTCTCCCTCGTGGCCAGTTGGATCCCCGCGCGCCGTGCGTCGCGCGTCGATCCGCTGGAAGCACTCCGTGTCTCGTAACCACCCTCGACTTCGCCCATGAAACGCCTCGCCTTCGTTGCACTACTGGTTGCAGCCTGTGCCTCTCCCGGGCAGCGCAACGCCTCGGCCACCGAAATCCTCTGGGACACGTGGGGGGTGCCGCACATCTACGCCCCTAACGACGCGCAGGCGTTCAAGGCCTTTGGCTATTCGCAGATGACGGCGCACGGAGACCTGATCCTCAAGTTGTACGGCGAGGCGCGCGGTCGGTCGGCCGAGTACTGGGGTGAATCGCACCTCACCACGGACCGTTTCGTGCGCACCATGGGCATTCCGGCGCGCGCCGACGAGTGGTACAAAGCGCTCTCGCCCGCCATTCGCGCCGACGTCGATGCCTTTGCCGAGGGGATCAACCTCTACGCCAGGGAGCACCCCGACGCCCTCACCGACAGTCTCGAGGTGGTGCTCCCCGTCACGCCGCAGGACGTGATGGCCCACGGACAGAAGATCATCAACTTCCTCTTCATGTTCTTTGGCCAGGTGCAACTCCCGGATGGGCTCAATAACGACTTCGAGCCCGGCTCCAACATGTGGGCCATCGGAAGCAAGCGCTCCGCGTCGGGGAACCCGCTCCTGCTGGGGAATCCGCACCTGAGCTGGTACGATCTCTATCTCTTCTTCGAAGCCAACGTCACCACCCCCGATCGCAACTTCTACGGCGTGACGTTGGTGGGGATGCCGACACCGGCCATCGGCTTCAACGATCACGTGGGGTGGTCGCACACGGTCAACACGCAGGACGGCGCCGACGTCTACAAGCTCACGCCCGCCGGCAACGGCTACCTCCTGGACGGCGCCGAGCAGGCGTACACGTCGCGTCGCGAGGTGATGAAGGTCAAGCTCGCGAGTGGCGTGCGCGTCGACACGCTCGTCGTGCGCGAATCGGTGCACGGCCCCGTCTTCCGGGATGACAGCACCGGGACCTTCGCCGTGCGCGTGGCCGGGCTCGATGATCCCGGCGCGGTGGAACAGTGGTGGAAGATGGGGAGCGCGAAGTCGATGAAGGAATTCGAGTCGACGGTGCGTGCGCTGCACGTTCCCTTCTTCAACGTCATCGCCGCCAGCGGAGACGGACACACGTACTACTTCTTTGGTGGCAAGACGCCACGACGCATGCGCGGCGACTTCGGGACCTGGAACGCTCCCATGCGCGGCGACAGTTCGGCGCTCGTCTGGACCGACTATCTCAGCTACGACGAACTTCCGCACGTGATGGATCCGCCCAGCGGGTGGCTGCAGAACGCCAACGATCCGCCGTGGACGGTGACGTGGCCGCTCGTCTTTTCGCCCGACTCGTTCCCCGCGTACGTCTCGCCCCGCATGATGCCGTTCCGCCCGCAGCGCTCGGCGCTCATGCAGTTGGCCGATTCGAGCGTCACGCTCGATGAGCTGGTGCAATACAAGCACTCGACGCGCATGGCGCTCGCCGATCGCATCCTCCCCGACCTGCTGGCGGCGGCCCGCGCCAATGGCGATGCCGATGCGCGCAAGGCGGCCGACGTGCTGGAAGCCTGGGATCGGAGCGCCGACACCGGGAGCCGCGGCGGCGTGCTGTTCCAGGCGTGGGTGATGCAGTGGTATCGCGACTCCAAGGGGAAGCCGTTTGCGCACCAGTGGCGCCTGGATTCGGCGCTCACCACCCCCAACGGGCTCGCCGACGCCAAGGTGGCCGCTGCCGCGTTAGGCGCCGCTGCGCGCGCCACCCTCAAGGATCACGGGGCGCTCGACGTGGCCTACGGCGAGGTCAATCGCCTGCGGTACGCCGGCAAGGACCTCCCGGGCAACGGCGGCGCCGGCGACCCGTTCGGCATCTTTCGTGTGGCCTACTACGCCCCCGGGAAGGACGGCAAGGCGTCGATTGTGGCGGGCGACACGTACTACCAGGCCGTCGAATTCTCCAACCCGGTCAAAGCCAAGGTGCTCATCGCCTACGGCAACGCCACGCAGCCCGGATCGAAGCACAAGGGCGACCAGCTCGAGCTGTTCTCGAAGATGGAGATGCGCGACGCGTGGCGCACTCGCGCCGAGGCGGAAGCGCACCTCGAGTCGAAGGTGGTGATTCCCTAGCGGTCCCGTCCTGCCTAACGCTTTCGGGCGTCCTGGCGCGGCCAGAGCCATGCCGCGCCACGGACCCCGCTCGAATCGCCATGCTGATGCCGTACCACGCGCGTCAGCACCGAGTCGGAAAAGACGTGCTGCGGGAGGAGCTGCGTCACCGCGTCGGCAAGCCCGGGGACGTTGGACATCCCGCCGCCGAGCACGATCACGTCGGGGTCGAGCAGGTTGATCACCGAGGAGAGGGCGCGCGCGAGCCGGTCGTGATAGCGCGCCATCGAGGCCTGCGCCCCGGCGTCGCCTGACGCGGCGGCACGCGCGATGTCGGGGGCGCTGTGCGACTCGCCGGTCACGCGCGCGTGATCCTTGGCGAAGCCCGGACCGGAGAGCCAGCTCTCGATGCATCCATGCTGGCCGCAGTAACACGACGGCCCCGGGAGCTCGTCAGCCGCAACCCAGGGGAGCGCGTTATGTCCCCACTCACCGGCGATGAGGTTGACGCCGGTCAGGCACTCCCCTCCCACGACGATGCCGCCGCCGACCCCCGTTCCGAGAATCACCCCGAAGACGACGTGCGCACCGGCCGCGGCGCCGTCGGTGGCCTCGGACAAGGCGAAGCAATTGGCGTCGTTGGTGATGCGCACCTCGCGCTCGAGCGCCGCGCCCAGGTCGCGCCCCAACGGTTGCCCGATGAGCCACGTCGAGTTGGCGTTCTTCACCAGCCCAGTGGCGGGGACGATCGCACCGGGGATTCCCATCCCGACGGTCCCGCGCCCTCCCACCTCGCACTCGATCGCCTGCACCAGTCCGGCGATCGCGGCGACCGTCTCGTCGTATCCCTTCGGCGTCGAAACGCGCTGCCTGACGAGTATCTCTCCCGAATCGGAGAGGGCGATCCCTTCGATCTTGGTGCCGCCGAGGTCGATGCCGATGCGCATTGCAGGGACGAGGAGCGAGAGGTGAGAAACCCGATGTGCTACAACGTGCCGCGTCGTCACCAGGATCGCTACTGACCGTCGGGCATGCGCCCACCCGGGGCGATCGTCGGTCGCGCGTGGTCGCCGCGCGTCGATTCCACCCGTGTGGATTGCGCGAGGAGACTGGCGAACGAGTGCCGCCCGCGCTCACCTTCCAGTCGGCAGCAGTGCCCGCCGCGCCCCGTGCGCGGAGCGTTCGTCTCCGAACTTCCCGACGTCTCGTGTCCTTCCGCTTGCTGTTCTCACTCCCGCTCGCCGCCTTGCTTCTCGCCGCGTGTGATCGCGCGCAGAGCGCTCCGCTCGATGCGGACGCTCCGTTCGAGATCGTCGCCGAGTTTCCGCACGACACCGGTGCGTACACGCAGGGACTCATCTGGCAGGACAGCACGCTGTACGAGAGCACCGGGCGCTACGGCGCCAGTGAGGTGCGAAAGGTCGACCTGCGCACGGGGAAGGTGCTGGCGTCAACCAAGCTCGCCGCCGATCGATTCGGCGAGGGGCTCGCGCTCCTGAATGGCAAGCTGTATCAGCTCACCTGGGAATCGAAGGTGGGGTACGTGTACGACGCGGCGACGTTGGCGCCGCTCGACTCGTTCACCTACGCCGGCGAAGGATGGGGGCTCGCCACCGACGGCACCTCGCTCATCATGAGCGATGGCTCCGACTCGCTGCGTTTCGTGTCGCCCACGACCTTTGCCACCGAGCGCGTGGTGCGGGTGCGCTACCAGGACTCGCCGCTCAGCAAGTTGAATGAGCTCGAGTACATCGACGGCGAGTTGCTGGCCAACGTCTACGAATCCGACTGGGTGGTACGCATCGATCCCAAGTCGGGGATGGTGCGCGAGCTGCTCGACTTTGCCGCGCTCTGGCCGCGCGGGCAGCGCACGTACGGCACCGACGTGATGAACGGCATCGCGCGCGCGCCGGCCCCAGGTCAGTTGCTCCTGACGGGGAAGCTCTGGCCGCGGATGTATTCGGTGCGACTCAAGAAGAAGTAACGCGCACCCGGCCACCCGCGGCCACCCGCGCTGCAGCCGCTACCGTCGCCAGCGCGCCAGGGCGTACTGCACGGCCAGGTCGGTGGTGCTCCACAGCTGCACGTCGCCCCCCGAGCCATAGCGAATCGCGCGCGGCGCGCCGTTCACGAACTCGTAGCTCCACAACTCGCTCTTGAACCCCGACGCCTCGACGGCCTTGAGGACGCGGTGCGCCGCGTCTTGCAGCTCGCGGGAGTACGCGGGATCGTTGCCCCCGCCGGCCCGGGCCTGGTACGCGGCGCCCAGCAGGAAGAGGTTGACCTCGCGTCCCCACGCCACCTTGGGCGCGTGATACTGGTCGCGCACGAAGTCCTCCCACACCTTGGGGCTCGCGTAGGCATCGTTGGCCACCACCGGCCCCACCCCGTCGACAAAGAGCCCGACCGGGTAGGCGCGGACAAACTGGCGCGTGTCGCGCAGCACCACGGCAGGGTCCATCGCACCGCGTAGCGGGTCGCCGAGAAAGAGGCGCGTCGCCACGTCGGTATTGACCACGCCGATGGGGGCGCCGGCGCTATCGAGCGACAGGGCGAGGAAGACGAGCGAGTCGCGATCGGCGCGCGTGGTCTGCAGGACCCCCGACCAATGCGTGCGCTCCACCGGCGGCATCGCCGCCAGGCGCGCTGCCACCTTGGCCTGCACGTCGGCCGGGCCGAGGCGCACGACGAAGTGCCGCCCTGCCCCCATCCACGTCTCGATCGCCCTGTCGAACGACACCGAGTCGCGCGCCCAGCGCCCGAGCGGCGTCTCGCCTAACGCGTCGGGCAGCGCGCGCGCAAGCGAGTCGGTCGAGAAGCCGAGCGAGCGGAGCGACGCGAGGATGACCCGCGTGGCCTGCAGCGCGTGCGGCGCCCAGATCGCATTCACATCCATGGCAAAGCGCCCGCCGGCATAGCCCACGCCGCTGTCGCGCCAGCTCGTCGAGGCCCAGCCACCGTCGTCGCGGCGGGCGAACGAGATCAGCGTCGCCGCCGTCGGGGCGTCGGCGTACGGGGCGGTCATCCGCGCCACCTGCGACAGCTCGCGCAGCACGCGCGTGAGGCGCGGCTCGCCATCGCTGGCGTCGCGCAGGAAGGCACGCTTGCGGCTGGCGGGTACGTCGGTGTCGGCGAGCCACCGCGCGAGCAGGATCGGGAGGTGCAACTCGTCGTCGACCATGTGGTAGTTCTCGCGCACGCGCCGATGGTGCCGCAGCACCTCGCCCGCGCGGGCCAGGAGCGAGTCGGCGGCGCGTTGGTCGCCACGCGTGCGCGCCGCGTTCTGCGCCTGCACGAGCGCCGCATACTCGCCGGCCGCCTCGCGCACCGCCTGGCCGCCTAACGCTTCCTCGTGGCTTACCTCACCGTTGGGGGCGAGCTTGCGCAACGCCGCCGCCACGGCAAACGCGGCCATGTCGTCGCGCCAGATGTCGCGCATCATCATCGCCGTCACCAGCATGTCGCGCCCGAAGTACGTGGCATACGTCGGGAGGCCGGCCATCAGCTTCTCGCGCGACGAAAGCAACTCGACGCCGCGAATCTGGCGTTCCATCCAGCGCCACTGGGTGTGCGCGGCCGCATCACGGCGCCCGGCGCGCCGCACCGAATCCACAAAGGCGAGGAAGTCGGCGGTGAAGATCTCGCCGCGCGCGAGCGGCGTCAGGACGGCGCCGGTCGTCGTGATCTCCACCGAGGCGTGCACGCCAGCGCCGGTGCTCCCCTCGAGCACAACGGAGTCGCCGCGCTGCGCCACGCGGGTCGTCCGTGCGTTGCCGAGGATGGCGACGGTCATGGTGTCGCGACCGTCGAGCGACGGCTGCGTGACGCGCACACTCCAGGCGCCGCCGGCACTCGTCAGGCGGGCCGTCGGGTGGAATCGTCCCCTGAGCTCATCAACACTGCGCGCGCGCAGCATCGCCAGGTGACTCGGACGCACATCGGCGGGAAGCGCTTCGATCGCGCTGGCGAGTCGCGCCAGCTCTGGGAGCGTGAACGCCGCATCGGCAAAGGGACGCCGGTGGCGCCCTTCATATTGAAAGTCCCGCTCCACCCGCATGGTGCCGAGCAGGAACCAGCCGAGGGTGAGCGAAGGGGCGTCGGAGGCGACGGCGTAGCGGAAGGTGCGTCGCCGCGCTGAGCGGGAGACGGTTGCCCCCGCGGCATCCCAGCGCAGCGGCGCGGGCGTACCGTCGGCCGAGCGGGCGCTGAAGCCGACCGAGGCGTTCTCGGCGTCGGCCAGGATGTGCACGACGCGCCCCTGCCGGCGGTCGAGGTAGACCTGAAGGGTGTTGCCCGCGGCGTCGCGGAAGATCCGCGTCTGGTAGCCCTGATAGGAGGCGCTGTCATCGAGCCCGGGCTCGGGGAAGGCGAGGACCGGGGCGACGTGACGCGGGGCAACCGCGAGCTGGGCCAGGAGCAACAGCGAGTTCAGGATCATTTTAGCGTCGTGGGTCGAGGTCGGACCTTGGGGCCCGGCGGGGGGCGCTGGGCGAAAGGACCGGGGCGAGGGATGGGGTGCGGATGGGGCTGGTCAGCCGGTCACGCGTGTGGTGGCTCGGTCGGACCCGACGCCGGTGACGCTAGGGGAACGGCGGGGGCAATCCGGGCGGCAACCATAATATGCAGATGGAATGCGGTATTCGGCCGCAGTGAAACACTGGCACGAGCGTCGGGCTTCTGGAATGGGGCGGATCGGGGTTAGTCGGCCACAAATGGCGGGGATGAGACGATTTACACGATCTTGACCCCGCTGCCGGCGCCCGTATGTTATGCCGTCAATCTCCGGGAGGAAACGTTTCCCGGGGCAGTGCCGGTATCGTTTTCAACGATCGCTTCGCACGACGCAGTTGATATTCCCCCTAGCAACGCCAACTCTGGAGAGAAGACGAATGGCAGTCACCCGTTGTCTGTTGGCCGCATTGGTTGGCGGCCTGCTGACGGTGTCTCAACTTCCCGCGCAAGGCACCGGCGGTACCATCTCGGGGCGCGTCGTTGACTCGACGAGTCAACAACCGCTCGCGAACATCCAGATCCAGGTGGTCGGCACGACGCGCGGCGCGCTGACCCGGGCGGATGGTGGCTACACCATCCCGGGCGTTCCGGCGGGCGCGCACTCGGTTCGTGCTGCGCGCATCGGCTACAACCCGCAGACGAAGAACGCGACGGTTGCCGATGGGCAGACCGTCACGATCGACTTCTCGATGGGTGCGTCTGCGATCAGCCTGCAAGCGGTCGTTGTGACCGGTTACGGCTCGCAGCGTCGTGAGGCGATCACCGGCGCGGTGGCGACGATCGATCCGAACGAGGCGAACGTTGGTGTGGTGAACAACGCCAACCAACTGCTCACCGCGCGCGTGACGGGCGTCAACATCGTCGCGAACAACGGTGAGCCTGGCGGTAACGCGCAGATTCGCATCCGTGGCGGTACGTCGATCTCCGCATCGAACGATCCGCTCTACGTGGTCGACGGCGTGCCGCTGCAGAACGACAACGCGGTCGCCTCGGGCGTCGCGATCGGCGGCTCGTCCGCCATCGGTCGTTCGCCGCTCAACTCGCTCAACCCGAGCGACATCGCCTCGGTGACGGTCCTCAAGGACGCCTCGGCTACCGCGATCTACGGGTCGCGCGGCGCCAATGGCGTCGTCCTCATCGAAACCAAGAAGGGCTCGGCCGGCGCCTCGCAGTTCGAGTACGACGGCTACGTGGCGGCCGGCATGGCGGCCAACAGCTACGAGATGCTGACGGGGAGCGAATACAAGTCCTTCGTTCAGCAGCAGATTGCAGCTGGCAAGCTCCCGGCCTCGCGCGCCAACTCGCTGGGCGGCGCCAACACCGATTGGGAAAAGGAACTGCTTCGCACCTCGTGGACGCAGAACCACAACCTCTCGCTGTCGGGCGGCACGCAGACGACGCGCTATCGCGCCACGCTCAACTACTTCGAGCAGCAGGGCATCGTCATCTCGAACGGCCTGCGTCGCTATCAGGGGCGCATCAACGCCAGCAACTCGGCGTTTGGTGACAAGCTCCAGAGCTCGCTCAACATGACCGTGTCGCGCG
Organism: uncultured Gemmatimonadaceae bacterium; assembly: GCA_964560345.1. GTDB lineage: Bacteria > Gemmatimonadota > Gemmatimonadetes > Gemmatimonadales > Gemmatimonadaceae > SCN-70-22. The sequence continues at coordinate 30,978 of CAZLLP010000029.1, forward strand.
TCTTCAACGACTACCTCCCGTTCGACAACACGGCCGGCTTCGACGGCGGCGTGTTCACGAACATGGTGTCGTTCGACCCCACGCAGCCGGTGCGCACGCCGACGGGCGCTTTCTATGAAGTGGGCGCTGGCGCGCAGTCGATCCGCAACCCGGTGGCGCTGGCTCGTCAGATCCAGGACCAGGCCCCCGAAACCCGCACGCTCGGCAACTTCACCGCGTCGTATGCGCTCCTCCCGACGCTGACGTTCCGCAGCACGCTGGGCGCCGACCTCGCCAACTCGGTTCGCCAGACGTACTTCCCGCTCACCAGCCCGGTGGGCGCGTCGACCAACGGGCGCGCTCGTCAGGCAGAGCGCTCGCTGTCGAACCTGAACTTCCAGTCGCTGCTCACCTGGGCGCCTGACTTTGGCACCAACAACGAACTCGAAGTCCTCGGCGGCTACGAGTTCACGCGCTTCGACAACCGCGGTTTCGAAGCGGAAATGCGCGGCTTCCTCACCGACGCCTTCCAGTGGAACAACCTGGGCGCCGGCACGAGCGAAGGATCGCCGGCTCCGATCTCCTACATCGAGCAGTCCAAGCTGGCGTCGTTCTTTGCTCGCGTGAACTACGGCTTCAAGAACCGCTACTTCATCACCGGCGTGCTGCGTAACGACGGCTCGTCGCGCCTTGCCGAGGGGAACAAGTGGGCGGTCTTCCCGGCCGTCTCGGCCTCGTGGCGCCTGAGCGAGGAAGAGTTCCTGAAGGATGGCATGTTCTCGAACCTGAACCTCCGCGTCGGCTACGGCCTGCAGGGGAACCAGGCGGTGCGTCCGTACGGCACGCAGCTCCTCCTCCGCACCAACAACGACGCGCGCTATCCGTTTGGTGGCTCGGTCATCACGGGCTTCGCCGCTTCGCAGGTCGCCAACCCCGACCTCAAGTGGGAGACGTCGCAGCAGATCAACGTCGGCCTCGACTACGGCTTCAAGGACAACCAGTTCACCGGTACGCTCGAGTTCTACAAGAAGAAGACGAAGGACCTCCTGTTCGACGTTCCTGTCGCGCAGCCGGCCGTCGTCTCGACGCGCCTCGAGAACGTCGGAAGCCTGAGCACGAGCGGCTTTGAAGCGTCGCTCGACGCGCAGCTCTTCAGCAACTCGAACTCGTCGCTGACCTCCGGGCTCGTCCTCTCGGTCGAGCGCAACCAGGTCGACGAGCTGGGGCTCAACCGCCAGTTCATCACCACCGCCTCAGTCAACGGGCAGGGGCAGTCGGGCAAGAACGCCCAGCGCCTTATCCCTGGCCAGCCGATCGGCACCTTCTGGGGCGCCGAGTTCGCCGGCTACAACGACAAGGGCGAGCAGCTCTTCAACAAGTACACCGTCACGCGCGACGCGACGGGCAAGGAGACCGGGCGCACGCGCAACGGGACCACGACGTCGCCGGGCGGTGACGACGAAGTCATCATCGGCAACGCCAACCCGGCGTTCAGCCTGGGTATTCGCAGCAACGGCACGTGGCGTCGCTTTGACGCCAGCTGGCTGTGGCGGGCCGAGATGGGCCGCGACGTGTTCAACAACACCGCGCTCGTCTACGGCACCACGTCGAACGTGAACCAGAGCCGCAACTTCCTGAAGTCGGCCCTGGGTGCGAAGGACGCGCTCGGCCAGCCGGCCATCTACTCGTCGCGCTGGATCGAGGACGGTTCGTTCCTCCGCCTCCAGAACCTGACGGTGGGCTACACGTTCCGCCTCCCGGGGCTGTCGCAGCGCGACACGCGCATCTATGTCTCGGGCGACAACCTGCTCCTGTTCACGCCGTACTCGGGCTACGACCCGGAAGTGTACTCGGGCTTCGGCACCGACCGCGGCATCGACTACCTGATCTACCCGCGTGCCCGGACCTTCACGTCCGGCATCCGCATTCAGTTCTAAGACCGACGTCGGTGGCGCGTCGTTCGCGGCGCGCCACCGAGGACTGTCCCCGATTCATTCGTAATCAACAGTGATCAGGTAACCTCGACTCATATGCCGATCTTTTCTTCGCTCTCTCTCCGCCGCTCGCGGCTCGGCGCCGTGGTGCTCGCGGGCATGCTGAGTGCGGTGGCAGGCTGCACGGACCTCACGGAGACGCCGCTCGACGCGTTGACTCCGGAAAACGCCTTCAAGACGGACCCCGAGATTCTCGCCGGGGCGGCGTCGGTCTACGCGCAGCTGCGCCAAACGCAGTGGGCGTACTACAACCTCTCTGAAATCACGACGGACGAGCAGATCGTCCCGACGCCCGGCAGCGACTGGTTCGACAACGGCCGCCGGATCGAGAGCTACAAGCAGGCGGGGACGCCCCACGCGGGCTCCGCGCTCGACGACATGAACGGCCTGTGGAACAACATGTTCGCCGGCGTGGCCAAGGCGAACCTGATGATCGACGTGGTCGAGAAGAGCACCAGCGCCACGAAGGCCGCCAACCTCGGCGAGCTTCGCGTGCTGCGTGCCTGGTTCTACTACGTGCTCATGGACATGTTCGGCGGCGTTCCGATCGTGACGACGACCGAGGTGAAGCCGACCGCGCGTAACACGCGTGACGAAGTCTTCAAGTTCATCGAGACCGAGCTCAAGGCCGCGATCCCGGCGCTCCCCGATCGTCCGCTGGCCTACGGCCGCGTGAACAAGCATGTCGCCAATGCAATCCTGGCGAACATGTACCTCAACGCCCGCGTCTTCCAGGGAACGGTCACGGCCTCGGGCCTGACGCCTGCCCCGGCGCGTTATGCCGAAGCGATCCAGTACGCCGACGCCGTCATCAACTCGGGCGTCTACAGCCTGGCGACCAACTGGCAGTCCAACTTCAATCCGGACAACGCCAGCTCGCCTGAGCTCATCTTCGTCATCAACAACACGAACAACCCGCCGGGCATCGGCAACTCGCTGCCGCAGCGCCCGCTGCACTACGCCCAGCACGGCGTGGGTGGCGGCCCGTGGAACGGCTTCGCGACGATCGCCGAGACGTACCGCAAGTACGATCCGGCCGACCAGCGCCGCAACATCTGGCTCGTCGGGCAGCAGAAGAGCTTCGTGACCGGCGCCAACGTGAACGATCGCGCGGGCAACCCGCTCGTCTTCACCGAGACGATCAACGACATCACGAACGCGACCGAAGCTGAAGGGCCGCGTATCAACAAGTTCCCGCCGTTCGTCACGGCGCCGAACGGTGACTCGCACCCGCACAAGTTCCCGTACTTCCGTCTGGCCGAGATGTACATGATCAAGGCCGAAGCGCTGTTCGAGCAGGGCAACCAGGCGGCTGCGCTGGCGATCATCAACCAGCTCCGCGCCCGCGTCTTCACGCCGCCCAAGCCCCTCACGACGCTCTCGCGTCAGGCGATCCTCGACGAGCGCCTGTTCGAGTTCGCCGGCGAAGCCAAGCGTCGCCAGGACATGATTCGCCTGGGTGGCTACACCGATGCGCGTCAGTTCAAGACCCAGTCGGCCGGCTATCGCATCCTGATGCCGATCCCGATCGTGCAGATCCAGAACAACCCGCTCCTCACGCAGAACGCGGGCTACTAAGTTCCACGCAGGATCGCGACACCTAACGCTCCGCAGGGCCGCCATAGCCTGCTCCCACACGGGGGCAGGCTATGGCGCACCCGGGGGTTCTCGCGCGCAAAAAGAACCCTCAGCGCGCCGACTTTCTTTCTACAGTGGACCTGACAATGCAGGGGATGCGCAGGGGATCGTTGCCCCGACGGCCGTTCGCGCTGGCGTGGGTCGTCCTCGCCGCGGCGGGAGCGCACGGATGTTCTCGCGCCCCCGAGGCGGCCGCCGGCTATGACCGCAACGCCGCCGCCCCGCCCCCGGACGGGAAGCTCTTCTCGCAGCTCCCCTCGTCGTATACCGGCGTTCGCTTCTCCAACACCCTCACGGAGTCGGGCGACGTCAACGTCTTCATCTACCGCAACTTCTACAACGGCGGTGGCGTAGCGATCGGCGACCTCACGGGGGACGGACTCCCCGAGGTCATCCTCACGGCCAATCAGGGAGGGCCCACGCTCTACCTGAACGAGGGGAAGTTCCGGTTTCGCGACGTGACCGCGGCGGCAGGGCTCGACCCCAAGCGCGCATGGACCACCGGCGTCACGCTCGCCGATGTCAACGCCGACGGGAAGCTCGACATCTACCTCTCGCATGCCGGGCAGGTCGAACCCTCCAAGCGCCGCAACACCCTGTGGATCAACCAGGGCGCGAGGGGCGACAGCGTCCCCACGTTCAAGGAGGAGGGGGAGGCCTACGGTGTGGCCGATGAAGGCTACACGACGCACGCCGCCTTCCTGGACTACGATCGCGACGGCGACCTCGATCTCTTCCTCATCAACAACTCGCCGCGCCCCGTGAGTTCGTTCGGGCAGCGCAACACGCGCAACGAGCGCGATGCCTACGGCGGGCACAAGCTCTATCGCAACGACGATGGCAAGTTTGTCGACGTGAGCGCGAAGGCGGGGATCTTCGGGAGCGAGATCGGCTTCGGGCTCGGGCTCGGGGTTGCCGACGTCAATCGCGACGGGTGGCCCGATGTCTACGTCTCCAACGACTTCTTCGAGCGCGACTACCTCTACATCAACAAGCACGACGGCACGTTTGCCGAGCAGCTCGACAAGGCACTAGCGGCCGACAGCTACTTCTCGATGGGGATGGACATGGCCGACGTCGACAACGACGGCTGGTCGGACATCTACACCACCGACATGCTCCCCGAGGACGAGTACCGCCTGCGCACGATGGCGTCGTTCGAGGGGTGGGACGTGTACCAGACCAAGGTCATGAACGGGTACCACTACCAGTTCATGCGCAACATGCTGCAGCGCAACAACACGGACGGGACGTTCACGGACGTGGGCCAGATGGCGGGGGTGGCGCGCACCGACTGGAGCTGGAGTGCCCTCCTGGCCGACCTCGACCTCGATGGCCGCAAGGACATCTTCGTCACCAACGGGCTGGTGAAGGACGTCACGTCGCAGGACTACATCGCCTTCCTCGCCAACCAGTCGACGATGGAAGGGGCGATGAAGAAGAACGGCGACGTGGACTTCATCAAGCTCATCGAGGCCATGAAGTCGACGCCCATCTCGAACTATGCCTTCCACAATCGTGGCAAGCTGTCGTTTGCCAATGAGGCCAAGGCGTGGGGGCTCGATGCGCCGTCGTTCTCGAGCGGCGCGGCGTATGGTGACCTCGATGGCGACGGGGCTCTCGACCTGATCGTGAACAACGTGAACGCCGAGGCGTTCGTCTATCGCAACAACGTGCACGCGGTCGAGAAGGCCAACCGCTCGCTGCAGGTGCGCCTGGAGGGCGAGGGGAAGAACCGCTTCGCGATCGGGGCGCGGGTGAGCGTGGTGGCCGGGAGCGACACGCTGGTGCAGGAGCTCAACCCGGCGCGCGGCTTCCAGTCGTCGGTCGACTACGTGCTCACCTTCGGGCTCGGTGCACGCGACACCGTGTCGCGCGTGCTGGTGGAGTGGCCCGACGGACGCCGCAGCGAGCAGGGACCGGTGGCGGCAGCGCAGCGCCTGGTGATCGCGCAGTCGTCGGCCGCGGCGGCGCCCGCTGCGCCCCCGGCGGCAGCGGTGGCTCCCGTTGCGGCTGGCGGGACGCTGTTCGCCCCGGTGGCGACGGTCGACGGACTCCCCTTCACGCATCGCGAGAACGACTTCGTCGACTTCGACCGCGAGCGGCTGATTCCCAAGATGCTCTCGACCGAGGGACCCGCGCTCGCCGTGGGCGACGTCAATGGCGACGGGCTCGATGACGTGTACCTCGGCGGCGCCAAGGAGCAGGCGGGGGCACTCCTGATCCAACAGGGGGACGGACGCTTTGCCCCGGCCAACGCGGCGGCCTTTGCGGCTGACGCGATCGCCGAGGATGTGGGCGCGACCTTTTTCGATGCCGATGGCGACGGCGACAAGGATCTCTTTGTCGTGAGCGGCGGCAGCGAGTACTCCGACATGGCGCCGGCGTTGCAGGATCGCCTGTACCTCAACGATGGTCGCGGCACCTTCACACGCAGCGCCGACGGCGTTCCTGTCGAGTTTGCGTCGGGCTCGCGCCCGGTGGCCGGCGACTACGACGGCGATGGCGACATCGACCTGTTCGTGGGCGGACGCGTGGTACCGTGGAAGTACGGCGAGACGCCGCCAAGCGCGCTGCTGCGCAACGATGGGCGCGGCAAGTTCACGGATGTGACGGCGCAGATGGCGCCGGAGCTGCAACGCGTGGGGATGGTGACCGACGCGTTGTGGCAGGACGTGGATGGCGACCGGCGCCCAGACCTGGTGGTGGGGGGGGAGTGGATGCCGATCACGATCTTCCGCAACGCCGGGGGGGGTCGCCTCTCGCCGATGGCCGCCAAGGGGCTGGAGCAGAGCGGGGGATGGTGGAACCGGATCGTGGCCGGCGACTTCAACGGCGACGGTCGCATGGACTTCGTGGTCGGCAACCTCGGCCTCAACACGCGACTGCGGGCGAGCGCGGCGGAGCCGGCGACGATGCTGGTGAAGGACTTTGACGGCAACGGCTTCGCCGAGCAGGTGGTGGCGTGCTATGCGCAGGGGAAGCGCTATCCCATCGTGCTGCGCGATGACCTCATCAAGGCCATCCCGCCGCTCAAGGCGCGCTACCTCAACTACGAGGACTACGCGAAGGCCAGCATCGAGGACATTTTTCCGCCGAAGGACCGCGCCGGGGCGATCGAACGCTCCGTGCAGACGTTTGCCAGCGCCCTCCTGCGTAACGAGGGGAACGGGAGCTTCACGCTCGTCCCGCTGCCTGACGAGGCGCAGCTCGCACCGGTGTATGCGCTCCTGCCGCGCGATGTGGACGGCGACGGCGCGCTCGACCTGCTGGTGGCGGGCAACTTTGACGGCTTCAAGCCCGAGATCGGCCGCGCGAGCGAGAGCCGCGGATTGGTGCTTCGCGGCGATGGCAAGGGGGGATTCACGGCGCTGGCGCCTGCGCTCAGCGGCTTCGTGGTCCCTGGACAGTCACGTGACGTGCAGCGCGTGCGGACGCGCAGCGGCGAGGTGATCGTGGTCGCACGCAACAACGACCGGCCGCTCGTCTTCCGCCCGCAACCGCGGCAGCTCGCCGCGAACAACGGTTCGAGGAACTGACGATGGAGAAGGTTCGCTCTTCGGTGTTGGTCATCGCCGCGATGGTCTCGACGGCGATCGGCGCGGCCGCCTGCTCGCGCAAGGTCGACACACCTCCGCCGGCCGCGGTGTCTGACGTCGACCTGCTGCATGATGCGGTGCACCAGCTTTCGAACGTCATCATCTACGACATCTTCTCGCCGCCGCAGGCGAGTCGCGTGTATGCGTATGCGAGCGTGGCCGCCTACGAGACGTTGCGACAGGGGGACACGACGTATCGCACGCTGGCGGGGCAGGTGAACGGACTCAAGCCGGTGCCGGCGCCGGCCTCGGTGGCACAGCTCTCGTTGCCGCTGGCGGGGGTGCACGCCTTCATGACGGTGGGGCAGGCGCTCACCTTCTCGCGCGCGCGCATGGACTCACTGCGCATCGCGATGGACAAGCGCTACGAAGCGCGTCTCCCCGCCGAGGTGTACCGCGCCTCGATTGCGTACGGGGACAGCGTGGCCAAGCACGTGTTGGCCTGGGCGGGGGAAGATCGCTTCAAGCAGTCGCGCGGATGGCCCAAGTACTCCGTCACGCAGTCGCGCGATCGCTGGATTCCCACGCCGCCGGCCTACATGGATGCGATCGAACCGCACTGGGGCGAGCTGCGTCCGTTCGTGATGGACACCGGGTCGCAGTTCCGTCCCGAGCCGCCGCTCCCGTTCGACTCCGCGGCATCGTCGCCGTTCATGAAGGAAGCGCGCGAAGTCTACGAGGTGAAGGCGAAACTTACCGACGAACAGAAGGAGATCCTCGCCTTCTGGGACTGCAACCCGTACGTGATGCACGTGCAGGGGCACACGATGTTCGCCACCAAGAAGATCACGCCGGGCGGGCACTGGATGGGGATCATCGGGATCGCGGCGCGCAAGGCCGGCGCCGATCCGTTGAGAACCGCGGACGCGTACGCGCGCACGGCGATCGCGCTCGCCGACGGCTTCATCTCGTCGTGGGACGAGAAGTACCGCAGCAGCTTGATTCGCCCCGAGACGTACATCAATCGCTACATCGACGAGAAGTGGGAGCCGATGCTGCAGACGCCGCCGTTCCCCGAGTACACCAGCGGGCACAGCGTCATTTCCAACGCGGCGGCGACGGTGCTCACCGATGTGTTTGGCGACAACTTCGCCTTCACCGACTCGACCGAGATGGAGTACGGGCTCCCGATCCGCAGCTTCAAGTCGTTCAAGGAAGCGGCGGACGAGGCGGCGATCAGCCGCCTGTACGGCGGCATTCACTACCGCCGCGCGATCGAGCAGGGGAGCGCGCAGGGGAAGCGGGTCGGCGCGCTGGTGGTCGAGCGCATTCGCACGCGTCCCAGCGGGGCCGTCGTCGCGGCAGTCCAGGGTCGTTAGGCATCGCAGGCCAGGGAAAGGAGCCGATCCTCACCCTGTTTCACGTTCAGCGCCGCAGGCAGGGCCAACATGACTCGCTGGCTGTTTCGAGCGCCCGACTGGGGCGCGGTCGACTCGCTCGATCTCGGCGCTCGCTCAATCTCGGCGCTCGCCGTGCGGACGTGCACATGGATCGCACTCGCGGGCGTCATGCTGCCGACGATGGCCGCGACGCAAGGGACCGCGACGACTGGAGCGCTCCGCCTCGCCTCCCCCGACGGGCGCAACGAGGTGACGGTCCTCGTGCGCGACGGAGGGCTCTTCTACACCGTGGCGCGCAAGGGACGCCCGATCGTCCTCCCCTCGCGCCTGGGCTTCACCTTCCGCGGCGCGCCGTCGCTCAGGGACGGACTGCGCATCACCGGCTCGTCGAACGCCGCGCACGACGAGACGTGGACGCAGCCGTGGGGCGAGGTGACGCGCGTGCGCGATCACCACAACGAGCTGAAGGTGGCGGTCGAGGAGACACAGCCGCCGGGGCGCCGCTTCGTCGTCGCGTTCCGCGCCTTCGATGACGGCGTCGGCTTCCGCTACGAATTCCCCGACCAGGCGGCGCTGCGCGACTTCACCATTGTGGAGGAACTCACCGAGTTTTCCATGGCCGACGACGCGCGCGCGTGGTGGATTCCATCGTTCCGCTTCAATCGCTACGAGTACCTCTATCGCGCGTCGCCGGTGAGTACGCTGGACACCGTGCACACGCCGCTGACGATGGAGACCAAGGACGGGACGCACGTGGTGATCCACGAGGCCAACCTCGTCGACTATGCCGCGATGAATCTGCGTGCCAACAAGGAACAGGATCGCACGCTGCACGCGGTGTTGGCGCCAATGGCCGATGGCAGCGCCGTCACCGCGCGCACCCCCTTCAACACGCCGTGGCGCACCATCCAGTTGGCCGACCGCGCCGCCGATCTCGTCCCGTCCGTGCTTGGGCTCAACCTGAATCCGCCGAGCGTCATCACCAATACCAGCTACATCAGGCCGATGAAGTACAACGGCATCTGGTGGGGGATGCACCTCGGGACGTGGTCATGGGAGTCGGGGGCGAAGCACGGCGCCACGACGGCGAACACGAAGCGTTACATCGATTTTGCCGCGGCCAACGCGCTTGGTGGAACCCTGGTGGAAGGGTGGAACGTCGGGTGGGACGGCAACTGGATCGAGAACGGCGACAAGTTCTCCTTCACCCAGCCGTATCCCGATTACGACCTGAAGGGGCTGGCGGCGTACGCCCGGTCGAAAGGCGTCGTGCTGATCGGGCATAACGAGACGGGGATGGGCGTTGCGAACTACGAACGCCAACTCGACAGCGCCTTCGCCCTCTACCAATCGCTCGGCATCACCGCGGTCAAGACGGGCTACGTGGGCGACAAGACACGAGCCGGCGATGCCCATCACTCGCAGGTCATGGTGCGCCACTTCCGGCGAGTGGTGGAAACGGCGGCGAAGTACGGGATCACGATTGATGCGCACGAGCCCATCAAGGACACCGGCGAGCGTCGCACCTACCCGAACATGATGACGCGGGAAGGGGCGCGTGGGCAGGAGTACAATGCGTGGGGCGGGGAAGGTGGCAATCCACCGGAACACGAGACCATCCTTTTCTTCACGCGATTGCTCTCGGGTCCGATGGATTTCACACCCGGCATCTTCGACCTCTTTCTCGCCAGCACGGGGACGCCGCGCACGCCGGAGCAACCACGACCGCGCACCACGCTCGCCAAGCAACTCGCCCTGTACGTCGTGCTGTACTCGCCGTTGCAGATGGCGGCCGATCTCCCGGAGAACTACGAGGGGAAGGCACCGTTCCAGTTCATCCGCGATGTGGCGGTCGATTGGGATACGACGCGTGTCCTCGCAGGCAAGATCGGCGATTACGTCGTGGTGGCTCGCAAGGCGAAGGGGAAGGACGAGTGGTTCGTTGGCGGGATCACCGACGAGGAGGGGCGCACGTTCGACCTCCCGCTCGCCTTTCTCGGTGCCGGCAAACGCTACTTGGCCGAGGTGTACGCCGATGGACCGGGGGCGCACTGGCGTGACAACCCCCTCCCGGTCGCGATCGCCCGGCGTCCGGTGAGCGCGGCGACGACGCTGCGCATGGTGCTCGCCCCCGGGGGGGGACAGGCGATCCGCATCCGGGCCGCGCGTTAGGCATGGTCGACGTTCGGGACGGATGCGCAGTGGTCGCGCCATGAACGGCACGCGGAGGCGGCGGAGATACGCCATCGCGGCGGCGTTTGCCGCCGGCGCGCTGGGGGCGTTGGGGTGCGACAAGGGGGCGCCGGCCGAGTCGCCGCTGTTCGAACTGCTCACCCCCGAGGCCACCGGGGTGCGCTTTGCCAACACGCTCCCCGAGGCCCCCGACTTCAACATCCTCAACTACCTGTACTACTACAACGGGGGAGGCGTCGCGGTGGGCGACGTCAACGGCGACTCGCTCCCCGACCTCTACTTTTCGTCCAACCTCGAGTCCAATCGCCTCTACCTCAACAAGGGGGGCTTTCGCTTCGACGACGTGACCGAGAAGGCGGGAGTCCGTGGCCCCGAAGGATGGAAGACCGGGGTGACAATGGCCGACGTGGACGGTGACGGCGACCTCGATCTCTACGTCTCCGCGGTCAGTTATCTCGGCATGCATGGGCACAACGTGCTGTACGTGAACGATGGCCGCGCCACGTTCACCGACCGCACGCGGGAGTTTGGGCTGGAGCACGTGGGATACTCGACGCAGGCCGCCTTCTTCGACTACGACCTGGACGGCGACCTGGACATGTACCTCCTCAATCACTCGACGCACACCGAGCGCGCCGTGGGCTCGCCGGCGCTGCGCAAGGTGCGGCATCCCACGGCGGGCGACCGACTCTTTCGCAATGACGGTGGACATTTCACCGACGTGAGCGAGGCGGCCGGGATCTACGGCGGGGTGGAAGGCTACGGCCTTGGCGTGGTGGCGAGCGACGTGAACGTCGACGGCTGCCCCGACCTGTACATCGCCAACGACTTTCAGGAAAACGACTACCTCTACCTCAACAACTGCAACGGCACGTTTACCGAGTCCATCGCACGCGCCACCAAGCACACCTCGCGATTCTCGATGGGGGTCGATGCGGCCGACATCGACAACGATGGGCGCCCAGACCTTGCGGTGCTCGACATGCTCCCCGAGCGCGAGGACGTGCTCAAGACGTCGGCGTCGAGCGAAGGGTTCAACCTCTTTGACCTGCGTGTGCGTGCCGGCTACTGGCCGCAGTACGCCCGCAACACGTTGCAGCTGAACCGCGGCGGCGGGCGCTTTTCGGAGATCGGCTATCAGGCCGGCGTGCAGGCGACCGACTGGAGCTGGTCGGCGCTCTTTGCCGACCTCGATGACGACGGGCGCAAGGACCTGTTCATCACCAACGGGATCTACCGCCGTCCCAACGACCTGGACTACATCAACTACGTCGGCAACCAGGCGATGCAGTCGTCGCTGGCCAACGGCGTGACGAAGGAGAACCTCGCCCTGCTGGACAGCATGCCGCGCATCGCGTTGGCCAACTACCTGTTCCGCAACGAAGGGAACTACCGATTTGCCGATGTTGCCGAGCGTTGGGGGTTGGCGCAGCCTGGATTCTCGAACGGCGCGGCGTATGCGGACCTCGACAACGACGGGGCGCTCGACCTGGTGATCAACAATGTCGCGGCGCCCGCGTCCATCTACCGCAGCCGCGTGCGCGAGCGCACCACCCACGCCTGGTTGTCGGTGACGCTGCGCGGTGATGGGAAGAACACCGCGGGCATCGGAGCACGAGTGATGGCGACGGCCGGCGGCACCACGCAGACGCTCGAGCAGATGCCGACGCGCGGATTCCTCTCCTCGGTCGACCCGCGCCTGCACTTCGGTTTTGGGGACGCCAAGCAGGGCGACTCGCTGGTGGTGGTCTGGCCCGACCGGCGCATGCAGGTGATCACGCCGCTCCCGCTCAACCGCGCGATCACGCTCAGGCAGCAGGACGCGACGCTGCGGTGGAGCCCTGCGGCTCCGGTGGCCGCGCCGCTCTTTGCCGACGTCTCCGGCGAACTGGGAACGCCCGTTCGCCACCTCGAGAACGACTTCCTGGACTACAACCGCGAACCGCTGATGCCGCAGCGCCTGTCGACCGAAGGGCCGGCGCTGGCCAGCGGCGACGTCAACGGTGATGGGCTCGACGACCTCTACGTCGGCGGCGCCAAGTGGCAGGCGGGGACGCTCCTCGTGCAGCAGCGGGACGGGACGTTCCGCCCGTCGCCCCAACCGGCGATTGCCGCTGACTCGATCCCCGAGGACGTGGACGCCGCCTTCTTTGATGCCGACGGCGACGGCGACCAGGACCTCTACGTGGTCAGCGCCGGCAACGAATTCTGGGGTGACGCCGAGCAGCTCGACGACCGGCTGTACATCAACGACGGGCACGGAACGTTCACCCGCAATACGAAGGCGCTCCCGCCGTTCCACGAGAACGGGTCCTGTGTCCTCCCCGGCGACTTTGACGGCGATGGCGACGTCGACCTGTTTGTGGGGTCGCGCGTGGTGTCACGCGAGTACGGAATCACCCCGCGCAGTCATCTCCTGGTCAACGACGGCCACGGGACATTCCGTGACGCGACGGACGAGTTGGGCGCTGGGCTGGCCGAAGCAGGGATGATCTCGTCAGGCGGATGGATCGACTACGACGGCGATGGAAAGCTCGACCTGGTGGTGGCGGGGGAGTGGATGCCGGTACGTGTCTTTCACCAGGAAAACGGGCGCTTTGTCGATCGCACAGCCGATGCAGGGTTGGGCGGGAGCGAGGGGTGGTGGAACAGCGTCTCCATCGCCGACCTCAACGACGACAAGCGCCCCGACCTCATCCTCGGCAACCTCGGCCTCAACTCGTACGTGCACGCGTCGCCCAAGGAGCCGGCACGGCTCTACGTGGGCGATTTCTTCAAGACCGGCTCGCTCAAGCAGATCCTCACCTTCTACAAGCACGGGACCAGCTATCCCGTGGTGGGGCGCGACGACCTGGTGAAGCTCATGCCGCCGCTGCGGCAGAAGTATCCGTCGTACAAGTCATTTGGTGCGGCAACGCTCGAGGAGATCCTCCCGGCGCAGGAGCTGTCGAAGGCCAAGGTGCTGGAGGCGCGAACGTTCGCGTCCGCGGTCGCGCTCGCGACGGGGAAGGGGTTCGCGCTCACGCCGCTTCCGGCGGAGGCGCAGTTCTTTCCGGTGTATGCGTCGCTGGCGCGCGACTTTGACGGCGACGGCAAGGTGGACCTGCTCCTGGGCGGGAATTTCTACGGGGTGACCCCCGTCTACGGCCGGTACGACGCTGGCTATGGCCTCTTCCTCCACGGTGCGGGCGACGGCACCTTCTCCGCCGTCGACATGGCGGTGAGCGGTGTGGCCGTGGATGGCGAGGTGCGTGACCTCAAGGCGGTACGCGGGGCCAATGGCCGCGCCTCCGTTGCCGTGGCGCGCAACAACGACACGCTGCTCCTCTTGCGCTCGCGTTTCACGCCGGCGGGCTCGCCCTGACACGCCGTTAGGCACCCGTCGCGCGGTTCGATCGTTCGATCGTTCCTCCTTCCCCCTCCTTCGACCCTCCGCTCCCCTCGCTCGAGGCTTCGATGCCAGTCACGCAACTGACGACGCTCGACTACGTGGTGATGGCGATCTATTTCGCCGTGGTGCTCGGCATTGGCTGGGCACTGCGGCGCATGATGCGCACATCGACCGACTTCTTCCTCTCCGGCCGTTCGCTCCCGCCGTGGGTCACCGGGCTCGCCTTCCTCTCGGCCAACCTGGGGGCGCAGGAAGTGATCGGGATGGGGGCGTCGGGGGCCAAATACGGAATTGCCACCGCGCACTTCTACTGGGTGGGGGCCATCCCGGCGATGGTCTTCGTCGGGCTGTTCATGATGCCGTTCTATTACGGCTCGCGCGCCCGGTCGGTCCCCGAGTACCTCAAGCTGCGGTTCGACGAGAAGACGCGCACGTACAACGCCATCTCGTTCGCGGCGATGACCGTCTTCTCGTCAGGCGTCTCGATGTACGCGATGGGGAAGCTGCTCAACCTCCTGCTCGGCTGGGACTTCGACACCAGCGTCCTGATCTCGGCGGGGATCGTGCTGGCGTACGTGTTGTTAGGCGGCCTGACGAGCGCGATCTACAACGAGGTGCTGCAGTTCTTCATGATCGTCTTTGGCTTCGCACCGCTCGTCTTCCTCGGGCTGCGGTCGGTGGGGGGGTGGGAGATGCTGAAGCATCGCCTCACGCAGGCGGCGATCAACGCGCAGATGACTCCCACGTCATACACGCATGCCTGGCAGGGGATGGGGGATCCGGCGACCAACTCGATCGGGGTCGAGGCATTCGGGCTCCTGATGGGGCTCGGCTTCGTCCTCTCGTTCGGCTACTGGTGCACCGACTTCCTCGTGGTGCAGCGCGCGATGGCCGCCGACTCGATGACAGCGGCGCGGCGTACCCCGCTCATCGCGGCGGTCCCCAAGATGTTCTTCCCGTTCCTCGTCATCCTACCCGGGATGATCGCCCTCGTGTTAGGCGGCGGTGAAGGGGCCACGGCGGTTGGCGGCATCGGCCAGGGGATCATCCCGGCCAAGCTGGCGGCCAACGGCGCGGCGATGATCGACGCCACCGGGCGCACGGTGCTCGACTACGACCTGGCGACGCCGATGATGCTCATCACGCTCTTCCCCACGGGGATGCTGGGGCTGGGACTCACCGCGCTCATCGCCTCGTTCATGTCGGGGATGGCTGGAAACGTGACCGCCTTCAACACGGTGTGGACGTACGACATCTACCAGTCGCACATCAAGAAGGGGGCGAGCGACGAGCACTACCTGTGGATGGGGCGGGTAGCGACGGTGGGCGGGATCCTGCTCTCGGTGGCGGCGGCGTACGCGGCGGGGGCGTTCAACAACATCATGGAGTTCCTGCAGCTCGTCTTTGCCTTCGTGAACGCCCCGCTGTTCGCGACGTTTGCGCTGGGGATGTTCTGGAAGCGGAGCACGGGGCACGGCGCCTTCACCGGGCTGGTGATGGGGACGTTAGGCGCGGTGGTGCACCACGGCATCTCGCTGGCGCGTGGCGCCGTCCCGGGAATCAAGGGGGGCTACTTCGGGACGTTCCTGACGTACCCGAGCGAAATGGCGCAGACGTTCTGGACGGCGATCGCGTCGTTCACGACCTGCCTCGTCGTCACGATCGTCGTGTCGATGATCACGCGGCCGCGACCGGACGAGGAGCTCAAGGGGCTGGTCTACTCGCTCACGCCCAAGCCCAAGGAAGGGCACCTCACCTGGATTCAGAAGCCGTCCACGTTCGCGATTGCGGTGCTGCTGATGACCGCCGTCCTCAACGTCATCTTCTTCTAACGCCGACCGGAGATTCCATATGAGTGGTGCAGCGGCAATGGACCTCAGGTATCCGATCGGCGGGCTCTTCACGGTGCTCGGCGTGATCCTGGCCGGCTACGGACTTGCCACGCGCGGCAACACGCAGTTGTATGCGCCGTCGGGAAACCTGAACATCAACCTCCTGTGGGGAGTGGTGATGCTGGTGTTCGGGATCCTCTTCCTCGCCCTCGCCGCCGCGGCGGGGCGGCGAGGGACGGGGGGGACGTCGCGTGAGGCGACGGACGACGCCGAGGGGCGTGAGACAGAGGAGCGGGAGCGCAAACTCGGGTTGGAGCACTAGCTCCCGCGTGTCGTCAGGCGCAACGGTGCAGCGTGAGGTCGGCGTCGATCACCAGGTCGGCGCCGTCGCCTTGAGGGGCGATGAGGCGGTGCTCGAGGTCGAGGATCCGGTCGATGATCGGGTCGTCGACGTCGCGCGCCCGCTCCTTGCGACGCTCACGCGTCTGTTCGTGCGTGGCCGAGCAGAAGATGCGCACGTCGAGGTCCGAGAGCTGCAAGACGTAGGTCCCTTCCACCACCAGCACGTCGCTCTTGCTGAAGTCGAGCGTCTGCGAGATGAACTGGTTGCCGGGGTAGTCCACCAGCGGCCCCTCGACCACGCGTCCCAATCGGAAGGCGTCGATGTGGTCGGCGATGAGGTCGAGCTGCACTTCCTGCGGGCCGACGTTGGCGTCGATGTCGAGCAGGCGGAAGTCGTGGTTGGTGCGCGGCGGGCGCACGAAGTAGTCGTCCTGATGGAGGACGTTGGCGCGATAGCCGGCGTTGGTCAGCTCCTGGGCCAGCGAGCTGGCCGCGACCGACTTGCCGCTCCCCGATTCACCGGCGACGCCGACGACCAGTCGGGCACCGCCGCCGAGCCAGAAATCGCTGCGCAGGATCTCGATGATACGACGGGCGCGCTCGAGCGAGTCGGGCGAGAGGTTGTAGCGATCGGCGTTGCTCATGGGGCGGCAGGGGGTGCGGCAGGTGACGCGAAGAGCTCGAGCTGGGCGTTGGAGCCCGCGAGCCTGAGGAAGAGGAGCCCGGTGGCGGTGTACGCCATGTGCGGCGTTCCGCCAGCCGCACCGGTGCGGCCGTGCAGGAACTCCTCGAAGTCGAAGGCCGGATTGTCGCCGAGCGCGCGCAGTAGCACGCGCCGCAGCCGCGGCAGGTGCTCGTGACATCCCGCTTGCACCTGGCCGAGCGCCAGCCAGCCGAGCCAGATGGGCCAGATGCCCCCGTTGTGGTATTCGTAGGGGGCATTGCGGAAGGCGTGCAGGTGATAGCGTCGGAGCGCGGGCCAATCGGGATCGCCCTCCTCGATCACCGGGTGAAAGACCGGCGGGAGTGCCTCCTGCTGCAGGAAGGCGTGGTCGATCCAGTCGAGTGCCTGACGAGCGCGTTGCGGGGCGAGCCCCGACACGGCGAGCAGGGCGCAGGCCGCGAGGTCGAACATCTCGTGGCGATGCACCGGGGTGAAGGCGGCGATCGGGTGCTGCGCCCCCGCCTTGTCGCTGGCAAAGAA
Source organism: uncultured Gemmatimonadaceae bacterium (assembly GCA_964560345.1). Lineage (GTDB taxonomy): Bacteria > Gemmatimonadota > Gemmatimonadetes > Gemmatimonadales > Gemmatimonadaceae > SCN-70-22. Next base: position 48,490 of record CAZLLP010000029.1, read on the forward strand.
GCGTTCGGAGATCGTCTCGGCGATCAAGTCCGCCTTGTCGCCCCACGCCGGCTCGCCGTACGTCGCGCTCAACAGCTGCAACGCCCAGGCACGCAGCACCTGGTCGTAGAGGATGTAGCCGTCGTAGATGTACTCGTCGGCCCAGTTGCCGCCGGTGGGGACGTAGACCAAGTGGCGCCCGTTGTACTCGAGCGCGTTGAGGCAGTGCACGGCGCGCTGCACCGACTCGCGATAGTCGGCGGCGTCGACGGCGCCGGCGCGCGCGGCAAGCGCCACGCCCACGAGGTACCAGGTGGCGGCATCGATGCGCGGGGCCAGCGTCCCGAAGCTCACGTGCGGGCCGGCGTCGCGCATCTCGAAGTTGGACGCGACCTGTCCTTCCGGTCCTTGCAACTGGCGGAGGTGCTCCAGCGTGCGCACCAGGCCGGCGGTGATCACCTCGTCGCGCAGGAGGAGGCCGGCAATCCCGGCCATCACCGCGTCGCGCGCGAAGATGGCGCGGTAATTCGCGGTGGACGATCGCGACGCATGGATGCCATGCGGGCTGCACAGGTCGCGCAGCAGCGCGACCGACTCGGCATCCAGTGAAGGAAGAAAAGTCACGGCTCTCTCAGGACGGGAGCGACCAGGCTCAGTCTCACAGGACGTACGGAGGATAATCAGGTGGCAGGAGCACCATCGACCATCGGGGATGTCCCCGCAACGCGCGCGATTGCCAGGCCGCGGCTCTCGTTCTGGCAGATCGTGAACATGAACGTCGGATTCTTCGGCATCCAGTACAGCTTCGGGCTGCAGCAGGGGAACATGAGCCCGATCTACAAGTACTTGGGAGCCGACGAAGCCTCGCTCCCGCTCCTCTGGCTCGCCGGCCCGATGACCGGGCTCCTGGTGCAGCCCATCGTCGGGGCGATGAGCGACCGGACGCTCAGTCCACGCGGGCGGCGAACGCCGTATTTCCTCATTGGTGCGGTGCTCTGCTCGTTGGCGCTCTTCGCCATGCCCTTCTCGCAGGCGTTGTGGATGGCGGCGGGGTTGCTGTGGGTGCTCGACGCGGCCAACAACATCACCATGGAGCCGTACCGCGCCTTCGTGAGCGACCGGCTCGATGCGTCGCAGCACTCCATCGGCTTCCTCACGCAGAGCGCCTTTACCGGGTTGGGGCAGACGCTCTCGTACCTGACGCCGAGTATCCTGGTGCTGCTGGGAATGAACCGCGATGCGGTGAATGGGCGCGGCATTCCGTACATCACGGTGGGCGCCTTCCTCATCGGCGCCGTCTTCTCGATTTCGTCGATCCTCATCACCGTTCGCACCACG